>JANLFP010000010.1 GCA_024655905.1 Tepidanaerobacteraceae bacterium
TATGGAAATATTTGTAAGCCATGCCGTTCCCACCTCAATATCGGAAGTTATTGTATATATTCGACATTGAGTGGGCTTGTACCTTCTCAGAATATTCTGCCTTTTAGCTTTTCTTGATAAAATTTTGTATGTATGTTTTTACTTACCATGATACGAATTCGGTGACCTGCGAATTATGGGCTTAGAGTGTTTCAAAATATCCACATTGGGGACATATCTCCCTCTCCTATAGTTTTCCAATCCCAGAAAAGGAGATCTGTCCCACAAATCATTATATTCACCTTCATTGGGGACATTCCTCCGACTACCCCAGACGCATACCCCAGAAGAGGAGGTGTGTCCCATAACCTTTTACATAACTTATTATACCATTTCTTTTATTTCCAGAATATATTTTGTTTAATGGTCTCCACCAATCTTTTTACATCTTCCGCCGAAATATCCCCGATGCTTCCTATTCTGAAGGTAGGCAATTGTGTGAGCTTTCCAGGATATATGATAAAACCGCAGGCTTTAAGCCTGTTATAAAATTCTTTAAAATCAAACATGGCACTTTCAGGATAAAAAAAACTTGTAACTATTGGAGACTGGTATTCCAAGGGAAGAAGACTTTTAAAACCGATATCCTGCATGCCTTTTAAAAGGGTCTGCTGATTTTCCCGGTAACGTTCATACCTTTTTTTAATGCCTCCTTCCTCCTCCAGTTCCAGCAGCGCTTGATGAAAGGCCAGCACCGCATGAGTGGGTGATGTGAAGCGCCATTTGCCGTGATGTTCCTCCATGGTCCGCCACTGATCGTATAAATCTAGTGCCAGGGAGCGTGCCCGGCCTTTACATCCTGTTACGGCATCTTTTTCGGCGATGATGAAGCCGAAGCCAGGAACCCCCTGGATACATTTGTTGGCACTACTTATCAAAAAATCTATCTTAAGTTTTGCTACATCAAATTCTATTCCTCCAAAACTACTCATTGCATCAACTATGAAAACTTTGTCGTATTTTTTTACTATTTCACTTATTTTATCAATAGGGTTCAACATGCCCGTGGTGGTTTCACAGTGGACTGCCGCCACATGGGTGATGCCTGGCTCTTTTTTTAAAACATTTTCCAGCTTCCCTAAATCCGGCGGCATAAGCTCCCCGTCATCCAGAATAACCGTATCTATGTTTAAAATCTCAGCTATTTGCGCTATTCGCCGCCCATAAACACCGTTTATGACCACCAAGAGTTTGCCATGCCGGGGTATTGCCGACCCTATGACCGATTCCACACAGAAAGTCCCACTACCCTGCATCAATATAGCTGTGTAATCCCGGATTTCTTTTGTAGCAAGACCCACAAGCCTCTCCCGGATTTCCTGAACAAAACCGTTATAGTCCTCATCCCAGGTACACTGATCTTTAAGCATAGCAGCTTTTACACCGGCAGTAGTAGAAAGGGGGCCCGGGGTAAACAGCAAATAAGGGTTTCCTTGAAGTTTATCCAATCTCATATATTAGTTCCTCCTTCTTAGTATTAAGAATCACTCATTTACTTCCGCTATAGCCTTATCCAGTATCTCTATGGCCAAGTCTATTTCCTCCTGCCGGATTACTAAAGGAGGGGACAATGTTATGATATTTCCATGGGAAATTTTAAAACTTAAGCCCTTTTCAAGACAAGAATACATTATTTTTTCCGTTTCATCCACGGCGGGTTCTTTGGTTTTTCTATTTTTTACCAGCTCAACAGCAAACAACAGACCAATGCCTCTCACATCTCCGATGAGCGAATACTTTTCCCTAAGTTTTTTAAGCCTTTGGTACATGTAGCTGCCCATTTTTTCACAATGAACCAGCAAGTTCTCTTTTTGTATAAATTCTATAGTGGCCAGAGCCGCTGCGGCTCCCACAGGGCTTTTTTCATGGGTATAATGGCCTATGGAAAAATGCTGTGCTACATCCAGTTCTTCTTTTGCGATTAAGGCTGCCATGGGGAAAATCCCTCCACCCAGACCTTTACCTATAACCACCATATCGGGCACTATACCATAATGTTCAAAAGCAAACATTCTACCGGTTCTTCCCAGTGATATAGCAGTTTCATCCAGTATCAACAAAACTCCATGGCGGTCGCACAATTTTCGTATCTCATTGAAATAACCCGAAGGTGGAAGTTGCACATCAGTATTTCTGACAGTCTCCAGGATAACCGCTCCTACATCTCCCGCCTTCTCCAGCACATTTCCAAGGTATTCTACACACTTTAAATCGCATATATCACATTCACCCATTATGCAGCGATAATTGTTAACCGGAAGAACATGCTCCACTCCCGGCAACAGCGGACCCATACCTTTACTGAAAGCTGATTCCCCCCCTACTGAAATGGCATCCAACGAAGCACCGTGAAATGAATCCCACATGGAAACTACCTTAAACCTTCCTGTGGCAATGCGTGCAAGTTTTAACGCTATTCCAACGGCAGAAGTGGCTCCCGGTGCAAACAACACCTTGTTTAAAGTTCCTGGTGCAATTTGGGCAAGCTTTTCGGCTAGTTCTATTATCTTTATATTGGTGTATCTTCTGGTAGAAAAAGGAAGTATATCCAACTGCTTCTTGACGGCATCTATAACATATGGATTTGCAAACCCTACTTGGTGCACATTGTTTCCGTGAAAATCCATTATCTTCCTGCCCTGTAAGTCTTCAAGATATATTCCTTTACATGAATTCAACACGTCCAGGCACGGTGTGGATAAAGACTGGTGTAAGAAAAACTCGGCATCCTTTTTTAGCCACTTTTTGGTTTCTTCGTCTATATTATCCAGAATCCATTTTTCCCGGTAAGGCGAAATGTTTATATCCCCCTCCAATCTCAATTCATGGCCGTACTTCTGCATAATTTTTCTCTCCTTTCTAAAAGCCTCATGTTGATGTCCTGTATTACATATTCCAACTCTCCTATGGTATCGATGACGTAATGGGCTCCCGCCTGCCTGAAGTGTTTCCGGGCATTCAGTACCTTTTGGTCCAGCAGTTTCAGGTCCATATGGCTTACTTCTTCCCGGCTAAGCCCCATCTCACTACCACCCAGCACTACACCCACACTCCACATGCCGGCATTGAGGCCTTCTTTTATGTCGCTAACGGTATCTCCGACTTTTACCATGGCTTCTTGGGGATAAATCCCCAGCAGCATGGCATTCTTATAGCACATCCATGGAAAAGGTCTCCCTGCAGGTACATCCGTAGGAGTAACTACCACATCCGGTATCACGCCATACTCTTCGGCTTTCTTTGCAACTATTTTCATCATATCAGCCGTATATCCTGTGGTGGAACCTATCTTAATCCCATTTTTTCTTAAACTATAAAAGAGCTCTGCAACCCCCGGAATAGGTTTTGAATAATAAGGCAATATCTCCAAAAGAATCGGCACAAATTCCCTATAAAGACCATTCACATCTTCTTCATCGGGCTTTTTACCGAACTTTTCCACCCAGGCATCGGAAACCCTTTTTATATTACACAATGCTTTGATGTGGTCTCGCTTCGTAAGTCCCATGAAAGTGCGGACCTCATCCGCCGTAAGTTGAATGTCTCTTTTTTTAAATAGCTCAAGAAAGGCTTCTACCGGTGCAAAACAGCCATAATCCACCAGAGTCCCAGCCCAGTCAAAGACTACTGCCTTTATGTTTCCTTTATAATTTGCCAACATTTTACATCCTCCATATTAACTTAATATATTAAATGTACTCATTTCCTCTGTCAGCTCCAGTTTCAGCAGTTTGCAAACCATGGGTGCTATGGCAAGCTGTGGCACCTCTTCGCTATAGAATCCCGGCTTAAAAGCAGAGCTTATGGTAAAGAGCGGTACATGACGCTCATCGGGGCTTATACCCTGGTGTAAGCCGTCGTTGTTCATGCCGTGGTCTGAGGTGATGACAATATGGTAATTATTTTCCATCCACCCGGGTGCCAACCACGCAAACCACCTGTCCAGTTCTATGGCCTGTTTTCTATACTCTTTGGAATCGGGGCCGAAAAGATGGCCCACATAATCCATGCCCATGGGGTGAATTAACAGAAAATCCGGATCATATCTCCTGCGGAGGATTTCGCCGTCTATCATCAGATGAGAATCGGGATAGGAATCATCAAAATAAAATTTGCCGTATTGTATGGCACTATTCTCATCCCTTTGCTCACGGTCCTCGATAATGTCATAAGGCACATGGTTGTATAGTTCGCTGATAAAAAAGTAGGCCGCCGCTGCAGTTTTCAATCCTTTTTCCTTAGCCAGATGAAAGATACTCTTTTGTTCAGAAAGCCGTATAATATCATTTGACGTAATGCCACTCACATGAGGGGCGGTACCGGTCAAAAGGACTTCATACAGAGGCCTGGATACGGTAGGCAATTCCGTTTTTACTAAAAACCTTGCGGCCAAGTTTTTCTCCACAAGGTGATTGAGATAACCCATCTGCATGCATGCCGTGTCATACCGCAATCCATCTATCATAACCATAATGACTTTTCCCATTCTGATTCCTCCATTTTATATGGCTCTTTATACTGCGGTTTTTATCATTTCCCGGGCTTGAGGCACGCCTTTCAGCAGGGAAGAACCGCTTTTCGAATCATAGACCAAGCATGCTTCGGGGAATACCTTTATGTCGATTTTCTCGCCGGTCTTAAAAATGCAATTATCTTCTGCAGGCAAATCTATCAACATGGTGCCGCCTTGAAAAAGGCCCACATGTAATCTTATAATATTTCCCATGAAATTGTTCATTTGCACCTCTCCCCGAAGCACAGTTATAGCGCGGTCCTCAACCGTATTCCTGGCAAGACCGACGCTTTCCGCCCTGATCATGACCGTTATGGGCATGCCCGGCTGTGCATAATATGCCAGTTCAGGAAGCAGTAGTGTAAAGCGGCCGAACTGCCCAATGGCCGGGTGGATCGAGAGCAATATGCCGTCAAAACGGGACGCGGCTCCAATAAATTCTGCCGTGAACAAGCTCGCCGGATTCCTGTAAAGGTTTTGAGGCGTGGCCATTTCCACTATTTCACCGTTCCGCATAACCGCTATACGGTCCGACATAGCCAGAGCCTCAGCCTGGTCATGGGTTACATATATAGCGGTTATCCCTAGTTCCTGTTGAATTTGCCGGATCTCATTCCTGAGTGCCGTCCTTACCGATGCATCCAGGGCACTCAGTGGCTCATCCAGAAGCAGGATTTCCGGTTTTGGTGCCAGAGCCCTGGCCAGAGCCACGCGCTGCTGTTGTCCGCCGCTTAATTCATGTGGATAGCGCTTTTCAAAGCCCTTCAGGCCTACCTTTTCAAGCCAACATCGTGCTTCATGCCGGGCTTTTTCGTGGTCCATACCCTGTACCTCCAGACCGAAACTGATGTTTCCCAGGGCTGTTAGATTTGGGAATAGGGCGTAGTTTTGAAATACCATGCCCACCTTGCGCTTCTGCGGAGGGACGCAGCTAAAATTACAGTCGTCAAGCCAGACTTCTCCTTCATCAGCACTTTCAAGGCCGGCAATAATCCGAAGGAGGGTGCTTTTGCCACAGCCGCTGGGGCCCAACAAGCTTACAAATTCTCCTGCGCCTACGGTTATTTCTATGCCTTTTAAAGCCTGAAAAGTTCCAAACCACTTGCTTATGCCTTTAAGCCTTAACTGTTTCACCCATATCACTCGCTTTCTTTTGTATTATAAAATCATCCTCTTTTTGAACATTTTGATCAGGCTGGCTCAGGTAGCCCGCAACTGAAGTAAATAAAAAGGTGATGATTATGGCGATCATAGACATAGCACTGGTTTGATGCCCGTCTATGCGGAAATATTTGTTTAAAAGAACAGGATATGTCTCCCAGCCAGCGCCTACAATCAACTGAGCCAGGGCAAAGTCATCGAAGGCTGTGGCAAAAGCCATAGCCCCAGCTACAGCTATACCTCTCTTGAGAGATGGAATCAAAATCCCCGTTAGAAACTGAAAGGTGGTACAACGCAGAGTACAGGCAGCCTCATACAAAAGCTTGACATTTATGGCCCTAAAGCTGTTTTGTAAAGTCCAGTATACAAACGGAAGTCCAAAGGCTGCCTCCGCACCGATCAATAACACAGGCTGCCCTAGCAATACCGGCAAGAATTCTCCATAAAAGCTTACCACACCTATAGCCAACACAACTCCCGGCAGTGCCACCGGAATTATGGCAAGAGCCTCCAGCCAATCCCCAATACGGTTCTTTCCGATATTTAATGCCAGCAGTGCCAGAATTACCACTCCCACTTCAATTATGGAAGCTAGTATCGATAGAAAAAGGGATCGACCCATGGTGCCGACAAAAGCCGGGTCTCTAAAAACTTGAACATATGCATTGATAGTCCAGGATTCGGGCAGAATGGTAGTAGTCCAGCGCCGGGCTAGAGAAAAGAGCAGAGTCGCTATAAGCGGCAAAAAAGTATATATAAGAAAAAAACCGGTAATCAACCACATAAACCAATGTTCCTGGCTTTTGTTGTCATATGATGTCGCATGTTTCATTCCAACCACCTCGCTGCTTTTCGGTTTGCGTACCTATATATCAGAACTACGAAAACCATAATTATTAAAAGAATAAAGGATAAGGCATTAGCATCGGCGTGCCGGAACAATGACTGTTGTATTAAATATCCAATCTGAATGGTGATCAAATTAACATTGTCTCCGGATATGGCCTGCGCCGTGGCGTAGGTCCCCAGTGCCTGGAGAAATACCAGTGCAGTCGATGAAAGATAAGCCGGAAGCAGCACCGGTCCAGCGACCCGGAAAGCATATTGAAATTTTCCAGCACCCAGAGTGGACGCGGCTTCCATCCACTCCTGCCGTAGCGCTCCCGCTGCGGGAAGAAAAATCATGGACATAAACGGTATCAGAAATGATAGGTATGCCCAGTGAAGCCCCTGTATGGATGACAATTGAAACCCGGGGTAAAGATTGATACCGGCTTTTTTAAGCAATATGGTGAGCATACCGTTGGTGCCCAGGGTGGCCACAATGGCGAAGGCAAGGCTTATACCTCCGTTGTGGGCAGCAAAGTTAAGGATGGCCAGGAACCATCCATGCCTTTTTAACCTACGTGCCCATACCAAGGCCAATGCCGCACCCGCGATGGATGCTTCTACCGTAGTCCACGCAGCAAGAAGCAAGCTTTGTTTCAGTGCAATAAAATAAGTGCTATTCTGCATCACCCTAATCCATCCGGCAAATCCATCCTGAAAGCTGGTTCTAATGAGTGCAGTCAGAGGAAAAATCAAAAAGAAAGCACATATCACAAGATAGGGAACGGTTAAAAGGGATGGCAATTCGGGCCGCCATCCCTTTTTATTACCGCTCATTGGCCGAGCACCTCTTTTGTCCATCTATCGGCAATAAGCTCGGGGGGAACCTCCGACCACGCCTGGGGCTTGCCCACATTACCGTAAAAACTTTCGGGAAGCATGCGGTCTTTAACCTCTTTCGGAAGCGTCAGGTTTCCGGCTATGGCACGTATGGGCCGGGCATATCCTTTTGCGAAAATTATCTGTCCTTCATCGGATGTAACAAAGTCCGCAAAAAGCTTTGCGAGATTCGGATGGGGGGCCCATTTATTGAGTATAAGTGCACCGGGTGCATAGATGGAGCCTTCTTTGGGAAATACAATCTCCAGGTCTACTTCATTTTTTAATTTTTCTTTGTACCCCTGTGCAAGAAAATCATATAATATAACGATAGGAGCTTCGCCCTTTTGGATATTAGCAATACTGCCTTTTACATTTTTGATATTACCTTGTTTTTTGAGCTGTGCAAAATATTTCATTGCCGGATCAAGGTTCTTTATATCTCCTCCCAGTGCATAAGCCACTGCCAGCACGGCATTAACTCCGCTTCCCGAAGAGCGGGGATCCGACATGACCACCATGTTCTTATACTCTGGTTTTAAAAGGTCGGCCCAGGACTGGGGTATATCTTTCACTATCTCCTTGTTTACCAGAAAAACGGGCACACCCACGTAAAGGCCGAACCAGTTGCCATCGGGGTCTTTAGCCCAATCCGGAATCTTATCCCAGTTGGCATTTTTATATGCCATGGTCACTCCCTCTTTCACCGCCACAGGCCCCCAGACCATGCCTATTTCTGCAGAATCGGCCTGAGGATTGTTCCTCTCTGCTTTGAATTTGGTGATCTCTTCAGCGCTACTCATATCGGTATCCTGTCGGGTTATTCCGTATTTCGCATTAAATACCTGGAACATTTCTTTCCAGTTAGCCCAGTCATCAGGCTGCCCGTATGTAACATACTTGCCTTCGGCTTTTGCTTTGTTTTCGTCCGGAGGTGTATTCGGATTAGCGGCTCCATTATTTCCGGAACATCCAGTAAATAGAATCACAGCGCTCAACATCAGCAAAATGATCGCCTTCAGATTTTGTCTCATTTCATGTCACTCCTCTTTTTAATATTGAATTCTTGCACACAGAATCTCTTCAATGTCCCTCCTTTATCTTCAATTTTCATCCTAAAATATATCACCTTTGTGTTAAATTAATATTAATAACACGTTAATTTTGTGTTTTTAATTTTAATATCGTGTGTTTATGTGGTTTTTGCGATAAAAAATACCGGATACTTAATCCAAAATCCGAAAAATAAAAAACACCTCAAATGAGGTGAAAAAACTAAAACCATCAGAAAAAATAGGTTCTTTTCAATTCAGTTTTGAAGACACCGCCAATGAGTTAAGTTCTATGCATGAAAGAAAGTCTGTTAAGACCATTGATTCATTCTAGAATCTCCCTGCCGGTATAAAGTTCATAGTATCTACCTTTTTGTTCAAGCAGCTCTTCATGGCTGCCCCGCTCTATGATTTCCCCGTTCTCTATCACCAGTATTGCATCGGCGTTGCGAACAGTGGATAATCTGTGGGCTATCACAAATACGGTCCTTTCTTTCATCAGAGCTGCCATGCCTTTTTCAACCAGGCGCTCGGTACGTGTATCGATAGAACTGGTCGCTTCATCTAAAATCATTACCGGAGGTGAAGCAACATAGGCCCGCGCGACGGCAATCAGTTGCCTTTGCCCCTGCGACAGGTTTGCGCCGTCTTTGCTTATGACAGTATGGTACCCCTGTGGAAGGCGCATTATGAATGAATCTGCGCCTACCGCTTTTGCGGCATTTATACACTCCTCGTCCGTGGCATTGAGATTTCCATAGCGTATATTATCCAAAACTGTACCTGTGAAAAGGTGCGTATCCTGCAGGACCATGCCGAGAGAACGCCGCAGGCTTTCTTTTTTTATTCTCTTTATGTCTATGCCATCAAAGGTTATAAGGCCCTCTTTAATATCGTAAAATCTGTTTAACAAATTCGTGATAGTCGTTTTGCCTGCGCCCGTTGACCCTACAAAGGCGATCATCTGGCCAGGTTTTGCATACAGGGAAACGTTCTTCAGGACGAGTTTCTTATTGTCATAGGAAAATGTGACATTATAAAAACGGACATCCCCTCTCAGCGGCTCAAGACGGGCTTTCCCATCCGGTTCTATTATGCGCCAGGCCTTTATACCGGTTTTCACGTCGCCTGGCACTTCTGAAAAAGTGCCATCCTCATTTTTTTCAACAGATACGAGCGTGACATTCCCCCCATCAACCTCCGGCTTTTGGTCCATGACATTAAATATTCTTTCAGCGCCGGCCATTGCCGCAAGAATATTGTTTATCTGATTTGTAATCTGATTGATCGGCTGGCCAATCTGGCGAGAATACTGCAAAAATGCGGCAAGGGAACCAATATCGAATGAACCTTTCAGCGTAAGTATGCCGCCCATAACGGCAATTGCAGCATAACAAATGTTGTTGAGATTTACCATAACCGGCATGATTATGCCCGCCAGAAAATTTGCCTTTGTGGCTACTTGGCGAAAACTTTCATTTATTTTATAAAATGATTCCTTTGCAGCTTCTTCATGATTAAACACCTTAACTTCCTTCAGACCGCCTATGATTTCCTCGATATAACCGTTAAGCTCACCCAGGATCTTTTGCTGATTTTGAAAATAACCGCGGCTTTTCTTGCCTATTTTTGTGCTTATAAAAATCATAAGAGCAAGCACAAGTGCGGTAATGGAAAACAGTGCCGGACTGAGCATGATCATTACCGCAATAGATCCGAAAAACATTAAAATGCTGGAGAACAATTGTGTAAGGCTTTGCTCAAGCATCATCTGTACATTGTCGATATCATTGGTGTAAAGGCTCATGAGTTCACCATGCGTATGTGTGTCAAAATATTCCAGAGGCAGCTCCTGCATTTTATCGAACAGTTCCGAGCGCAGAATATTGATTGTTTTCTGCGCCACTCTTATAGTAAACCTCGTCTGAATATAAGCGGCGCATACCCCCACAAGATAAAGAACGCCCAGGCACAATAACGCGAAAGCCAACCCCCGCAAATTTCCGGGCAGAATATATTCATTTATCAAAGGCTTAAGAAAATATGAACCCGCAAGCATGCTGCCTGAACTTGTCAAAAGTGCGGCTACGACTATCGCTATCTGCAATTTGCTGTAGCGAAGATAAGCTAAAATCCGGGCCATCGTAGTTTTAATGTCTCTGGGCTTTTCAAAGCTGATTGGCATGCTCCCTGGGCCCCTCATGGGGCTGCGAGCGTCTTTTCTGTTTTCTGCCATTATATAACCAGCCCTTCCTGTTGAGAATTACAAATTTCCCTGTACAGTCTGTTGTTTTCAAACAACTCATCATGCTTACCTATACCGACCACCCTGCCGTCATCCAGCACCACTATTTTGTCCGCGTTTTTCACGGAACTGATTCGCTGTGTGATAATCAGCACTGTTGTATCCTTCAGGTTTTCAGAAAAGGATTTCCTGATTCTGGCTTCGGTCGCAGTGTCAATTGCGCTGGTGCTATCGTCCAGTATCAATATCGGCGGCTTTTTGAGCAGAGCCCTTGCGATACAAAGCCTCTGTTTCTGCCCTCCGGAAACATTGACTCCTCCCTGGCCGAGCCTGGTGTCATAACCATCCGGAAAGCTGATAATGAAATCGTGCGCTTGAGCATAGCTTGCAGCTTTTTCAATATCCTCCTGGGTTGCATTTTCGTTGCCCCACATCAAATTTTCTCGTATTGTTCCGGAAAATAGCACATTTTTCTGCAAAACCATTCCGATACCGTCTCGCAACTGTTTAAGACTATATTCGCGCACATCAATACCGTCAATTAAAACCTGCCCTTTTGTAACATCATATAGCCGCGGAATAAGGCTGACAAGAGTGGTTTTGCCCGAACCCGTTCCCCCCACAATCGCCACATATTCGCCCGGCTCGATACTGAAATTGATATCGGAGAGAACATTCCTTCCTCCTTCTGCATATTTAAAATCAACATGCCTGAATTCGATTTTTCCCTTGCGCACCAGAGGGGAATTTATCTCTCTTTTATGATCTGTATCATCATTGTCCGTTATGTCGATTTTCGTGTTGACCACCTCCAGAATCCTTTTGGCACAGGCTTCGGCACGGGCAAACAGTATAAATATCATGGAAAAAATCATTATACTCATCAGAATATGCATCAGATAACTGATAAAACTGATAAGAGAGCCTGCACCCATCTCATGCCCGGCTACCATCCTGCCACCGAACCAGATCACAATTAAAGTAGCGCCGTTCAGCACAAACATCATTAATGGCATAATTAAACTTATCAGGTTTCCCGCGTTTATTGCCGCCTCGGTCAAAGCATCGTTAGACTTTTTAAATTTCTGCTTCTCATAGCGTTCGCGAACAAAAGCCTTCACAACGCGTATGGCCGTCAGGTTTTCCTGCACAGTGCCGTTAAGGTTGTCTATTTTTTTCTGCATTTCGGCAAACTTTTGCTCCGCAGGCCGGAGCACCAAGAATATTCCCGCAATCAGTAGCGAGACTGCAATAAAAATCACTACCGACAACCGGGCATTTATGCTCACCGCGAAAAAAATTGCGCATACAAGCATAAGAGGCGCACGCAGCAGCATGCGCAGACACATGAGAAGCGTATTTTGCATCTGCGTCACGTCGCTTGTAAGTCTCGTGACAAGCGATGCAGTGGAAAACTTATCAATGTTTGAAAAGGAAAATGCCTGCACCCTGTCAAAAAGCGCCCTGCGTAGATTGGCCGCAAAACCCTGACTTGCTTCTGCAGAAAATCTCATGTTCAAACCGCCGGCCATGATACTGATAGCCGCCAGCAGCACCATAAAAATGCCGTTTTTTACTATAAAATATATATCCTTTGAGGGTATGCCTTCATCGACAATTTTGGACATTAACAGCGGTATCATTAATTCGCACACCACATCAACCATTACAAACATCACACACAGCATCACATATTTTTTATAATTTCCGATATACGAATATAATTGCTTTATCACCTTTTATTCTCTCCTTTTCAATTGGGCAGGAGGTTGTACCCCCATTGATTCCAGGTTGTAAATCATGCGGATATAAAACTTTTTTAACTGTTCCCGTTCTTCGTCGGAAAAACCGTTAAAAATATTTCTATCAATCTCATAAAATGTGTTTTCGCATTCCTCAAGCAGTTGCAGCCCTTTGTCAGTGAGTGTTATGAGATTTCTGCGCAAATCGTTCTCATCGACGATTTTGCGCACCAAACCGGCCTTCTCCATCCGTTTGAGAGATATGGCTACAGTCGGTGGACTTATTCCAAGCATCTGAGCAATGTCCTTCTGTGAAGCAGCCATATTTCTCACTTCATATTTCAGGGAAAACAATATCGCCGGATGACTGGCCTCACTCAGGCCGCGCCTCGCGAACTCAGACTTTATGCAGTTGTGATGCATTCGCTCAAAAGTACGAAACAGCCATTCAAGAGCATTGGGATCATATTCCACATCGTTTCCTCCCCCCCATTTTCGTTTGCTGTCTAATTATTTGTCGACTAACTATTTTCGTATTCTATAGTATTTTGTTCATGTTGTCAATAGAACGAAAATGGTTTTTCATTCATTTTGCTCGGATTATCAAGAACAGTGCAAATGCGCTTGTTAATAACGGTTTTTTTATGGTATAATTTTCATGTCGGAGGATTGATAACAATGGCTGAAATATACTTTAAAGCGGTTTCTCTTTGCAATGAGCTGAACCTAAATCATCTCGGCAAACATTT
Source organism: Tepidanaerobacteraceae bacterium (assembly GCA_024655905.1). Taxonomy (GTDB): domain Bacteria; phylum Bacillota; class Thermosediminibacteria; order Thermosediminibacterales; family Tepidanaerobacteraceae; genus JANLFP01. The sequence continues at coordinate 13,209 of JANLFP010000010.1, forward strand.
TGGATTCAACAAAAAGTATCAGTGGGATGAGCCTTTATACTTGACATCCCAGCAATTAGACGGCATAATAAGGTTTCCGAATGATAAGTCGGTATATATATTTTCTTTCGGTTCCATAGTCTTTCTGAATTTTGCACATCATGAGATGTCAGACTTCATCGATTATCTAAAAAAAATTGAAAAAGACCTTTCAAATACAACTCTGGATTATTTTGACGATTACAACCTCGAAATTAACCCCAACGAGGATTTTTCAATCAATTATGACCGTATGATGCTTCCCGAACTGAAGTCATTTCATTCAGATATAATTTCAACTGTCCTTGCCAAATCCACAGCTTTGGATAAAATAGAAGATGGAATAAATAAGCTTTTAGACGACATTGAAGATATGATTCATTTCCTCGAAGAAGGGCATCTGAACATTTCCGATGAAAGACTGGCCAAGGTATCGGGTAAAATACTCGGTTTTAAATATAACACTATATCGTATGTAATGCTTCTGGACAAACCCAACATAACATGGATAAATGAAGAAAGCCAAAATCTTTACAACGAGCTTGAAAAGCTGTTCGAGCTGAGGGACAGGTATGAAAAAATCCGTCATAAAACGGAAACGCTGCTCGATATCACCGAAGTCTTTACAGGCCTTGTACATGCAAAAAGAGGCACCCGCCTGGAATGGATGGTCATAATTCTAATTTTCGCAGAAATCCTCTTATCAATAATTATGTATATATGGAAATAATATTTAACAATAATAGAATAATGGATGCTACAATAAAATTTGCGGAGGTGTCTTTATGAACTTAAATCCCAATATATTCAGGCAGTATGATATAAGAGGCATCGTGGAACGCGATTTGGATGAAGAAATCTCCAACACTCTGGGCAGGGCTTTTGGGAGCTTTGCCATTAGAAACGGCGATAAAAAAGTTGTGGTTGGCAGCGACAATCGCTCCTCTTCTCCTTCTTTAAAAAAATCCCTCATAGACGGTCTTTTATCTACCGGCTGCGATGTAATTGATATAGGTACTGTAATTACGCCAATTTTTTATTTCTCCAGGATTTTCTACAATATCAATCCCGGCGTTATGGTCACCGCCAGCCACAATCCGCCGGAATTCAACGGCTTTAAGGTGGGTTTTGGGCCCGGAACCATATACGGCGAAGAAATACAGCATCTGCGCTGGATGATGGAAAAGGGCGACTTTGTCACGGGAAACGGAAATTTATCATATTTGAACCCCACCGAAGATTACATAAACATGATATGCGAAAAGATACGGCTTGATAAAAAACTGCGGGTGGGTGTAGACTGCGGAAACGGCACCGCATCCTTTTTTGCTGAAAAACTTTTAAGGCGTCTTGGCGTCGAAGTATATCCCTTATACTGCGATTCCGATCCATCTTTCCCCAATCATTTCCCAGATCCGGTAAAACCCGAAAATCTCAGGGATTTAAGGGATCTGGTTTTAAAAGAGAACCTTGATCTGGGCATCGGCTTCGACGGAGACGGTGACCGCATCGGCGTTGTGGACGACAGCGGGAATATCATATTCGGCGATATGCTGATGATCCTGTTCTGGAGGGAAATCCTGCCGAAACATCCCGGCACCACAGCCATTATAGAGGTGAAGTGCTCCCAAGCCCTTTTTGAAGAAATTCAAAAGCTGGGCGGAAAGCCCATGTTTTACAAAACTGGCCATTCTCTCATAAAGGCAAAGATGCGGGAGATCGGTGCGGTGTTCACCGGCGAGATGTCGGGCCACATGTTCTTTGCGGACGAGTACTACGGCTATGACGATGCGCTTTATGCCGCCGCGCGGCTGCTCAGAATCCTGTCAAAAACATCACGCAAGCTCTCGGAGCTTTTGTCCGACGTTCCCCGCTATTACTCGACGCCGGAACTTCGGGTACACTGCCCCGATGAGGAAAAATTCAAGAAGGTCGAAGAAGTGAAGGAGTATTTCAGGGATAAATATCCCATGATTGAAGTAGACGGAGCCCGGGTGCTCTTCCCCGAAGGCTGGGGACTTGTGCGAAGCTCCAATACCGGCCCGGAACTCATCGTGCGGTGCGAAGCCAAAACTTTTGAAGGGTTGGAGAAAATAAAGGCTGAAATGCAGAATGCATTGAAACCTCTAAAGCTTTTTTAATCCTCAATCACTTTCCAGATTATAAGCGGGCTTTTCACACAAGCTTGACATAATAAAATCCACCTGCTCTTTCCATTTTTTTGGAAACACAGGTGGCTAATTTTTTAAAAGTATCTAATTAAAACCACTAGATTTTTTCGCCTGTGGATGAGTGCTTGTGATTTAAAATTGGTGCCGAAGAGGGGATTCGAACCCCTACAGGCCGTAGCCCACTAGACCCTGAATCTAGCGCGTCTGCCAATTCCACCACTTCGGCACTTGCTCGATGCATTATATATATTAGCATATTGTTAAAAATAATTCAAGAGCGCCGTAGATATTTTTTTCATTAAACCTTTACATAAAGCCCGATTGTCTCGAATCTTTCCTTTATTTGCATAAGCTTTTGCTGCGGTGGAGCCTGGCGAACGGGCATTTTATATTCTATGCCGAGCCTGCAGTATTTTTCGCTTATATCGTGAAAAGGAAGCAAATCTATTTCATTTATGCCTTTCAATGTGGAAATAAATTCCACAAGACCATCTACATTTTTTTGTGTATCTGTTATACCGGGAATCACGGGAAAACGCAATATGACATCCCGGCCTCTCCCCCTGCCCGCCAGCATCCGCAGATTTTCTTTTATCAGGTTGTTTGAAACTCCGGTGTATTTCCTGTGCTCCTCTTCATCGGCCAGCTTCAGGTCGTATAGGAATACATCCACATAATCTACGACCGACGAAAATATTCTTTCGGGAGCATAGCCGGATGTGTCCAGTGCGGTGTGAATGTCCCTTTTTTTGCATTCCACAAGCGCTTCTTCCAAGAATTCATGCTGCATCAGCGGTTCTCCACCGGAAAAGGTCACTCCGCCGCCTGAATTGTCGTACAGGAGGACATCCTTCTCTATTTCTTTCAACAATTCTTCTACCGTTATCGTTTGGCCCGCATGTCTCAAAGCCTCTGTGGGGCAGGCTTCGGAACAAAGGCCGCAATTATTGCACCGGCTGCGGTCGATATAGTGAACGCCGTTTTCAAAAGATATCGCGCCAGACGGGCAAATACCGGCACAGGTTTTGCACCGCATGCACTTATATTCAAAAAACATAAGCGATTTTTCTTGAGAAATGCCTTCTGGATTGTGGCACCACCAGCACCTTAGAGGACATCCTTTTAGAAATACCGTTGTCCTTATTCCGGGGCCGTCATGAACGGCGTATCTTTTTATGTCGAAAATCAATCCATTTACCATTTATTTGTCCCCATCCTTTTGTACCTTTTTACTTATATAAATTCAATAAAACCGAAGCCCGCCGTTATGGTGGAGGTAGTCTTCTTCTACAAGCTTTCAATTTTAAACCTGGCAACTCTATCTTTCCCGTTTTAAATCCATAAATCGCAATGTTTAAATCATACTTCTTTATGTTCTGTCCTTGCGATTATCTCTTCCTGCAAACCCTTCGGAAGATTGACAAAATAATCGCTGTATCCGGCCACTCTTACCATCAGGTCCTGGAAATCTTTCGGCCGCTTCTGTGCCTCCCTGAGCAGTTCTACGCTTACCACATTGAACTGAACGTGATGACCTCCCATATTGAAGAAGGTTTTTATGAGCTGTGCTAGTTTCCTCAGGTTTTCCTCGCCTTCGAGCAGATCCGGTGTCAGTTTCTGGTTCAGGAGTGCTCCGCCGGTTCTGTCCCAATCGCACTTAGAAACGGACCTGAAAACCGCAGCAATCCCTTTTTTATCGCTTCCCTGAACCGGAGAAATTCCTTCGGAGACGGGAAAACCGGCTTTTCTTCCATCAGGGGTCGCACCCGTAACTTTCCCAAAATATACATGAGCGGTGGTGGGCAAAAAGTATGCCCTCTTCGATGCTCTTCTTACCGGTGATGGCGGGTAGGCTTCAATCATCTCAACTATATTGTCGACTATTTTCTTTGCGATTTCATCGGTGTAATCATCGTCTTCCCCGTATCGCGGGGTTTTATTCAATATGATTTGCCTCATAAATTCATGCTTATCTTCAAAGTTTTGTTTGAGAGCCTCGAGAAGTTCCGGCATGGAAATTGTCTTTTTGTCAAAAACATGATATTTGATAGAGGTGAGGCTGTACGTAAGTGTGCCCAGACCAACTATTTGAACGTATTGAGTATTGTATCTTGTGCCTCCTGAATTGTAATCCCTGGCTTTTACTACGCAGTCGTCAGTCCAAAGGGAAAGGAATGGAACGGGCATATATTTTGCAAAAAGCGCTTCAATTATGTCGTTGCCCTTCATTTTTATATCCATGAAATGTTTTACCTGCTTTGTAAAAGCTCCCCACAATTCGTCGAAAGTCTTGAAGTTCTTCGGTTCTCCCGTTTCCAAGCCCAATTTTTTGCCGCTTTGCGGATCTATGCCGTTGTTCAATGTGATTTCCAGGATTTTTGGAAGGTTGAAATATCCAGTAAGAATATAGGCTTCCTTCCCGAAGGCGCCCGTCTCAACGCATCCGCTGACACCTGCTGTGCGGGCGTCTTCCAGTTTTTTGCCCTGCCTCAGCATTTTTACGATGACTCCATCGAAATTGAAGAACGGCGGCTCTCCAAATCCGGGTCCCACAACTTTTATTGCCTTGAGCAGGAAGCGCTCGGGGTTTTTGTCGCTAACCAGCACGGCGGTATTGGGCTGCAAAGTCCGTATCTCGTCAAGGACCTCCAGGAGCAAATATGAGACTTCATTTACGCCATCCGAACCGTCTTTCTTCAACCCTCCTATATTGATTTTTGTAAAGTCATTGTAAGTGAAGCTTTCTTCTGCCGTGACCCCAACCTTTGGTACTGCCGGCTGATTGTTAATCTTTATCCAAAAGGCCTCCAGCAGTTCTTTGGCTTTTTCTCTGGTAAGTTTTCCCTCCGCCACATCCTTTTCATAGAACGGGTACAGATGCTGGTCCATACGGCCGGGGTTGTAGGAGTCCCACGGATTTGTCTCATAGACTACTCCAACATGGACAAACCAGTAATGCTGGAGCGCTTCCCAGAATGTCCCGGGAGCGTGGGCTGGAACGCGGCGGCATATTCTGGCCATTTCATTTAATTCTTTCCTTCTCTCTGCGTCTTTTTCTTCCTCAGCCATTTTCTCAAGCTTTTCCGCATATCGCTCGGCGTAAACGAGCATCGCGTCCGCCGCGATATCCATGGCCTTAAGCTCCTCGATTTTATCAAAGTAATCCGGATCGTTGGGTTCCATTTCCCGTATTTTGCTTCTAATTTCTTCTTTTATTTCTAAAAGCCCTTTTCCGAAAATTCTTTCGCCACCGGCGGTGTGGCCGGGAGCCCTTTGCTCCATGAATTCCGTCCATATCCCTGCTTCATAAGCTTCTATCCACTCTTCGGGGAGATTGTCAAAGATGATTTCCCTCAATGTGGCGCCTTTCCATGCGGGGATAACTTCCTTCTCATACAATTCCCTGGTTTTTTCGTCCACCTTATAAGGCATGTTCTCTCTGGAGTTCAAGATTTCAAGGTCCTGCATGCTGTGAGTGCACATTTCCGGATATGTGGGCACTTCCTGCGGCCCGGTCCCTCTCAAACCCACAATCAGCTGTCCATCTTCAACCGGCAGGCTCACGCGCTCCATCAGGTACTTGAAGGCCATCGCGCGCTGCACGGGAATCGATTTGCCGGCGGCAATTCCGCTTTTGTAGAATTCGGTAATGATTCTTGCCCTTTCATCGGATATCCTGACTTCTGCCCCCACGCTCTCCTCCCTGAGTTTTGCGATTCTTTCGTTCATCGGCCTGACGGCAGCCCTCTTTTTTTGCATCTCTTTTTCAACGGCCAGACATCCTAAGGAATCACTCATTGTTTCCGCCTCCTCAATATTTATTTTACTAAAGATAAATAATTACATTTCCATTTTGATTATTATGCAATATTTTTGCCAACATGCCGATTAATAAATAGGAGACTTTAATTTATATCACAGTTGTATAATTGACAGCAATTTGCAATGCACCATTTTTAGTATATGATAACCGCCTATTTATAAGACAATATCCCGTTTCAAATACTTTTTCCCCCAACAATGCCCTCCAACTTTAATATAGATGGCACGCTACAAAGTGCTCTCCGCCAGAATTTTTTAATTCAGGCTTTACTTCTTCGCATATCGGCTTTGCAAAGCCGCATCTTTTTTTAAACAGACAGCCTTGCGGAGGATTTATAGGACTTGGAACGTCTCCTTCGAGGAGCAGTCTCTGGCGGCTCCTCTCCAATTTAGGGTCTGCAATCGGTATTGCAGAAATGAGAGCTTTTGTATACGGATGCAAGGGATGCTCATATAATTCAATGCTTTCGGCAAGTTCAACAATATTTCCCAAGTACATAACGGCAACTCTGTCAGATATGTGTTTTACCATGCGCAAGTCGTGCGCAATAAATAGGTAAGTAAGCTTTAACTCCTGCTGCAGCTTTATTAGCAGGTTTACAATTTGAGCCTGAATCGATACATCCAGTGCAGAAATTGGTTCATCGCAAACAATGAATTTAGGTTCTATGGCTAGAGCTCTGGCAATTCCGATTCTTTGCCTTTGTCCTCCCGAAAATTCATGAGGATATCTGTCCGCATGTTCTTTATTCAGGCCAACGATATTGAGCAATTCATATATTCTATGCGTTCTCTCCTTTCCTTTGTATAAATTGTGTATATCAATGCCTTCTCCTATTATGTCCCTTACTGTCATGCGTGGATCGAGGGAAGCATAGGGATCCTGGAATATCATTTGAGCTTTTTTGCAAAACTCTCTGGCTGCTCGGCCTTTTAGCTGGTGCACATTTTCACCTTCAAACAGCACTTCGCCAGCTGTAGGCTCATATAATCTCACCAGAACCCGTCCCGTGGTGGATTTGCCGCATCCGCTTTCGCCCACAAGGCCTAATGTTTCGCCTTCTCTAATAAAAAAATTGACATTGTCAATAGCCTTCAGCATTTGGCCGTATCCAACATCAAAATATTTTTTCAAATTTTTTACTTCAAGCAGATAATTATATTCAAATACCATCGCTCTTGCCCCCCGACTTTAGAGACTGCCGAATCTTTTGAGCCTTTTCATGAAGAAGCCAACATGCGCATTGATGCCCTTCGCCCAAATCAATCATTTCAGGATATATTGATTTGCATATTTTCATTGCATAGGCACAACGCGCTGCAAAGCCGCATCCGTCAGGAGGCGAGAACAAATCCGGCGGCGTGCCCTCTATTGACGCCAGCTTTCCTTTCTTATCCAAATTCAATCCGGGAACGGAATTCAAAAGGCCCCAAGTATACGGGTGCTGGGGATAATAAAATATATCATTGACATTCCCCGATTCTACTATTTTGCCGGCATAAAACACCAGCACCCTGTCGGCCATATTTGCAACAACACCGAGGTCATGGGTTATCAGCATTATTGAAGTATCGAACTTTTTTTGCAAGGATTTCATCAAATCCAAAATCTGGGCTTGTATGGTAACATCCAGTGCAGTAGTAGGTTCATCTGCAATTAAAAGCCTTGGATTGCACGCCATTGCCATTGCTATCATGACACGCTGCCTCATCCCTCCGGAAAACTCGTGGGGATACTGGCGCATCCTTTTTTCGGGATTAGGCATGCCGACAAAATTGAGCATCTCGATAACTCTATTGATTGCCTTCCTCTTGTTTAATTTTGTATGTCTTTCTATGGCTTCCTGTATCTGTTTTCCTATGGTCATTGTTGGATTCAAATATGTCATGGGGTCCTGAAATATCATGCCTATTTTAGAACCCCTTATTTCCATCATGCCTTTTTTGCTCAGTTTCAACAAATCTATATTATCAAATATTATTTCGCCGCCTGTTATTTCACCGGGCGGAGAAGGAATAAGACCCATTATGGCTTTTGAAGTTACGCTCTTTCCGCATCCCGACTCGCCGACAACAGCTACGCATTCTCCTTCATCCAAATAAAACGATACTCCCCTTACAGCATTTACCTGGCCGCCATAGGTTTTAAAATTTACTTTTAGGTCTCTTACTTCCAATAATCTGCCCATTTTTTACCCCCTGCTTCAAGCCTGCATCATTATCATCTTGATGACCCGCGCATTTTCGGATCCAATGCATCTCTCAAACCATCACCAAGCAAATTAAGGGAAAGCATCGTGGTGCTGATGAAAAAAGACGGCAAAAACATTTCCCACGGGTAAACCCTGAAAGTTTGTGAACCCGCCTGCGCAAGCTGCCCCCAGCTCGTATCAGGAGGCTGAATACCAATGCCGATATAGCTTAAAAAAGCTTCTCCGAATATTGCTCCGGGAATTGCCATCGTTATATTTGTAATTAGGAGCCCCATCATATTGGGTATTAGGTGTTTCAGAATGATTCTCATGCTGCTCGCACCCAGCACTTTCGATGCCAGCACAAATTCCTGATTCTTTAGCTGCAGCACCTGTCCCCTGACAAAACGCGCACTTCCTATCCAGCCTATGATCACCATGGCTATTATTAGGCTGGTCATTCCGGACCCTCCTCTGACCATCATGACAAGTATCGCCACAATCAGTGAAGGTATTCCATAAAGCACATCGATTATCCTCATGATTATCATGTCTACGGCACCGCCAAAATAGCCCGATATGCCGCCTATAATGATACCTATAATCTGATTGAGCAGAGTGACGGCAAATCCGATTGTAAGGGATACCCTTGCTCCCAGCCATATTCTTACCCAAAGATCGCGGCCTAGAGAATCGGTACCAAACCAGTGCTTAAGGCTTGGAAGTTGATCAGTTGCAGTTGAATTGGTGGTTCTATAGTCCATAGAATTCAGATAAGGTCCAATTATTGCCATAATAATATAAAATATTATTATGAAAAGACCCAACATCGCTACTTTGTTTTTTTTCAATCTCGTCCATGCATCCTGCCAGTATGTGAGGCTTGGCCTGGTTATAGCATTGTAATTTTCTACATCTTTTCCGACAACTGTAAACATGCCATCGTTTAAAATAATTGGGTTCTGCATCGTCTGTTTCACCTTACTTTCCGGATATTCTTATTCTCGGGTCGACTAATCCGTAGATTACATCGACGATAAAATTTGCTGCTACGAGAAATACCCCGTAGAAAACCGTCATGCCAAGTATCATACTGTAATCAAGATCATTAATGCCTGATACATAAAACCTTCCCATTCCAGGTATTGCATATATCTGTTCAATAACGAAAGTGCCCGTCAGAATTCCTGCGGTAATAGGTCCCAATATTGTCACTACAGGCAGTATGGCATTCCTGAGCTGATGCCTCGTGATTATCTGCCATGACGATAGGCCCTTTGCCTGTGCAGTCATAATATAATCCTGATTTATTACTTCCAGCATGCTTGCCCTCATTGTCCTCGTTATAACCGCAAGAGTATAAAGCGACAGCGCAAAAACCGGAAGTACGGTATATCTAAATCCTTCCCATCTCGCTATCGGAAACATCTTGAGCTTCAAACCAAAAATATATTGGAGCAGTGAACCATTTATAAAATCAGGCACTGATACCCCGACTATGGCAATAAATACACAAAAATAATCGAAAAACTTCCCATTATTCAGCGCTGCCATAATTCCAAGAAAAAGGCCTAGTATCGTTGCAAGAACTATTGACCTTATGCCCAAATCTGCAGAAACTGGAAATGTCTGGGCAAGTATGGTATTTACGCTCCTATTGCTGTATTTTAATGAAAGGCCCAAATCCCCGCGCAAAAGATTGCCGATGTAGTGAAAGTATTGCACATAGAGAGGTTTGTCAAAACCATAATATGCCATCATGTTTGCTTTAATTTCAGGAGTCATCTTTTCACTGGTAAAAGGATCTCCCGGCATCAACCTCACGAGTATGAAGACCGTAGTCACGAGCACCAGTACCGTAAACAAAGAAATTATAAACCTTTTCAGTATATATCTTCCCAAATGTTTTGCCTCCCTTCGAGGTTGAACCTTTAAAATGAAAGTAGAAAACCTCTCTCTGCGGCTATAAATAAAGAGGCCTTGGTTCAGACGGGGTTTCCCCGAAATTCGAGGTTAGATGTTCGATTAAGTTTGAATTGCCTTTCGGGCAATTTCTTCTATGTCGAATTTCTCGCTTCGAACTTCGAAGAAACCTTAGCCGCACTTATGCATAAATCATGGGACACACGCCTCCTCTTCCGGAACGTGCGCCCATTTAATTGCTTTCAATGAATGCTTTTTTACTCGAAATATGCAAATACAAAATCCAGATCTGAGCCGATAAAATACCTTGACATACCCTTTAGATTATCTTTTTCAAGGTACCCAACCTGTCTGCACTGCAGAGGTACAAATGGACACTCTTCAACGAGTATCTTCTCCGCATCCCAGAAATATTGCTGTCTCTTAACCGCATCAGCTTCGGTTCTGGCTGCTTCTATCAACTTATCAAACTCTGCATTGCTCCAGCCGGTAGAGTTTTGGCTGTTATTGCTCTCAAACAGCTCAAGATATGTCATCGGGTCGTCATAGTCGGGCATCCAGCCATTGTATACGGCATCATACTGTTTTGCGGTATCATCGGCCAATTTCTGTTTATAAGTAACCAGCTTTATTGTGACTGCAATGCCGAGATTCCTCGTCAATTGATCCTGCAGCACTTCTGCAAGCGCCTTATCTGCAGCCGAATCAGAAAACTTCAATTCCAGGGTTATGTCTTTAGGGTCCTTGATATTAAGCGCAGACATTGCCTTGGCAAGATATTCCTTTGCTTTGGCAGCATCTCCGGTTTTGGGATAAATATCTATGGGACATTCTTCTGTGTATTTTCCGCCTTTCGCTCCCGCAACCATCGGAAGCACCAGTCTTGTATATGGGAGATACAGGCCCTTTGTGGCAGTGTTCACGTATTCTTCCCTATTTATAGCATAGTTCAGCGCCTTCCTGAAATCTTCATTGGCCAACCAGGGTTTACCCGGGGCGTTAAGATTCAGCCTCAGCCAGTCAACTGCTCCATTCATGATGAGCTTGACTTTGGGATTATCTTTATACTTGTCCCATAATGCATTCGGTATGGAAACAAAATCAAGCTCTCCGTTTTCATACATGCTCAGGGCGGTATTGGGGTCGGTTATCTGAAGTATATTTACTTTATCCAATTTTATGGCGTCTTTGTTCCAGTAATCGGGATTTTTTTCGAGAGTTACGCCGGATTCATGCTTCCATTCCTTTAAAATAAATGGGCCGTTATAAACATTGTTTTCTGCTTCAAGTGCAAAATTGTTGCCATATTTCTCAACGATATCTTCCCTGGTCGGCATGAAGCACGCAAGGCTGAGATATCCCAGGAAATAAGCAGCAGGATTGGTTAGTTTTATTTCTAAAGTCTTTTCATCAATGGCTTTTACTCCGAGCTGATTTACATCCGTTATTTTCCCGCTGTTGTATTCATAACCGTTTAATATGCAGTATCCTGCAAAGGCATATGGTGAACTTGTTTTGGGATTGAGCAGTCTTCTAATGCCGTATTCAAAATTATAGGCTGTAACCGGCTGCCCATCAGACCATTTTGCATCCCTAAGATGGAACGTATAGGTCTTTCCGTCACTCGAAATGTCCCACTTTTCCGCCATGCCCGGCTGTACCTTGCCATCATGCAGCCTCACAAGTCCCTCGAAAATCGCATTGGCGACCTCGGCAGATTGCATGGAATTCATAAGTTGCGGATCAAGGCTGGGTATTTCAGCCGTCTGCGCGAAAGTCAATACTTGAGATTTGCTGGCAGATTCCGTATTGCCTTTTTCCGCCGAATTTTTGCTCCCGCAGCCCACAAATGCTGTTCCGGCCATCAGGATCACCATCAATAAAGCAAGAATTGATACAAGTTTCTTTTTCATTAATGCTAAGCCCCCTTGTTTTAAATGTATTTCTATATTATGATAAGATGCTTTGGCGACTTTGTGATGATTTCACATCCGTCTTTTGTTACTGCGACTGTATCCTCGATTCTGACACCCCCCCATCCTGGTATATATATGCCCGGTTCTACGGTTACTACATTACCTTCTTCAAGAGTCGAAGTGGATTTAGCTGACATAGACGGCTCTTCATGAATTTCAAGACCTACACCATGTCCTAATCCATATTCAAACACCTCCTTGATTCCTGCTTCTATGATAATATCTCTTGCCAGCTTATCTACTGTTTTGCATTCTACCCCCGCCTTTATAATCTTTATCGACTCCTCCTGTGACTTTTTGACGATGTTGTAAATGCTTATTTGCTTTTCGCTTGCCTTGCCCAATACCACGGTACGGGTCATGTCAGACCTGTAGCCGTTATACATGGAACCAACATCGATGGTTATAAAATCTCCTTCTTCCACGGGCTTATTGGAAGGAACTGCATGAGGCTTTGAACTGTTTTTCCCAGATGCAACGATTATTGAAAACCCTATATCTTCGGCTCCTTTTTTCCGTATAACGTATGCGAGCTCCCTTTCGATATCCCTCTCAGTCACTCCGGGTTTAATATATTTTAAAATTTCGTCAAAAGCTTCATCTGTAATCTCCGCTGCTTTCTTTATGCACTCGATTTCTTCGCTGTCCTTTACACTCCTTACTTTCTCAACCAATCCTATGGTGCCTACTAGCTCTACATCGCCCAAACCGTTCTTCAATTTTTCGTATAGATCCACGCTGACGCAGTTTTTCTCAAAACCCAATCTTTTTATAACGAATTTATCGCATACGGATTTTATCGTCTCCGGCAAATCGGGATTTGGTGAACGCCATTTAATTACTTCGAAGCCTGGGCATTCCTGTTCAGCCTGCTCGGTGTACCTGGAATCCGTTATAAAAGCTCTCCCTTTTTTCGATATTACCGCATACGATTCGGAACCGGTAAAGCCGCTCAAATAGCGCAAATTGGCATCCTTCACCAGCAGCATCCCATCCAAATTTTCTTTTTCCATAACATCAAGCAATTTTTCAATACGCTCCATGATTTTGCACACTCCCAAAAATTTTTATTTTATATGACTTGACTTATCAACAGTTTTTTATGATGTGGTTATGGCTTTATGTATCTTTGTCTAATAAAGCCCTATTTATGTTTAAATCTTTTGCAAATACTATGCCAGGCATATTTTAAAATTCGGATTAAGTTTTCAGTTTTTCTTCAAACTCCATAAATATATAAACTTTTTTATTATTATACGCCGGTATGCTTGTGCGTCACTAATGTTAATAATTAAAAATGGTGTCCCATTTTAGGGACATCAAAAGCCCGTTTTTAAGACATCTTCTTAAATTACGTACTTGCATTAATGCATACATATCAGACTTTACTCGAAGAACTACTAAAAACTCTTCCCTCGGGTTAGCAATATTCTTTAAATCCTTAATAACAAAAGATGCCCTTTTTTCGGGACATCTTTAAAAATATTTTTATTAGCGGATTATTATCATCTCTTTCGAAGCATTATTGAGCACTTCGCCCCTGCCGTTGTCTATCAGCACGATGTCTTCAACCCTCATCCCAAAATTACCCGCTATATAAATGCCCGGTTCCACGCTGAAGGCCATGCCGTTTTGCAGCACCTGTTTGTTGCCCTCCATAATGTTGGGAGCTTCATGAACACCGACTCCTATGCCGTGGCCCGTTCTATTGAAAAAGTACTGCCCGTATCCGGCTTGCCTTATCACATTTCTTGCGGCCAGGTCGACTTCTTCTGCTGCAGCGCCTTCTCTAGCACAGGCTTCTGCTCGGCTGTTCGCTTCAACTACGATGCCATATATTTTTTTCTGCTCATCAGTCGGCTCTCCCACAAACGCAGTCCTTGAAATGTCCGAACAGTATCCGTTATACCTGCACCCAAAGTCCATTATTATTACATCCTTTTTTTCGATTATCCTGCCGTCGTCGTTGTAATGGGGTTTGGAACTGTTGGGGCCCGATGCCACAATGGTTTCAAATGCAAGTTCCTGCCCGCCGTTTTCAAAAAGTATCTGTTCTATCTTTTTCTTTATTTCTCTTTCCGCAATCCCTGGCCGGATGAAATTCACAATTTGAGACGCAGCCATATCGGCGATTTGAGCCGCCCTTCTCAGGTTTTCCATCTCTTCTTTTGTCTTTATAATCCTCATTCTTTCCATTATACGGCAACCGTTTGTGAAATTTGCATTTAAAATATTTCTCATTTCGATTAAGTCTACGGCCCTTATTCCGTCGTTTACTCCTATGGTTTTGCCGTCTAAATCATAATATTTATTCATTTTGCCGAATGCTTCAAGAAAACCTAGGGAGTCGCTCCAAGTGAATATATCCGCATTTTCGCCGAGCACTTCCCGAGTCTCTTCATAGCACAGCTCAGGAGATATGTAAAAATATCTTCCGTCCGATAAAATGAATAGAGCTTTGAACCTTTCATCAATCAGAGGGCGAAGCCCCGTCAGGTATTCCAGATCCGGCGAAGGCCCCACAACAAGTACATCCGTTTTGTTTTCTTTCATTAAACCAGTAAGTTTGTCCAATTGTTTTTCCAATATCATTATTAATTCCTCCGTTTCATTATGCTGTTATTCTTTTTTCTTTTTTTAGACCGCTAATACTCAAACGTTTCTGTTCATTTTCTCTAATCCTATTCCAAGCATGAATAACCAATGCAACAGTTACTACTGCATATGAAATGAATACCCTAAAGTATTCTCCTATTATAGCATTTCCAAAAAGATTATTTCCTGCCAAAGGCATTACTACAAACATTAAATGGAAAAGGGCCGTGCCAATAAAAACATTTGGTATGGATGCCTTATTAACCGTTGCACCGCCGACAAGAAGACTGGCTGCAGCAAAAAGAGCCAACTGATCAGTTCCATTATATGTGGACATGGTACCTACATTTTGAAGATATACTATCTGACCATATCCAGCCAAAACCGTTGAAATAATAATTGATATTATCCGGGTCTTTTCGACATTTATACCTGCTGTACTCGATACTTCCATATCCTGACCTACTGCTCTAATTTCCTGGCCAAGTTTGGTCTTTCTTAGCCATACTGTTAAAAGACACAATAAAGCAACGACAAGGAATGAAAATAAAGGTATAGAAATAGCATCAATTCCTGGTGTCTTGCCGCCTATTTGTATAGGTATGCCAAAAAGTCTGTCAAAAAACTTATCAAAAGCACCTTTAATACCTGGTAATTCAACGGTTACCAGTATCAATGCAATCTGACCCAAAAAGAATATTCATCAAGGTTAATTTACCCGCACCGTTTTCACCAACCAAACCAAGTATTTCGCCTTTTCTCAGAGCAAAGCTGACATTTTTTAACACACGATTTCCGAAAAAATCTTTGCTTACTTTTTCAAAACGTATATTATGCCAGAGAAACCTTTCCCCAAAATATATGTATCCTCCAGAACCAGTATATGATTTTTCTTTACTTCTTTTGTATTTGCATCAGTATAATATATATAGTTCCATTTGGCTCCAGGCGAGTATTTCTCATAACCCGCAAGAATACCG
The DNA here is from genome assembly GCA_024655905.1 of Tepidanaerobacteraceae bacterium. Classification (GTDB taxonomy): domain Bacteria; phylum Bacillota; class Thermosediminibacteria; order Thermosediminibacterales; family Tepidanaerobacteraceae; genus JANLFP01. The sequence goes on from JANLFP010000010.1 coordinate 28,886, forward strand.
TTTACATCATCTTTCTTTGCATTCCCCTCTATTACGTTCTTTGCAAATTCTCCAAGGCCAGCTGAATTGCAATAGCTAAAGGAAAATGCAACGGTACCCATTCTACCGGCCTGTCCCTTTGCCACTACCGCATCTTCAATTTTCTTAAGTATTGCTGGCCAGTTTCCTGCTTCATTTTTAAGATCCAATCCTAGTGCCCCTGGATAACCCATTAACGGCGATGGTGTATCGGGTTCTACAAATATGGCTCCTGTTTCCGCTACTTCTTTTACAAGAGGCTCCGTTTGGGCATCATTGGTGCAGAAGAAGGCAGTATCCTTTCCATATTTTTAAACTAGCTGAGGTACTTTTTCAAGTATAGCCTGACATGCTCCTGCAACTCCAACATCGCTTACCGGATCCGGTACTGTTTCAAAAACAAATTGTAAACCTAAATCTTTACAAGCTTCTTCCATTATTGCCCTTCTCCTTGAGAGAAGTTCAATGCCCATGTGTTTTCCGACATTTCCAAATGGCTGCTCAACACTTTCCTCAAAAACTGCCCTGTGTAGGAGTTCGGATTCTCTGCCACCTGCTCGGGAGTGCCTGTAGCCACCACCTCGCCTCCTCTATCACCGCCCTCGGGGCCCAAATCTATGATGTAGTCGGCTGTCTTTATTACATCCAGATTGTGTTCAATTACGATAACGGTGCTGCCTCCTTCCACCAGCCGATGCAGCACATCCAGAAGGTTCTGGATATCCGCCGGGTGCAGGCCGGTGGTGGGCTCGTCAAGAATATAGATTGTGCCGCCGTTGCTTTTTCTGGAAAGTTCCGTGGCCAGCTTTACCCTCTGGGCTTCACCGCCAGACAGTGTGGTTGAAGACTGGCCCAGCTTTATGTATCCCAGACCAACATCTTTCATGGTATCCAGCTTGCGCTTGATTTTGGGGATATTTTTAAAAAATTCCAGTGCTTCTTCCACCGTCATATCAAGTACTTCAGCGATATTTTTGCCTTTGTATTTTACTTCCAGCGTCTCGCGGTTGTATCGCTTGCCTTTGCAAACCTCACAGGGCACGTATATATCAGCTAAAAAATGCATCTCTATCTTGATGATGCCGTCTCCCTTGCAGGCCTCGCATCTGCCACCCTTTATATTAAAGCTGAAGCGTCCGGGTTTATAGCCTTTCATTCGGGCTTCCGGCGTCATGGCGAAAACCTCGCGGATATCGTTGAACACTCCCGTATATGTGGCGGGATTCGACCTCGGGGTCCTCCCTATAGGAGACTGGTCTATGTCTATCACCTTTTCTATATGTTCCACGCCCAGAATTTCATCAAAGTCGCCGGCATTTGCCCGGGAGTTATAAAGCCTCTGTTTCAATGCTTTATGCAATATTTCGTTTATTAATGTGCTCTTGCCCGACCCTGAAACACCTGTCACGCAGACAAAGAGGCCCAGAGGAAATTTTACATCTATATTCTTCAGATTATGCTCTCTGCAGCCCTTGAGTTCCAGCCATTTTTCCCCCGGCTTCCTCCTGATGGACGGTACCGGAATCTTTTTCTTCCCGCTGAGGTACTGGCCGGTAATTGAGTTTTGGCATCTTTCCACGGCTTCCGGCGGACCGGCAGCCACTACATAACCTCCGTGCTCTCCCGCACCCGGGCCTATATCTATTATATAATCCGCAGCCCTCATTGTATCTTCATCATGCTCCACTACCAGCACCGTATTTCCCAAATCCCGAAGCTCTTTAAGGGTGCTGAGCAGTCTTTCATTATCCCGCTGGTGAAGGCCTATGCTCGGCTCGTCAAGGATATACAGCACCCCCACCAATCGAGAGCCTATCTGGGTAGCAAGCCTTATCCTCTGGGATTCGCCGCCGGAAAGGCTTCCGGACGGCCGGTCCAGGGTAAGATAGTCGAGGCCAACATCCACCAGGAAACGGAGGCGGTTTCTGATTTCTTTTAGAACCTGATGCGCTATCATTTCCTCTCTAGGAGTAAGCGGAAGGGTTTCGAAAAATTCTATGGCTTCCCTTATGGAAAAAGCCGTAACATCTGCTATGGATTTTCCCCTCACAGTCACAGCCAGGCTTTCCGGCTTAAGCCTTGTCCCCCTGCATGCCGGGCACGGTTTGGCGCTCATATATTCTTCTATTTCTTCACGCGACCATTCCGAACCTGTCTCCTGGTATCTTCTTTTCAGATTGTTCACGACACCTTCAAAATATCCCCTGAAATGCCTGCTGTTATCTCCAAACCTGCTTTCATAAGTAAATTCGATTGGTTCACTTGAACCGTAGAGAATTACGTCCACCACTTGCGGGGGCATATCTTTTATCGGAGTATTTACATCATATCCGTGATGTTTCAAAACAGCCTTAAGCATTTGAAAATAATAACCGTCGGGAGTACTGTTCCACGGCTCGACTGCCCCTTCCGAGATGGATTTGGAGTGGTCTGGAATCACCAGGTCCGGATCTATTTCCATGTTTATGCCGAGTCCGCTGCACACAGGACATGCACCATAAGGGCTGTTGAAAGAAAACATGCGGGGAGTGAGCTCCTCAAGGCTCACGCCGCAGTCCGCGCAGGCAAAATTTTGGGAAAATAGCATTTCTCTGCTATCTGCCACATCTATTATCACAAGTCCCTCAGCCTGCGAGAGAGCGACCTCGATGGAATCCGCCAGTCTGGACTGTATACCCGGCTTTAATACAATCCTGTCCACTATGATTTCTATGTCGTGTTTTTTATATTTATCCAGCTTAATTTCTTCGCCCACATCCCTTATCTCGCCATCCACCCGCATTCTCACAAAACCGCTCTTTTTTATCTGCTCAAAAAGCTTTTGGTATTCGCCCTTTCTCCCCCGCACAACCGGTGCCATAACCTGTATTTTTGTGCCCTCGGGCAGTTCCATGACAGCATCCACCATCTGGTCAACGGTCTGCTGTGTGATTTCTTTGCCGCATTTGGGGCAATGGGGTTTTCCGATTCTTGCAAAGAGAAGCCTGAGATAATCATATATTTCCGTTACCGTTCCCACAGTAGACCTGGGGTTCTTGCTGGTTGTTTTCTGATCTATTGAAATGGCCGGCGAAAGTCCCTCTATGTAATCCACATCGGGTTTGTCCATCTGCCCGAGAAATTGTCGGGCATAGGCCGAAAGGGATTCCACATATCGCCTCTGGCCTTCGGCGTATATGGTATCAAAGGCCAGCGTGGATTTTCCTGACCCAGAAAGCCCAGTTATGACCACAAGTTTATCCCTGGGAATCTCTACATCGATATTTTTCAAATTGTGCTCGCGTGCACCCTTGACAATAATTTTGTTTGTGGACACTGATTATCACTCCAAAAAACATTTTTCTCCTTTTCTGAACATGCAATTCATAATCGAAGGATTTGCCCTTTCAGAAAATGCATGTCATCCGGCATATGGCTTGGATTAATGCTTTTAGCCCTGCTTTTTGCCCCCGGCTTCCGTTTTTCTAACTACACTGAAGGCTTCGGCCTGCAGTTCAAAAATCAGGTCCCTGATTCTGGCAGCCTTTTCAAATTCCAAGTTCTTTGCGGCTTCCTTCATCTCTTTTTCGAGTTTCTCAAGCAGTGACTTGATTTCTTTTTTATTCATTCTGGTTATATCTTTTTCAGGCAGATACTCAGCACCATTCTCCGCCACTTTTGTAGCCTCTATGACATCTCTTATGGATTTTTTAACCGTTTGCGGAGTTATGCCGTGCTTTTTGTTATAATCCATTTGAATCTTTCGGCGCCGATTGGTCTCATTTATTGCTCTAGCCATGGATTCGGTTACGGTGTCGGCGTACATTATGACTCTGCCCTCTGCATTTCTCGCAGCCCGGCCTATTGTCTGTATCAGAGATGTCTCGGAGCGCAGGAATCCCTCCTTGTCGGCATCCAATATGGCTACCAGTGAAACTTCCGGCAGATCAAGCCCTTCCCTCAGAAGGTTTATACCCACCAGGCAGTCGAACTTTCCAAGCCTCAGGTCCCTCAATATCTGCAACCGCTCCAGGGTATGAATTTCCGAATGAAGATATCTTACCCTGATGCCCGATTCTTTAAGATAATCGGTGAGATCTTCCGCCATCTTCTTGGTAAGGGTGGTCACAAGCACGCGCTGGCCTTTTTCCGCCCTCTTCTTTACTTCAGCAATCAGATCATCTATTTGGCCTTTTACTGGCCTTACTTCAACTTCCGGGTCCACCAGGCCCGTGGGGCGTATGATCTGTTCCACAACCCGAGAACTTTTCTGCAATTCATATGGCCCCGGTGTGGCCGAAAGAAAAATTGCCTGATTTATGCGTTCCTCGAATTCTTCGAAAACAAGTGGTCTGTTGTCAAAAGCCGAAGGCAGCCTGAAACCGTGTTCCACAAGCGACTCCTTGCGGGACCTGTCGCCAGCCCACATGGCGTGAAGCTGCGGCAGGGTGACATGAGACTCGTCAATTATTATAAGAAAATCCTTCGGAAAATAATCGAGAAGTGTAAAAGGCGCTTCTCCCGGCTTTCGTCCGGTCAGATGCCTTGAATAATTCTCTATGCCCTTGCAGTAGCCCATTTCTCTGAGCATTTCCATGTCATAATTGGTCCTCTGCTCCAGCCTAGCCGCTTCCAGTTCTTTGCCCCTTTCCCTGAATTCCGCCACGCGCTGTTTCAATTCCTCCTGAATGGATTTTATCGCAGCTTCTATTTTGTCCATCGATGTGGTATAATGGGATGCCGGGAATATCGAAACGTGATTTCTGTGACCCACTATCTCGCCCGTCAACGTATCGACTTCGGTGATTCTATCTATGGTATCCCCGAAAAACTCGACCCGGACAGCCCTCTCCGTAAAAGACGCCGGATATATTTCCAGAACGTCGCCGCGCATGCGGAAAGTACCCCGCTTGAATTCATACTCGTTCCTGTTGTATTGAATGTCAATGAGCCGACGCACTACCTCGTCTCTATCCCGCTCCATCCCTGTTCTTAGGGAGACAACCAGGCTTTTGTAATCGTCTGGAGAACCCAAGCTGTATATGCATGAAACGCTTGCAACAATGACCACGTCCCTTCTTTCAAAAAGCGCCGCGGTGGCAGAATGCCTCAGCTTGTCTATCTCATCGTTTATTGAGGAGTCTTTCTCGATATACGTATCGGTCTGAGGTATGTATGCCTCGGGCTGGTAGTAGTCATAATAGCTTACGAAGTATTCCACTGCATTGTTCGGAAAAAACTCTTTCAGCTCGCTGCAGAGCTGGCCTGCCAGAGTTTTGTTGTGGGCTATGACCAGAGTGGGTTTTTGGACCTCCTGTATGAGATGGGCTATAGTAAAGGTTTTGCCCGTTCCTGTAGCTCCCAAAAGCGTCTGGAATTTATATCCTCGGAAAATTCCTTCAGCCAGCTCTTTGATAGCTTTGGGCTGGTCTCCTTTCGGAGTATACTCTGATACTACTTTAAACAACCCCATGATAACCCCTGCTTTGCTTTAAAAATAAATGCAAACTTCTACAGTAAGCAAGCATACTTTATGTTTTAATAAGGCTCAAGTGCGTTTGCGAATTGTATCTAAAACATTATACCATAATAGATATTTTATGAAAAGATCGGAAACGAAAATATGTTCGCATTTAAAATTGTTAATAATAAAACTTGATAAGTTTCGTAATAAAAAAATAAAAAACCGGGGATTTTCCCGGTTTTCAATTCATGTAAATGATTTTGTTCCTGCGACGCGTGAAAAAACCGCTTGATTTTCTGCCGTAAGTATCCTTATTTCCGGATTGAGTATCTATGCTCATTATTTTCAGCATTATCTCCCGCTTCTCTTCACCAGTGGCGGTAGTGTAAGCTTTCAGCAGCATATCTCTCTCCCTGTCCAAATATTCGCTTCTCGTCATCGTTTTCCCTCCTTTTTCTACATATTTTTTTGTATGCATGAGCATGTCAAAAGGTACAAAAATTATAAAGTCCGTTAGTTCTTTCACGAACATTATATCATACCGTAAAATTACATTCAAGTATATATTGTAAAAAAATCATATAATTTTCCAAATATTATCTTAATGTCTCTGTTGTTGCGTATCTATTAAAACTTTTCAACTCGATATTAGTTTGTCTTGAAAATTGCTTTTTATACAAAATTATCCTGGACTTTTCGGGTCAATCTTTGTCGTTTTTAAATGACGCGGTTTTTTAAAGCGCCAATCCCTTCGATCGCTACCTCTACCGTATCTCCCTTTTGCATCGGGCCAATACCTTGCGGAGTACCGGTCATCACCACATCTCCGGGCAGAAGAGTCATAATGCGAGAAATAAAGCTTATAAGCTCATTGACAGGAGTTATCATCATAGCGGTTGAAGAATTTTGTTTCAATTTCCCATTTAAATATGTGCACAGCTTAAGGTTTTCGGGGGTAATATCGGTTTCTATCCATGGCCCCAGGGGGCAGAACGTATCGAACGATTTTGCCCTGGTCCACTGGCCATCCTTTCTCTGCAGGTCACGTGCCGTCACATCATTCCCGCAGGTATAGCCCAGTATGTATTTCGGCGCATCCTGCGGCTCAACATTTTTGCAAACCGATTTTATTACCACTGCCAGCTCTCCCTCATAATCCACTCTTTTGGACATGTCGGGGCAAACTATGCAGTCTCCGGGATTTATCACTGCTGTCGGGGGTTTTAAAAAAATTATCGGTTCTTCGGGAATATCTTCTCCCATTTCAAGGGCATGTTCTCTATAGTTTTTGCCAACACACACGATTTTGGAAGGGGCTACCGGAGAAAGCAGTGTTGCCTCCGAAATACTGCAAGATCTATGGCCCATATTGAATTCGCCGAATACATCGCCCGTCACTTCAAATATGGAATCCGCTTCCAAAACTCCGTATATGATTTCTTGTTCGCATTTGAATCTTACTATTTTCAAATTCTGCAGCCTCCCAGTAAAAAATAGCTTTTCAACATATTACATTATTTTTCGATAATGTTCAATAGGTTATTTATATATTATTGACAAATCCATTAATGAGTGCTATTATTTTAATCAATAAAAACGAATAAAAAAACTCTTATCAAGAGCAGGCTGAGGGACAGGCCCTATGACGCCCGGCAACCGGCAGCAGAGGATTTTTGCTGCAGCGGTGCTAATTCCTGCAGGACTTTATGTTCTGGCAGATGAGAGGGTTTTCAATGCCTCTTCCTATTGTCAGAAGGGGTTTTTTATTTTTGCATTTATCGGGGGGTTACAGCTTGGGAAATAGCTTTTCATTACTGTTTGTACCGCCAGCGGTAGCGGTGGAATGGGGGTTAAGATGATATCAATAAAAAATTTGACAAAAGTATATCATTCGGATTCAGGGGACGTAATGGCGCTGGAAGGAGTCAACCTCCACATCAGGAAGGGAGAAATCTTCGGCGTGATAGGATTAAGCGGTGCTGGCAAGAGCACATTGCTAAGATGCATAAACATGCTTGAAAAACCCACCTCCGGTTCAGTGGAAATAGATGGAGTCGAAATGACTTCCCTCGCCCCAGGCGATTTAAAGGAGATGCGCAAGAAAATAGGTATGATTTTCCAGCATTTTAACCTTCTCAATTACAGAAACGTGAGGGGCAATGTGGCTTTTCCCCTGGAGATAGCCGGTCTTGATAAAAAGGCCATAAATCAAAAAGTGGAAAGGCTGCTGGAGCTGGTGGGGCTTTCAGACAAGGCCGAAAGTTTCCCTTCGCAGCTTTCCGGAGGACAGAAGCAGAGGGTTGGCATCGCACGAGCGCTAGCCAATGACCCGAAGGTACTGCTGTGCGATGAAGCCACTTCAGCCCTGGATCCGCAGACAACCCTTTCAATATTAAATCTCCTAAAGGATATAAACAAAAAATTGGGAATTACGATGGTAATCATCACCCACGAAATGAATGTGATAAAACACATTTGCGACAGTATGGCCGTCATCGAAAACAGCAGAGTCGTGGAACAGGGGCCGTTGCTGGAAATTTTTGCTAATCCGAAAACGGATACCGCAAAAAAATTCTTAAATTCAATCACCATGTCGGAGCTTCCAGAAGAACTGAAAGACAGAATTCGCAGTTTCAGCAGCTATCACATGGATGGCAAAATAGTAAAGATAGGTTTTTTCGGCAACGTAACGGCCGAACCCATCATATCCACTCTGGTGAAAAAGTTCGATGTGGATGCAAACATTCTGTTCGGCAATGTCGACCATATACAGGGCACTCCTTACGGAACGCTGGTGCTGGAACTTCGGGGCAATAACGGCAGTGTTGACAGAGCTATTGAACATCTAAAAAATCTAGGGCTCAAATTAGAGGTGATATGAAAAATGAATGGGACAATGAATCTTCTGCTGGTATCAACCTGGCAAACGGTTTATATGGTTTTTATATCTGTTGTCATCGCTTCGATAATCGGTATTCCACTCGGCATTCTGCTGATGATAACGGACAAAGGACAGATATGCAAAAATCAGATTGTGAATGCCATTTTGGGATTTGCCGTAAATATATTTCGATCCATACCATTTGTAATTCTGCTTATCGTATTGATTCCATTTACAAGATTTCTGGTGGGGACATCCATCGGGACTACTGCCGCTATTGTTCCTCTTTCCATAGCAGCAATCCCTTTCATGGGGCGGCTCACCGAAACTTCTCTGAGAGAGGTGGACAGAGGCCTTATAGAAGCAGCCCAGTCCATGGGAGCTTCCCCCATTCAGATAATTACAAAGGTGCTCATTCCGGAAGCCCTTCCATCCATAGCTTCCGGAGTCACAATAATGACCATCAACCTGGTGGGATACTCCACCATGGCAGGGGTCATAGGAGGAGGTGGTCTTGGCGATCTTTCGGTAAGGTACGGATACCAGCGGTTCATGCCTGATATAATGCTGTATACCGTTTTAATCCTCCTGGCAATGGTACAGTTGATTCAAATGCTGGGAGATTTTGTCGCAAAGCAGCTTTCGAAAAATCGTTGATTTTCATTTTATTAATGTAAAGGAGAGGTCAAAATGAGGAAAACTTTAACACTGCTGCTGGTTCTTTGCCTGTTACTGGCAGCAGCGGCTGGATGCAGCGCCAAACAGAATCCGTCTTCTTCCGCGTCTGAAGGGCAGGCCCAGGATACCGGCTCACAGGCAAAGCCGGTAACAATAAAAGTGGGTGCTTCTCCGATCCCGCACGCCGAAATATTGAATGTGATAAAACCAATGCTTGAAAAAGAGGGTATTAAACTGGAAATTATAGAATTTACAGACTACAATCAGCCTAATCTGCAGCTGGCAGACAAGCAGCTCGACGCCAATTATTTCCAGCATATTCCTTATCTCGAAAAATTCTCAAAAGATCATAATCTGGACCTGACATATATTGCAAAAGTCCATATCGAACCCATGGGAGTTTATTCAATTAAGGTTAAAAACCTGAATGACTTAAAAGAAGGAGACAGCGTGGCAATACCCAATGATCCCACAAATGGAGGCAGAGCCTTGCTTCTCCTGCAAAAAACCGGCCTTTTGAAATTGAAGGATGGCGTCGGCATAAATGCCACCGTCAATGACATTTCTGAAAATCCCAAAAAGCTCAAGATTCAGGAACTGGAAGCAGCCACACTGCCGAGAGTGCTTCAAGATGTAGATGCCGCTGTCATAAACACCAACTATGCTCTGGAGGCAAAACTTGTACCCGCTAAAGATGCCTTAGCCATTGAATCTGCTGATTCTCCCTATGTGAACATCCTGGCCGTGCGCAAAGGAGACGAAAACAGGCCTGAACTTAAAAAACTTGCGGAGGCTTTAAATTCTCCCGAGGTTAAGAAATTCATAGAGGACAAATACCAGGGAGCGGTGGTTCCCGCGTTCTGAAATGCAATCAGAGGCGTGATTAGCTTCCCGCCTCTGTCCCTTTTTCTTGTCCATGCATGACAGCACGATAATCATGTTGCGAGCCATGGCAAGATGCCGCATTAATAAACCGTCGCGGCTTGCATGCTTGTTGCAATAGCCGTCGAAGATTGAACCGAAAAAGTCAGTATGCGAGCACTGCGGCCGGTACATAAAAAAATGTTATTATTCGAAGGTGAGTTGTTTTGATGCAAAGAAAAAAGATCGGCGTTATTGCCGGTACACCTGTAGACACCCGGATGGGAACAGATTTCATCGCAAAAAGAGGGTATGAAGCAATTGGCGTTCCCACAGCGTCTTGCCCAGAGGAGCAAAACCTGCTCCAATTTTTAAACCCTTCCGCACTCACCGAAAAAGTTAAGGACGCGATTCAAAACTTCGAGCAAAATTCCATATTCAGTACAATTATCTACTGCAACTCCCTCTCATCGGCCATTGATGTTGACAATATCAAAAAAACCTGCAATCAAAGCCGTGTGGTAACGCCACTGGACGCATATGCCGTCATGGCATTGCGGTATAAAAGGATTATGATTTGGGCCGCCAACGGGCAGTGCCTTTCTGGCATAGAAAAAATCTTCTATGAAAAAAATGGCTTGATTGAGATAATAGGTGTTTCAATGCTGCCGGTTATTAAAGCAATAGAAGCCCGCATGGCTCCAGAAAAAATCATAGAGCTGTTGAATTTAACGGGCATCTTTCGCGAGAGGCTTTGCTGCGAAGCCCTGGTGCTTGGCTGTACACATCTGCCATACTTAAAGGAAAGCCTTCAGAAAAAAATCTCATTGCCAATAATCGACCCTGCAGAGGAAATACTTCGCATCCTGGAAGAGGAATAGAACCGCCTCTCCCCGAGCCAATCTTCTTTCATTTTTGCTGATTTCTATGCAGGATATTCCTCAGCCATTGGAATAAGCCCGCTTCCTCCACAATGACATACGCGGCATCTTCATTTCCCGGCACTAATATAGCTCCCAGGGAATTTACTCCTTCCGGATATGCATTGATTTCTGCATTTCTTATGCTGCCGTCCGGCTTTTTTACCGTCAGCCAGATGTACGTCGGGTACTGTGACAAAATATCTTTTAAATCTTCAGAACCCATTAACTCCCTGCCGTTGGCCGCAAGGATAATATCACCCGGACCAAGCCCCATTCTCTCAGCTGGGGAGCCTTTCATTACATCCAGCACCCTTTCCCCTCGATTCAGACGGGAGAATAGGGGAGTATTGCTTTTTTCCCTATTCTTGCCATATATTATGAGAAACTCATGCGCCGCAGGAGCAAAAATAGCTGCCAAATAAGCATATATTCTGTGTCTGGACGCCATAACCGACAAAAAAAGCAAAATGCAGCTGAATGCCAGCAGATTCAGCGCTGAAGATCTGCACCGCTTTTTAGGCAGCCCGGCCAGTGCAATGTCGCCATAACCCAAGGCTGCGACTACAGGAATCATCATAAAAATAGCATTCGGATTTTTCAATATATCGGAAATTGGTCTAATCAAAGGCCACCAGTCGGGCATCTGAATAAGAGTCTTTTCCGGTATTTCGGCCGTAATTACCGTTAAAAGCATTATTGGGACGGGCCAGAACTCCTGGAGGGAGAAACCGCCTATAATACCGTATCGCTCGCTTTTCACAAAAATGGGTGCCGCATTTATATACCCGGCAAAATATATCAACGTGCTTTCCACAAGATGTAAAACCGCAACCAGACCCATAAGGCCGGCTACATCCACTCTGGGATATCCTAAGATGAGGGAAAACAGCGATACTATGCCTCCCGCATAGGAAAAGCACATGAGATGGGGATGTATCAGCATCAATATCAACGCAACAGGCCATACATATATAAGACCCGCTTCGGTAATGCTTATGCCGAGCAATATAACCGTCAGGCTTCCTATCAGGCCGCCCATGCATCCGTAAAAAACTGCATAAAGCACCTTCTCAAGCGGATTAATCTTTGCGGCTCCGAACATTTTCTTTTCCATCTCTGCCGTTTTCCTGTATTGGTTCCACACGAGAAAAATTACTATCCAGAAAAACGGATTGAAAATGGCCTGCGGCATCCCCTGCAGTATGAGGAAAATTACTTTTAAAAATGGAAACATGCACAATCTCCTCTATCTTGCGGCAGTAATTGAAGCCTTAAGGACCTCCACGGCTTTTGCCAGCTGGTTATCCTTTTCTTTCGGCACTGAAATTGGGTTCAAGCCTTTATCCAGCTCCACCTTCACATTCGGCTGAATTCCGACTCCGTCAATACACTTTCCGCTCGGGATATAATACCGTGCTATCGTCAATTTTATGCCGCCTCCGTTATCAAAAGGTTCCAGTTCCTGAACGGACCCTTTTCCGAAGGTTTTTGTCCCAACCAGTATTCCGGCTTTATAATCCTGAATGGCGCCCGCCAGTATCTCTGATGCGCTGGCGCTGTTCTCGTTCACGAGCACCGCCAGCGGCATGGATATCTTATTTTCGTCAGAATAATATTCTTCCAGCTTGTTTTTATTTCGGTCTTCGGTATAAACAATCAGGCCTTTGCCAAGGATTTGATCAGCCACCTTTACGGATTCATTCAACGATCCCCCGGGATTGTTTCTAAGATCCAGCACGAGCGCCTTTGCCCCCTTTTTTTTCAAATCGCCGAGGGCGCTTTTGAATTCATCGGAGGTGTAGGAATCAAAGGATGATATTTTTATGTATCCGATATTCTCATTCAACATTTCATGCCAGACCGTCTTTAATCTGATGCTGTCCCTGACCAGTTCAAACTTCAGCGGGCCTTTTGCTCCCGCTCGCTCGATGTACAAAGTTACTTTAGTGCCTTTCGGCCCTCTAAGAACCCTCACCGCATCGTCTACGCTTTTGCCAGTCATATCGACGTCATTCACTTTTACAATCCTGTCCTGCGGAAGTATGCCCGCTTTTTGAGCCGGAGTGCCTTCTATCGGAGAAATCACCACAATGGCACCCGATTCTTCGTCATATCCCAGAGATATTCCAACGCCATCAAAAGAACCGTTGACAGAAATCATAAAATTCTCGAATTCATCGGGATTCATATACACGGAATAGGGATCTTTCAGAGCCTGAACCATGCCTCTGATGGCTCCTTCCACCAGAGAATCATAGTCAGCATCCTTTACATATTTGCTTTTTATCAGTTTCATGACCTCGGCGACGGGCTTCAGCATTTCCAGGTCATTTGATTCTACATCCTTTTCGGATAAAGCCGCTTCTTTATGGAGTTTATTCAAAGCATAAGAGGGCGCACTCGCAGATTTGGCCCCCAGAATAAATGAAAGCAGCGATACTGCTGTACACAGCATCGCCACCATGATGATATTTTTATATCTAACGGCCCACATAGATTTCCCACCCTGCAAGGTATGAATTTACATCATATAGATATTATACCACTTATTCCTTCAAAATCCAGTACCAAAAATCGATTCTGCTTAAAACTGGCGATTGATTTATTCTACCTTATTTCAACCAATTCCACGGGTCGACAGTCTGTCCATCTTTTCTGACCCCAAAGTGCAGGTGGGGACCTGTTGATAACCCCGTGCTGCCCACCAGGCCGATTTCTTCTCCTTTTTTCACTTTGTCTCCGTCGTTTACCAGGATTTTTGAAAGGTGGGAATACTGGGTGGAAAGCTGACCGCCGTGGTCTATAATCACAGTATTGCCATATCCGCCATACCATCCGGTATAGATTACCACGCCATCATCGGCAGCCACCACATCCGAGCCGGTCGGAGCGGCAATATCCACGCCATCATGAAATCTTTTTGTCTTCAAAATGGGATGTATCCTCCAGCCGTAATCTGATGTCACCCTTGTAGAGCTCGGCACCGGCCACCTGAACTCTCCGGTCCCCATGTATGCCCTCTTGCTATTTGCCTGGATTTGCTGAATCATTTTTGAAAGACGCTCTGCATCTTTCTGGAGCTCTTCTTCCTGCCTCTCATACTCACTTTCCTGCGCTTCAAGCTGAGCATAAAGCCGCTGCCTGTCGGCCTGCCTCGATGCTATTGTAGCCTTCTGTCGGCTTATGTTATTCTTGTGCTCCGCAATCTGCCTTTTTTCCTCCTCAAGCTCCGCCTTTTTCTGCTCCACTATCTCCTTTTTTGCCCTGAAATCCGCCAACAGATTCTTGTCAGAATCGATAACCCTTTTCACCATGTCCAACCTTGTCAAAAAATCGGCAAAGCTGGTAGATGCCATCAAAACTTCTATGTAATCCACCGGCCCGGTCATATACATGGCTTTCATGCGTATGTTAAGGGTCTTTCGCTGGTCTTCAACCTGGGCCTGTGCGACTTCCAATTGCTGTTGGGTGTTGACAAGCTTTTGCTGGGTGTCTTTCAGCTTTGCTTCGGTAGCCTGCAGTTCTTTCTGCGCTTTTTCCAAATCTTTTTCAATGGCTTCCAGCTCCGAAGCGACGTCCTGTTTCTTGTCATTAACATCTTTGAGGTTGTTCCGAATGTTGGCCAGTTTAGCCTTGATGATTTCCTGCTGCTTTTTCAAGTCTTGCAAATCTATGGCCGATGCAGTAGTTATATTGCCAAAAATTAAAATTGTTATGAGCAGCAACGTTAGAAATCTATATTTTTTGTCGATCAAAACTATCCTCCTCCCCCGGCAAGTCTTCATACGTGCAGGAATCGTCTGATGGAAAAGCTGCTTCCGAAAGCTCCCAGACTCATGCCTATAGCAAGGAATCCCAGCGCATAATCATAGAATTCTTTTGCGGGAATGAGCGATATCATGGGTACATTCAATTTTACTACATTGTAAAGATAGCTGTACCCGCCTGCAAGGATACCGACGGCAACTGACGAACCTATAAATCCAAGCATCATGCCCTCCAGCAGAAAAGGCCATCTCACAAACCAGTCGGTGGCTCCAATATATTTCATTATGTTAATTTCCCTGCGCCTGGCAAACACAGTCAATCTGATTGTGTTTGAAATGATGAAAATGGAAACCGCTGCAAAAACCGCCATTACAGCCAGGCCGAGCACCCTCACCCAATATATAATATTGAATAATTTTTCCACCACTCCCTTGCCGTACTTCACCTCCTCTATCCCCTGCAGTTTCTGAACCTCTCCGGCCACGCGGGCCACCTCCTGGGGATTTTCAACCTTTATCCTGAAAGAATTGGGCAGGGGATTGTCAATGCCTTCAAGCAGTTCTTTTCCCACCTGCTGTTTGAATTCTTCCAGAGCCGCTTCTTTTGAAACAAACCTTATTTGCTTAACACCGCTTATCGAAGAAATCTCCGCATTCAGGCGCGCAATGCTGCTCCCATCTGCCGCGTCTTCAAGATATGCCGTGATTTCCACCTGAGATTCCACATCTTTCAATATATGGTCGAAATTAACCGAAAGGAGCAGGAAAGAGCCGAATATGACCAGCGCCGAAGCCACCGCGCCTATAGAAGCTAGACTCATCCATCTGTTCCTTGCAAAACTGATAAAGGCTTCCCTAAAAAAATAGTTGAACGTCCTAAGCCTCATTGCTGTAAACACCTCTCTCTTCGTCCCTTACCAGTGCGCCTTTATCAAGCTGCAAAACCCTTTTTCTCATGCCGTCCACCAGTTCCCTGGCGTGAGTAGCAACCACCACCGTAGTACCGCGCTTATTGATTTCGTTCAATAATTTCATTATTTCCCAAGAAGTGTCCGGATCAAGGTTTCCGGTGGGTTCATCCGCAACCAGCACATCCGGATTGTTCACCAGAGCCCGGGCAAGCGCCACCCTCTGCTGTTCTCCTCCAGAAAGTTCCGATGGCTTTGCGCCAGCTTTGTCGGCCAATCCCACCTTTTCCAGCACATAAGGCACCCTTTTTTTAATCTCCCTGCTTGAAGCTTCAGTCACTTCCATGGCAAAAGCCACATTTTCATATACGGTCTTTTCCGGAAGAAGCCGGAAATCCTGAAACACAATGCCGATACGTCTTCGAAGGAACGGAACTTCCCTGCTTTTCATCCTTGTTATATTCTTGCCATTGAAAAAAATCTGGCCCTTCGTGGGAAGCTCCTCCCTGAAAAGCAGTTTTATGAATGTGGACTTGCCAGCGCCGCTGGGACCCACTATGAATACAAACTCTCCCTTGGAAATCTTTATATTTATATCCTTCAGGGCAACAAGGCCACCCGGATATATTTTTGTAACTCCGTAAGTCTCAATCACACAAACCACTCCCAATGCGCACACCTTTTATTAAACTTCGACGTCAATCCTAAAATTCCTCCATAAAAAACAATAAAAATATGGAAAATATCAAACTTCGCGGGCTTATATAGTATATCATCAAAACATCCCGCGCCTCAACTCCGTCTGACGATATGTGGCGCTTTCAGGAGAAAAAAGCTTGTTTTTCTTCGATAAAACGGTTGCAATTCATAAAAATTTGTCCCAATCCCATATTGAGGCAAAAAAAGAAGATTGCCAAAAGAATGGGGCTTTTTGATATATGCGTTATCAAAAACCCCGCTCCTTGACAACCTTGACAAACCCACCGGCTCAACATTCTTTTTATATCACTTTCTGTTTCAATCGATTCCTAACTTCCTCGGGTATCAGGTCCTCCACCCTTCCCGTTGCGAGGCAGATGTTGGAATCGGCTGCACCGTAGTAAACGAGGATTTCATCGTTATCATCCAGCACTTCTTTGTCCAATGCCGGCACCGCGCCGCAGGTGAAAACCACATTGGGCACCCAGCTTACACCGGCCTTGCCTATTTCACATTCGGTTTCGGGCGAAAGTACAGGATTCGGGGAACGATATAACAACCTTCCCGGGTCCTTTAAGTCCACCAGAATTACCCCCAGCCTGTAAACCATTTCCCTGTCAACCCCATGGTATATGAGGAGCCAGCCGTATTTCGTTTTTATCGGCTGCGCGCCTGCGCCTATTTTCAGAGAATCCCACATCATGCCGGACCGGGGACCCATGATTATCTTGTGGCCATCTCGGGGCCAGGGAAATACCAGTTCGTCCGAGTAGGAAATCCATATGCTGGGTTCTATACGATGGTATATAACGTATTTGCCTTCAATTTTCTCCGGAAACAGAAAGGCATCTTTGTCCCATAAACCGGGAAACGCAAATCCCCTTCTCTTCCACCTGTCAAAGTCCCTGTTCAAAAAGTCTGCCACCGGAATTGACGCTGCCGCTATTTGAGCCACCACGCCATCATAGGCGGTATAAAGCATAAAAATCTCATCGCCGATTATTACAACCCTGGGATCCTCGCACCCTTTTCTTTCCTGTTCCCTTTCCGGTATAAACACCGGCTTATCCAGCCTTTCTATAATATTGTAGCCATCCGATATGGCAAGACCTATCCTTGAAATGTTATCCTGCCCAAAGGCCCTGTACAGCAGATACACTTTATCTTTTATTCGAAAAGCCGCAGTATTTAGCACGTATTTATTTTCCCACCAGTGTCCTTTTATTGGATCAAGAAGCGGATTTCTGTCGAATCTTTTTAATTCACGGGCTCTAGGCCAATTTTCCAGCTCTTGAATAACAATTTCCTCTCTGGGAGGCTTTACTCCCAGAAGTACTATTGTCAGATCACTGCTTTCGCGCCCCAGGCTCACCAGTTGAAACACTTGTTCCAGAATTTCTCCCGGATCATAACCCAATTCTTTATAAATTTCTTCCAATAAATCGTGGTTAAACCAGTCCCTTTCGATGTGCAGGGACAGCGGAGTAGGAATGCCTTCACCGCCTTTGAAGCTGTAACTCGCCCAGGTCCATGCCGAACACGGGAAAAAAGTACCATCTTCTAGCATCAGCCCGAGGCCGTATCCATCGGCCATAGCAGCTATCCTGGCCGAATCTTCCATTCTGTTTTCATCAGCCAGTCTTGCCGCCAGCTTTTTCAGTCTGGCTGCAAATTGCCGGTGATGCCAGTTCTCAAAAATATGATGCGCAGAAAAAGTCGCTTTGCCGTAGTGTCCCAAAATTGAATTGACAAATTTTCTTCCAACTTCCTTTCGTTCCCTCACATAGGCCTTCCAAATATCGGAAAAATGTTCTGCCTCCACTATGCTCTTGGCAACTCTCGTGAAATAGCGAAGTTTCGGATAATCGCCGCCCATGCCTTTTCCCAGATTCATAATGGCTATCCGGGCGGTAAGGCGGTTTAGATCCGATATCTCCCGAAGCTCGTTCAATGCCGGGAACTTATTTCTGCTCACTACCATGGGGGAAAGTTCCACTTCTTCAAAACTGTCGGGCCGCAGATTGTCCTTCAGCCAGTAGAATATACGGTCAAAATAATCTTTATCCTCGGTAAATTGGGCAAGAGTCAGTATATCCCGGACATCCACATTATCCAGAAGCTGGCGCATGTTTCTGAAGCCCAATCTAATAATCAGATTTCTCGGTGGAAATTCGTACAAAAGCTTTCTGAGTATTTCCCATTTTACCGCCATGATTTTGTTGTGCGGAAAAATTTCAAAAAGCCTTTTCACCATTGTCATTGTGCCTTCTTCAGTATAAAGATCGCCCGGGCACAATGCATCTATCGTCTTTTCCACACCTGTCAAGAAAGATTCATAGCCTTTTAGCAAATCGTCAGACAAACCGCGGCTGTTGATGCCGATGTTCCGCATATAATCTTCAAATGCCGCTTCATATCTTTTTTGCAGCTTCTTGAATATCTCGCCGGTATAAACCTCCCTTTTGTTTGCACCGGTGAGCTTTTTCGGCATGACTATAGGCACACCCGGGATAAATTCCAGATAATCCAGAGGCATGAGAACCGGCCTTGTTTCCTGAACTTTTTTGCCCCAGTTGTGGATAAATTCTTGCCTGAAATTAAAAAAAGCATCGGCGTATTCTTTATATATATCGCGAATCATTGCCGGAAAAATTGCATTGGTCTCTATTCCGTTTTCTTCCAATATCTTTTTGGGTTCGGCCGTTTTTGCCAGAATTCCGGCAATAAGACCTTCATAGACCGTCATCAGGGACTCCAGAGAATCCTTTTTTCCAGCATCGTCTAAAAAACCGAATCCGATTAAAAATTCATACACAATTTTAGCCCAGGCAGAAGGGGATATATATACGGTTTTAATGGAATCTTGCGCCGCCTTTTCCAGTATGTCGTTCGATTCAGCGCTCAGCACCCTGCTAAAGAAGTTCTGATAATGATGATAACCTTCTTTAAAAGAATCCACAAAATCATTATAATTGCACATTATTTCATCGGGGAACTCCTTGCTTTCTTCCCTAATCGCGTCAAGGGATTCAACAACAGGTTTCCGGTCCAGCCATACATCCTCATCCCTTTTTATGCATTCGAATAAAGCGCAGGCTCTTTGTTTGAAAACAATACTTTTTTTGCAGAAATCGGGCGCAGATAGCTTGGTGCCCAAACTTACTTCGCAAATCTTTTTTTTCCATTTTAAAACAGTAGTAATAAGCCACGGATCAAAGCCATAACCACCCGCCAGTTCCTGGAACTGGTCGAACTCCACGCAAATGTCTTCCACCAAGTCGTGGGAAAATGAATAAATACCGCTTAATGGATCGCTTACTTCTACTCTGTATAAAGCTGCCAGCAGCGGTGCAATCAAAAGCGATCCCGCCGGATCCTCAAAAGGGTGCCGTTGAAAAGAAGCAATCGTCAAGTCGTAATCATTCAATATGGGCTGCGTCAACTTATCAATCCATTCCGGCTTTATGCCCTGACTGCCACGGCTTTGCAAATCTGCTGCCAGCAGTGTTACGTCAGCTTCAAAGTAACGGGCCAGTTCGAATATCGCCCTGATGCTCCATCCCCTTCCCTTCATTTTCCGGGGCATCACAAAAGCTGCAACCGGCATGTTTTCAAATTCTTTTTTCAGCATTTCTGGTATATGCGCACCTCGAGGATCCCCGGCACATATTACAAGCTTCCGACCGGAACTATTCTTCATACTGGCCAGAGATGCCTTCACTACATCGGTCAAAGTCTGTTCTTCATTATAAAAAGGGATGCCGATAATAACATCTATACCCTCAAAATGCTGCAACTGATTTTTTACTAGATTCAACATGTCGGAAAAGAAATTTTCCCCATTGATTCCACTTGTTGTGCTCACCGGCTCTCCTCCTTAAACGGCAGGAATTAATCTTTGACTTTTTTTCTCGATGACATTCTTTATGGCATGATGGGCCATAAGAAAGGATATAACCGCTTCGGCCCCTTGATTGAGGTTCACACCATCGGGAACCAGCGCGTCGTGGCACCCCTGAGTGTCTTTATTGTAAAGGGGTATGCCGTTGATGTTTTTCCCCCAGTACCAGTCATAAGCAATCCTCGCTTTATAAGCGTATTCCGATTCCCCGGTTACAGCAAAAGCCTCAAGGCAAGCTAGCACTACCGAAGCAGCATCCACCGGCTGCTGATCGAAATCGGGTATAAAACTTTGCCTGTGCCACCATCCCCGGTTTCCAACGATGTTTAAATATCCCTTTTTAAAAAGAGAGTCCGTCAGGAAGTCAAGAGTGTCCTTCGCAACTTTCAGAGCTCTGGCGTTGCCGCTGACCCTGTAAAAACCAAAAAGAGCATGAGGTATTACCGCGTTGCAATAAGTCAATTTATCTTCAAACCACAACCAGTCGGGGCTTCGATTCATTTGGTACAGCATTATAAGCTTATCCGCCATCTGCTTCGCATAGGGCAGCACCCATAAATACCTGCCTCTATCGATAAGGTTTTCAATTCCAATCAATGCATATGATATGGCTCTCGGAGAATTGAATTTAAATGCCCTCGGGAGGGCTTTTCCCAATATTTTTTTTGCCATTTTTTCAGTATCGGATATTCCGCAGTTCAGTGCAAAACTCGCCGCGATGATACCCCTCCCCATGCTGTCTTCGGAATTTATAACGGGCGAAAATTTCCCATCAAGCTTTAAATTCTGCCATATGCCCCTTGAATCCTGAGCCTCTTCAAGGAAACGGATGTATATGTTCATTAGCCTCTCTTTTTCCTTCGATTCCATATCCATGGCCACCAGCAGCGCCCTGGCATTGTCGTCTACGGTATATCCGCTTTCTTTTTTCGGCTTTGATTTGTCTGCGAACTGTATTATGCCGGTAGAATCGGTCATGTTCAAGAAATGCCTGTACATCTAGTACACCTTCCTCTCGGCATTCACTTGAAGAATTCCCTGCAGAATTCGAACATAACTTTTCGCCACTTCTGGCCATAACATGGTCTTGCCGAGCTTCATAGCCCTCTTTTCGAGCTGCGCTTTCAATTGAGGATTTGAAAGGATTCTGTCAATCAAATCTGCCAGCTGTTCCGGATTTGCCTCCGATGCTACGAGGCCTCTGCCTTCCGACAGTATCTCTAGAGAATAATCATACGGGGTCGATACTATTGCTCTGCCGCATCCCACGGCATACGAGAGCGTTCCGCTTACAGCCTGATTGCGGTGCGGATAGGGCGTCAGGTATATGTCTGTCATATGCAGTATCTCGCCCAATTCCTCCAGGCTTATATATCTGTTGATAAATTTGATATTGTCTTTAACGTTCAGTTTTTCTATTAAATCCAGCAGGGAATCGCGATAAGTCTCTCCCATCCGCTTCTTCAGATTGGGATGAGTTTCGCCTGCCACCAGATATATTATGTCTGGATATTTTTCTTTTAATATCGATATGGCTTTAATGCCCAGCTCTATTCCCTTTCCGGGACCAATAAACCCGAATGTGGTGACAAGCGTCCTTCCCGCTATGTTGTAAGACTTCTTCAGCAGTTCCCGGGGTTTTTCCCTGAACATCGGCACCCCGTGCGGCACAACATATATCTTCTCCACAGGAATCCGGTACACTCTGTTTAAAAGCTCGGATGATCTGCGCGTCATGCAAATGACCGCCAGAGCCTTTTTTCCCAGCTTCGCCAGAATCCCCCTCTGTCGGAATCCCGGATGAGGCAAAACAGTATGGGTATTCAATATAAAAGGTTTGTTCAGATTGGAGGCAAAATCAAGAACAAAACTTCCGTCCCGCCCTCCGAAAATGCCGTACTCATGTTCTATGAAAACCACATCGACTTCAGCCGAGTTTAAAAACTCCGCCGCGATATTGTAGTCGTCTTTTTTGTCTTCCCTCAGTTCAAATACTACTTCCGGCGGATAATCATACATGGAATTCTTATCGGTAATTGCCAGAATGGAAACGTTTTGCCCCCAGATGGCGAGATTGTTTTTCAAATCTCTCGCAAATGACGCAATGCCGCATTCTCTCGGAGGGTAAGTGGATAATATGGCTATATTCATAAGCATTTCCCCTCTATATTATTTTTTGTTTTGCATGTCCAATGTCATATTAATATTATTTTATATTAAGCCATGTATTATCCAAACACGGTACCAGCAATTATCCGTTATCTGATATTTCTTTATTAATGATAATTTTACCATCAATTTTGCTCAAGTTCAAACGTAATAAAAAAGTGCAATCAAGAGAAAACCGCCCTGAGATTTTTTCAGGACGACTTCTTTAAAAATAATGGTTATTATTAGTTTTATATTAAAAAATTTTCCTCATTTGGCTCCTCCTGTTATATAATTCCCTGACAAAATCCCCAATATCTATTATAAAACATCCCCGCTTTAGCCAGGCCGTTTTTATATCGGGCCTTATGAGCGGAATCTCCAGTACGGCGCTTTCAGAGTACAGTTTTAAAGAGAGACGCTGTACCATTTCACCGGGGTCCAGCCAGATATTTGTTTCCAGATGAAGCTTTATGTCATCTTCATCGTCCACAAATATTATTTCCTGCGGAACCGCACCATGCGCCTCAAAAATGCCCGCAAGATCCCGATAATCATAACACCTTTTTCTTCCTATGGCGGCCAGCCGTTTGCCTCCCGTGATTGTGCCGGAAAATTCATAAGTGTCTCTTGATTCGCTCCCTTCCAATTTCTTCCCGTTAAAAAGAACCTCCATGGCCAATTCATAACCCGGATTTATTGGTACTGCCGTTCGGGTATAAAGTTCAAGCCCGGTTTTCATAAAATTCTCCCTCCCATTTGATAGACGTTCATATTATTATATTCTTCCGGCCATGCAGTGGCTACCGGGCAAAAATTTAAATCTGGCGATTGTCAAATCAAGCAGGAATAATTTGATGCGCATAGAATATAAATTATAATGATTCTTTAAAATTTTTAATGCGCTTTATATCATCAAAGGTGGGGGGAAAAGCGTTGAAGAACTTGGGCGAGTTCAAGCAGGAAATCATTAAGATAAACAACCAAATAAACGAAGAGATGTACGGCAGGGGTCTGGATTGGCAAAAAATTGAAATTATAGGAGACAAAATAATAATACTCGCTTTAAACCGCAGGATATCTGTATTGAAGCATATAGATGGAAAGGATTCCCTTACCGCAAGGCTTATGGATCTTGCGCTTCTCAATGAATTTAAGGTTCGATTCAAGGCATGTTTTGAGGAAGTATTCGGATTAAAAGTCAGAAGTGTGTTGAAAGATTACGATCCCGTCAATCAACTGGCCGGCACCATTATAATAACCGTTGAACCCGTGGAGGAATTTCTGTCAAGAGAAGATTAAGCAAGAATAATGATAAAGTTTATCATCAATAAAAATTCGATTCGAGTCTTGACAAAATTATCATAAGTCTGTATATTATTTATTAAGATTTATTTATCTTTAAAAAAATATTGGACTGGATAAGAAAGATCCGCGAGGATAGTTCGAGGCCGTCAAATAAATACTTTAATAGGGAAATGTTTTATCATTTTCCTGGAGGAATGATGGTGAGATTTTCCCATGAGGAAGTATTTATTTGGCGGCCTCTTTATATGTCCAAAAAAGGAGGACAAGATGAAGGTAAAAGATATGGTAAATGTGCTCAATAAGATAACAGGAGGGAGGGTTGTATGCGAAACAACAGACATTTTTTCGGGCAAAAACCCTTTTGTAGTGATGAAATCGTCCAACATCCCCGGAAAATCCGTGATGGAAATCCCCGGCCTAGTTTTCGGCAATCCAGATGCCCAAATCCATAAGGTAGCAGTCACCATGACGCTCACAGAGGGCAATATAGAACTGGCCGGAGCTACAGGGGTCGATGTCATAGTAGCTCACCACCCTGTAGCGGATGCTGCCAACTCAGGCGGTGTCACTCTGAAGCACTATTTAAGCCTGTACAATATTTCGGTTTTCGAGCTTCACGAGGCTTTTCACGGTCTGCATCCCGGCATCGCTTACATTCACGGCCACAGGGCCTTCAGGGTGGATATAAGATACGGAGGAATCCCCGGAAATATCATGTATGTGGGCAAAGCCCTTGATGACATAAAAACTCTTGGCGATATGCTTTGCCGTTTAAACCGAATGATGGACATGGATAAAGAGCTGAAGATATCGGATATGGAAAAATCCCTCATGGGGTGCGGGAACATGAAAGATTCGGCCACGGCAGTGGGTGGGGAAATTTATCTGGGAACTCCTGATAGCCCGGTGAACACAATCCTTCATATTTTCCCGCATACGGGCTTTACGGCGGAACACCTTGCAAGAGCAAAAAGCGAGCATCCGGAAATAGACACGGTACTGGCCACCATCAGTCGGGTGAAAAAAAACAGCGAACTGGTAAAAAAAGCCGAAGAACTGGGGCTCAATTTCATCTGCGGCAACTCCCATGCCCTTGAAATATTCGAAAATGGCCTGCCACTTGCTTTTGCCCTTAAGCACTATCTTCCAGAGGATGTGGAGATAGTAGTGTTCCGCGAGAGAATAACTTCGACACCGCTAGAAAATTTTGGGTCAAAGTATATTCGGGAATATGCAAGGTACATTTCTGAAAATTATTTGATAGAAAAGTGAACGGTGAAAGGGGTGATGATAACAGTCCAGCTTCCTATTTCTTCCTTCTTTAATACCCATTTTTACCCGAAAAACCAAAAAAAATTCAAAAGGAGGTTTCATCAATGGCAGTCAATGAAAAGGAAATTACTTCCACTGAACGAAGGGTGGAAACCATCGAGTATGTGGGTCTTGCCCTGTTATTTGTTTCTCTGGCCATATTGTTTTTAAAACCGTCTCTCATCGGCGGCATTTTTGACGCCATGATGGGAAGGGTCGTTCCGATAGTTGTAAAGGTATACCTTACCGGGACTTTGGGCAGCGCTATTATACTCTCTGTTATGACGGGGCGCATTCTGGAACGCCTCGGTTTTACCGATGCGCTGGTTCGCGTATTTACGCCCATGGCTAAATGGCTGAAAATAACCCCGCTGGTTATAGTTCCCGCTATATACAATATTCTCGGAGATATCAACGCTTCCGGCAGAATAACCGCTCCTTCCCTCAAGAGAGCCGGTGCTACAAAAGACGAGCAAAAGATAGCAATAGCCACAATGTGCCAGGGCAATCAATCTTTTTCCACCTTCATGCTGGGTCTTCTGGCCTTTACAAAGGGCGGGATATGGGCCTTCCCCATCGTGATTGTAGGGCTTTTCCTGCCGGTGATTCTGGTGCCGCTAATCTTAAGCAAAACCATATACCGAAATGTAAAATACAAAGATATCAGCGAGATGCCGCGGTTTACGCCAAATACCCCTGCAATTCCCACCATTTTCAACGGTGCCCGGGAAGGAGCCGAGCTGCTGTTTTTACTGCTTATACCGGCTGCAGCAGTGGTGTTTGCCCTCATCGGCGCTCTGGATTATGTAGGGATATGGAAACCAATCGAATCGGGAATTACAGCATTTCTTTCAGCGCTTTCCATCGACCCCGCCACAGGATTGCAATCGGTACTTGTATCCCCAACCCTTGCCATGAACACGCTGGTTGAAACTATAGGCAAGGTTCCGGTTCGCCTTGCCATTGGCTCCTTCATTATCGCCGCTTCCGGATTCCCGTTGCAGATACCTCTCGCCCAGATACCGGCTGTATGGGCTCAGAATTCCGATTTGTCGGCGGGAGAAGCCATGCAGGCATCTATAATTGGAATGATAATCAGGATAATATCCGCCTTTGCACTGGCATGGATACTGGCACCCTTTGTAGTAAGATAGCATAATCCTTGTCAAATATAAAAGATTATAGCCGAGTCGCTGGGTTAAGCTTCCAAATTTAAATCAAGCACCGCTTTCAGGCTAAAAAGCAGGTAAGCGGTGTTTTTGCTTAAAGCAAACAATCGATATATGTCTTATTTCCCGGAATTGCCAGTAAATATCGAAGTCAACCGCAGGATTAATCAGGTAGGATTGCTTTTGAGATAAATACGTCAGCAAATAGCATATCAAGGATGTAACTGGATAGTCCGCATAGACCTAGAGAAATTCTTCTACAAAGCAACATCCTTAATTGGTTAGTCCACAATGTTTGAAGGAATGCCGACCTATGTAACAGCTATTAAACAGAGCCCTTGATAATGCTTGCCAGCAAGATCAAGGGCTCATGATATGAGTGAAGAGCTGAAAGGAATTCAGCAAAACTTGGTGAACAGCCATTTTTAAACAGAATGCATGGGGGCAAGGGGCCGTGTCTAATCACCCGCTCCTGATCGATTTTTCTGCTTAAAACATTATTTTCTCTTTAATTCCTCTGCCGCACCGGCTATATCATCAGCCGTAAGGTGGTACAGCTTCAACAGTTCATCCGGATTTCCCGACTGTCCGAACTCATCGGCTATACCTATCCTTTTCATTATTGTGGGCCTGGTTTCCGCCAAAACTTCGGCCACGGCACTGCCCAGGCCTCCGATGATGTTGTGTTCTTCCGCAGTAACAATAGCGCCGCATTCTGCCGCTTTTACTATTACTTCTTTATCGATGGGCTTTAATGTCGAGATGTTCACCACCATGGCTTCGATACCTTTTTTTGACAGCGTTTCAGCGGCTTTGAGAGATTCCCCCACCATTACACCAGTAGCGATTATGGCCACGTCTTTGCCTTCCCGCAGGATAACCCCTTTTCCTATTTCAAATCTGTAATTTTTATCGAATATGGTCTCCACGGGGTGACGGCCGAATCTAAGATATACAGGTCCTTTATGCAGTGCTGCGGCTCTTACCGCCTGTTTTGCCTCTTCGGCATCAGCAGGATTTATTACAACCATATGTGGGATTGCCCTCATTAGCGCCATGTCTTCCACCGACTGGTGCGTTGCTCCGTCTTCACCCACTGTAATGCCTGCATGGGTCGCAGCAATTTTGACATTCAAATTTGGGTAACATATGGAGTTTCTTATCTGCTCAAAAGCTCTGCCCGCAGCAAAGATAGCAAAGGTGCTGGCAAACGGTATCTTTCCGCAGGTGGCAAATCCAGCTGCAGTACCCATCAAATTTTGTTCAGCAATGCCAATGTTGAAAAATCTATCGGGGAATTTTTTAGCAAAAACGCTGGTTTTGGTGGACTTTGACAGGTCCGCATCCAAAACAACTATCTCTCTTATTTCTTCGCCAAGCTCCGCCAGAGCCTGGCCGTAAGCCTCACGGGTCGCAATTTTCGCCATTTTCATCACTCCTGAATCAATTTTTTCTTTCACCAAAAAAAGATAAGAAGTCGCATGTCAATAGACACGGAAATTCGGTTCCGCAGTTCTTGAATCTCCATTAATTCCGATGCCCGGTATGAATCAAAGAGCTTTAAGCGCTTCTTCGGCCTGCTCCCTTGTGGGGGCTTTGCCGTGCCAATCCGCCACGTTTTCCATAAAAGGCACGCCTTTGCCTTTGACTGTCTTTGCCACTATGACGGTGGGCCTGCCTTTGGTGCTTTTGGCTTCTTCCACTGCATTCAATATCTCCTTGAAGTCATGACCGTCGATATCTATCACGTGCCATCCAAACGCTTTGAATTTATCCTGTATCTTTTCCGGCGACATGACCTGAGTGATGGGGCCATCTATCTGCAGGCCGTTGTGATCTACAAAAGCCGTGAGATTATCCAGCTTGTAGTGTGCAGAAGCCATGACTGCCTCCCACACCTGACCTTCTTCTGTTTCGCCATCCCCAAGAAGAACATATACCCTGTAATCTTTCCTGTCCAGTTTTGCTGCCAGCGCCATGCCATTGGCGGCAGAAAGGCCCTGGCCGAGAGAGCCGGTGGTCATGTCCAAGCCGGGAGTGCCCTTCATATCTGGATGCCCCTGGAGCATAGCTCCGGTTTTTCTGAGTTTCATGAGTTCCTCTCTTGCGAAATAGCCCTTTTCTGCCAGCACAGCATAAAGAGCCGGCGCTGCGTGGCCTTTTGAAAGTACAAATCGGTCTCTTTCCGACCATGTGGGTCGTTTTGGGTCCACATTGAGGACGTCAAAATACAGGGCCGTTAGAATGTCTGAGCAGGAGAGGGACCCGCCCGGATGGCCCGAACCGGCCTCAGCCGTCATCTCGATAATATGCCGCCGCACGTTGCGGGCTATGGAAGTTAATTCTTCGATTTTTTCCTGAGTTATACTCATATTATCACTCCTCTTTTTAATAAAATTTTAAGGTTGATTTCACTATAGAAAGTCAATTTTGGTGGTAGTAACGTCCCGGCACCGTACCGTTCGGTAAACCGCTCTAAAGTCTGGCCCTGCGCTTCGCAGGTGAACCGGCAATTCGGCGTCCTGCCTCAGGTGCCGGCCGGCATGCATCTGTGCATGCCGTACCCGCCGAAGGCGGGTGTTGTTCCGGACTTGAGAGCTTTAAACCTCACTTTATGGTGCCTTTGGCCGTCACGTACCGCCTTTTTTAGGTTTTTAAAGCAAAATCAAGGTTTGTTAAAGCTAAAGCCTTCGCCCAAAACTTCGTGCACGTCATGTACAATCACGAAAGCTTTAGGGTCGATTTCATGCACTATATTTTTCAAGCGGGAAAGTTCCATGCGTGTTACCACGCAAATGAGCATATTTTTATTTTCTCCAGTATAAGCCCCTCTGGCTCCAAGAAAGGTCACCCCCCGCTCCATATCATTCAATATTTTCCTTGAAATATTCTCGGCTTCATCGGATATTATGTATACGGCTTTGGCGAAATTTACGCCTTCCTGTATGATATCTATGACTTTGCTGCTGACAAACAGAGCTATCCAGGAATACATTGCCAGTTCCCAGTTGAAGGATAATCCATCCAGGCCTATGACGAAAAAATCCACCAACAGTATTCCCTTGCCAATGCTCACTGCTGGAATGAAATGGTTTATAAGCAAAGCTGCCAGGTCCGAACCCCCGGTGGACCCACGCGCTCTGAAAACTATGCCCAGGCCCGCACCCAGAATGAGACCGCCGTATACCGTGGAAAGCAGCAGATCGTGGGTTGGTACGGGGAAATTTTTGGTGGCTTCCGTAAAAACGGAAAACAGCAGGGCTCCCACCAGAGTCTTTGCACCGAACCCCCTACCCAAAAAAATTACTCCTGCCACAAAAAGCGGTATATTTAAAGCCAACATGGTCCAGCCCACAGGCAATCCGAAGAGATAATGCAGCACGGTGGCAAGGCCGCTAACACCGCCCGCCGCCACTTTATTGGGGACAAGAAACATGGTAAGGCCAAGAGAGCCTATAAAAGAACCCGCCGCGATTTGCAAGTATTCAATTAAACACGGCCTTATTCTCAATTAAATCACCTTCGTCCCCTTAAACCTTATTTTATTATTTCCCGCATAAAAATACAAGCTGTCGTGGAATTTATTTGTTTTTCGGTGGGATTTAATGGTTCCTCCCGACGAACGGCATTTCCGGGTTTTGGATATGTCATAAAGCTTTTTCCCCGAATCGCCCGAATTTATACAGTATAACCATTGCCAAAAAAAGCGGGAGCACACTCATTCTTTTTATTCTCGACGGCTGAGTGACAAGTCTGTACAACCATTCAAGACCCGCTTTTTGCATGAAAACCGGTGCCCGCTGGACCCTTCCAGCCAGCACATCCAGGCTGCCGCCAACTCCCATAGCTACGCTGCATTGCAGTCTGGGTCTGTTCTTCAACATGAAAAATTCCTGCTTAGGGGCACCCATGGCCACCAGAAGTATATCCGTGCCTGATTTGTTTATCTTATCAACTATCCATTCTTCTTCGCTTTCATCAAAATATCCGTGTTGGGTGCCGGCTATTTTTATGCCCGGAAACTTACTCTTTATGTTGGTCGAGGCTTCGTCCGCCACTTTCGGCTTCCCTCCCAGCAGAAAAACCGACATATTCCTTCGGGCTGCCATGTCCAGAATCATCTCCATCAAATCATACCCCGCAGTCCTGCCGCAAAGAGGCTCGCCGATTATTCTGGATGCCAGAACAACTCCTATGCCGTCAGGAAATCGCATATCCGCTCCGTTAACGGCCTTCCGCAATTCTTCGTCGGTTCGTGAAGCCATAATAATCTCCGCGTTTGGAGTCACTATTGTTTTTAAGCCATGCGATTTTAGAAAGTCTTCAATTCTTTTCAGCGCCCCATCATAGTCCAATCTATCCAGTATTATTCCCATAATATTTATTTTGCCTTCTTCGCAGGAACTCATATATGCCCCTCCAGCAGCTCCATCGCCAAAACGGCATTATAAAAAGCCTTATCTTTGAGTTCTTCCTTAACGTTCAACAGCAAGTTTCGAGTTTCTTCCTTATGCTTCAGAGCCTCCTCAAAAAGGCTGCAGAGCTTTATGATATCCAACTCTCCCGGTTTTCCGGCGGATGGCTGGTTTACCATGTCCAGAAAATGTTCGACTTTCGGGTCGTATATCAAACCCAGCAGAGGAACCCCCATCATTGCCCCGAATATCAAAGCATGGAGCCTCATGCCGAAGATGAGGTCCATTTTTCCGCTGAGCCACAGAAGTTCCCTTGGGCTCATGGGTTTTTCCAGTATATGCGCCCTATTTTTCATAAGTTTCATTACCTCAAGGGATTCATAAAAATCTTTGGGAAACTGCATGGGCAGAAAAATAATATCCGCACCGAAGGTTTTTGACACGTAATCACAGGCTCCGGCTATTATTTCTCGGCTCCTGCCGAGATTCCACGGCCTCAGGGAAATCCCCACTTTAATGCGGGAGTCGTCCAGAACAATTTTTTGTTGATTCAGGATTGAAAAGCCCTCTTCATCTTTTATCGGCTCGAGGACAAAAGCCGGGTCGGCCGTAACCACCAGCGGAGGCTTTTTGACCCCAAGGTTTTCCAGTTCCTTTTTTGAGTGCTCGTCCCTCACCGAAATCAGGTCAACCGTGTTTCCCACCAGTCTTATCATTCGTTTATTTATGTCTCGGTAAACCGGCCCCACGCCATTGGCATAAAACATCACTTTTTTCCCCATTTTTTTTGCCATGTAAACTATCATTAGATAGTATGGAATGGATCTGGAACTGGTAACATCCTGAAGAAGCCCTCCCCCTCCGCTTATTACCAGATCCGATGCTATGATTTCCTTTAGAATGCTCAAGGGGCTGGTCCTTTTTACCGCTGAAATGCCGTGAAGTTTTCTGGTCATTTCGGGATCGGCTGAAAGGGCGGTAATCTGAATGCTATTATTCAATTTTTTCAATGATTCCGCAATGGCTTCAAGAATAGCCTCATCGCCGGTATTTCCAAACCCGTAATACCCCGAGACCAGCACCTTATGCATTGTATCCTTTTCTCCTTTTTTCATAAAGATAGAATCCTCCCAGTGCCGCGGACCCAATAACGCCTCCCAGAGCCATCCCTTCAAGGGACCGGATAACGGATACCAAAGCTGCTATGTGAAAATGACTGAAAGTGTTCATCATCGAAACTTCTCCCAGCAATGCCGCCATGTAAAGCCATCCTGCCCATCTTTTGTAGCCCATGGCGCCCATTCCTCCAGCCATCATCAGCGCGGGGAACCCCAAAAGGAACTCCTTTGTGCGGGGCCTCACCCAGAGCGTGTTTTCCAGCCATATCCTGAAATAAAGTTCCCATTTAGGTATGGGAATTGCCGAAAAATTTCCGGTACGGTTGATGAGCACAAACAGCACGACTCCAAATGCTGAAAGTGCTATGAGGCTTCCAATCGACAGGATGGGCTTTTTCAAAGGTACGCCGCCGAAATTGTCTTTTAAATAAAGAATTAAAATAATACCAAAGGAAAAAATATACAGTGCCTTAATACCGCGGAATTTTTCCAGTCCCAAAAGCGCATCTATGCCTCCATATATTCCCCACAGCACTGCAGCTCCCATTAATGTATGGGCCGATGCCCGGAAAAAGCTGTATGCAGCCGAGCGCCATGCGTGTAAGAAGCCTTCATCATCAGAAGAAATTTCCCTTTTCATTTCCGCATATATACCCAGCACGGGAAAACTCACCGCTGCCAGCAGTCCTGCCGCATCTCTGAATAATGCGAAGTTCGCGACTGCCATTGCATTTAACACAATAAAGAATAGTAAAAGCGCTTTTAGAGCGGCGGATTCCTTCATGCCTGCAATCCTAATGATTTTCCATAAAGCCCATAGGACTCCCAGCGCGGAAAGAAGTGACAACAGTTTGCTTGCGGCAAAGGGCGTAAAACCGGCGGCCTTATCGGGGAAAACCGCCAGCTTGAATCCATGGGACACGAGCATATCCCTGATTTGCCCTATATGCTCCTTATCGTATGCCAGCATGTCTTCCTGACCCGATAGAAAAAGGTGCAGGTATAAGAGCCTGTCGTTCCTGTCCCTTGCCGCCAGGAGATATTCATCCATCCACTTGTGCGGCGGGCGGTTGTATACTCTTATAGCGGAGTAGCCCAGCTTTTCTATGATTCCTTTGAGCTGTTCCGAGTCCAGGAACTCATCGAAGCCCAGCTTTATACCATTTGATGCCGCATAATTTTTCAAGATATTTGCACTTTCGGCACCAGATGGAGCTTCATTGCCTTGGGGAATCAATGTGGAAATATTTCTCCCGGCAAGCTGGCTATTCAAACTGTTCATTTCAACGGCTGTTTTTTGCTTCAAGTCCTTGACCATTACCGCTGTATTGAGTCCCAGCGCATCGGCCATGTCAAGGAATCTTTCGTCAAACCCCATCCCGATGGCGGAAAATCCTCCGGTGCCCTTTACTTCCTGCACAACATAGAGGCCGCTTTCATCAGCATAGGATTTTATTTCATATCTCCTGGCTTTCATGAAGGATATCAGTTTTTTAAATATGTCCGCATCTCTTGTAAATAAATAAAAACTTTTGGGATTGAAGTCCTTTCTCGAAATATATTCCTTCAAAAATCTCGAATCCACGCCAAGAAACCTACTATGGTCAAGGACCTGCCATCCGTTTAGCACCAATACCCTGCCGCTGGCCTGCAGGTCCTTCACGGTGGTCTCTTCCACCGCAAGAGTTGTAACACCTGACGCCTTCAACTCACTCAACACTTCTTCCGGGCTTTCATGGACCACTGCCGCCAGCATGGTCACCTCTCCGGCGGGAACGGAAATCTCCACGTATTTCCCCTTTGCCTCCGCGGAAATCTTTAAAGCCAGCAAATATGCGGATATAATAACAGATGCAATCAGCAAAGCAGTCAGCAGTCTTTCTACCGTTTTCATCCCTTATTCTCCTGTCTTCCGGAGTATTGTATCATATATCTCCATCGTTTTTTCAGCCATAGTCCGGGCGGAAAACTTTTCAAAGACGGTGGCTCTGGCAGCCTGACCGAGCGAAAAAGCGGCTTGCTTAGATGACAATATGTTTATTATGGCTTCCGCCAGAAATTTTTCATCTTTGGGCGGCACGAGAAGCCCGTTCACACCGTTTTTTACCACTTCAGGAATTCCCCCGGCTTCAGTGGCAACCACCGGTTTTCCCAGAGCCATGGCTTCCAGAAGCGCAAGGCCCATGCCTTCGCTGACAGAGGGAAGCACAAAGACATCAAAATCAGCAACCAGGCTTTCCACATTCTCATGATAGCCCAAAAAATCCACATTGCTCATTATTCCCATTTCATCTGCCAGATTTTTTAACTTATCCCTCAGCGGTCCATCCCCCACAATGACCATTCGGGCTTTCGGAAAACTTTTCAGCACCCTCATCATGGCCTTTATGGCGTATTCATACCCTTTTTCAGGCACCAGCCTGGCTACTGTGCCGATTATTGGACCATCGGCAATGCCGAATTCTTTTTTCAAACGGGGTTCAACCCCGCCGAATTTCTCCACATCTATGCCATTGTATACTATTTTTATCATGTCAGCGGGAACGCCGTTTTCTATAAGACTTATCTTTACCGCTCTCGAAATGGCTATAATGCAGTCCGTAAAAACGATTGAAACTATTTTTGCAGCCATCCGGTGAAAAAAATCCTTTTTTCCGGCGCCAAGGCCGTGGCGGGTGAGCACCACCCTGCGCCCTGACAGCCTGCCGGCTATACGCCCTGCAAAACTGGCGTGAGTGTGCACAACATCGATTTTTTCCGAAAGAATTATATCTCTGATTTGCTTAATGTGCTGCAATTTCATCGATTTTTCTCCGCCGGAAATTGTAAAAACCTTTATGCCCATATTTCGCAGCAGTCTTTCCAGCTCTCCGCCCGACGGGCAGGCTGCCAATAATTCATAGCGCCCGAAGTTCCAGGCTGAAACAAGATTGATGAAATATCTCCCAGCACCGCCTATATTCGTATCGGTTAGGACATGGAGAACTCTTTTCATGCCATTGCTCCCTCATTCAAAGCTTCTTCCCGCCGAGCAGCCAGTGCGGATGTCATGCCGAAAACCAGCCAGAAATCCATTACAATCCTGGGGCTGAACCACACATAGTCGAACATGCCGTGTAAAAGGTGCCCTGCCAGGGCTCCCACCGCTGCCGCAAGCAAAAAGGAATGCCAGGTATCTTTTCCGATGCAGTTCACGGCTCTTGAAAAACCTGCAATTATCATCCAGATAAATGTCAGAATCCCGGCCACGCCCATCTCAATCCCCATTTCCAGGTAAAGGTTGTGGGCGTGAAGCGCCGGAGTCCCCGCTATCATATAATCCCTGTATACCCTGGAAAACGCAGTAAGTCCCAGACCCGCGCCGGCAATCCAGTAATCCTTTATCATCCTGATGGCCGCTATCCATATGGTCACCCGAAAGGCATTTGAACTATCCTCCAGGCTTCCTATGCTTGCAATGCGGTTTACCACCACCGAAGGCATGAAAAGCGGGGAAACAAAGCCAAGCAATATCAACCATATCAACAGTCTAGGCTCTTTTATGGCAGCAAACACCAGCAGAGCCAGAACCAGCCCCAGCCACGCTCCTCTGGAAAATGTAAGCACCAGACAGATTGCAAGCACCCCGGTTATTGCAGAAAAAAGCAACTTTCGGCCGAGTTTTTCGCCAG
This sequence comes from Tepidanaerobacteraceae bacterium, assembly GCA_024655905.1. Taxonomy (GTDB): domain Bacteria; phylum Bacillota; class Thermosediminibacteria; order Thermosediminibacterales; family Tepidanaerobacteraceae; genus JANLFP01. Next base: position 64,105 of record JANLFP010000010.1, read on the forward strand.
CAAACAGCATCCCCAAAGCCATCGGTATTGCAAGCGCCAGATACTCCGCAAGGACATTCGGGTTTTCAAGAGTGGCATATACCCTGGTGGCCAGCTCCGGAAACTGCTTTACATCCACCCATGCTATGGCTGTGGGAACCTTGATGAAGAAATACTGGTAAATTCCGTAGGCGGAAAGCAAAAGAGCCGACATCATCTGAAAAAACAGCGCCGTTTTTAATATAACCCTGTCCCTCATCAAAATAGCCGAGGAATAGAATGCCATGAAATACGCCGCATAGAGGGGCAGGGTTTTCAAGCTCTCGGACCTCATCACGGAAAACACCGCCGACACTGCCGCCACTGCCATAAACATGAGAGCGGGAATTATTGCAGCGGGCATATCCATGTCGAATTTGTCGCAATTCAACAAAAGGCTTGCGAACACAAGTCCTATTACAGCCACGCTGTAAGCTGTGGGAGCGAGCGGAAGCATGAAGACGGCCAGATAGAGCCCACACCAGGGCTTAATATATATGAGGACCGATAAGAATATGAGTCCGAAAAGTTTAATAAACGTTATTGCGGGCAGAAAATAATAAAACGAGCCTATTATGGTTCCGACCCCTGCCAGCAGCCATCGGTCAGTTTTATCAAAAGCGCTGCCCCGAATCCCCGAACCGGCTTTGAAAATTACTTTATCGCTTTCATCAATCATGAAGCACATGGCTTCGGCCAGAATGCTTGTACGCAAAAGCCTCTCAAGGTTTACATTTATAAAAGCCATTGCGAATGAAACAGCCAACAAAATAAGCCTAAAAACCAATGCTTTCAAAGTAAAACTGGAAAATAGAGCCTTCAATGCCGTCGAAGACAGCGTTGCGAAAAACAGAAAGCATCCCAAAACCGGCAGAGGCCTTTCCATAAAAAGGCTTTCAGCCCTTAATGAAGTTCTTAGCAAAAGGCTGCCTCCGATCATGCGGTTCGCATGATTTATTCCTTTTTTAAGCAGTGGCACCGCACAGGATATGGGTCTAATAATCCTGCTGCGGTTTACGGCGGACTTTTCCCAATGGCTGTCAAGGGAAAGAAGCTTAAAAAAGCTCCCTGCCGCTGCAACCGACAAATATTTTATAAAGCGGGCGATCAAATTGCAGAAAACGCTTCCCGCATATATTTCAGGTTTTGAAGCAGCCGTCAGCATTTTCATGAGCAGGCTGTCTTTGATCCAACGGTCTATCATTTCCACGGATGAAAACTCCTCATCAAATTAAATTCTTTAATCGAGTACCTTTATACCCATAACAGTGGTGATTACGGCATAGATATTTGTCTTGACGCTGAGCTGAGTGCCTATGCGCACTTCGCTGTTGCCCACCACCACGGCATTTTCTCCTGCAGTTCCGGTGCCCACCAGAGTGACGTATACATCCTTTAATATCGGATTTGGATAGTTTACCACACGTCCATCGGCAGTATTTACAAGGGTGTCGGCGGGTTTCACTTCAACGTTCGTGACCTTTCCCAGCACGAGGTTTGTTTTGGTTTCCCTGACAATATCCCCCACCTTTATGACGCTGGACGTGGCTTCCCTTACATCTTTCACAAGCAGGGTTATCTGGATGTTTCTTGTCTGAACCCCGGCGGGTTTAATCTGAGATTTTGCTACATATCTGCCCGCCACCCCCAGGATAAGCAAAATAACCAGCAAATCGATAATATTTATGATCCCCAAAACCCTGCCATTGTCGTCAATGAGTCTCATGTTTAACCTCCTCTAAAACCTTATGGTATACTTCAATTATTCTATCGGTCATCGCCTCAATAGAAAAATAACTGCTTACAGCCCGCCTCCCAAACTCACCCAGTTTACGGCATTCTTCGGGATTTGCCAGAAGCCGTTTTATCGCCTTCGCCAGTACAGAAGCCTCGGTTTTCTTATCGGAGCCTCTGCCGCTGAAATTGTGCTCCATGGCCGGTTCAAAATTCTCCGGCGTCAATATGCCCGTAAACCCGGCTTCACCTGCTATTATCACAGGCTTTTCCGTGGCCATGGCTTCCAGTGCCACTCTTCCCACGCCTACCGCAACATCTGCCAGATTCATCAGGCGGGGTGTATCAAGTCTGGCTCCTGTGAGGATGACTTTCCTATCCTTCACGCTGTCGTTGTATTTTTCAGCCATTGCTTTGATGTCTTCATACTTGTCCCCTTCTCCGACCACTATCAGCTTTGCCGAAGAAAATTCTTTTTGAACTTCGGGGAGGGCTTCGATTAGTCTGAGGGCTATCTCCCCCCTGGCTCCCATGAGCCTGCTGACGTATACGATTCTATAGTCTTCCGGCCCGATCCCCAAATCCTGCGCCACTTGGCTGGAATCCACGCCGGGATTGAACTTTTCCATATCTATTCCGTTTGGTATAACAGAAATTTTACCGGCGTCCACTTTGAAATTTTTAATAAGATGTTCTTTCACATCTTCGCTCACAGCAATGATTCTGCGCCCCCATGTGGTCAGGAATCCCATCCCCCAGCTGGTGGAATATATCCCGTGAGACGTGGTGATGTACGGACACCCGGTATAATATGTAACCCATTGTGAAACCCATGCCGGTATTCGGGCATGGGCGTGAATTATGTCCACCCCAAATTTTTTAACAATACCGGAAAGACCCATGGCAGAACGAATAAGGCTTGAAGGCGATTTGCTGTCAAGGGGCAGTGCGAAATGGTCTATACCGCTCTTTTCGAGCTCCGCTGTCAGCCTTCCGCCATGAGAAGCTATTATTACATGCACGCCGCGCTTTTTCAGTTGTTGAGCCAGAGAAACGGCATGAGTTTCAGCCCCGCCGGCATCCAGCGCCATCAAGGCCAGCAGTACCGTAAGCCTCTCCATTAAAAAAGCCTCTCTCTCGAGAAAATTTGCTAGAAAAAGTATATCATCACGACAATTGAAAGTAAAGTTATTTGACAACCGTAAAATTGCCTCTCACCAGCAATACGACGTCGGTCTGGGCTGCAAGACCACGTCCGTCATCCCTGGGAACCAGGAGAAGATGGTTTTGAGGAATTTTTTCGCCTTTTTTTAAGTCTTTTCCTGCAGTCAAATCCGACAGACCTCCGCCTGCACTGTCAACCACCGCAGCCTGGCCGCTTCTCAGAATGATTTCGGTACCTTTTCCCCCGGCGATGCTTTCCCCCTTCTTGAGGCTGACCACTTCCAGACTTTCAGACCCTCCGGCTTTCGTATCCACATACTGTTTCATATTCATCATGAGCTTTTCCACATAACTTTTTGTTACAAGCGGGTCGCTCTCGGAGCCCGGTTGGCCCACATCTGCTCTAACTGACAGTGCAAAAAAGGCAAAGGCCGCTGCGGTCATCGCAAGAATTATTATCTTTCCATGTTTTTTCACATCTGCCACCTCCAAAAAGACCCTCCTGCGAAATTCGCTGTTCCATGCAGTTTTTCGCTTTCGGGCCACCGCTGAATATAAACGCGATATATATTTTCGACATAAACATGCAAATTTCCTGTCTCAAAATATATTATTTTCTTCAGTTCAGCAGCCCTGCTATGGCTGCTCCAATCAATGTCGCGTTTTCGGCCTTAATAAATTCGCAATAACTTTGTTTTTCATCATTTAAAAAAGTTTTGATATAATATTCAAGCTTGTTTTTAAAAAGCTTGAATTTATAAAAGGTCGTTCCTTCGGCCGTTATGCATACGGGCTTGCACGGGTTTTTGCCCTTCCCCATTTTAAGTATAATGGACGACAGGTTTATCGCTGCAAGTTTGGCCGCTCTTTCCACAATTTCATCTATTATATAGAACAAAGTGAAATAATCTTTCTCTTCGGAGCAGCACTTTGAAAGTACATTTTCGGAATAGGGATAATACAAAAATTCGTTTACATCTTTTGTATCAATATAATCAATGCAATTAATCTTATCGGCAAACTGTGCAGAAAACAATCCGTCCCCAGCCGCTTTTTTCAAAACCTTCAGCAAAAGCCCCCCCTGATATTTGCCGGCCATCATCTTTTCAAATTTATACGTTCCGGGATTTGCGGTCTCTTTGTCAAACTCTTCATCCATCAAGCCTTGCGGTATTTTATCATAACCACCCGACTCTATGTTTATTATGGTGGAACCATCCTGAGGCAATAAATCATGGGCTTTTTTTATGTTACAGTTTTCCTCGATATAGCATGTATTGGTTCCCGTACCCAAAATAAATCCTATGTAACTTTCGAATGCCCTATCCATATGCACGGCTTTTCCTCCCAACAATGTGGCCACAGTGTCATTGAGCAGGACAATTTTTTTATCCGCATCGCATCCCATGCCCCTCAATGTTTTCAGGAGGCCATCCCCTATTAACTCGCCTACCAAATCTTTAACTTCAACCTCCTTGCTGAACTGCAGCAGTATTCCGTCTTTATTCGGGAGTATTTCGGTGGGGTACGAAAAGCAAAAACCGATTTTCTGACTCTTATTCAGTACCGGTTTTATATATCCGGCAATTGTCGCAAAAAATTCTTCCTTCGATATCTCTCCCTGCGTTCCGGGCATCGGATGCAGCCTGTAATCTTCCATAATCGGCTTAATTTCTTTGTTGAAATGGACGACAGCCGTTCTGAAGTTAGTGCCGCCCGCATCCATCACTATAACCGGTTCTTGTAATGGCAACTCGCCGTCCACCGTTATATATGTGGGCAACATTTTAAGTGAACTCTTCTGACCTTCAAGCCCTTTTCCCATTTCTTCAATAAAAGTTTTGCAGCTTTGCTCCATATCAATGCTTTCGTGATCCATGCCGCAGCTCTGTAAAAATAGCTTTACTTCAGACCGTTTGTGCACGATGCACTCCTCCTCTCTTTTTATACCCAAATAATTCCTGATAAATAACTTTCGCCATCCGACTCCGAATTCCTTCTTGAAAAATGCTTGCTTAAAAATAAAGGGGCAGCGTCTACGCCGTCCCTATTAATTCATTGCAATATTTGCCCTTCATTATCTTTTCATTTTCGATATGAAGCAGCCATTTTTTCTCCCGCTATCCTTTTCCTGCATTTTTCGCAGAACGAGCAGCATTTATCTTCTCCATATTTTTTCTTCATATATTCGATATGCTCCCGCGTAGCAAAATATTCTCCGCATTTTTCGCACCTTACCAGCTCGAAATCTTTATTCCACAAATGCCTAATGCCGTTTTCATCCAGCATTTTTATTGCTCCTGTTGGGCAAACGAAGGCGCATGCTCCGCAGCCTATGCACGCTTCTGAAGCCTCATCAAAAGGTGTGGAAACTTTCTTTTCAATCCCCCTGTTCACGGTGGATATGGCCGATATGCCCGTTTCGTCGCAGGCGCGGACGCATAGCCCGCATAGAATGCAGTTCTCTTTATCGTCGCCCGAAAACCTCGTTTCGGGCAAAAGGCCGTATTCCTGCCGCAGTTTTTTTATGAATTCATTGTTCGGAGCCCTTGCAGAAAGCAGGCGTATTATATTCTTTCTCATGCGCTGTATTTTTTCGGAGTTGGTGAATACTTGCATTTCTCCGGTAACGGGAAATACGCATGAAGTGACGACTTTTTTCCTGCCGCCTTCTTCCACCTCGACAATGCAAAGCCTGCAGGTAGCTTGACCCGGAAGGGCATCGTAATGGCAAAGGGCCGGGATTTGGATGCCGTTTCTTCTGGCAACGTTCAGGACATATTCACCGTATTGGGCCTCGCACTTTTTGCCGTCTATGATTATTTCCACGATTAAGCCCTCCCTCTTGTCTTCACGGCGCCAAACCTGCACGCATCCATGCAGCTGCCGCATTTGATGCATTTTGATTCATCAATGGCAAAGGGTTGCCTCGGCTGCCCCTCGATGGCTCCTGATGGACAGCTCTTTCTGCAGAGCCCGCATCCTTTGCACAGAGCTTCATCGATATAGTATACCGTCAGGTTTTTGCATACACCGGCAGGACATGTCTTATCATTTACATGGGCCAGGTATTCGCCTTTAAAATAGCGAAGGGTTGTAAGCACCGGATTGGGAGCCGATTTGCCCAGACCGCACAGGGAAGCCTCTTTTACTGTTTCGCCGAGTTCCGCAAGAGTTTCCAGGTCATCCGGCCGACCCCTACCCTCGCATATGTCGTTTAATATTTCCAGCATCCTTCGTATGCCCTCCCGGCATGGCACGCATTTGCCGCACGATTCCTCAGACAGAAATTTGAGATAGTACCTGGCCACATCCACCATGCATGTTCTGTCGTCCATCACTATCATGCCGCCGGACCCCATCATCGAGCCAACCCTATCCAGAGAGTCGAAATCCACCGGAATATCTATTAGGCTTTCCGGTATGCAGCCTCCTGAAGGCCCCCCGGTCTGAACGGCTTTGAACTTCCTGCCTTCTGCTATTCCCCCGCCTATATCGAAGATGATATCCCTGAGAGTCATTCCCATGGGGACCTCTATGAGGCCTGTGTTTTTTACCTTGCCCACCAGTGAAAAAACCTTTGTCCCCTTGCTTTTTTCAGTGCCTATTGAACCGAACCATTCAGCGCCCCTGTTTATGATTACCGGGATATTGGCCCAGGTTTCCACATTGTTCAGCACGGTGGGTTTGCCCCAAAGCCCTTTTTCTACCGATCGGATATATTTCGCCCGCGGTTCACCCACCTTCCCCTCAATGGAAGCCATTAAAGCGGTGGATTCTCCGCAAACAAAGGCTCCTCCGCCTCTAACAATCTGAACGTCAAAATCGAAATCCGAACCCAGAATGTTCTTTCCCAAAAACCCTCTCTCGCGCGCCTGTTCAATAGCATGCAACATGTTCCTGATGGCAAGAAAATATTCATCCCTTATATACATGAAGCCCTCATGGGAACCCACCGCGTATGCGCCAATCGCCATGCCTTCGATTACGCTGTGCGGGTCGCCTTCCATTATGCACCTGTCCATGAAAGCACCCGGATCTCCTTCATCTCCGTTGCAGATTACGTATCTGGGGGAATCTTTCATGCGGGCGCACTGGCGCCACTTGCGGCCAGTGGGGAATCCTGCCCCGCCCCTTCCGCGAAGTCCCGACTTTTCTATTTCTGAAATGACCTCATCAGGGCTAAATTCGGATAAAACCTTTTCAAGTGCTTTGTAGCCGCCACGAAATATATAATCCTCTATGCTGAAAGGGTCTATTTCTCCCACATTTCGGAGCGCTAGTTTCATCTGTTTCCCGTAAAACCGCGTTTCCTTCGGCGAAAGCACCTTCTTGTTCCGCGAAGGCTCATGATAAAGCAGCCTTTCAACCACCTGACGGTTCAAAAGCGTTTTCTCCACAATTTCCGGCACATCGGAAACCTTTACGCAGGTGTAAAAAATGTCGTCCGGCTCTATCCTAAGCATGGGGCCTTTTTCGCAAAGGCCCTGGCATCCCGTTGCCTTTATCGTGGTTTTTACATCGACCTTTATATCTGTCTTGCTAATCCTAGCTTTCAGCTCTTCATACACATCCAAGCTGTGATTGGAAAGACACCCCGGACCGCAGCATACCAGAACGGTCCTGTTATCACGCTCGCTCATTTTCAAGCCTCCCGTATTCCGCCAGGATATCCCTCACCATTGACGGTGCAACCCTGCCGTAAAACCTGTCATCTATGACCATGACCGGCGAAACCGCACAGGAGCCCAGGCAATTGACGGTCTCCAGGGAAAATTTACCGTCCCCGGTTGTTGTTCCGGGGACGATGTTCAATACTTTTTTTATTTCATCTATTATCACCTGAGAAGATTTTATATGGCATGCTGTACCGTCGCAGACTTTAATGACGTGCTTCCCTTTTGGTTTCAGGCTCAAAGCCTTGTAAAAGGTGGCCATGCTGTATAGCTTGCTCAAAGGGACATCGAGATAATCCCTCACCATTTCAAGGGATGCCCTGGGGATATAGTTGTAATGTTTCTGTATATCCTGCAGTATTGCCAGCAGGAAACGGCGTTCCGGGGGATAGTGTTCAAGTATGGCTCTTACATGTGAAAAGTCCTGCAGTTCCATAAGATTATCCTCCTGCCACTATAGGAAATATGGATACTTCATCGTCTTTATTAAGCGCGGTATCAATCCCGCCGGTAAAGTATACATTTCTGCCGTTTACAAGGATTATAACTTCGCCTGTTATTTCATTGCCCCTGAAAACCTTGTCTCTGAAGGCTTTGCCGTATTCATCGCAAAGTTCCCGCAGCAGCTGTCCTACATTTGCCGCGCCCTTGATTTGGATTTCTTTTATCCGCGTTATATCTCTTATATTGCCGAAAAACTTCACTTTCATGCCGCTTGCCCTCCATACCATCAGGCGCATTGAATTCGGCCATCTTCCGCAGCTGTATTAGTTTCCAACCAGAATCCTATTATTTTATTATTTTCTAACCCCGTTTTACAAATTCCGGCTTCTATCAATGTCCGGTTCTTCCGATATCCGGCCTCCCATTATATGGACAGCTCCGCCAGCTTTTCTTCCGTCGGAATGCCTTCCTCGTTCCATCCGCGCACGCTGTAATATTCGGGCAGCATTTTTTCAAGCTCCACCACTTTGCCCTTTGCCGGCCCCGAGGGCATAGGCTCTTTCAAAAGCCTTGGCGGCAGTGTGTCATCCTCTGACGTAAAACCAGCGGCTATATTGAACAATCTTTCCAGGTTCCAAATTCTTTCACCGGCTTTCAGGATTTCTTCATTGGATGCATCAAAGCCTACAGCATCCCTCAACATGGATGAAATCTCCGGAAGTCCTATTGCAAAGGTTGTAAAAAGACATATGCCTGCAGAATCCACCACAGCGGTCAGATCCTGGAAGGTCTTGAGCCACGCCGCTTTATCGGTAGTTACCAGTGGGTCAAGTTTTTCGGGTATCCCGAGAATCTCCGGAGAAGTCATATAACCCCTCACATGGCATCCGCCTCTGTTGGAAGTGGCATATTCAAGCCCCATGCCCTGAGCGCCTCTTCCATCGTATGCAGGCATTTCCTGCTTCTTCACCGACATGGAAAGTTCGGGGTGCCCGAAGCTTTCGGCCATCCTGTAAGAGCCCATAGCCAATCTTTCACCAAAGCCTTCGCGCATACCCGTCAACCTGGTAAGTTCAACAATGGCATCGGCATTTCCGAACCTCAAATCCATACCCGCGATTTCCCGGGAAATGATCCCCTTTTCGTAGAGTTCCATGGCGCATGCTATCGTGGTGCCCATTGTGATGGGGTCCAGGCCCAGCTCGTTGCAGATGAAGTTGGCTTTGCATATAGCCGCCAGGTCCCTCACACCGCAACTTGCTCCATATGCCCATCCGGGCTCGTATTCCGGCCCTTCTCCAAAGCCCTTGAACCTGCCTTCCGGTACTCTTGTAACCCTGCCGCAGCCTATCGGACAGCCGAAACAAGCCTTGTTCCTTACAAGATATTTTTCCCGCAGAGTTTCGCCGCTGATATCTTCGGCATACTCATATACTCCGCCATCCCTCCAGTTCCTGGTGGGAAGGGCCCCCACCTGATTTACCACATTTATCAGGATTTCTGTACCATAGGTTGGCAGACCGTTTCCTGTCACCGGATGTTCCTTCAGCTTCTTTCTGGCATCCCTGCAGGCAGCAAGGAAATCGTCGGTCCTTGCCACTTCCACCGACTTTGATCCCTTTACGGCAACCGCTTTGAGATTCTTTGAACCCATAACGGTTCCCATGCCGGAGCGCCCCGCAGCTCTGTGCTTATCGTTCATCACGGTTGCAAACAACACCATTTTTTCACCTGCAGGACCAATGCATGCCACTCTGGCATCATCGGCGGTTTCCTTTAAAATCTCATCGGTAGTTTCAAAAACATTTTTCCCCCAAAGGTGTTCCGCGCTTCTCAGTTCCACCAGATCATCATGTATCCACAGGTACACGGGCTTTTCCGATTTCCCTTCAAAGATAATGCCGTCATACCCTGCAAACTTCAGCTCAGGCCCAAAATGACCGCCGGAATTTGACGATCCGATGGTGCCCGTGAGAGGCGCTTTCGAAACAACCACATACCTGCCCGAAGTGGGCGCAAAAGTTCCCGTTAGAGGACCTGTCATGAAAATCAGCTTGTTTTCCGGACTCAGCGGGTCCACTTTGGGATCGACTTCATTCATCATGATTTTAGTCGCCAGCCCTCTGGCGCCAATATAGCTGCTGGCGTCTTTAGTATTTATAGCCTCTTTTTTTATTGTCCCGTCGCTCAAATTCACCCTGAGCACTGTTCCGGTCCATCCAAACATCATTGGTTCACCTCCCCGAATAATTCCTTGAATCTTTCAGCAATAAGCTTTTTCCTGGAAAGATTTGACGGAGTGGCCTCTTTGTACTGAATGGCCCCTGACGGGCAATATTCCACGCATTTCGGCTCTCCTCCGCACAGGTCGCATTTTACAACCTTTCCTTCCGCTGTGCTGAAACTGATGTTGCCGAGCGGGCATGCGCTCACGCACATCTTGCACCCGATGCACCTGTCATCGTCAATGAGTACGGTGCCATCAATCGTTCTCGTTATGGCCGATACCGGACATACCTTCATGCAGGATGGGTCCTCGCACTGCATGCACATGATGGGAACCGATACCGCCATATCCTCGAATGCCAGCACCGATACCCGGGAACTTTTAGGATTGAACGCCTGCATCTTGCCGAAGGAGCAGATGAGTTCACAGCTCCTGCAGCCGATGCATTTGTCAGGGGAAATGGTCAGGATTTTGCTCAATTTTCACTCCTCCTTATCTTTTTTATTTATATATATAATCCGGGTATTTAAGTAAAAAAGTTCACCCACTTTTTAAAAGCAGATGAACTCCTTTGCAAACCGGCAGGTATGAGGATTTCTCCCGCATGCCCTATCGGCCCATAAAACCTTCCCCGGCTTTCATGGGCTCGGAGAACATTCAAAAATTAATTTCATTTCAATTCTATTTTATTTATATTCTACGTTTTATATAATATTCCTTCTTTTTTTGAAAAAATATTTTTTTATAAAGTTTGATATCATTTGCATTTTTGCTCAATTCGGTTATGATCGGGAAATTATTTTATGAAAAATCGTCCTTGTATAATAATAAGTTTTGGCATATAATGAATAAAAATGTGAATCCACGTTTTTCAAAAAACAAGCATACAACCTTGAATGGGGGTTGATATATAATGAACATCAAGACTTTCAGCGTGGAAAGATGGATGAATTCCTATGAACACGGCGCCTTCTACAACCTTGCCGAGACCGATGCAAAGGCTTTCACCCTGGACGAACTCCTTTCTCTTGGAAAGAAATTTGAAGTTCTGGACGAATTGCTGCGCGTAAAGATTAGTTACAATCCCACTACCGGCAGTCAATCCCTGCGGGAAATAATCTCATCTTTTTACAAAGGCACCGGCCCCGAAAACATCCTCATCACAACCGGAGCCATTGAAGCGGATTTTCTTGTAACCAACTCCCTGGTCGAACCCGGAGACACGGTCATCGTTCAATTTCCGGCATATCAGGCCCTATATTCCACCGCAGAAGCCAGGGGTGCCCGCATTAAGCATTGGAACATGAGCATCGACAGGAGCTATGAACCGGATATCGATGAACTCAAAACCCTTATAGACGATAATACTAAAATGATAGTCCTCAACATCCCCCACAACCCAACCGGTGCTGTAATATCCGAAGAACAGCTTAAAGCCATTCTTTCGTGGGCTGAGGATGGAGATTTCTGGGTGCTCTGCGATGAGGTGTACCATGATTTCACCCTGGAACCCGGCGCGGTACCGCCATACGGGCGCACTTTAAGCAAAAAAGCCATCAGTGTCGGAAGCATGTCCAAGGCTTACGGCCTGTCGGGACTGCGCTTGGGTTGGATAGCCGCTCCCGAGGACCTTATCAACCGATGCTGGTGCTGGAAGGATTACACCTCCATCAGCAACTCGCCCATAAATGATTTCCTCGCAGCCTTTGCCCTGAAAAACATAGAAAAGGTCATGGACAGAAACCTTGGCATCGCACGGCAGAATCTTGAAACGCTCTTGAAATGGTTTAAAGAACATGCTGATTTCTTTGACTATGTCAAGCCCAGAGCCGGGGTTTTGACTTTTCCCCGCGTCAAGAACATTTCAATGACTACAGAAGAACTTTGCAAAAAACTTTTTGAGAAAGAGGGCCTGCTCATGGTCCCCGGTGAATGTTTCGAAATGCCTGGCTACCTGAGGATAGGATTCGGAAATGACAGCAAGATGTTCCAGACCGGGCTTTCCATTTTTTCCTCGTTCTTAGATTCACTGAGCTAAAATAGTTTTTCATTTGTACCTTTCATATTTAATTTTTTTGTAATATACTTGTTATTGGTTTTAATATTTAAAATTAAATGCGGGAGGTTTTATAATGCCTTTGGCAACATCAAAAGAAATGTTTAAAAAAGCTTATGAAGGCGGGTATGCAGTCGGCGCCTTCAATGTAAACAACATGGAAATCATCCAGGGCATCGTGGAAGCAGCAAAAGAAGAAAAAGCTCCATTAATCCTGCAGGTATCGGCCGGCGCCAGAAAATACGCAAAGCCAGTATACTTAAGGAAGCTCGTAGAAGCTGCCATAGAAGACACGGGTCTGCCCATAGTGCTGCATCTTGACCACGGCGAAAATTTCGAAATATGCAAAGCCTGTGTGGACGACGGCTTCACCTCGGTCATGATCGATGGCTCCAAACACCCATTTGAGGAAAATATAGCCATTACCAAAAAAGTCGTGGAATACGCCCATGAAAGAGGCGTTGTAGTCGAAGCGGAGCTTGGAAAACTGGCAGGCATTGAAGATAGCGTTAATGTGTCCGAAAGAGAAGCCACCTTTACCGACCCCGACCAGGCCGTGGAATTTGTAGAAAGGACAGGCGTGGACTCGCTGGCGGTGGCCATAGGCACCAGCCACGGCGCATATAAATTCAAGGGCGAACCCAAACTCGATTTTGACCGGTTGGAAAAAATAACAAAGATGCTCCCCGGATTTCCCCTGGTGCTCCACGGAGCTTCCACGGTGCTCCCCGAATTCGTGGAGGCGTGCAACAAGTACGGCGGAAGCATCCCCGGCGCAAAGGGTGTACCCGAAGAAATGCTAAAGAAAGCCGCAGGGATGGGGGTCTGCAAGATAAATATTGATACCGATTTGCGCCTTGCCATGACGGCTTCGGTTAGGAGATACCTGGCGGAAAATCCATCGGAATTCGATCCGAGAAAATATCTCGGAGCGGCCCGGGATGCCATAAAGGAAATGGTGCGGCACAAAATTAAAAATGTTCTGGGCTGTGATGGGAAGGCATAAGTGCGCCCAAAAGACTAGAGCAATAAAGCGAGGATGAAATGATATGAGCATCGCGTCACTTGCTGCAAATCTTCCGGAAGATATACAAAATCTTGTAACTTACGGCGATTTCAAAGGCGCCGCAAGACTCATCGATTTAAAGCTCAAAAAAAATATAGGCGACATGTTGAAAGACCGGCTTATTTTCGAAAAAGAAAGGCTAAAAAGGCTTGAAAAAGAATACATATATTCTTTTGAAGAAGCCTTAAAGCTAGCATCTTCCGAAATACGCGACTTCACAGGCGAGGAGCTTGAATTGCTGAGGGATGAAGGTTATGCCGACTGGGCTTTCATAAACGGCAGACTGAGGTTTCACAGGAGATTTCTTGAAAATATAAAGAAGACCCTTCCTGGAGTAAAGGGCCGGTTAATCAATCCGCTGCAGGACCCTGACAAAGAATCGGTTTTTCTGGATTCAACAGTAAAAAGCATCATCGAGAATGGAAAAAAAGCTTATCGCATACACGTAAAAACCGGCGTAAAACTAAAAAAAGAAGCTGAAAGGCCTGGAGAAACGGTAAGGGTCTACCTCCCCATACCTGCCGCCGAAAAAGGCATAAAAAACATCAAAATATTAAATACATCTCATAAACCCGCCTTCATATCGCCGGATTATCACCAGTCAAGGACCATTTACTTCGAAGAAGAATTAAAAGGCGGCGATATGTTCACGGTGGAATATTCATTTGAAAATCACGTATGCTTCACAAAACTCGATTACAATGAAGCGAAAGCCGAACAGCCGGATTTTTATACGGATGAACTGCTGCCGCACATCGCCTTTACACCTTATCTGAAAAATCTTGCTGAAACAATAGTCGGAAATGAAAAAAATCCGCTGAAAAAGGCCCGGATGATATACGACTATATAACCTTAAATGTAAAATATTCTTTCGTAAGGTCATATTCAACAATACTGAACATTCCTGAATACGCCGCACTTAATTTGAAGGGCGACTGCGGCGTCCAGGCCCTGCTTTTCATAACCCTGTGCAGGATTTGCGGTGTCCCCGCCAGATGGCAGTCAGGCCTTTATATAAATCCCTACCATATAGGTTGCCACGATTGGGCACAGTTTTACATAGAACCTTACGGATGGCTGTACGCCGACCCGTCTTTCGGAGGAGGCGCGCTTAGAGCGGGCAATCAGGAGCAGTGGAATTTTTACTTCGGCAACATCGATCCCTTCAGAATGCCTGCCAACTCAGAGTTTCAGCAGGAATTTACACCGAAGAAAGCATTCCTGCGCTCCGACCCGTATGACAACCAGGAGGGAGAAATAGAATACAAAGATGGCAACGTGTATTCAACTGAATTTGACTCAATAATGGAAATAATAGACATTCATGAAATTCAAATTTAAAATAAAAGCCCTGCTCTGCTTTTTCGCTATCCGTTTTGCAATTGCTTTATACTTTCCCAAATCGATTGTTCATACAATCGATTTTTCTTTGTATAACGAAAACCACCTGCTATGCAGGTGGTTCCAAAAAGCTTATAGCTATGAGTAGAAATAAAAAACCTCCTTTGTTAGAATAGATGCAGGTCTGTCAACCGCATCAAAACAAAGGAGGTTATCCAAAATGGATAATGAAAGTTTATCACATACCAAATGGAATTGTAAATATCACATAGTATTCGCACCGAAGTATCGAAGACAAGTAATATATGGGAAAATAAAGGCTGATATAGGGAAAATATTAAGGAAACTATGTGAATACAAGGGTGTAGAAATAATAGAAGCAAATGCCTGCAAAGATCACATACACATGTTGGTCAGTATTCCACCTAAAATTAGTGTAGCACAATTTATGGGATATTTGAAAGGAAAAAGTTCGCTGATGATATTTGATAGACATGCAAATTTAAAATATAAGTATGGGAATCGACAATTTTGGTGCAGAGGATACTATGTAGATACAGTGGGTCGCAATAAAAAGGCAATAGAAGAATATATCAAGAATCAGTTACAGGAAGATATAGCAAGTGACCAAATAAGCTTAAAAGAATACATTGACCCGTTTACGGGTGAGCCGGTAAACAAAGGCAAAAAATAAAAATGCCCCTTTAGGGGCAGCCTGAAAAAATACGCGGTTGGCAGACCATTCAACGAGCCTTAAGGCTCAGCCAGTAAATGCCCTTATAGGGCTAGTGCAAACCACCCGCTAAGCGGGTGGTGATGATTTTTCCAAAACATGTAGTTTTCGACGATGAAAAAAGAGCACTGCTCAAAAGTTCAATTTGCTCAATTGAGGCTTTGCACTGTGCATAATTACTATACTGCCTGCCGGGATTTGTCTTCATCCTCTTTGCCTAGAACAATCTTAAGAAGTGCGGCCGCCAAGTCTATAGAAGTATATTCTTCCTCTATCAGCTTCTCTATCAATTCCTTGTATTTTCCAAGGCCGCCTTCCTCTACAACTGCTCTTAATTTTTCCAGCAATGAATTTGCTCTGGTCTCTTCTACTTCAGACAAAGAAGGAACGTTTATTCGCATTATTTTGGTTCCGGTATATCTTTGAATGTCCTTCAGTTTATATATATCCCTTCCCACTGAAAGGCTGAAAGCTTTTCCCTGCCTTCCTGCCCTACCCGTCCTGCCTATCCTGTGCACATAATATTCTTCGTTTTGTGGTATATCGTAATTAAAAACCGCATCAACCCCGCTTACATCAAGACCTCTCGCGGCTACATCCGTAGCAACCAGTAAATCAATGGAACCATTCCTGAATTTTTCCATAACCCTGTCCCGCTGAAATTGGGATAAATCTCCGTGAAGCCCTTCGGCAAGATATCCCCTGGCCTGAAGTTGAAGCAAAAGCTCGTCTACTTTCTTTTTGGTATTGCAAAAAATCAAGGATAGATTGGGATTGTAGAAATCAATCAAACGGGATAGTGCTTCCAATTTCGATTTTTCTTTTACTTCCACGTAGTACTGCTCAATGCTGGGAACCGTCAGCTCTTTGTGTACTACTTTTATAAATCTGGGGTTTTTCTGATATTTTTTTGCCAGTTCTATGATGGGCCCGGGCATTGTGGCGGAAAACAATAAAGTTTGCCTATCATTCGGCATATCCTGCAAAATTTTTTCAATATCTTCCCTGAAGCCCATATCCAGCATTTCATCCGCTTCATCCAGCACTGCCATCCTGACCTGATTCAATTTTAAGGTGCGCCGCCTCATATGGTCCAGAACCCGGCCAGGAGTGCCGATAATTGCCTGAACGCCCTTTTGCAGGACCTTTATCTGCCTTTCTATGGGCTGGCCGCCATAAACAGGCAAAATGTCAATGCCATGCTTGTATTTTGACAGTTCCTTCAATTCTTCCGACACTTGAATGGCAAGTTCTCTGGTAGGGGTCAGGATTACTGCCTGAACTTTTTTATTCCCCGGGTCTATCCTGTCCAGCAGCGGAATCCCAAAAGCCGCCGTTTTTCCGGTACCGGTCTGTGCCTGCCCCACGATGTCTTCTCCATTGAAAATATGCGGTATGGCCTGGGCCTGAATGGGAGTGGCTTCTTCGAAACCCATTTCGTCAATGGCCCTTTGTATTTCCTTCGATATGTTCAGATCTTCAAATTTTGTTTGTATCATATGTTGCCCCTTTCATTTTTTCGAACACTTTTTTTAATCCTTTCCTCTAAAAATCAGTATTTGCACAATTAAATCAAAAAATAACAGTTAAACGTATTTTAATGTGCAAATGCCGCTGGTTAATTGTAACAGAAAAACACTTTCTGCACAATAGCGCATTTTGTAAAAGATTGGTGATGTTAAATATCTTGATTAAAAAAGTAACTTCCACCCCCATTCTTTTGGACTGTGGAAGTTACTTTTTCAATCAGGTAGAAATGAATAAAGAAGGCCCTCCGTTGACAATTTAACAGAGATACTGGCTGCCCAACGCATCAGCAACCAGGATTGCATTGTAAACAATTTCCGGCGTTACAGGGAAGGGCATATTATGGATGGAAACAAATTCGAGCAGTTTTATTAAACTATCTGATTCATCAGCGCCGGATTGATGTTGCTTATGACTGCATGGGATACCAGCAACCCTTGCTCAACATTTTGTATTCCGCTGGAAACTGCCGCTTTTACTGCGTCGATTTCCCCTGTCAGAATAACAATGGATTTCCCGCCCATCCCGCGGGCTATCCTGATTTCCGGAAGAAACACATTTCCACCTTTGACGGCGGCATCAGCCGCTTTTATCGCCGATGCCACGGTAAACGTCTCTATAAGGCCCAGGGAACGGCCCAACTTTTCGCTGGAGGCTGTGCCCGAAAGCGCAGGGATTATCGATTGATGTATATTGGGCAGGACGAATTCATCCACCACTCCGTCTCGAAAGGCTTCTTTACCCGCTGCTATAGAGTTTTTAACGGCGCTTACATCACCGGAAATCAATATAATGAATTTTCCCGGGCACACGCTGGTGGCCAGCAGAAGTTCCACCTGTGAGGCTTTCATCATTGCGTCGGCAGCTTCCACCCCACGGGTTATTTCTCTGAATTCCAGCAATCCTATGGTCTTCAAAAAATCGCCTCCGATCATCTATTGGAGATTGTTATATAGTCCGGCCCGATTCTTGCAACAATGCCGCCGATGCTTGCATGAAGGTTTGCTCCGAGTTTTCCTTCGGGGATTCGGCCGATGATATCGCCTTTTTCAACCTTCTGCCCTTCCTGAACTGTGGGATAGGCCGGTACTCCTGCATGCTGCTTCAAGGGCAATGTAACTTCGTCGACTTCTATTTTCGTTTGCATCAGTGCGGCATGATTTGCGGCATATTCGTCCATGCCTATCCTGGTCAGGAGTTTCTTTGCAGGAAATTTCCGCCAAGCTCTTTCCTTCATCTGTGCAAGCGCCGGCGTTTTATCATATTTTATTCCTTTTTGCTGCATGGTTTTTTTGATTTCCACATTTATTGCTCTGGGACTGAGTCCCATGGGGCACGCTATTTCACAAAGCCCGCATTCCGAACATATCAAAGCAGTTTTCAGCGCGGTCACATCGGATATGCCATTAGCCACAGCGCGCATAATCCTGTGAGGCTCCAGCGCATGCCCAAGCAGGCGCCTGGGACAAAGCTCCGTGCATTCTCGGCACTGGCAGCAGGCGGACCTCGCCCTTATTATCTGGACATGAAGGTTTATCTTTTTTGACAGCCAGGGATGGGTGCCGGCAGGAATAGCCAGCAATCCGGAGGTAGTCTTGGTGACCGTACTGTCCATGCTGGCCGTTTTTCCCATCATGGGACCGCCGTCGAAGAGCAGAAAGTCTCTTACCATCGTTCCGCCTGCCATTTCAAGCAGCTTTTTGAATGGTGTTCCAAGCGGCACATTGACGGTCACCGGATTTTTGACAGCTCCGCTCACGGTCACGTATTTGTCCGTAACTGCAATATGCTTTACGGCCCTGGATATGTTGTACAGCGTCTCCACGTTCTGCACCACCGTATTTACGTCAATCGGTATTCCGGCTTCCGGGATTTTTCTCCCCAGAACATCATAAACCAGCACATGTTCATCACCTGCAGGATAAAAATCATCTAACAGAAAAATGCTTATCCGGGGCTCTTTTTGGATTTCTTTCTCGATTGCAGCCAGGCTTTCCCTGTATTTCTTTTTTATGGCGACAATTCCCTTCTGTGCCCCTGTAGCCTCCATGGCCAGGTTCAAACCGTCTATGACCGCATCTGCGCTGTATTTCAGCAGCTCCTGGTTGTTTGCCAGCAGGGGCTCGCACTCAGCGGCATTAGCTATCACCACATCGCATCTTGCGGCGAGTTTAACGTGGGTGGGGAATCCGGCTCCTCCCGCGCCCACAACCCCGGCAAGTTCTACTGCCTTTATTATTTCCTGTCTTTCAGCCAAATTAACACCCTCCACTCATACAATCCTGAAACCATCCACCAGCACGCATCTTCTTTGTCTGGTGAATGTTCTGGCTGAAGTAACGCCCTCTCCGGTGGGTCCCGCTATGGTAAAGGTGGCGAATCCTTCTCCGCCCATCCCTATACCAGCATAAGACGGTGCATTTTTTACAAAAATAGTGGTTTGAATTCTTCTGGCGAAATTGGTCATGTTGTCTACGTTCTTAGAATGCATGACAGCCGTGTGCTTATTGCCGCCTTCTGCCCTGACAGCAAGTTCGATGGCGTCTTCGACGGTGGGAACTTTTACGACAGGCAGCACGGGCATAAGCTGTTCATGATACACCAGCGGATGGTCCGGCCCCACTTCCATTACGGCAAGACGCACATCCGGCCCCACATCTATGCCTATTTCCCGGAGAATTGCAGCCGCATCTTTGCCTATAAGTTCTTTGTCGATTTCGCCGGACCCGATTATTCTTTCAGTCAGTGCGTCAATGTCTTTGCCCCGGAGGATATATGCCCCTTCTCTCGAAAATCTTCCCATGAGCTTTTCGGCGATGGATTCCACTGCAATTAATTCCTTTTCCACGATACACGGCAGGTTGTTGTCGAAACTGGCGCCGCACACTATGTCGTGGGCGGCCTTAACAAAATCGGCTGTTTCATCGACCACCACAGGCGGATTGCCCGCCCCGGCGCCTATGGCTTTTTTGCCCGATGACAGGGCCGCCTTTACAACTCCCGGCCCTCCTGTGGCGGATATCAGATGCACTCCGGGATGGGCAAAGAGCCTGCCGGCGGTTTCAATTGTCGGCTCGCTTATGCTGCACACCAGGCTGTCGGGGCCTCCAGCCTTTGTAATAGCACTGTGGATGATTTCGACGGTTTTGTTGCAGCAATTCTTAGCTTTTGGGTGAGGGTTGAACACAACTGCATTTCCCGCCGCAATCATGCTTATGCTGTTGTTTATCACGGAAGCGATAGGGTTGGTCACCGGAGTTATTGCCGCAATTACTCCAAAAGGCGCCATCTCCACAAGGGTCAATCCGTGGTCACCGGTCCAGGCTGTGGTCATTAAATCTTCTGTGCCCGGGGTTTTTTGAGCGGCCAGTATATTTTTCACCACTTTATCCTCAACCCTGCCCATGCGGGTTTCTTCCACAGCCATTTCTGCCAGAATCCGGGCATTGTTCAGACAGGCTTCGCGGATTGATTTAATGATTTGTTCCCTTTTTTCCAGATCCAGTAAAGCAAATCTTTTTTGCGCCCGCCCGGCAGCTTCCACGGCGTCGTCCACATTTTCGTATATTGCTTTGTCAGATCGGGTATTTTTGGATTTCGCTTCTATTTCCTCCAAAATCTTTTTCGCCACTATTGAAACAAATTTTTCGTCAACAGCCATTTGCGCAAAAACCTCCTTCTTTAAGGTTATTGGACGCACCTCCTTTTCTGAGGTATTGCTCCGGGGAGGCAACGTCCACTAGATAGCTTCCAATCCCGCCCGTGCCACTTCGATATCCTCGTCCACGCTTCCGCCGCTCACTCCTATGGAACCGACAACTTCCCCTTCGGACCATATGGGTATGCCACCGCCGAAGATAATAATCCTGCCGCCCGCAACCGAATTAATGCCATAAAGCTGCCCTCCCGGTGCTGCCAGTTTTGCCAGCTCCTCTGTTGGCATTTTCATTACCGCAGCCGTGAAGGCTTTGTCTTTTGCTATCTCCACGCTGGCCAGCAGGGCTTTGTCCATGCGGTGAAGCGTTATCAGACATCCTCCCTGGTCCGCCACCGCTATTGCCATGGGCTTTTTTATCTCCTCCGCCTTTTTTCTTGCAGAATCCGTTATTTTCAGAGCAATGTCAAGCGTTAATTTTTTTATATCACCGCTCATTTCCATCGCCATCCTGACTTTTTTTGTTATGGCCAATATCATTTCTTCCTGTTCTTCCAGCAATGCCATAGCATAAAGAAGGTCGGACAACCTGTTTAAATATTTTAATAGCTCCGGCCTGATTTTGCTGCGGGCTTTCAAAACCGCCGCCCGGCGCTCCGCCCGGCGCACCACAGTTCTTGCCATATGAAGCAAAGCCGAAGAAATATACGGGCCCGGGACAATGAAATCCCTTTTAAAGGCAATCCTACTCATAATTTCATCTATGGTTGTTTCCATCCATTCAATTTCGGAAAGCTCTATTTTCCTTTTGAGAAGTTTTTCGGGTTCAGGACAGGCCAGTTCCGACCCCACTAAAAACAATTCTTCCTCTACTCTTTTTAAAACATTTTGGACAACTTCGCGCTTTGCTTTGCTTCTTGCCATGGCTACAACCGCAACGGCCTCGTCAATAGTTCCGTAAGCTTCCACCCTGATATCGAACTTGGCCACTCTTTTTCCCCCGATTAAACCCGTCTGACCTTCATCGCCGGTTTTCGTGTATATGGTTGTCATCGCATTCACCCGCTTATCTCGATATCGTCGATAATGCCTATTACGGCGGCGTTAACAGGAGCGTTTGAATCTGCCATAACCTTGCCCGCGGCACTGCCTGTAACAAGCAGCACCAGCTCCCCCTTGCCTGCGCCCACAGTATCTACCGCCACCACGATATCCTTTGCGTCATCCTCCTGGAGATTGCTGTTTAAAGGCTTAACGATGAGGAGCTTTGAACCGATTAATGTATCGTTCTTTCTGGTTGCCACCACCGTGCCTATCACCCTGGCAATCTGCATAAATTTCCTCCTTCACTCCCTGATTACCTGCAAATTGTTTTCTCTTATGGCATCAAGGGCTAGCGGCGTGATTACGGCGCCTTTCGGTATTGAAATCCTGCACCCTTCACCTGCATGGGGCATTATATCCCCGCGGGTGATGACTTTTCTTTCTATTCTTATGGATTCACTTTTCATTCCGTAGAGAAAATTTTGCCGGGGCTTGCCATAAAGTAGAGAAGTTATGGCTCCGCATAATTCTTTTGCTCTGCAAAATTTTACACCGTACCCGGAGAGTATGCTTATATTTTCTTCCAGAGCAGTTTTCAGGGCGCCATTGGTCCATATGAATCCTAGCTTTTCCCACGCCTCCAGCCTGGGGTCTGCAGCATCCAGGGCGCTCAACACCGGGATGCCCATCATGAGCGAGTCTATAATCAACTGCGATGCATATGTATCCAGAAATAGTCTTGCAGCTTTTGCTGCCGTATTTCTGGTGAGAACTCCCACCACCACCAGGTTATAGGAGGTTAAAAAATCCTTAAAAGATTTTATTCTGTCTTTCCCTTCGACTATTATCCCTGCTGCATTCAGTTCTTTGGAAATCGAAGCGACATCGTGAATTTCCGCAGCCGATTTAGAAAACAGGATATCGCAATTCAAATCATTGTCCGAAACCGCCATTTTTATTTCATGTAAGGCATCGGCAAATCCTCCCATGCCTCCGGTAAAAACCACCAACAGTCTTTTATTCATAAATCTGGATACAATTTCTTCCACAATCTTTCTTATTTTCAGTTCCATTTCTCCAGAATTCATTCAATCACTCCCCTTGGGACACAACAGGGCTATTCCTAGCGGCGTGACATACAAGGGATGATTCGGAATATAGGTCCTTATCCCCACTCTTTTCTCCACCACATCCTTCAACCCTTTCAACGAACTGGCCCCTCCCACAAGGTAAATAATATCTATATCAAACTGCGACACATGTCTTTCTATAATGCTCGCAACCTTCTCCATAACGGGATGCAGAATTGGAAAAAGTTTCGCCTGGTTGGTCTCGTCAAGCTTTATATCTTCAGCCTCTTCAAAGGAAATATTATAATGCCCCGCAATCACCAGTGTAAAATGCGTGCCGCCTGTTGGTTCGTCCGCCGTGTAAATCTCTTTTGCATCCTTAATCACTGAAATGCCAGTAGTACCGCCCCCTATGTCCACCACCGCTCCGTCGGCAATGCCCAGCACCTTTGCTGCCGCCTGCGGTTCCCCAAG
The DNA here is from genome assembly GCA_024655905.1 of Tepidanaerobacteraceae bacterium. Classification (GTDB taxonomy): domain Bacteria; phylum Bacillota; class Thermosediminibacteria; order Thermosediminibacterales; family Tepidanaerobacteraceae; genus JANLFP01. Next base: position 87,335 of record JANLFP010000010.1, read on the forward strand.
CACATCCAGCACTTCAAGCCCGCTGGATTCCACCACGTACTTTGTGGATTTGCAATCCGCAAACGTGGTGCCGGGAGGCACTGCGCAGGCTGCATATTTGAGCGGCCGGCCTAGGTTTTCTTCCAGCTCTTCCACCATTTTTGAAACTATGGTCCTGGCTCCCACAAAATCCACCACCAGGCCGTCTTTTACCACCTGAGCCTTTTGAATCTTGCCGGCAACCGGATTGTCTTCGCTGTCGAGGACCGCTGTTACGATGTTTGCGGTCCCCAGATCCACCCCAACTCTCAAATCCCCCTTCGGCTTGCTGACTTTACCCGCCAGACAATCGGCAAAGGCCTGACATAGCCTTTCACCGCAACTAATATCCACCTTCATGCGCTCATCCTCTCTCATAATAGAAGGCATACCGTATCCCCGCTTTCAATTCCGGCGGCATTGGCTTCATCCGTATCCACATGCATTTCAAGAACATAGCGGGGAGATACCCTAACAAGGACATTGTCAAAGATGACTTTTCTTTCTCCATCGGTCCTTACCTTCACCAGGTCTCTGTCTTTAAATCCCATTTTTTCCGCCAGATTCTGCGGCATGTGTATATGTCTTTCTGCAAGGATAACCCCTTTTTCTATCTTCAGTCCTCCGAGGGGGCCCACCAGTATGCAGCCCGGCGTGTTTTCATGGTTCCCGGAATCCCTCACGGGCGGACTCAGGCCGAGTGTATATGCATCGGTCCTGGATATTTCCACCTGAGTCGCTTTGCGGGGCGGCCCCAGCACCCGAACATTCTGGAGTATGCCTTTTGGTCCCACCACCATTACCGTCTCTTTTGCGGCAAATTCGCCGGGCTGCATGAGTTCTCTCACGGGGGTGAGTTTGTAATTCTTCCCGAAAAGAAATTCGATATGTTCAGGGCATAAATGTACATGGCGTGCAGAAACATTGACCGGCAGATTTAAACACTTGGATTGTTTTTCCAGCAGATAGCGCTTTATTGTTTCTCTTATTGCATCTTTTAAATCCGAATCCATATCCAAACCCACTCACCTCTTAGTCGTTCCCGTAGTGAATGCACAGGGAGCGGGGTTCTCCCTTTTTTCTCGGGCATTTCGGGTCCCTGCACAGATTGCAGGTGGCCGTTTGTTCATTTTCTTCGCCAATCTTATTTTGGATTTCCTCTTGAACATCCTCTTCCTGAATATTTCTTTGTTCATCATTCATTCGCTCATCTTTATGTGATTCCAATTCGTTTCCATCCGAATCACATTTTGACTCTTCTTTTACTTCTAGATTCCGTCTTGTTGCTTCTTTTGCATCATTTTCATTTTCGCCGCATTTTTCATATTCAGCTTCCCATCCTGCTGGAACCACGGCAGGAGTTGTTTTCTGGATTTCTCCCGATTTATCTTCGGTAAATATGCACAGTTGTTCATGGGGCCTCGGAATGACATGAACCGCCGCCACAACTCCCACGCGGGAAGCTGCCGCTGAAGCTGCGGCTACGGCAGCTTTCACTGCTGAAACGCTCCCCTCCAGCTTTATGGTGGTCAGCCCCTGCCCTTTTGCCAGTTCATAACCCAGAAGTCTTACATCAGCAGCCTTTAAGGCCGCATCGGCCGCTTCCACGGCCGGGATGAGACCTTTTGTCTCTATCAACCCCAATGCTTCCGTCTTCACACTTTCCCTCCTTTTGCTAATATTGGGGGACATGCCTCCTCTTCAGATGTTAAGGGTCAAGCCTCCTTTTTGGCAGGAAACTTGCGGGAGGCGAGGAGTGTCCGCATCATATGGAGTAGAAGGAGGAATGCCCTTAATATAATTTCAGCGGCATTATCTTGGCGAGGCGGGCCGCATTGCACCCGATTAAGCGGTAATCTTTGCCATCCTGCAGCCCGGGGAATATCTTCATAACGGGATTGCCCGGAGGCATTCGCTTGTGCTGCAGAAGACATTTTCCATCCGAGGAAATGCCAATCCCTATGCCGAGCCTGGATTCCCTGGCGGCACTTATCGCCAGGGATTCGACATCGTCATTTGATGTCTTTATTTCTGCGGGGACTCCCTCCTCCTCCAGCCCCTGCTGTATTAGCTTGAGTTCGGTGGAAACTTTTTCGGGATTTTCACAGCAAATTATTATGGAAGGTTTTATATCTTCAAAGCCTCTCATGCTTTTTCACACCCCGATATGACAAGACCTGTGGCCACGGCATTTCTGGGGCCTTCGCTCCCCCTGATGTTGCCCCTGCCGGCAACTATGCCGTATCCCGCCAGAGCATCGGAAATCATTTCCGGAATCTCGAAATCCAGTGCCGAGCCTCCCACCAAGACCACAAAGTCCACCATTCTGATATTGCCCGCCGGTGCCACTTTTGAAAGAGCCCTCAAGGCATTTTTTATGAAAACCTCTTTCTTTGCCTTTCTTCGAACACTTCTTATTTTTTCCAGGTTCAGTTCCGGCGGAAGCGGCACCAGGCCATTTTCCTTAAGAAGCACTACCCTCGCAAATGCTTTTGGATCAATAGGTTTTTCGAAAAATTTTACCGTTCCATCTTCCAGCCTGATAGAAAAGAGGCTTTCAACTTTTGCAGCCGGATACCTTTTTATATCCTCGACAAGGCCTCTGTCATTTACGCCCAGTTCCGCCGCAATGAGCATGTTGACCATTTCCCCTGCTCCAGCCATATGAACTGCACTGATTTTATTGTCCTTGTTTATGAATGCCGCATCGGTGGAACCCCCTCCCAGATCCAGTATGGCCAGGGGCGAAGCGGCGCCGGGAGTGGTCAGAGCCCCCAGGATGGCCATATGGGCCTCGATGCCGCCTATCTCCACAGGCACTCCTATCTCGTCTTTAATCTTTTGCGCAACTCTTTCCATGGGCAGCCTGGAGCTTTTCACCATGGCAGCGAGAGCCACCGCATCTTCCGAAAAAAATTCGTTGGCCAGTCCTCCTTTAACCTTCTGCTGCACCAGGGTATCTACAGCAAGAATATCCTGTATTTTGATGTCTTTTGGATCCTGGCCCGTCACCGCAGACATGGTCCCGCGAACCTTGGCAAGAAGACCGCCCACATTGGTTCCGGCGCTGCCTTCCACATCCGCAAGCGGCCACAGCCTCTCGACCAAATCCATTATCGCATCCGCCCCGTTTTCCACATCTACGGCGCCCTTCGCATTCTCTCCCCTTATCAGAAGGGTGCCTGCAGGAATCTTTCTTTCCTTCACATCTCCCAGAGGCGTCCTTATAACCACTGCGGACCTGTTTCCTATAAGGGCTCTGGCTATCGGAACGATGCTTTTTGTCTCCTCCGGATTCAGGCCAAATTGAGTGGCTATTCCGTACGGATTGGACAGGGTGCTGATGGTGAATCCGGGCTCTGCCACTTCCACCACCGCCGCCATATTCAAAGGCACCTTCTCAATGAGGCTCACTTCGTCCACTACGGGTATTCTTTTGGCCAGCCTGTTGGCTATGAGCACGCCGTCGTCTTTTTGAACGATGGCGCCGTTGACATGGACTCCCCTTGTCAGAGCGCTGTTTATAATGCCGGCTGCATCTTCAAAATCAACATTTTTCGGGACTATAACTATAACATCTTCTCCGGGCTTGCATTCATCGATTTTAAAAATGGGGGTAGTAACACCTACCCCCAGCCCCACTCCGCCCGGTGTGGACGGGTTATGCCCTATCATCGTGGATTCCGTAATTATCGTTTCTGTTATGGCTTCCATGGCCACATCGGCAATCACGGGAGTGGCTTCATTTATCATGAGAACATTAATGTCTCCGATTTTTATCCCGGCCTTTCTTGCCGCATCTTCAAGGGCAATCCTTACTCCCACCACATTGTCGGGCGTGCCTTTTATTCCCGTTGTAGCCGATATTCCGCTGGCCATGAACACGGGCCGATTTCCGCTGATGTTCGCCAGCGCCACTTCCGTGGTGTTGTTGCCGATGTCGGCGCCCGCAATTATCATGCTTTCATCCTCCGTTATTCCATGCCTTTCAATCTTTTTCTCTTCTCGTATACATCCGCCGCCTCACGGACAAGAGCGGCGCAAACGGAAGCATTGTATTTTTTATCCAGTTCTTCGGCTATATCGAGGAGTTCCTGCTTGCTTGATCTGTATGGGCGAAGAGCCGTATATATCTCCAGAATGCGTTCATCTGGAACCTTCGTCAGTTCCGCTGCCCTTCTCAGATTTCCGGCAAGCTGCGTTCTGCCAGCGGCTTCGGCGACTTGCGCCTGCAGAAGCAGAGTTTCTGCCGTAATCCTGAAATCATCTGCACCGATACTTCCTTTCATTACCTGCTCCAGAGTTATATCGTCCAGACTTTTGCCGGTGGATGTTTTGATGAGGTCCTTCCTCTTTTCGCCAATGGGATAGTCGGATTTTGGATTAAAGTTTCTTGCTCCTTTCTCGACAGGGTTTTCTTTAACCGCTACCCCCGAGCCTTTCATTTCTTTCAATACTTCCCTTATTATTTCTTCTATCATCTTTTCATCCATCATTTCAATTACCTCCCCTGCCGAAAGAAACTTTTAATTCAACAGGCTTTGCACCGGGGGTCACGTAGCTGGTTTCAAAATTGTGCATGACTGCAGCCTTGGCCTGGAACTTCGGCCTTGCCATCTGATCGTTCTGTACAGGAACTGGGGTGGGTGACTCTCCTTTGGCATACCGGGCGGCGTTCTTGCCTATTTCTCTGTAAGTATCCAGGTTTAAAACCGGACACTGGGGAAAGAGTTCGAGATTGTTGAGCGGCTGCAAGTCTTTCTGATGAATGACGGTGGTTCCCCTGGATTGAATTCCTATGCCGACACCCGAACCGGACAGTTTTGCTGCAGTATGGGCAATAAACGCCACATCGGCTGTATGTTTCACCCTGATCAGCCTGGGGCTAAGCCCTTCCTCGGCAATTCCCGCCAGAACCTCCCTCAATATTTCGCTCAGAGGGATTCCGACTATATTTTCTTTAAACTTTATCCCGAAAGCGGGCGAGATGCCGACCACGACTTCGTCCTGTTTTATTCCCGCTTTGGCTTCGCCAATTTCTTCAAAGCCTATATATACGGACTTTCCCGCATTCGCTGGCGTGGGTGAAACTTGGGTTTTACCCTGCAATCTTTTTAATACTTCATTTACGACTTCTTCCACGAGGGCTTCGCTCGTCATCATATCCTATGCCCCCTCCTCTGTATTAAATGATTCGGGTTTTAGCGCTTGAGGAATATCTTTTATCTCCTGCCACCTTTCGGGCGACAGCCGGTAACCTGTGCCCGGCCCTTTATAATCATTGGGATTGTTCACGGCCGAGTCTATTTTGAATGCTTTATCCAGTACCGCCGATGTATGCAGGTAATCCCCGGCTATTCGCTGCTTCAGCATATTCAGCACATTCTGGGCCACATCGGTATAACCGCTCTCTGCCAGGGCGCGGACTACATCAAGACCGGTGATTCGCCTCTGCATCATTTCCGTGGCCGCCTTCAAATCCTCATTTACATCCCTTGCAGGCATATCTCTGGAACCGTTGGCGAGTGTGGCTGCTTCCACTTCTTCATCGGTAATCGGCGGAAGCCCCAATTTCTTAAACACCGCTTGAAGCGCTTTTGCAGCCTTGTTCCTTACGGCCACGACCTCCTCTTCCGTGACGGGTCTCAGCCCCCCGTCCACCATCAGGTCCCTCTGAACGGCAAGGTAATCGTCCACATCTTCAATGTCGAAATTGGACCCGGCGAACATATTGTCATAATTGGGCACCGCACTGTATCCTGAAAAGATGAGGTCCGTTCCGGCAAGAAGCTGCGGCATCAATCTCGCGGTCCTTCGTATATCGGAATGGGAGAATGTCTGATCATTGCCGGATGCCACCTCCAGGTCGAGCATCATGGTTATCAAGTTTTCTCCAGCAACCACACGAATGCCGGATGGCACCGCACCCGGTACCCCGATGCAACTGATGGAACCGTTTTGCAGCCCCTGAACTCCTGCGGCTTTGGTTATCAATACGCATTTTGCCTCCAGGTACAGCATGGACTTGCCTTCCGCATAACCCATCTGAACCTCCGAGCCGGTGCCTGAGGTAAAGCGCATCTTAAGTCCTCTTGAAGCATACGCCGATGCCAGGAATGCTTTTGACCACGGTGTGTCGTCGCCGTCGACGAAAACCTGTTCGGTCCCGTATACGGATATGGTTTCCGCATACGAAGTAAGACCCCTCATCCCGATGGTCAATTCGAAGGCTTCTTCCAGGGCGCACTGAGTCAATACGCCTCCCCTTCCCGTCTGCGCTCCAATCAATAGGGCCAGTGCGTTGAAAGGCGCGTATCTGGTTATGCCGACTGTGGTTTCTTCTTCATCGAAGCCTCTCAGGGCTCCTTCGGCGGCATCCGCCGCAATGAGCACCGGATTATCCCTCACATTTGTCACGTGGCACTGATTACCCGGTCTCTTTCTAGCCCGCATCTTTTGCATGGCCATCATGATCTCCAGGATGTTCATCTTGTCTATCACATCCACAATCTTGGCCGGAGTCAATCCTTTGGATATCTCCAGGACTTTCTCTCTGGGGATGTTTATGTCTACCAGCATGCGGGCGATTTCCACGCTATCCATGGCCATTGCTTTTTCAGCCGCTTCTATATCTATTGCGTAATCGGCGATAAATCTCTCTATCATGTCGAAGTCTTCCCGCAGTTTGCCATCCATTTCCACTATTTTTCCGTTCTGGATTTTGATGCTTGGTTTTGGATCGTTTGGGCTCCCGATTGCTATGAGACCCACTTCGGGCCATTCCGCCACAAATCCATCCTTATTGACCGGTCTTTCTGCCAGGGTTTGAAACCTTTTGGATTTCAATTTTTTCCCTCCTTTCCGGTATTAAATATACGGAACTCCGGACGATTTCGGCTCTTCTCCCAGGGTGGACAGCAGCTTTTTGCCAACCTCTCTGGCGGCTATAAGAGCCTGACGCACCGCTCCCGAATCGCCGGAAATAAAGAGTATCGCTTCATTGGTAAAGCTGGTCCCCTTTGCTGGGCTGGCATAACCCACAACGTTTACTTCGGCGGCTTTGACAGCGGTATCGCAGCATACCACCCCGATTGCAGCGGGTGCTCCGACAATCAATCCAAAAGCCTTGCCGAGAGGGGCGCCGAAGGCCTTTTCCAGGGCGAAGCTCGCACGAGCGGTGTATTGAAACTCCAGGTGCCCTGCATCATTGGCATAGACGTCGCCGAAAGTCCGGGGAAGTTCCTTTAAACACACTTCCACCGCCCTGCGGGCATCCGAAACCTCTTCGGCTCCGAAAATAACCAGACAGCCATGGCCTGCGCCGCCCTTTGTGTCTCTTGCAAGTTCTATGGACACTATCTCCGTGTTCGTAGCTTTGACCGCTTCATCCGCAGCCATAATCTGGGGACCAGCGCCGGTCCTCGCGCCTATAATGCCAATCGAACGGTATTTTTTGTCAAGATTCATTTTTTCGTGCAGCGTTGAATCCACATTTGCTATGACAAGGCCGATGGTATCGCCTATAGCCGTGCCGACAAACTCCGTAAGGCCGGGGTTGGAGCAGGCCGGAGATTTTACCTCTCCTTTTTCAGCGGCCGATACCTTGTTCAAAACCTCCTGCACCACCTGCTTGATTACCTGATCCTCCATTCTTTCACCTCCTAGAAAATCTTCCGGGCTTACTCTGTCTTAGGAAGTATCTTTTCCACATCGCTGTGAGGCCTGGGTATCACATGGACCGACACAACCTCCCCCACCTTGCGGGCAGCGGCTGCTCCCGCATCCGTGGCGGCTTTGGTTGCTCCCACATCTCCTCTTACCATAACGGTTACAAGGCCGGAACCAATCCTTTCATACCCGACGAGTTTCACATTGGCGGCTTTGACCATGGCATCCGCCGCTTCTACAGCGGGAACCAGGCCTCTGGTTTCCACCATTCCCAGAGCTTCTCCACCCATATTGAATTTGCACCTCCATGAATTGTATTTTATATGTTTTATATCATTATTTCTTTTTTGAAGTTCATTTCCCTCTGGACAAAATTGTGTTTGTTTCTGTATTTTCGCTCAATAAAAAATCCCTGCAAAAAATCCTGCAGGGGTAATCTGTATTTTTCCGACATATCAGCAATTTATTGACATATGGCTTTTTATTTATGATTTTTCCGTAATCCCTATTCTCTGGCGGTATTCCGTCGGGGGCAATCCCACTATTTTTTTAAAAACTTTGCTGAAGTAGTTTGGATCGGCATATCCAACTTTTTTGCCTACTTCCGCTATGGTAAGCGAAGGGTTGGTCAAAAATTTTCTTGCCTCTTCCACCCGTGTTCTCGTCAGATACTCGGCATAGGTGCATCCCATTTCCTTTTTGAACAATTTGCTGAAATAGTCGGGGTTTATATATATAAGCCCGGCAATTTCCGCAAGACTCAGCTCCCGATTGTAATTTTCTTTTATGTACTGGGCCGCTTGTTTTACAAGATTGCGTTTTGCAGGTTCCCGATTGTTCTCCGCAAACACATCTTCTATAAAGCTTCTGCACCATGACCTGAGGCTGGAAATGCTCTGGCACCGTCCGAGTTTTTGCAAATGGGAAAAATCCAGATGCCAGTTCTTTTGACCGATGAGGCCTGCCTGGCGCGCGGTCCTCCAAACAAGGCCTGTGAGCTCCGCCAGTCTTGTCTGGCAAAATATTATCGAACCTCTACTGGATGATACCAGTTTTTTCAATACATCCTCCATGATTTCTCCGGCCCTGTCTTCCTGCCAGCGTCGTACAGCATCCAGCAATTCTTCTTCTTCTTCAAAACTCACATCTTCTTCAGAACCCATCAGATCCTCGAGCATATCCCCTGTTATTATCCTGTTGCCCCCCAGGTAAAACTTGCCCAGTTTTGCAGCCATACACGCTTCCCTATAAACTTTTTTCAGGTTTCCCGCATCTTCGCCTACTCCTACGGTCACGGTAGTCTGCATTTTTTCTTCTATGCCTTTGCGTATCTGTTCAGCCATATATCTCGGCTCGGTTTTTGACGAAATAATCCCTATCACCATTTCTTCACTTAGCGGCAGAATAAATTCAATATCTAGCTCGGCGCATATTTGCTCAATCTGTCTGAATATCTCGTACCGCTCCAGCTCCGCGCCCGGCGTGGAAGCATCCAAGTCGGCTTCCACCACCAGTATTGAGTCGGGCAGCCTATCTATATCTAGAAGTTCAGCCTGAGCTTTAATAACCGCATCATCCTCATAATCTCCCAGCAGCATTGTCGCAAGAATGGATGAGCGCAAAAGTTTGCCGGCCCTTTTTATGGCTTCCCTCAATTCCCTGTCCCGAGCCTGCTTTTTCTTTTCCTCATCATAAAGCTCAACGATTTTTTGCAGAACCGTACATATCTCTTCGGGCCTGACCGGTTTCAACAAATAATCTTCAGCTCCCATCCGAAGAGCTTCTTTTGCAAAATCGAATTCGTCATATGCTGTGATGATTATAATCTTTATATTGGGATTTATGCTTTTTATCTCATTGGATGCAGAAAGGCCATCTTTGCAGGGCATTTTTATATCCATCAGCACTATGTCCGGAAGCAGTTCCCGGGTCTTTTCCACAGCTTCATAGCCGTCCCTAGCCACACCGACCACCTGCAGGGGAAGCCCCGACCTCTCTATTATGATGGAAAGCACTTCTCTTTCCAGGGATTCATCATCGCAGACAAGCACTTTGTAGGGCAAAAAATCACCCTCCCTTCATTGTCTTCGGAAATCTCAGGCGCACTTTGGTGCCCATGTTTTCCTGGCTTTCTATCGAAATGCCGTATTCCGAACCAAAGTACCGCTTAAAGCGCAGATCCACGTTGGGTATGCCTAGACCGGTTGTATGGCCGTTTTTCTCATGCAAAGGGTTGTTAATTTCATCAAGCTTTTTGGGACTCATGCCTACACCGTTATCGATAATATCAATGGCAATTGCATTGCCCTCATCCATAGCCTTGATGACCAGCATTCCGCCTTCTTTTTTGTTTTCCAGGCCGTGCTTTATGGCGTTTTCCACAATGGGCTGCACGCTCATGACGGGTATGAAAAAATCCAGAAGGGCTTCCGGTATGTCAACTTTTGCCTGAATGCGGTCTTTATATCTTATTTGCTGGATATAAAGGTAGTGTCTGATGTAGGATATCTCCTCCCTTAAACTCACGAACTGATCCAAATTTCTTATGGAATACCGCAGCAAACTGGCAAGAGAATATATCACGTCCGAGGTTTGCCGGGCGTTTTCCAGATATGCGAGACGGGCGGCCATATTCAGGGTATTGAAAATAAAATGGGGGTTCACCTGGGATTGCAGCGCCTTCAATTCCAGAGATTTCACCGCGTTTTCCAGTTCGGATCTCCTGTATTGTTCTTCCATTAATCTCTGCTGCATCAGGCTGTTTACACCGAGCTCCACTATGTAATTGGAAAAAATATGGAGCATCTCTCCGGCTGAAAGCACCTGGCTTTGAGGCACCAGCTTTATTTCCATAAAAGCTTTCAAATATTCGTCGGGGTCCAGGCCAAATAATTTGGCTCTTTTTCTGGCGTTTTCAATGGATTTGTCATCCGGCGGACCGATAGACACCTGTCCGCACAGGACATAACCGTAGCATCTTCCTTCCACTATCAGGGGTGCCGCAAGGTCTACTATACCGCAGTGGCACGGTTCAATGGCAGGTCCTCCTTTTTTCACCGAGAGCTTTCCCAGCCTCGCATCGGATGCATAGCATCCCAACTTGCCCCTTTTTGTGGACCTCACCATCATACAGTGTCTTGTGAAATTGCTGGGGTCGGTGATGTTTCTGCCGCGCCGGTCGGTCATTATGGCGGCGAGCCCGGTGGCTTCCGTGAACTTGTCCAGAATTTCGCGAAGCTTGTGCCTGTTGATTACATCCACCAAATCATAGCTATTCACTGGCTATTCCCTTCTTTGCAAAATCAATCATGTTTTGCGGGTATATTTATATCAATTTTATATATTCTATAAAATTTCCAAAACTCCTTTTAAAAAATATGAAGTTTCCGTAACCATTTTGCTTGAACAATATAAAAAGGCGGGGAAAACGACATTTGCGCTTCCGCTTAAACGCAACGAACTTGAAAAAGCAATCCCATTAGCATGTAAACTTAAACATCCTGCCAATGATGCAAAACGCATCACCATAGGATGATGAAAAAATTTATCTATATTTTCGGGATAGTTGTAAGCCGCAGAAGAAATGCCGCATTAGCAACAGATGATACTCATAAGATTAATATCGGAGCAGTCCGTGTTTGATGAACAAAAAAAAACCGTTCTAAAACGGTTTATCCCTCTGGTAGCCTTAGGGGGATTCGAACCCCCGTTACCGCCGTGAGAGGGCGGCGTCCTGAACCCCTAGACGATAAGGCCATATAAAATTGGCTGCGGGACTAGGATTCGAACCTAGACAACATGATCCAGAGTCATGCGTGCTACCGTTACACAATCCCGCAACACTGCATCATTTCATGCAAAAAATATAATAACATATTTTTATAGGGAAGTCAAATCACTTGTCTTTGAATTTCACCAATTTTATTATATAGTGGTGTAGGTAAATTTGCAAGTGGTTTTTTAATTTTACGCTATAATGAGCGGCCCTTAAAATCATACCCTATATAGCCCCTTGGCAGTGTTGGATTTCGTTTTGTTTGGCAAACTCATCCGCACTGTATAGCATTATATGTGGTTCGTTTTCCTCAGTCCGTGGCTTTGATTACAGCTTCCTTCAGCACCCACCTTCGGCGGGCCCCTGACTCACGATAGACACCTTTGCTGTTAAGCTAATTGTCGCCGCTACCAGCCCCATTGCAGACTTTCACTGCTTAAGCTTCCGCCCATGCCGGACACACCAAAAAGGCCCGGGGATTATTACCGGGCCAAAACCCTGGGTCTTGGGGTGTAATCGGTATGGAGAAGCTCATGAGCCCTGTGGCTCAAGGGCTTTATCAGAAAATCCTTATAAAGCTGCTGCACTGCCGGATTTTCATGGGATTTCCTTAGCCTCATGGATTTATCGGCCTCATATATGGCCTGCATGCGCTTTTGTCTTACGTCATTATCCGTGGGAATAATCTGGCCTCCTCCTCCCAAACAGCCGCCTGGACATGCCATAACTTCAATAAAATGGTATGTTTTTTGTCCGGCTTTCACGGCTTCGAGAAGCTTTCGCGCATTGGCCAGACTGTGAGCTACGGCGGCTTTTAAAATTGTGCCGTTGACGGATACCTCCGCTTCTTTTATCCCGTCAAGCCCTCTTACCGGAGTAAAATTAATGTCTTCCAGCTCCTTACCGTTCACCAATTCATATACTGTTCTGATGGCTGCTTCCATAACCCCGCCGGTGGCTCCGAATATGACGCCGGCACCGGTGGATATGCCCAGCGGCAGATCGTATTCCTCGGGCTTCAATTTGGAAATATCTATTCCCATTTCCTTTATCATTCTGGAAAGTTCCCTGGTGGTTATAGCTATGTCTACATCGATGTATCCGCTAGATACCATTTCCCCTCTCTGAGCCTCGAATTTTTTAGCTGTACAGGGCATCACCGAAACAACAACGATATTTTCAGGGTTGAGCCTTGCTTTTGCGGCATAGTATGTTTTTATCAGAGCGCCCATCATCTGCTGCGGAGATTTGCAGGTGGAAAGATTGTCGAGGAATTCCGGATAAAAATGTTCGCAGAATTTTATCCATCCGGGGCTGCAGGACGTTATGAGGGGCAATTTCCCTCCGGTTTCAAGGCGCTCGATGAGCTCACTGCCCTCTTCCATGATGGTGAGGTCTGCAGTGAAATCTGTGTCGAATACTCTGTCAAACCCCAGCCTCCGAAGGGCTGCCACCATCTGCCCTGTCACAATACTGCCGGGTTCCAGACCAAAGGCTTCTCCCAGGGCTACTCTTACCGCCGGAGCCGTCTGCACCACTACAAATTTATTTGGATCTGCCAGGGCTTCAAAAACCTTTTCCGTATCGTCCCTTTCGGTCAAAGCGCCGGTAGGGCATGCCATGACACACTGGCCGCACTGGCTGCATGGCATACGGTATAACCCCTCGCAGAAGGACGGATCAATGGAGGTCTTGAAGCCACGGTGATGTGGTTCCAGTATGCCAATGCCCTGGATGTCATTGCACACATTGACGCAACGCCGGCAAAGAATGCATTTATTCGGGTCCCGAACAATGGCGGGGGTGGTTTCATCCTTTTCGTAACGGGATCTTTCTCCCTCAAAGGGCATTTCGGTAATATTGAGTTGGCTTGAAAGCTTCTGTAGTTCACAATTTCCGTTTCTGAGGCATGTAGGACATTCCATTGGATGGTTCGACAGAATGAGTTCCAGGATGGTCTTCCGTGCTTTTCTTATAAAGGGAGTATTGGTTCTTACTTCCATGCCTTCCGCCGCCGGTGTGACGCAGGACGCCTGCAGGGTTTTGGCCCCCTTGACTTCCACCACGCAGAGCCGGCATACTCCCATGGCCTTCAAATCCTCTCGGTGACAGAGGGTTGGAATGTATACCCCGGCCTTTTTAGCTGCATCCAGGATGGTGGAGCCTTCTTCCACCTGGACATCTACACCGTTTATTTTAAGATTCAGCATTTTTCACCCCTCCTTCCTGGGATTCTTTAACATCGCATCTCAAGCAGCGGCAAGCTTCCTTATATGCTATTTCTTCCGACATGCCCTGTTCCACTTCGGCAAAGCTCTTTTTTCTCTCATCCGGGGAAAGTTTTTGTACTGCGTACCTTTCCATCGAGTGTTCATAAATTTCGTATTCGGCTTTCCTAACATATGTCCTCTTTCTCTTGTACATCTCTCCTCCCAGGAATTTATCTATGGACAGTGCCGCTCTCCGCCCAAAATCTATGGCCTCTATGACTGTGGCAGGGCCAGTTACGCAGTCGCCTCCGGCAAAGACGCCGGTCAGGGATGTTTCCAGGGTATCTTTATTTACCTGAAGGGTCATATTCTTATTTACCTCAATCCCAATATTATTTAAATCAGGCTGTTGTCCTATGGCTGCGATGACACTGTCGACCTTCACCGTAAATTCCGAACCCTCGATGGGGACCGGTTTTCTCCGGCCGCTTCTGTCGAATTCCCCGGGTCTCATCCTCTGTATCCTGATTTTATCCACCTTTCCATTGCCTCCCAGGATTTCCACCGGAGCGGTGTAGTGGTGGAACCTTATGCCTTCGGCCAGAGCGTCTTCAATTTCCTCTTTTTGAGCCGGCATCTCTTCCCTGCTCCTGCGGTAAAAGAGGTGAACCTCGCCGGCTCCTTTTCTCAGAGCAGTCCTCGCTGCATCTATCGCCGCATTACCGCCGCCTATGACTGCTACCCGTTCCCCGAGAGGTACTTCCAAACCTAGATTTACTTTCCTCAAAAACTCCACGCCTGAAAATACTCCAGTCAGTTCCTCGCCGGGAATCCCCAGCTTCATATCCCTGTGGGCTCCTATAGCTATAAATATGGCTTCAAAGTTCTGTTTCTTTAAATCTTCCAGGCTAAAATCTCTTCCGAGGGCCTGATTCAATTTTATCTCGACCCCGACGGATTTTATATGCTCGATTTCCGCCGCCAGGACCTCCCTGGGAAGCCGGTATTCGGGAATCCCTACCGCCATCATGCCTCCGGCCACCGGCAGAGCTTCAAATACCGTAACGCTGTACCCTTCCCTCGCCAGGTAATAGGCCGCGGTAAGCCCCGAAGGACCTGCACCGATGATGGCCACTTTTTTACTTTTGAGCGCTCTCAAGGCGGGCTTTTGTGGATTTTTCATATCATAGTCGGCGGCAAATCTTTTCAATGCCCTTATGGCCACAGGATCATCTATCTGGGATCTGCGACATTTAGACTCGCAGGGATGGTTGCACACCCTGCCGCAAATGGCCGGGAAGGGGTTGTTTTCCCTTATTATTTCCACCGCTCTGGAATAATCCTTTTGCCTTATGGCGCTTATATAAAGCGGCACTTCCACTCCGGCAGGGCAGGCGTTCTGGCATGGCGAATCAAAAAGGCTTGCACATACCGAAGCAGGACATTTTTTATATTTTATGTGTGCTTCATACTCTTCTCTAAAATACCTGATGGTGGAGAGTACCGGGTTCGGAGCTGTTTGCCCCAGGCCGCACAGTGCGGTTTCCTTTATGATATTGCCGGTATCTATGAGCCTCTCAATATCCCCTTCGCGGCCTTCACCCCTGGTGATGCGTTCCAGAATCTCCAGCATCCTCTTGGTGCCCAGGCGGCATGGGGCACACTTGCCGCAGGATTCGTCCTGCACAAACTGTAGGAAGAATTTTGCAAAGTCCACCATACATGTATCTTCATCCACTACGATAAGGCCGCCGGAACCCATGATGGTGCCCAGTTCCTTCAATGTCTCATAATCCACAGGAGTATTCAAATATTCCCTGGGTATGCATCCCCCGGAAGGCCCACCGGTCTGGGCAGCCTTGAATTTTTTACCGCCGGGTATTCCTCCTCCGATATCGTATATTATATCCCCCAGACTCGTGCCCATGGGTACCTCCACAAGGCCTGTGTTGTTGATTTTTCCGGCCAGGGCGAACACCTTGGTCCCGGTATTGTTGGAAGTACCGTATGAAGCAAACCATTCGGCTCCATTCAAGATGATCGGGCAGATATTGGCATAGGTCTCCACATTGTTTATAAGAGTGGGTTTCCCGAGATACCCTTCGTTGGCCGGAAATGGTGGTTTTGGCCTGGGCTCCCCACGCTTCCCCTCCACCGATGCTATAAGGGCCGTCTCTTCACCGCATACGAAGGCTCCCGCCCCCACCTTTATATCAAGATCGAAGTCAAAACTGATCCCCAGGATATTCTTGCCCAGCAGGCCCCACTCTCTGGCCTGGGAAATGGCATGGCTCAAACGTTCCACCGCCAGGGGGTATTCTGCCCGGACATAAACATACCCCTGATTTGCACCTACGGCAAAACCTGCTATGGCCATGGCTTCTATCACGGAATGGGGATCTCCTTCCAGGACACTTCTGTCCATGAATGCGCCGGGATCTCCTTCATCGGCATTGCACAGTACATATTTGGGATAGCCTTTAGCCCTGGCGGTAAAGCTCCACTTCAATCCCGTGGAAAACCCTGCGCCGCCGCGACCCCGAAGGCCTGACTTTTTAATGACATCTATCACTTCTTCGGGTTTCATTTCACTCAGTACTTTGGTCAATGCCTTATACCCGTCAACAGCTATATATTCCTCTATACTCATGGGGTCTATAAGGCCTGTGTTTCTCAGGGCAATTTTTACCTGTTTTGCGAAAAAAGGGTTTTCTCTTAACGTGGGGGCAAGCCGACCGTCGTGTTCCCGGGCCACCAGTTCCTCCACTACCTCCCCCATATAGAGATGTTTTTCGACTATCTTTGCGGCGCCTTCCGGCGTAACTTTGGTATAGAGCACGCCCTCCGGATACACTAGCACCATGGGGCCCAGATGACAGGGGCCCATGCACCCCGTTACCACTACTTTGATTTCCTGCGAAAGGCCCATCCGATTAATACCTGAAAGCATTGCTTCCTTTACTTTGAGGCATCCGGATGACATACATCCCCCGCCGCCGCATACCAGCACATGGCTTCTGTAAAAATGCATTTCTCTCCCCCCTATACGTTTGGAATTACCCATTCATTGATTATGGTGCGGTTTTGAATGTGGTGAAAAACGATGCCCCTTGCCATTTCCGGTGTCACATGGTGATAAGTTACATTCGGAAGTCCTTCCACATGAACATCCACCAGGGGTTCCATAGAACAGAGGCCTATACAACCGGTGGTTTTTATCCTGACATTATTCAAATTTTTATCCTCTATCTCCTTTTGAAAGGCCGTAAGTACATCTTTCGCTCCCACCGCAATGCTGCATATGCCGTATCGAAGCACTACCTGTGCATTTGGAGATTCTCTCGGACCTTCCATAATGACCCTCCCTTCACGTATTAATTAAAGCGTTCTTTCTATCAAACCCATGATAAAATTCAATTTGAGAGCTGTCCCTATTTTTCTAAATCGGTGCAAGTCTCCTGCTGGGTTCGGCTGCAAATTTTTCTTTTGTTCTGGCCTCTTCCCGCTGCTGTCTCATCACCTCGCTGTAATCCCTGAACGGCGGTTCATAGCGGGAAATTATTTCTGTTATATCTTCGGGTTTGAGCCTTGCGTAAACGTCATCATTTATCATCATGACAGGACCCAAACCGCAGGCTCCCAGGCATCTAATCACATCCAGGGAAAACAGGCCGTCATCGGTGGTATCGCCGGGTTGTATTTTGAGATACTGGGAAAGTTTTTCGATGATTTTTTCCGCTCCTCTGACATAGCAGGCGGTACCCTTACAGCAGCTTATCTGGTACTTCCCCTTGGGTTTTAACGAGAAAAAGGCATAAAAGGTAACGATACTGTAAATCTCGCTCAGGGTCACGTTCAGAAGTTCTGACAACCGGACCTGAACCTTTCTAGGTATGAATCCAAAGTGTTCCTGGACATCCCTCAGAATCTGAATAAGCTCACCCTTCTTTTTACCGTGTTTTTCTACCTGTTGTTCGACCCAAATGAGGTCTTCGTCACTGACATCAAAGATATTTTTATCCGGCATTTTACTCCCTCCTGTTATAGGTTTCGATGAACACACCCTTCAAACTTTACCGAGTATAGCGTTTTCTTTGTTCAATCATGGCGTTTCATCATCCTTAAGTTATTGCAAACCTCATGCCACAAGACAATCCGGCAAAATAAAGAGCATTGAGAAATCATCAAAATTTCTCAATGCTCCTGTGCATTAAGGATATTTTATTTTCATCTATTAACTCATTTTTTTAGACCCTCCCCACATCTTCAATTAGCTGCTAGAAGTCTTAAACCTTTCCTTAATGCTCTCCTGCATTAAAAATGCGATAAAACATTAAATTTGTTTTTCTTTGAATCGATGGAGTTTCCTCACAATGGTGGACTGGTTTACTCCCAAAAGTTCCGCCATTTCATAGGTGGTATTGCACTGTTTTACCGCCAGTTCCAGCAATTGCTGTTCCACCAATTCCTGAGCTTTCTTTAGAGGCATAATTCCCTCCACCATTATTTTTTGTAAGGGTGGCTTTTTACCCCTGATAAATTCAGGAAGTTCCTGAATGGTTATACAATTTCTTTCAGAGGTTACCACAAGCCTTTCTATAAGGTTTTCCAGTTCCCTGACATTTCCCGGCCAGGAATAGTTAACGAGGGCTGTCATGGCATCATCAGTTATGGATTTTGTTATCCCGTAATTTTTATTAAAATAGGCCATAAAATAATCTATCAATGGTTCTATATCTTCTTTCCGATCTCTCAAGGGCGGCACCACCAGAGGTACCACATTTAAGCGGTAATATAAATCTTCTCTAAAAGTGCCCTCTTCCACCATTTTTCTCAGGTCTTTATTGGTGACTGCAATGACCCTTATATCCACTTCAATGGGTTTTGTGCCGCCGATACGGGTAAGTTCTTTTTCCTGCAGTACCTGCAGGAGTTTAACCTGCAGGTTAAGGGGAAGGTCGCCTATTTCATCCAGAAGAAGGGTTCCTTTGTGGGCCATTTCTATCAGGCCGGGTTTACCTTCCCGTCGGGCTCCGGTGAAAGCACCGGTCTCATAACCGAAGAGTTCTGACTCCAGCAAACTTTCGGGTATGGAACCGCAGTTGACCTTTATGAAGGGACCTTTTTTTCTGGGACTGTTTTCATGGATAAACCGTGCAATAAGACCTTTGCCTACACCGGATTCACCCAATATTAAAACCGTAGAGTTAACCGCGGCAACCCGCAAAGCAATTCGCAGCAGTTCCTCTATCACGGGGCTAATGGATACTATTCTTGGTAATGGGCCTTGATTTGGTTCTAAAGAACTCTGTTCCATATATGTTTTTAGTTTCTCAAAATCCAGCGCCTCTCTGCTTAAATGGTTCAGTTCCGCCATATCCCGGGCGTTTATGACCACCCGGACTACCCTGCCTTCCTCATCAAAAATGGGATTGCCTGTAGCCAGCACCTTTTTGCCGGTTCCGGTTTCCTGAATAAGTGTCAGTCTACGTTTTTCTTTTAGTACCAATTTTGTCAAAGATGGATATATGATGCGGCTTTTTTCAAGGTCATCGGCTTTTAATCCTATGATACTCTCGGGAGATTTTCCCAAAAATCTGGCAAAGGCCCTGTTTACGCGCAATGTTTTTCCATCACCGTCGGCTACAAATATGCCGTCATAAGACGAATCTATAATGGCATTCATTTCACGGTTAAATTCTTCAGTGCGTTTTTTTTCTTTTATCTCCTTTGTCAGCAAAAATGGAAGGCACATGTCAATTTCGGCAATACCGTTATATACCGCCACAGCCTTTTCCCGACAGGAACTGTAACCACATGCCCCGCAATTTAATTCATCCTGTAGAGAATATTTGTTTGTATAATTCAAGATTTTTCTGATATCTTCTTCCGATGCAGATTTCAAAGAAACAGCCTTATTTGAATAACGCCGGGTGAGGTCCAATTCCTGCGCATTTTTTATATGCTTCAGATATTCAGAAACCGTATCCCGGTCTTTATCATTTTTATCTCCTTGCAGTAGAAATTCCTCAACCTTCTCCCTGTTGGCAAAGTAATTGGTATCCTTGAAGTATGGTCCTTCAACACATCCGCCGCACATGAGAATATCCACAAAATATGGGTTATATTCTCCACTATCTATACTTTCAAGACACGGCAATACATCTTCTTTCTTGTCCACAATCACGGTCTTGCGGGAAAATTTGAAGGGGTCTTTTAAGGAAAGAAACAAGCCGCCACTTACCGGGAAACCGCGGAAAGCTTTCTGTGGCAATGGACCGTCAAAGCATGAAGGCTCCAAACGGGTTATGTCTATATTCTTTGTTAAAATCATTTCTTCCAGTTCTTTAAAAGTAAGTACCGCATCCACTCCCTCCACCTGTTTCATCTCATCTTTTTTTGCTACACATGGACCAATGAACACTACCAATGCTTCTGGATATTCCAGCTTTATCAAACGGCCCGTGGCTATCATGGGAGAGACTACGGGTGAAAGGTGGGGGATAAGACCGGGAAAATGTTTTTCAACGATATTGACTACCGCGGGGCAGGCGCTGGAAATTAGCGGAGGCTTGAAGCTGCCGTTCAATAGTTCCTCATATTTTTTTCCGATTAATTCGGCCCCTACCGCCACTTCCCATACTTCATCAAATCCCAAGGTTTTTAAAGCGGCAATGATTTTGCCTGCCATGCCTTCTGTGAAAGCCGCAGGAAAGCTGGGAGCAAGAATCGCTATTTTATATTCTTTTTGATGTAAAATATCCAGTGTTTTTTCTATGCCGCTTTCTATAGTCTTTGCGTTTTGGGAGCAGACTTTTACACAATTGCCGCAGGCTATGCATCTTTCACTCAAAACCTCGGCCTGGCCATTTTTCACTCTTACCGCTTTGACCGGACAGTGGCGAACACAGGAATAACATTGCTTGCATTTGTTTTTTTCCGTCCACACGATACCCGGCAAGGTCTTTGCCCCCTTTTTATTCAGGGTCATTCTCGTAAAAAATTAATAAATGAACTTTTATCAAACTGACACGATAGCTAATGAGTAATTAAAGTTATTTTCAGGGTAGTATTAATTGTTAACAATTTTATAATTATTATAATACCTATTAATAAAAAATTACAGCTACTATATAATTTTAAAAAGACAAGGGAATCATCATAAGTACGATCAATCCTATAGGATTTATCATTCTTTAAATGATCGACCAATTTCTTTCTTGGCCGATATAGCACTTTTCTTGACAAGTCAATATTTATAGCTGAAAAAAGGCATATGGTGGCTAAAGATATAAAGACATTTTTTTGACCTTGTAAAAGGTGATTTTTAACTCCTATTTCCTTGATAGAATATGGTAATAAAATATATAAATGTAAGATATTAACTGGTAATTTTCTTGTAATCTTTTGGTAAAAAGCGTAGCCGTAGCTGTGGAGATGTGGGCAACGTGATCCTCCCATTTAAATAGGGTATTTTTATATTTGTACCAATCAATTAACGAAAAATGGAATTACTTCAACTCCTGCCTTTTCTAACAGCCTCATTGCCAGTTCATCGGGATAATCTCCCTCATACACTATTCTTGTTATTCCTGCATTTATAAGCATTTTAGCGCAGAGCGTACAGGGCTGTGTGGTACAGTAAAGGGTAGCTCCTTTGATGCTGATTCCCCAGATAGCAGCCTGTATTATGGCGTTCTGTTCTGCATGGATACCCCTGCAGAGTTCATGGTGTTGCCCCGAAGGTATATTTAATTCATCACGAAGACATCCTACTTCCTTACAGTGAGTAATCCCGGTGGGAGCTCCATTGTACCCGGTAGTCATTATTCTCTTATCCTTCACAATGACGACCCCCACCTGCCTTCTAAGGCAGGTGGAGCGTTTTGCCACCACATGGGCTATTTCCATAAAATAACTGTCCCAGGAAGGTCTTATGATATATACCCCCTTATCACTGTTCCTACCCTTAGAACTGTTAGATAGTAGACGATAGAGCTTCAGGCTTGTGCATTATCTGAAGATATCATAACATGGATAATGTATGCAGTTCGCAGTCCGCCTTTCGGCTAACATCCCGACTGCCTTAGGCTAGTCACTTCTGGTATTCCCTCCCGGCACCGCAGGCCGCAAGTCTCTTATATATGCAGGGACCGTGATATATGTTCACATTGAAGTGATAGAATCTGAATGGATTTTTGCCGGAATTTCTCCTCCGCAAATATTCGCGTGCAATTTTTTCATACTGATGGTATATAACCTGTTCATCACTGTCAGCCAGCAGCAAATCTCCCTTCTTGTCCACCACCGGCTCCACGGAGATTTCCCTGAAGCCCAAATCTGCCATGTGAAATACATCTTCGGCAAAATCCAGGTTTTTGTTGGTAAAAGTGCCCCTCACATAGTACTCTTTATGATCTTTTTCTCTCAATGCCACCATTTTTGTAATGTTGGGAACAATCATATCATATGACCCGGAGCCATCGGCCCTTACCCTTATACGATCGTTGACCTCTTTTCGTCCATCCAGGCTCATCACGATATTATCCATGGTCTGACGAAGATAATTAATGGTTTCATCGTTTAAAAGCATAGCGTTGGTGGTAATGGTAAAATGAAACTTTTTACCGGTTTTTTCTTCAATATTTCTAGCATATGAAACCACTTCTTTTACCGTATCCACCGCCATTAGCGGCTCTCCGCCGAAAAAATCTATCTCCAGGTTCTTAATATTTCCCGAATGCTCCATCAGAAAATCCACGGCATTCCTGCCAACCTCTTTTGACATCAACTCTCTCTTGCCGTGATAATCCCCCTTGGACGCAAAACAGTACTTGCACCGGAGATTGCAGTCGTGGGCTACATTCAGGCAGAGAGCTTTTACATAATGCCTTGCGTACAACTGTTCAATGACAGAGGAAAAGTCCGCCTCAGTATATATCATACGGTTGGCCTTCATAAATATGAGCCATGCTTCATCGTGCTGAGGGCCCTTGAGGGCAAGGCCGTAACCGCCCTGCATTGCAAGAGACTCTTTTGTCACATATTCAGAATACTCCATTCCCTTGGCTTCCATTCCAATATCATTTAATATCTTCGGGTCAGCACCGTATTCCCTGACAAAAATCTCTTTCAAACGATGAATGCCCTTGCCGGCAATCTTGCCGAATCCTTCTCCTCTGGCCATCTGGTGAATGAGTTCCATGGCTGCTTCTTTATTGCCGAATTTAAGCTCCAAACCGCCGGTTATATCTTTATTTATAATACTCATTTCATAACATTCCATAAGAAAAGCAATAAGGGTACCCGTAGATATGGTGTCCAATCCGTAGGTATCACAGTAAAAGTTGGCTTCTATAATATATTCGTGGTCGAAAATCCCACAGTTTGAGCCAAGGCCCGCTATAGTTTCATATTCTGGACCGTCCACGCATACCTTTTTACCCTTGTAGGGACCGGTCTTTAATTCAAAATTATCCACGGCCTTGGCGCATGCCATGGAACAGCCGTACCAGCATCCATCGGGCATGTTCTGGGTATAATACTTTTTGAATACTTCAGAAGACAGCCTACAAGCTTGCGGATGAGAACCATATTTATAATTCATCGTCGGCAGGAGATCGTAATCGTTTATAATTTCTACCAGATGAGAAGTACCAACCTTTCTCATCCTGTTTTGTAAATCGTCAAGTTCCTTTATTTCCCTGTGAAGCCTGAGGCCTGCATCAATGATTTTTTTCTTATCGGCCGGACCGTTGGTATCACCTTTTACTCCGCTAAATTTTACAATTAATGCCTTAATCTTCTTGTTTCGAAATACGCTCCCTGCGCCGCCTCGACCCGCCTGTTTAACCCTGGGCACTCCCCTTTTCACATCAAAAAACGAAAAAATTCAGCATTCCGATAAGGGTATTATCCGCCGCACTGCCAGAAGAAACCACCGCTATATTTCTTTTATCTTCTTGTGAATCGGCATACATATTTGTAAACTGTTCAACAGCTAAGTGCGTGTCTATGGCTTCTTCCGGAGCTTCTTCGATGGTAACATAACCGTTATTTCCATCTATGTATACTATTACGTCTTTTTCCGCTTTCCCCTGGATCTCGATAGCATCCCATCCGGCAAATTTCAATAGAGGCCCAAAGTATCCTCCCACGTTGCTGTCCACTACAGAACCGGTAGTTGGAGACAAAGTTACAACTATCGACTTGCCCGCTCCCGGGTATTGTGTAATGCCGCCTATAGGGCCCGAGGATATGATTATTTCATTTTCCGGATCGTCCCACCTTGTATCGCCTGAAACTGCATTCCATAACAACCATAATCCGAAACCCCTGCCACCTGTAAATATATCTTTCATTTGCTGGGTTACGGGTTTAGACTTTATGGTGTTATCCGAAAGATTTATGTAAAGGGTACGGTTTGTATAGCCCCTTTCCACTTTTCCCAGCTCATAATCCATCCTGGCCAGGAGCCTGCGTGCCCTTTTCATCTCCATAATATTACCGGTCATTCTTTAACACCTCCATTTAAATTATTTTTCTTCCATGTAGATGGCTCCGGTGGGGCAGACCCGTGTACAAGCTCCGCAAGCTATGCATTTAATCGGTTGATTAATTTGTGCATTTACGAATATCGCATTATTCGGACAAAATCCCACACAAATATAGCATCCAACGCATTTTCCACCATCTATCCAAACAGCTCCATTTTTGGCCCGATATAATGCGCCGGTGTTGCATACGGAAATACATTCACCGCAGTGATTGCATACATAGATTTCGTAGCTTCCCGGTTTTCCCGCTTTCTCTCTTATTCTGATAGCCGATTTCTCCGGATCTGCTACTTTGTGGAAGAGTTTAGAACATTCCATCATGCATGCCCCGCACCCGTTACACAGTTCCGGTTTTGTCTTTACAATTTTCATTAAGCTACCCCCTGCACATCAAATTTTCGCCTTTAAGAAGGCCCCATGGTCGGCGGCAATTTCTGTGAAAGATCCAGCATCTGAGATGCTAGCTTTTTCACCTTCTCCCTCAGTTTAAACACGCAATCCGTTTCACTTGCCAGCCCCTGCACTATATCTTCCGCCAGAGCCCTGCAGTTGGGGCAGCCGCAGCTGCCGCAATCAAGGCCGGGCAATAGCCAGGCTCTCTCCGCCGGACCTACCCCAATTTATGCCTATACCGCAGGAGCTTTTGAATATGGATTTGAAATTACCATCATCTAAATTCTTTAAGACCTCTCCATAAATGCCCGCCATAGAAAGCACGCCATTAATATGAGATTTGCTCATGCCAATGGGTTGTTTTGTAAATGCCACCTTAGCTGGGCATGGGCTTATGAAAAACACCCCAATTTCTTCTTCTTTACATCCATAGGTTTTAATTATAACTTCTTTAGCCCTTCGGGCGGCCACTTCAGTCGGGGGTTTAATGGGAATTATATTTTTTATCAGCTCTGGAAATCTCGTTTGTATCAGCCTCAACACCACCGGGCAGGCTGAAGATATAAGCGGCCTTATGCCTTTGTTTTTTTCCAGGTGTTCACGTATAGCCAAAGATACTTCTTCTGCCGCTAAGGGCACTTCATAGACCTCATCAAATCCGATTTTTATGAGGGCATTCATAATGTTTTCTCTTGTAATGCCCTCTCTAAACTGGGCATAAAAAGCCGGGGCTGTCAGTGCCACTTTGAATTTGAACTCCCTCAGCTTTTCAAACCCATCTGTGCTGGCGTATTTGGCATTATTGGGACATACTCTTATGCACTCACCGCAATCGATGCACTTATTTTCCTGTATACTGGCCTTCCCATTTCTTACTCTTATGGCCTCTGTAGGACAGCCTTTTATGCAATTTGTGCAGCCTTTACACTTGTCTACATCCAGACTCACCGAATGATAATACTGCCACATTTCTCAAAACCTCCGCCGCCGGTCCTGAGGAGTACTCAACCGGTGGAATGCCCTTTGATATGGCTTTTACAACATCTTCGTCAAAGGGAATTTTCCCTATGACCTCAATGCCTTTATCGATGCAGTACTGTTCGATTTCCCTGCTTTTTTCTTCGGCTAGGTCGAACTTATTGATCACTACCTTTACGGCCACTTTAAAATTCTCCGCCAGCTTCAATAGCCTTTCCAAATCATGCAATCCCGAGACGGAAGGCTCCGTCACAATCAATGCCTCATCGGCCCCGGAAAAGGTGGAAATCACCGGGCAGCCTATTCCCGGCGGGCCGTCGGTGATTATATATTTATAACCTTCTCTTTCGGCTATTTCCCGGGCGGTCTTTTTTACCAGCGAAACCAGTTTGCCAGAATTTTCCTCGGATATTCCCAGCCTGGCATGGACCATGGGGCCGTATCTGGTGTCGGAAATATACCAGTGGCCCGAAAGAGTGTCAACCATGTCAATGGCTTTCTGGGAGCAAATATTGCAGCATACCCCGCAGCCCTCGCAAAAAGTGGGGTTTACTTTAAAATCTTCGATGGCATCGAAGCGGCATGCCTTTTCACATTTGCCGCACCTTATGCATTTCTTTTCACTTATGCGGGCCTTCTGACTTCCCCAGAACTTAAAGGCGTCTTTAATCTTCGGGTTTAAAAGCAGGTAAAGGTCGGCTGCATCCACGTCACAGTCGGTCAAAACCGCATCTTTTGCTAGAGCCGCAAGAGAGGCCGTCACGGTGGTCTTTCCCGTGCCGCCCTTACCGCTCAAGACAACAATTTCCTTCATGCCTTCACCCGCCTTTCTATGGCCTTCCATAAGTTGTTAAAGGTCTGCTTAAGCTCGGGGAATTCTTCAACGAGCAGTCCCCCCCGGGCACAGCAGGCCGCATACCGCCGGTCAAAGGGGATCTTCATCAGAAGGGGAATACCCTGTTCCTGCAGGTATTTTTCTACTTCATCATCTCCCATACCTGCCCTGTTTATTACGACACCAAAGGGAATCCCAAGTTCCCTGACAACCCCCACGGCCAGCTGCAAATCGCTTAAGCCAAAGGGTGTGGGTTCGGTCACCAACACACAGTAATCGGCTCCGGACACCGCATTTATCATGGGACACGATGTGCCCGGCGGAGAATCGATTATTACCGCAGCCGTTGCAATTGCTGGGCCGCTTTTTATCCGGCTTTTCACTTTCTTGATTACCGGTGGAGCTGAAACCTTGCCGATGGAAAGTGTCCCCTGGACAAATTCCATGCCTTTCGCAGTGCCCCGCTCCACAAGCCCTATTTCTTTATGTATTTCCGTTATGGCTCCCGCCGGGCAGAGCAGGCTGCATCCCCCGCAGCCGTGGCAGAGTTCCTCAAACACCAGTATCTTTTTGCCCAGATCTGCCAGGGCGTGATAGGCGCATATTCCAGTACAAATTCCGCAGTGGGTGCATTTATCGGAATCTATGGAAGGCACCGGCAGGACAACAGACTCCTTTTCGGTAAATTCGGGCATTAAGAAAAGGTGGGCATTGGGCTCTTCCACGTCGCAGTCCAACAGTGCCACCCTCATTTTGTCTTTTAATGCAACGGCAAGATTGGCGGCCACCGTGGTTTTCCCGGTGCCGCCTTTCCCGCTGGCAATGGCAATTATCATATTTTCACCGCCATTTTGAAATTATGCCATTTTGAAATTATCTTGAGCTTCAATGGGAGCAGTGTCCGCCATGGTCTCCTTCCTCGTGATCGCACAGGTTGCCGCTGCCCGCAATATTTCCTTCGAGATATTCCTGTATCACATCGTCCACTCTGCCGGAAACACCGGTTATGGTTTCTATTTTATTCTGGGCGAACAGTTCCTGAGCTCTTGGGCCCATGCCCCCGGCTATAATGCAGTTGACTCCTAATTCTGCCAGATACCCGGGCAGGAAGCCGGGCTGGTGACCCGGGTTTTCAATTATCTTTTTCGAGTTTATCTTGTTTTGTTTTTCGTCCACATCAAATATGGTATACTGGGGACAGTGCCCGAAATGGGCTGAAACTACATTTCCTTCGGTTGCTATGGCTATCTTCATTATGAAATTCCTCCAATCTATAGATTGATTAATATGAAACGTCACCTTTCGAAAATTCATTCTTGTTTGTGCCGCATTTTACTGCATGGACAATATATTATAGTGTGGAACTTAGTGTAGAAAGTCGCTCTTCTGCCGGAAATGGCTCACTTTTTGTCTTTTTACATATGCGGTTTTGTCGTTGGACCAGAAGCCATGCTCAATTTGCCTTCTTCAAAATGTTCCAGGGCTTGTTTTACGCTCATAGAATGGGCTGTGTATACCTCTATTCCGGATTCCATCAATACCCTCATGGCGTTTGGGCCCACGTTCCCGGTTATAAGGGCCGAAGCTTTTTTGTCCGCTATGAACTGGGCCACCTGAACACCCGTGCCATGGGCGCCGCTTGCATATTCATTTTCCACGGCTTCAAATTGTTTTGTATCAGAATCCGCAAATATAAAATACCTGCAGCGGCCGAATCTTTCATCCACCATGGAATCCAAATCACTACCCGAAGATGTAACAGCAACTTTCATAAGTCTAATCCCTCGCTTTTTTAATTTAGGGCTGCCACCCTTTTATGAAAATGCCCCCTCTTTTCCGACAAAACCGAAATCTTTCCCGAAATATCTTAAAAATATATTTTTGAAGCTGCGTAAAACATGACACCCAGTTGTACCTTGATAATGCTGCACAGAGCATTATCAAATATGCTTCCAATATGAATAAAAAAATAACCAAATCTTTGTACCTGAGCTCGACTATCAGTGATGAGTTTGATATAATAAAATTGTTTAAAAGATGTGGCAGGGGCTGGCCGCCATCCGCTCCTGCCAATGAGCCTACCTTTTCTTAGTCCTGGCCTTTTTCTTCATCAGGGCCTTCTTTTTTTGACCTTTTGAGTTCTTCCAATCTCGCTTCTATTTCTTTCAGCTGTTCTTTTAAGATTTTGGCTTCCTGAGAAAGGGCCTCAGCCTCATATTTTTGTTCATCTTCGGCGGCAGGATATACCGCCGTAGGGTCAAAAGGGTAATATCCCCTTGCACGAAAAGGCACTCCTGTGGCATAGTAGCGCCTTCTCCATCCCCGGCCTGCCCCCAGTCCAAGGCCGAGACCAAATCCGAAACCTGCCGCTCTTCTCCAGAATCTCCCGACGGGGTTCATACAGCCCGGTACCGGAAAACCGGCGCAGAAACCGGCGGCTCTGCCGGTCATGGGGCCAAGCCCTGCGGGTCCTGTTCCATCGCCTCTTGGCATGTTTTTCACCTCCTTTCGAAGAATCTCAATTTGAGTCTAAAATACTAAGTCCGCTGCCGAAGTTGGCTGTCCATCTACGGCAGTCAAGGCGCTTTTTATTTATTTCTTCTTAAGACGTTCAAGATCCTTTACCCATTCTCCCATATTCTTTATTTCGTCACTATCGTACATCTCTATCTGACCGCTGTCGCACAATTCCGCAAGTCTATGGTCTACCGGCAGGGAACCAAGATATGGAATCTGCACCTGCTCTGCAGCTTTGCTCCCGCGGCTTTCACCAAAAATGTTTATCTTCTCGCCGCACTTTGGGCAAATCAGGTAACTGTAATTTTCCACAAGGCCCAATACGGGAACGCCCATCATTCTGCTCATGTTTATGGCCTTTTTCACTACCATCATAACCAGATCCTGGGGTGATGAGACGATTACCAGTGCGTCCACGGGCAAAGACTGCATGACGGTAAGCGGTGCGTCGCCGGTGCCCGGAGGAAGGTCAATGAGCAGAAAGTCAAGGTCTCCCCAAATCACATCGGTCCAGAACTGTTTTACCGCGTTTGCAATAAGCGGGCCTCTCCATATGACAGGATCATCCTCATTTTCCAGCAATAGATTCAGCGACATTATCCGAATTCCCGATGAGCTTTCGGGCGGCATCAAGCCGAAACCTATACTCTCAGGGCGCTTTTTTACACCGAACATCCTGGGTATACTGGGGCCGGTGATATCGGCATCAAGGATGCCCACTTTATATCCTTTCCTCTGCAGGCTTACAGCCAGAAGCCCGGTTACGGTGGACTTGCCCACTCCGCCTTTTCCGCTCATTATCGCTATTACATTTTTTATGCGGTTTAATTCGCCTGCGGGGATTTTGTCTTCCTCCGGAGCAGTATGGGCTGTTTTGACACCATCTTTCTGTGCAGTAGCTTCATTTTGATTCATCAAATACACCCTTTCTTTTTTGATTATTAGGATTTTAAAACCGCAGATGCGGCATCAGCATATGACAAAAATGTTATGGTACATTTTAAACACTAATAAAAGCTATTTTCGATTTCTCAATGTACAATTTGCCGATGGCCATTTTATTTTCGCTTTATCCCTGCAATTCTTGCAGTATACAAAGTACCAACATATTAATCAAATGGCCCTCTTTGCCGGCGGCCATGGCACCATCCCCTGCGATTTCCCGCTGGAACCCATTCCGTACTGTGACATTCCGGGCATTCGGGGGCCTGAATATTTTCCTTCTGAACTTCCTCCCAGACATGGCCACATTTCAAACACTTCACAAATTGTGAAAAATGATATTTCCCGCCTTCTATTCTAATGGCCTTCCCAGATACCAGCGCATCGGCTACTTTACTGTGAGCCGAGTTTAATATCCTGAAGAAAGTCGGCCGGGAAATACCCATTTTTTCGGCGCAATCTTCCTGCTCCAGCCCCTCGATGTCCTTTAAGCGCAGCGCCTCCAGTTCTTCAACAGTGAGGACAACCTCATCTAGCTGCCTTAAAGGGACTCCTGCAGGCTTGAAATATGTTACAACGGGTAAAAATTCAACTCTGCGCCATTTCGGTGGTCTTGGCACTTTTTCTCTCCTCTCTTGTTATGGTCATATGTTTATAACTTTCAATTTTATTATATTACTATTATGAACTTATGTCAATAATAATATTCCTTGAGGAATTTTCTTTCTAGTCTGAAATCGGGATATGGTTTGCCCGGCGCTTTGGGAAACGATGGTCGTATATAGCGGGAGCTGGGGAAGAAACGTATAATCCACCGGAAAAAATAATTTATCTTGACGATTATGCTGTGTTTTTACAAAATTTCACGGCTATATCTGCTGAAGAAAAAACCGCTCTATCTGATCTATTCAAACTTGTTACTATTATTCAGGATATTCAGGGCGAACTTCCGGCAACCGACAGCGGTGTCGCACCTAGATTCTGTTTTATGTCATGAGATTTAATAGACTTTATATAATATAGATCACGTATAGACCACTGGCCGGGAACATCGTTTGTCCCGACCCTGTGGTCTATATTTTTTTAAGTCTCAATTGACGGATGCAGTTATTTTCCCATGTTTTCAGGAAAAAGTTTGGTTTTGTAATAACCCTTTGAAAGGTAAATGGCAGCCAGCGGATTATGGCCCAGCACTCTATCTTTAACCGCCAGGACTGTAACCGGCGCCCTTGAGTACTTCATAAAAAGCGAATCATGGCCGACGCAAAGGCCCAATACTATATTCAAATCTGTTCCGGCCTTATTTAAGAAATATGCCTGCCCAATAGGGTTGCACATCGGTTCATAAGTATTCGGACGTACTTTTTCATTTTCTTTTATGTTTATAGTTTCTTTAGGAATACTGCAGTTTTTGCAGACAACAGAATCGACATTAAATCCATTGGCAGTCAGGATGTCAGCCACAGCTTTGGCTTCGCTGCTAAGGCCTATGCAGAACGCAATTCCCAGGCTTTTAAAACTACACTTTCTGGAAAAATCCATTATCTCTTCTATTCTCGTCTTTTTGCAATAACCCTCGCTTTCGACCAATGCCGAAGAATAAGCCAATACGAGATTTCCCTCTTCGAAGTATTTTTTCACTATGTCATCCTTCTTATTATCAAGGCATGGACAGTTTTTGGGAGCTTTTGACATATCGCCGGTCCTGCATGAATGAATTGCACACTGTGCACAAGAATACATTTTCTCCACTCCTCGCGTTATATTATAATGACTTTCCCCATCTTTTGTTAAATACAAATATACAGGCACATTTTTATACAGACGATTATTACCAACAGCCTGACAAGATTATGACAACATTATAATATTATTATGAACATATGTCAATAATAGCTATCCTGAAAAAATAATCTTTTCAGTAAATCAATTTTTACAATTAATATTTACAGGTAATTGACTTACATCCATAGGAGCGTTATCATATATTTGAATACTAATGAGCATATGACCATAATATACCGGGATTATATTTATTAGGTCGGAAATTTAAAAAAAGAAAGAGGTGTATTCTAATGAAATTAAAAGCCACGGTTCTTTGCGAAAATTACGTAATTTTTAATGAAGGCGCCTTAGCCGAACACGGATGGTCCATATTTCTTGAAACCGACTATGGCAATTTTCTTTTCGATACGGGGCAGGGCAAAGCAATTATCAATAATGCGCGAATTTTTAAAATCAACCTATCAACGATTAAAGGCATTATGCTCAGCCATCATCACTATGATCATACCGGAGGTCTTCTGGACGTGCTGTCGGTTGCGGGGCCTGCGGATGTATATGCTCATCCCGAACTTTTTAAAGAAAGTTTCTCCATCAGAAATAAAAAAGTAATACATATCGGGCTTCCCTTTTCCCGTTCAGTCCTGGAAAATAGAGGTGCTCGTTTTCACTTCAATACAGCCTGGCAGGAGATTGTGCCGGGGTTGTCAATGACAGGAGAGGTGCCCAGAAAGACAGGCTTCGAAAAGGGGGATAAAGATCTTGTAATTAACACAGGTGACGGTTATGAACAGGATCCCATCATGGATGACCAATCATTAGTCATTGAAACAGAAAAGGGCCTTTTTATCATACTCGGCTGTGCACATGCAGGCATAATAAATATTATCAACCACGCCATTGAGCGAACTGGCCAAAATCATATTTGCGCCATTATCGGCGGGACCCACCTGGGGGCAGTAAGTGAGGAACAGCAAGAAAAAAGCATCAAGGCATTAAAGGAATTTGATATCGATCGCATAGGAGTTTCCCATTGCACAGGATTAAAAGCCTCGATGCGCATGGCGCAGGAATTCGGAGAAAGATTTTTCTTTTGCAATGTTGGAACAATAATAGAGTCCGCTTAATTCCGCTGCATGTTAAATATTTGCAACATCTCAATCCATAGTCATAAACTATATTAATTGTTTCAAGCGCTGTTTTTTATTTTGCGACAAATGAAGAATCGTCTAAAAAAAAGGCCCTGGTCAAGGCCTTATTTTTTCTCTCTAAGGTGCATTTTGCACTCATTTGTGCAGCACCCAGCACACCCTGTACATCCCGAGTCCCTAAACTGCCACGAAAAGCGGCGTACCAGAAATGTGCCCGCCAATATTATTATTCCAATTAAAAACATGGCTTTCATTGTTTTATACCTCCATGCGCGACTTTTTTATTAATCAGCTAAATCCCAGGAGCCTGCCGCCCTGGAAAATGAGCGCCGACATAAGCCATCCAAGTATCAGGCTGGAGCATACCGCAAAGGCGGTCCAGCCCCAGGAATTGGTTTCCTTTCTTATAGCGCCGATGGTGGCCACACACGGGATATATAGCAAAGTCATAACCATGAATGCGTAGGCTGAAAGAGGCGTAAAGTGCTGGCGGATTGCTTCTCCAAGGCCTGCTTCTTCCACGCCGTATAAAACCGCCAGCGTTCCCACAACCACCTCCTTCGCCAGAATCCCGAAAATGAGCGACGCTGCAGCCTGCCATGTGCCAAACCCAGCGGGCGAAAGCACCGGCGCTATCATAGCTCCCAGCCTGCCGATTAAACTTTCACTGCTGGCATATTCTACCCCAAGGGGCAGGTTTGAAAGGGCCCATATTAGCACAACCACCGAAAAAATTATTGTTCCTGCCTTTTTTATAAAGGAACTTCCCCTTTCCCACATATGAATAAATAAACCTTTTAAAGTAGGTACACGATACGGTGGAAGCTCCATCACAAAATGTGACGTCTCGCCTTTGAAAAGGTATTTCTTGAAGATTTTGCCCATAACTATGGCGATAACTATACCCAATAAATACAATGAAAATATTACCCAGCCCTGATATTCTGCAAAAAATGCCCCGGCAAACAGTACGTATATAGGAAGCCTGGCCGCGCACGACATAAACGGATTTATCAATATGGTAATCAATCTATCCTGCCTGTTTTCAAGAGTTCTGGTGGCCATAATGCCGGGAACGTTGCAGCCGAAACCGATTAACAGGGGTATAAAGGATTTGCCGTGCAGGCCCAGTGCATGCATCAATCTGTCCATGACATAAGCTGCCCTGGCCATGTATCCGCTGTCTTCCAGTATCGATATGGCAAGAAACAGCAGGAATATGGGCGGGATGAACACCAGTACGGATCCCACTCCTCCTATGACGCCGTCGACGATGAAGGAAGCAGCTAAATCAGGAGCGCCCACGTTCTCAGCAATATTCGATACAATGTTGCTCAGACCCTCAAACAGTGTTTCAACCCATCCTATCATAGGATCGCCAAGTTTGAATGTAAATTGAAATACAGACCACATGGCGAAAAGAAATAGGGGTATGCCCAGATAACGGTTTGTCACGACTCTGTCGATTTTGTCAGACAGAGTATACCTCTGTTCCGTAGTCTGATGCCTTCTTACAAATTCCTTTTCCAGGCCGGAGATAAAGCCGTACCGCCTGTCCGCTATGATTGTCTCGGCATCCTCTCCGGAAATCTCAATTAAATGGCTTTTGCTTTTTTCAAGTTGATCTGACACGTGTTTTATAAAATTGTCTTTTTTTATTTCTTCTAAAATACGCTTGTCTTCTTCGAGCAGCTTTACTGCCAGCCAGCGCGGCGGATACTTATTTGCGATTTCCGGGTAAAGGTATATTATGGATTCTATCTTTGCTATTTCTTCTTCTATTTCCCGGCCGTAATTAATTCTGAAACCGCTTTTCGCCTCTTTTTTCGAGGTCGAAACTGCCCTTTCTATCAGATCCCTGACGCCTTCATTTCTTGTGGCCACGGTGGTTACAACCGGCACGTCCAGTAAAGCCGATAATCTGGCCGCATCAATTTCTATTTTTTTTGCCCTGGCTTCGTCAAACATATTTAATGCCAGCACCACATTCGCATGCATTTCCAGAAGCTGAACGGTCAAGTATAGGTTTCTCTCCAGATTGGTGGAATCTATTACATTTATGACCACATCGGGGTTTTCTTTCAAAATGTAGTCCCGCGTTATGACTTCGTCTTCGGAATATGCTCCCAGGCTGTAAGTGCCCGGCAAATCAATCACTCGAAGGATTGTGCCGTCGAAATCCAGCCTGCCTTCCTTTTTTTCCACCGTTACTCCCGGCCAATTCCCCACATGCTGCCTTGACCCTGTCAAATCATTGAATAAACTGGTCTTGCCTGAATTGGGATTCCCCACCAGAGCAACGACAATTTCCTTTTCTTTTTTAACGGTGTTCAGATTTTCCATCAATCTTCCCCCTTATAGTTAGGTTTTCCTAACTTATGATTAAAATTTTTTAAGCCTCCTGTACAATAACTTTCTGAGCCATCCCTTGCCCCAGAACCATGCGGCTTCCCTCCAGCGCAACGATGAGCGGACCGTGTTCGTTCGCGATGACTCTAATGGTCGCCCCTCTGTTAAAACCCATTTCGATTAATCTCCTGCGCAAGCCTTCCCCTCCGATAATCTCTTTTATTACGGCCTTTCTACCTGCAGGTACAAGCCCCAGCGGCAATACAGCAGCGGTGTCAGATATCATCTCGCATCACCTCTACAAAAATGCTTGAAGCCTCGTTCTTTCTCAGGGTCAGGTGGTACCCTCTAACCATTATCTCCATCGGGTCTCCGAGAGGCGCTATGCCTTCCACTAAAATTTGCGTGCCGGGCACGATGCCCATATCCATGATGCGCCGGCGGATCAGGTCTTTTGCGGCAATTCGCATAACTTTTGCTTTCGCACCCGGAGCAAGTTCGCTCAATGATTTTGCATTGATGACCTCCACATTCTCCATCTCCTTTTCAATTATATTTTTTTCATTAAGCTCGGTTTCAAGAAATTCCACCAGCTTTCCCATTGTTGCCTGACTTATCACATGTTCCATAAGGCATGCGTCCTTTTCTGCGATTCGGGGGTCTACTTTTAATACTTCGATGAGAAACTTTTTTAAAATGCGGTGTCTTGTTCGAATTTTTTCCGCCTCTTTCTTTCCCATGGGTGTCAGTTCTACAGGGCCATACTTTTCATGCTTCAGCAGCTTCAACGATGCGAGAGTGCTCACCGCCTGAGTCACGCTGGCCTTTGCTATGTTCAATCTTTCTGCCAGGTCCGTGATTCTTACAGTATCGTTTTTTTCCGAAAGATTCAATATTACCTCAAGGTAATCTTCCAATGCCGGTGAGATAGAAATTGCTTCGCTCATCATCTCATCTCCATGTTAGGCTAATCTAACTTTGCAAATGAAATTCAATCTCATTGTTTAATTAAATATTATAGTAAAAAAACAATTTTGTCAATAAAAAATGATATAAAAAAGACCGGCTACATATAATCCTGTGCCTATGGTGAGAGTAGAAATAACAAACATAGGTTTTCAATATCCGATATGCTCCTGAGACCAGGTCTTTTTCATTCAGTCAAAGCTTTTTTAAGGTTTTCGAGATTTTCCTGCATAATTAAAAAATAATCCTCGCCGGCCTTTATTTCTTCAGATGTAAGCCCGCCGATGGGGTTTAATACCAGGGTTTTGGCCCCCACCTCCCGGGCAAGGCTTTCGGAAAATTTTTGGCTTACCAGGGTTTCAAAGAAAATGTATTTTATATTCTTTTGCTGGCACACTTCGATCAGTTCTGCCATTTTCTTAGGTGAAGAGGGGGATTTCAATTTCTTCCGATCTCATCCTTTTTAGTTGCTTTTTTAAGACTGCCTTTTCATCACTTCCGGGTGCATAATTTAAAGTCCGCTCATTTTGAGGTCTTTCCAGTTTAAAAATGCCGTTTGCCATTTAAAAATACCTCCTTTTTTTAAGATAAAAAATCCGCCCTGTGGAAATCGCAAGGGCGGACTACTCTTTTTCCAAATGTTATCCGCACTCTCTTCTTTCCACACCGGGAGGCGCAACCGTTTCCAGCTACACCCTATCGGTCTTAGAACCCTGGACTGAATCTGTAGGTTGAAAGACTCGAAGAGACTGAAACAGATGACAAATATTTAATTTTTTTAATTTTATTTTAATATACTGAGTGTACCATGTCAAGCGTTTTTTAATGGCAGCCGCCGCAGGTGCTGCAGCTGCCTCCGCTGCAAGTGCCAGAACTTGAGGAATCTGAGCCGCCACGGCTTATATACATAAATCCGGTAAAGCGCTGGCTGGCCGTTCCGCCGCACTCGGGACAGCGGACTTTGTCTTTGTCTTTTATAGAAACAAAATCGCTGAACTGATGACCACAAATGTCGCATTTAAAATCAAAGGTCGGCATATAAATCCCTTCCTCTAACTCATATTGTATTCTTTAAAGGCTTTTTCCATCTCGCGCTCGGCATCTTTCCGCTTTATGTCTTCCCGGCGGTCGTAAAGGGTTTTTCCTTTTGCCACAGCCAGTTCCACCTTAACAAGACCCCGCTCGTTGAGGTAGACCCTCAGCGGAATCAAAGTTACACCTTTTTCCTTCACAAGGCCGAAGAGGCGGTTTATTTCCCGCCGGTGCATGAGGAGCTTTCTGGTGCGCAAAGGGTCTTTATTGAAGATATTGCCCTTTTCGTAAGGGCTGATGTGCATGTTGTAAAGAAGCAGCTCTCCCTTTTCCACCCCGGCGTAGCTATCCTTCAGGTTGCCCTTCCCCGCCCTCAGAGATTTTACTTCGGTCCCGGAAAGAGCAATACCAGCCTCATATGTTTCCAATATATGATAATCATGCCGGGCTTTCCTATTTGTCACCAGATCCCTGGACTTTTTCTCCACTGCCATTCCTCCGCTTATATTGACTGTCAAAAAATCTTTCATTCTTCCGCCATCGCCATTAAAGCAGCATAGGGCTGTTCACCAGTTGCCGAATATGTGCGATGGTTTTGGGTCCTTGTTTAAAAGATTTCCCATTAATTATATCATAGATTTTATGCCGCCGCAAAAGATTTACATTTGCTCGCTCAGGATTTTCCGGTAAACCTCATTTTGCCTGGCTTTGCTGGAAAAAGCCAGCTCAAAAACGTATATAATTATATAACCTTTGCGTTGGGAAATTTGGTTCTGATTTTAGGTGAAATATATATTGCTACAATGACCCTATGACCTCAGAGATGCCTCTGGCCTTGATACGCTTCAATGGGCTTATGACGGAAAGGGCCGTTACGAGCAGGGTGAGAATCCATATCAAGATGATCTGGGCCAAAGGAAATCTCCAGACGATGCGAAACGATGAAAGCAAATCCGCAATGAGTGCTCTCTGCAGCATGACTCCCAAAACGCACCCGGCGAGGCATCCGGTCAGGCTGTACGTTGCCGCTTCCGCCAAAACCATTTTATCCATTTGGCCGCCTGACATGCCGACAGCCCGCATGACGCCTAAATACCTGGTCTTTGACGCAACGCTGGTATTCGTGGTGTTGATGATGTTCAGAATACTGATTAAAGCAATGACCGCCACAAAACCGTATACAAAAACCGCCATTGTAAGAAAAGCCTGGTCAAGCTCGGCATTTTTCTGGCGCGCATCATGGAGCGTTATGGAACTGTCCAAGTTCCAGGTCGATTCCGTTTTTTATCACCCTTCCTTCCAGGAGCTTTACCGTAATCCCGTTTGCCTTCAATTCCGCAGCCTGCTGATTTGCCGGATCGCAGCGCCTCAACACGGCGTTTATCCTGGATATGAGCTCATTCAGTTTGAAGGGCTTTGTGATATAGTCATCGCCGCCTATATCCAGGCCCATAACGATATTTACCTCCTCATCGGAAGCCGTAAGAAAAATTATCGGAATGTCCGATACTTGCCTGACCATCCTGCAAACATCAAAACCGCTGCCATCTGGAAGCATTAAATCCAGCAGAATCAAGTCATATTCATTCTGATCAATACAGGCTTTGGCTTCCTTTGCTGTCCTTGAAACGGTTACATCAAAGCCATGCTTGGAAAGGGAAAATTTCAAGCCTTCGATCAGGCTTAAATCATCTTCCACCAACAATATCTTTCTCATAGCCGTTCCTCCATGTCTCTCTGCGGGTATAATCTGGAATTATTGGCTGATATATGTTACTTTCATATTTACTTTTATGTTTACTTTTCTAAATTTAGTGCTATAACCCGAGTTTAACAGTTCTATTAATACAAAATTCCTTGTAAGTCAGTAACCACAAGGAACTTGAGTAAAATATCATGGTATAAAATTGTAGTCATATAATGGCTGCCATTTGCTTACATCTCTTCATGATTGTTTTGGCTTAATGCGCCGACAGGAAATTTTGCCGCCGAAAAATGTACACCAAAACTTCAAACGGTAACAGCTTTATCGAACGAATATTTCAGTTTGCGAAGCTCGCTGGCCGTTGGCAGCCTTAGGTCGGCATGGATGCCAAAGGAATCAAGGATCAATCTCATATCGTCGTTCGGCTTCGTAAGGCGATAGTATCCACCGGGAAGGGCATCAGCCCGAAA
This sequence comes from Tepidanaerobacteraceae bacterium, assembly GCA_024655905.1. GTDB lineage: Bacteria > Bacillota > Thermosediminibacteria > Thermosediminibacterales > Tepidanaerobacteraceae > JANLFP01. Next base: position 126,682 of record JANLFP010000010.1, read on the forward strand.
AGACTCAAGCGCTTTCTTTATCCTGTCCGCCGTGACCCCTGACTCCCAGCCGTCTTCGTTCAGGGTATCTTTACCTTGATGTTTCAAAATCTTGTATTGGATAATCCGTATCATCGTCAATGCGATAAAACAGACAAGAAAATGTGCGTTGATGTGCTCTTGTTTGCGGACATAGACCGGCCTTCCCTCAAGATCGCTCTTTGTTATCCTGAAGGAATCCTCTATCCTTGAAAGGCCATGATACTTGTTGATAATTTCCCTGTCCGGCTTTTCGATCTCCGATGTCATGAGGGTGTAGTACCCCATTAAATCCATGTATTCCTTGATTTTCTCCATGTCCAGCGACAGATGCGTTTCTG
>JANLFP010000011.1 GCA_024655905.1 Tepidanaerobacteraceae bacterium
AGCTTATCGACGGCTTTACGAAGGACAATTCCGATGTCCCCGAAATCGTCAGGGAGGTTTTGGGCTCGAAGGGCGACTACATAGACCTGGTGGAGGTCAACATTTTCGAGCAGTCGCAGGATGTCAAGATGCCGGTGCCCGTTTTACAGTTTAAAGAGAAGGGCGACTTTGTCGTCCGGCTGAATCTTGCGGTGGGGCTGTCGGCCCAAAGCACCATCATGTCCGCCAGCCGCATAGGCATCAGGGGCGGCACGAGCCAAGACCTGGAAACGTACAGGTACGGGCTTGAAGGCGACGGCCGGCAAAGCCTCGACCTATACTGCGCGGGCTATCTGGGAGTCAAGTCCGGCATAAGGCTTACCGTAAGCGTCAATTTTTACGGCCTTGAATCTTTGGGCAGAGTCGGCTTTACGGGAGAAGCGGGCGCCTATATGGACCTGTACGGCTTTTTGCAGCTTCATCTGCTCAAAACCGGAGCCGCCCCAGACATCAACATGAACGGCGGCGTCTACATGGAAGCAGGCATCTATTTGGAGCTGAAAATCTTTGCCGAGTCGGGGTCGTTCAGCATAAAGGCGGAGCTTTCCGTACTGGATAAGAAATTTCCTTTCTATACCCTGGGCAACCGGTATGTGCTCTACAGGTTCAAGAACGCCGGAAAAACCGTGATCATCAACCAGAACGACTACTATATCAGCAACAGCGGCCTGCTGGACTGCGAAATGCTCGACCTCACCACCGGAGAGTTGGTCGAGGGCGACTATTCCAAGCTCAGTAAATTCTATTTCAAAATATCCAACCCGTGGATGATCGATTGGAATGATGAGAATCACCTCCAGGTCCAGCCGCAATATTTCGGGAAAACATATTACGGCGTGAGTGTTCCGAAAGGCACCCAGCGGCTGGACGCAAAGGTGCAGGTGTATTACGGCGGAGACAACCTCTGCTTCAGCAGCCGGGAAAAGGGCTACACCTATAATGAGATCAAGCTCATATGGATCGATCCCGGCATCGACCCCAAAACTGTCAACCTGAACCCCGTTACGGCAACCTATGTGGTCAATATGAACGGGGAGAAGGTTGGGGAGACGGAAAAGCTCGTGCTTGCGGGTACTGTCCCGGGCGCCATCGACCTGTCTGCCTGGTCCAACCCCATAGAAGGTCTGCTCGGATATCAGGAAGCTGAAGTAACCGGTTATGTAGGCGACTGGAATGAAGCCATCTGGAAGGATGCTACCTATGTGGTGAATATGACGAAGAAGCAGGTGCTGATATCCTATATATACCTCCACGACGGGCAGTGGCACTATGAGGTATATGCCGCCGAAAACGGCGATACGCCGCCCGTTCCCTCAAACTATCAGTCGCCGGGCCCGGGACGCACTTTTAAGGATTGGATGAGAAGAGATTACACGTACATCGATTACAACTACCCAACAACTGCCAACAAGCCGCTGACAAACTTAAATATCTATAGTGCTTGGGCACGCGGCCTGACCTTTACAGGTTACGACAAAACGCAGCCGGTCTATACATTTACCGGCACGCTGGATGAGTGCAACGAAAAATTTAATGAAAATCAGAAGACAAGGCCCGTCATGTTCCACAATGTGGCAGAGTATGACATATTGCAGATACCCATACATTTCCGGTATCCTGTAATGCATTACATTGCATACGGGCAAAATTTCGATATCGTGCATCAAGAGGATATATTCTATTTCTCATATGGCAAGACGCCTATGCCCCCGCGCCAGAAGAGCTATCCCGGGTGTACGATTTTAGGATGGAGCAGCAGATACGTCGCCGCGGCGGATTACGCTTATGACGGGCTGCCCCCTGCCACGCAGGAAACCTATTACAATCTTATTGTCGAATTCACGCAGCGCCGCATTATATTCAAAACGGATATGGGGACCTTTGCCGACGGCAGCGCCACGGCCGACTCCGGCATGATCCCTTATCCGGATTATCTGAAGTATGTGGAGGATTTCCAGAACGCCAACAACGCCCTCACGATCCAACCGGTGCAAAAGGACGGCGCGCTCTACAAATTCCATCACTGGGACGTGGACTATTCTCAGGACAATCAGGGCATCCAAACCTGGAACGCGGTGTGGGTCGCCGCTTCCGGCCAGGAGTTCACCGCCGCCTTCAACGCCGGAGAGGGAGCCGCGTTCCCCGGCGGAAGCACAAGCGTTTCCCTCCGGGTCACTTGTGGTACGCGCCTGAATTTGGCCTCGTACGCCCCTGTTAAGGCCGCGGATAACCAGTACACCTATACGCTGACAGGCTGGAAGGATCAGGACGGAAATACCTACGGCCTGACCGATACCGTCACCGTTCAAAAGGATATGACCTATACGGCGGTCTACACGCCGGCCGAGAGGATGTATACCGTAACGGTCAGCGCCGGAAACGGAAAGTTCTCCGACGGCACCAATACAAAAACCTTTACCGGCAAATACGGAGAGGATACGAATATTTCGGAAAGCATAAGCGACCCCATACCTCCATCGGGCAATTCCAACTATCATTATGAGTTCGACGGCTGGTCGGAAGCTTTCCCGAAGACATTCACACAGGACATGACCATTACCGCGAAGTACAGACAGGTCGAAAACGAGTACACCATCACCTTTGACGCCGGCAGCGGTTCCTTTGCGGGCGGCTCGACTACCATAACACAGACCTATCATTACGGCGATGTAATCGTTCCTCCCGATGATCCGACCAAAGCGGAGAACGAATACTTCCGGTATGAGTTTACAGGCTGGTTCCCGACGCTGACTGAGGGAGACACCGTTACCGGCAACCGCACATATACGGCAAACTACCGTTCCGTTCCAAAAGGTGCGACGCTGCCGGAGAGCGGAATTACCGTAACAAACGGCGAAGTAACCGAGGATATCAGCGTGGGCAGCATCTCCGGCTATACCTACGAAATGGTCGAAACGTTTGACGGAACCACTGTTCCCGTCCTTACGATTACGGGAGACGGGCTGACCTTCAGCGGAACAGGCAGCAACGTATACGTGAACATTGACGGCGCGACAAACTCCGTTACCTTCGATAATCTGAACATCTCGTTCAGCAAAAAATATTTTGACAGCATAAATATTGGGGAAAGCGGCAGTCCGTTGACCGTCAACATTGTGGGGAACTGCGCTTTCGAAATTACATTGTCGTCAGATGAAGCTCAGAATGTCATGCGCATTGAGCGTCCCACCCGATTTGCCGGTACGGACAAAACCGAAGACTCGCTGCGTATCGGCACTTCAGGAGGTAAGGCGATTTACGCCTCGAACAGCCTGACATTTGATACCCTGGATTTGGCAATAGACGCGGCAGGAGGCGAAGGCATCGATATGGGTTCAATATACGCGCTGAGCGCGGATGTGGGCGAAGGGGAGCAGTCCGTGTGCCGCTTCGTGTATTCCGATGTTGCCATTGCCTCAGACGGCGGCGGATTCATGTTGGGGTCGATTGGCATAGAAATCCAAAACAGCGTTTTGGGCATGAATTGTGACGGCCCGGCAGGAATTCTTGGCGGATTTGCGGTCGATGCTTCCAATGTGACCATTGCAGCCGGGCAAGGGCTTTGGATTGACGGAGACGCCGCATTCTCCGGAGCTTCGCAAATCAAGCTGACGGCAGACGGGGGCGCGGCCATAAGCGCCGCAAGCGGTATAACCGTGCCGGATGACTACGATTTGGGCGGCGCGTCAATCCGACTTTTGACAGACAGCTCAACAGGCGACTATTATACCTTTGCCATTGAAACAGAAGGCGTCTGGATTCCGGCGGCAAATGTGGAGATACACTCTCCTTGAGGCGCTGCATAACCTGCTTGGGAAAACAGAATTAAAAATTAAGCAAATATATCGGAATGCAAACGAGGCGCTTCATGCGAAGCGCCTCGTTTGTTGACCTTCCGTATCGGTTTGGGTATGGTTCAATAAGTTTCCCTATTGAAACGCGCCTTTGGGCCCTTGAGTTTTATTGAGGAATATCAAGCGCACTGATTTCCTTAAGATCGCTCATTCTGCTGGCTTTTACCATTCCTCCGGACAGGGTGTAAAGATTTTCGCCGATGTATATGATTCGCTCCACATTTCTTCGGCTGTCGTACCATCCGTTGCCGGCCTTAATATAGTCTTCCGGAGAAAGATGAGTGATCCTGCCCTTCAGTTTGAAGCCCTTTTGAAGGTCTATATCGTATACGTATGCTCCCTGGAATGAAAACTCGCCATACTGCGGCATGTTGCCCTTTACAGCATCATCTTTATCTTTTGTCTCCATGACGGTGACGGGGAAGGCCATGAGGTTTTTTTCTTTGGAGAAGAGCAATGCCTTGTGATTTCGCAGAAGTTCCGAATCCGTGCCGCGGTTGCCGATGATCTCTTTGAATTTTTCCACAGGGTGGTTTACATCGCTGACGTCAAAGAGGGCGATTTTCATGCCCTGGTAAAAAGCCATGCTTCTAATGGGGATACCTTCGGCATCCTTTTGCTCCACTTCTATGGTATCCTTTCCAAAGCCGATGATGTGGTTTTCATCATAGGGGTGGATATAGTCGCTGTAACCTGGGATTTTCAAGGCTCCCAGGATCTGAGGCTTGGCGGGATCTTTCAGGTCGACCACAAAAAGCGGGTCAACTTTTTTGAAGGTTACCATATATCCCCGGTCCCCCATGAACCTCACCGAGTAAATCTTCTCGCCCGGAGCTATGCCTTCAAGGCTGCCTGCAATGTTCATGCCGCCGTCCAGGACATACATGTTGTTTTTGGATGTCTGCTCATCTGTGCGCCATACCTTGCCGGTCGTAGTGGCTATCCTGAAATTGCCTTTGTATTCGTCCATGGAAAACTGGTTGAGTATTATTCCGGGCACCTTGCCTTTGGCCTTGAATGCAACTTTGCCGCCATTTAAGCCGAATTTATATATGAGAGTGCAGGTATCATATTCCAAAGGCTTGATGGAAAAACTCTCGTTTGAGACCGACCCTTCTTCGTAATTTGCGTCGTGTTTCACTTCGGCCTCCGCATCTTCATAGCCAGTCAGCGCCACATACAGATTTTCTGCGGAAGCATAAATGTTTTCACCGGCTCCCAGGTAAGTAGAAATGTCGGCCTTTTCTTTGGGCTTGTCAAGGTTCAATCCTGCGATGATGAGGTAGTTGGGCTCCGGACATTGTGAAAAATATCGGATCTTATCATAGCCGATATTGGAGAATTCATCGCCCGATACCGTATCCCGGTATGATGGAGTGAGATTTTGATCTTGCGTTAAGTTTTCCAGGATGCGAAAATCCATATTCCTATTGGCCACCAGATAAAGAGAGGCTCCAATCTTCCGGGAGGAGATGTAAAAGCCTTCCAGCTCCAGTTCCCTTATTTTTCGAATGTTTTTTTTATCCCGCATGTCATAAATGATAGCCTTTACAGTGCCATATGAGTAGCGGGCAGGATATATTTCCGGGATAAGGCTTTGCCTGTCGGCTCCGGCGAAATTGCCGGAGGATATCCCTCCGGTATTAACGGATGCCTTATTTTGTTCCACCAGCGGGATAGGCCTGACGGAGGACCCTATCACCACCAGGTGCATATCGTCAAGATATAGTTCTTGTGGAGAAAAATCAGCATCGTCAAAATTTATAAAACCGGTTATCTTCATGGTGTCTGCCGGATAAGCGTCGATTATCGCCACCCGGCGGTTGTTGACCTGATATATGTATTTGCCATCGGTCTTGACTATATCCGCCTCATCCACTCCTTTAACCTGCACATTCGTGACAGAGAAATCCGCTGATGCTCCGTTTTCATCACCTGAACCGGATCTTGGCGCCATTTCCTGAGTGCCATCAGCAGAAGCTGTGGATTTTGCGATCGAGTTCATGCTCAAAAATTTGACATCACAGCGTGGATAGCGGGTTTGGATGCGGGACATGAGTTCTTTTAATTTCTCATAGGAACCCAGCACCGGCAGACTCCCCTCTGCATCCAAGCTGTCGAGGCTGATGGTTTTTCCGCTGTCGAGGTTGACACCTTGTTCTGCTCCGGCACTGGACAAAGCCATGCCGTTCGGCTTAGACAACTGGGCCAGCCCCAAAATCAGTAAAACCACCAACAAAACATATAAGCCGCTCTTTTTTGAAATCATGGTCAATCCCTCCTTGAAAATTTGTTATCGCTTCAATATCGTTTCTGTATATTTAGACGATTTTTCTCCGAATTTGTTCCCTGAATTTTGGCTTGTTTGAATCATTATAAAAAATTATAATTAGTATTGATAAGACCCTGCAAGCCCCCCTACAAGGGTATGATTGCTCAAGCATAAAACACAAGAGAATCAGACGGTATGCAGGAAGTCGGATTGCCGCATAGTATCCATGAAGCCGGGTAACTCCGGTGGAAGGAAGGCGGCAACATACAGTCGACCTTTCACAGGGAAACATTCATCACACCAGAGGTGAACAAAAGATGGCAGCAGGGCTGGAAAGGATAGCAGGAATATGAAGCAAATGACTGTATGAAGAGCCGGATGCCTTCATTTGGCACGTCCGGTTCTGTGAGGGGCGTGGGCCGCAAGGCCTACGTCTACTCGACTGATTGTCGTATAAGAGGGGGATGAGAATGAGCTTATTGTTATGGATTCTTGAATCCGTTGAAAATGACAAATTTCCTTATAGACTTACCATTCAAAATGACGGCAAAGAAGTTCTTTGCCTGCGGGTGCAAAGCCGATGGCCGGGAGCCGGCAGTCAAATTTTTTGCTTGAGGGAATCGGAGGATTATTCCGATCCGGTGGAAGAAATCGAAAGAGTCCCGATAATATCTTTGAACCGCTACGGGAAGCGTCTTTCGGTGGTTCTGGATAGGCCTGCCAATAAAAGATGTGAATTCCTATTTTTAAAAAAGAAATATAAGACAAAAGAAGGTGAATATGAGCAGATTTTCTGGAGAACCCAGCAGGGGTTAAAAGAAAGGAAACCCAGGGTTAAGCTGACTGCCAGGGGAGATTCGCAAATTCATGTTCTTATAGATACCAATGAAAAATACCCCTGGAAGTTTCAGGAGTGTGTTGTAGAGCGAAAAGCCCTACCCGCAGGCGACTACGCCCTTCTGAGAGATGACGGGATTTTTGCGGTAGTAGAAAGAAAGACCTTCGAAAATCTAATAAGCGATTTTAACGATATAGCCATACTGCACCAGAAACTTGGGGAGCTTGAGGCCTATAAACATTCCGCAATGGTGGTAGAGGCCAATTATTCCGATTTTTTAAATACCGGGAAATTGACGGCATATACGCCGTCTTATGCGGCCAAAGTCCTGGCGGAGCTTTCCGCTCTGCATCCCGGCACCAAGATAGTCTTTGCAGGCAACAGGAAACTGGCGAATGAATGGACCCTGAGATTTTTTCAAGCTATCGAGTCCCACGAAAGGGATACCCTGCCCGATAAGATTGCCGAAAAGGCAGCCAGTTACGGGGCATCGCCGGGCTTTAAGGGCGGAGTTTACTATGATATAAGAAAATATATCCTTGATGAATCTCATGATGAGCTTACCGTTGCGGAACTTAAAGACAAATTTCCGGATGCCCCGGAAAGCACCATTAAAAGGGTGCTGAGGGACCTTAAAAATAAAGGGTTAATCACTATTATGGGCAGGGGCAGGAAAAGCCGCTGGATAAAAGTTTAGGTATTACCGTTCCCCTTCGGCCTTGGCCCAAAATATTGGTAGTAATAGCATTTCATCATGCCGTTATAGAGCTTGCGGTTTTTATCTGCCTTCCTGCCGAAGAGTCTTTCAAAGCCCTCGTGGGATGTAAGGATATAGTAAGACCAGGTATCGAGCTTTTTAAACATATGGCCCATATCCCTGTAAAGTCTCTCGACTTCTTTTAATTCTCCCAACCTTTCGCCGTAGGGCGGGTTGCAGATGATGCATCCATAGTCGCCCGGCGGGTTTATATTTCTCACATCTTTTTTTTCAAAAGTGATATATTGATCTACATTGGCCTTCCGGGCATTATCCCTGGAAAGTTTGACTGCCTTTTCATCTATGTCTGAACCGTAGATCTGAAGCTTTACATCCTTTACTTCAGATTCATGGGCTTCTTTTCTGGCATCCCACCAGAGCTTTTTTGGTATGTTGGGCCATTTTTCGGCGGTAAACTCCCGCTCGATGCCCGGAGCTATATTGGCACCTATAAGTGCTGCTTCGATGGGTATGGTGCCGGAACCGCAGAAGGGATCGAGAAGGGGCCTGTCATATCTCCAGCCGGATAGCTGCACCATGGCGGATGCGAGAGTTTCTCTCAATGGAGCTTCGTTGGAAAGGGCCCGGTATCCCCTTTTGTGCAGTCCTTCTCCGCTGGTGTCTATCATCAGCGTGACCCTATCCTTCATGAGAGAAAACTGAATGCGGTAAAGGGGGCCTTTTTCCTCAAACCAGTTTTTCTTATATTTTTTCTTTAGCTTTTCCACCACTGCTTTTTTTACTATGGATTGGCAATCCGGCACACTAAAAAGTTTTGATTTTAAGGAATAACCTTTTACGGGGAATGCTGCCTCCCCGGGTATCCACTCATCCCAGGGCAGTGCTTTAGTGCCTTCAAAGAGCTCGTCAAAGGTGGTGGCTTTAAACTCTCCTACTTTCACCAGTACACGCTCGGTGGTCCGAAGCCACAGGTTCGCCCGGCATATGGCAGCCTCATCGCCTTTAAAGGTTACCCTGCCGTCTTCCGCAAAAGTGTCTGTATATCCCAACCTTTTTATCTCCCGAGCCGCCAGGGATTCTATTCCGAAAAGTGTTGGCGCCACCAATTCTATTTCTGTCATAATCCATCTCCGGTTTTTAAGATTGCTGGGTATGCAAAAACTGTCCGTTATTAGATTATACCAGTTTTTTTTGATTTAATCTAATGTTTATGTTTAAATCTTTCTTTAATTATAAAGGGAAATATATTTTGCAGGTGGGCTGGCAGTCATGAAGGATGTGAGGCAGAAAAATAAATTTTATGAAGGATATAATATTATTGATGTTGAAATATACTTCTATCCAGAAAATATAGATATATATTTTTATCATCTGATGGCAATGCGTTTTGCATCATGTATGTCTAACAGGGTTTTATGCAAAAGCCCGTATTTAAGTACGGTACCGGCGGATTGGTTGGAATACTGAGGGTAAGGAGCGCGTTATGGATAATTATGCAAGAATAGCAACTCTGGAAAATGAGATTGAAGCGGGGCTTCTGGATTCCATATTGACCGAGAGGAATATTCCACATGTGATAAGATCTTATCATGATATTGTTTACAACGGCATATATCAGACGGTAAGAGGATGGGGTTATGTGGGTTCTCTGGAATCCTACCGGCAGGAAATAATGGATATATTGATGAATATCAGAAAAAGTCCGTCAGGAGATATCTGATTCTATTCTATTTCTTCCGCTGTTTTTCGCCTGGTAAAGGAAGTTATCCACTTTTTTTAAAAGCTCGATTAATTTTTCATTGTTGTATTGATAGACACCACCGCTGACAGTTATTTTCATATCATGACCCGCCCAGGTTATATTTGAAATATCCTGCCTTATTCTTTCGGCTACAACAAATGCTTGCTCTTTATGGGTTTCGGGCAAAATCACCATAAATTCCTCACCGCCCAGACGACCGAATACATCCGTTTCTCTAATGTTGTTCTTTATGGTCCTGCATACTCTTTTCAAAACCTTGTCACCTGCAACGTGTCCAAAAGTATCGTTGATTGCTTTGAAATGGTCTATATCCAGGAGAATAACAGAAAATGTTTGGCCATATTTCTCAGCCGATTTTCTCAGCGAATTCAGACATTTTAGGAGATATCTCCGGTTATATGCACCGGTCAGGCTGTCGATGACTGAGATTTCCCTGAGCTTCAGGTTCAGCTGTTCCGTTTTTCGTTTTGCTTCTTTCAGCTCTTCGTTGTTTTTTTCGAGAAGGTAATTTTTTTGTTCTATTTCTTTTCTCTGTTTTTCCACTTCGTTCAGATATAATATGACCCGCTCATGTTCCGCGTTGTAACCGTTTATTACCGCTGCCATGGTCACTGCATTGAAAATGACGGCAATAATAAATCCGAAAAACACATCTAAGTATCTGGATAAGCTTGAATCATATCCATGAACAAACCAGGGAAGTTTGTATTCAAATATAAAAAGAGCCATGATGGTTCCTAAAAACACAATAATGGCCAGCACTCTTTTAAAACCTTTTAGTAAAACGGCAATAAATGCGGAATATACTATAAGATAATACGGGATGCTTCCTAAGGACCCGCCGTTGATTAACCACATAGTGGGAAAAAATATAAAAGTCAACATGCTGAGAGCCAAATATACTGAAAGTGTGTACTTTTTTTTGTACATTGATAAGTAATAAAGATAAATCGATATGATACCGCAACCAAAAGGGATAATTACTGAAAAGATTCCAAGATCTAATAGATAGTTTATTATACTTGCCGAGAAAGCCATGAAAAACCCTATAAGGGCAATTACGTGGAAAAATCTGTATTGTAGCGGAAAATTGGAAGTGTTGCCAACCAGTTTGGAAAAAACAATCCTGATCATATGGTCCTACCCCTTATATTAGCCTTTTGGAACAATTTTTATGTTATTATAACAAAATTTTGATTGCTGGTCCAAGACTTATTTTATTACCGAATGTTGGATAAAAATCTTGAATTATGTTATACTGGAATTAAAAGGCACAGTAAAGTGAGGGATGATACTTACCATGAGAGTATTAGTTACAGGTGCATCGGGGCTTCTGGGAGAGGCAATCTGCAATTCCGTTCAAAGAAATCATGAAGTAAAAGCGCTCAGGGGGAGGGTTGATGGGGATATTACCAACGCCGGTGATATTATCGGGAAAATTGAGAACTCTAAACCCGACGTTGTAATTCATGCCGCCGCCATAAAGGACCCTGATACCGCGGAACAGGACCCGAGGATGGCATATCTTGTAAACTGCATAGGCGTAAGGAATGTCGCACTGGCGGCTCAAAAAATCGGTGCAAAGATGCTGTACATATCCACAGAGTCGGTGTTTGACGGGGAAAAGAGGGCACCGTATTATGAATATGAAAGGCCCAACCCGGTAAATGTCTACGGACAGACTAAGCTCATGGGGGAGCAAATCACCATGAGCCTCATAAAAAATTATTTTATCGTGCGCCTGCCGCTTCTGTTTGGATATACCGGCAAGCCTAAGGACAATATCATTTTGAAAACCGTGAGCAAAATTAAAAATGGAGAAAAAGTGGTGGCCGGAGCTGACCAGTACAGCCAGCCCACTTATGTGGACATGGTAGGCGATGTTGTTGCAAGATTGATTGAAACCGAGTATTTCGGTATTTACCATGTCTCAAGTCCGGGTTCGGCTTCAAGGTATGAATTCCACAAGGCAGTGCTAAAATATTTGGGGATGGATGATTCCAATCTTGTTCCGGCCTCGGATGTCAATATGAACCGGCCCGCTGTAAGACAGCGGTATGTGGCCATGCACAACCTTGCTTTGGAAGCTACCTTGGGAATAAAACTTCCGCCATGGGAGGAAGCCCTCGTAATTTGTCTTGAAAAGATGAAATCTATGAACATGGTGCCTTAAGGCTGCCGGGTCCGCGGATTTCAAAACATCTTCCATCTTATAAACGCTATTACCGTCACAAGCGATATTACAAATGAGGCAATCAAAATACCCGCAAAAGCAAACGAGGACTGCTGGAAGGGGATTGGCACATTCATGCCGTAAAGACTCGCAATCAGGGTTGGAATGGATAGAACTATGGTAATGGATGTGAGGAATTTCATCACTATATTTAAATTGTTGGAAATAACCGAGGCATATGCATCCATGGTGCCGCTGAGGATGCTGGAGTAAATCTCGCTCATCTCTATGGCCTGTTTGTTTTCGGTTATCACATCCTCCAGCAGGTCTTCGTCTTCTTCATACATTTTCAAGAGGCCGCTGTTCATCGGCACGTGAAGTCCTTTCAGGAGTCGGGATTTTAATAGTTTTTCCATGACTATCTCATTGGCCTTGAGAGACGTGGTAAAATATACAAGGCTTTTTTCGAGCTTCAAAAGTTGTATGAGTTCTTCATTTTTCATGGACTGGTGAAGCTTTCTCTCAATTTCCTCGCTTTTTTTGTCGATTTGCTTCAAGTACCTCAAATAATAAACAGCAGTCTTAAAAAGCATTTGCAAAAGGAATCTTGTTTTTTTGTAGGTATAAAAATCCCTCTGTCGGATTTTTATGAACTCATCCATGATTGGATTGTCATTGAGGCATACCGTCACGAAGCAATCTTCGGTTATTATGATTCCGAGCGGCAGGGTATCGTATATGTCATTGGTTACAACCGGAATTTTGATAATTATCAGCACATAATTGTCGTCATAATCGATGCGGGAGCTTTCTTCTTCATCCAGGGCATATTTTATGGTTTCAGCGGGCAGGCTAAGGGTTTGCGCTGCATGGGAAACTTCTTCATCCGTTGGATTCAAAATATGTATCCAGCAGCCTTTATCGAAATTTGACATATTTTTCAATTCGCCGTTTTCGACAGTTTTATATATAGTTAGCATTTTCTCACCTCTTTTTTCATAGCAGTATTATACCATTCTTATCGCATAGAGTAAAATCTTTAATTCCAAAACAAATCTCATGAAGGAGGGATATCTATGGATATAAAAGAATTGACGACCCCGTCTTTTCTTTTGGATCTGGATGTTTTGGAAAAAAACATTAATGATATGGCAGAACTTTGCAAGAATAACAATAAGCGGCTCTGGCCCATGGTGAAAACCCACAAGAGCACGCAAATTGCGCGAATGCAGCGGGATGCAGGGGCGGAAGGCTTCCTTGTGGGGACTCTGGACGAGGCTGAAAAACTTGCAAAGGAAGGGTTTTTAAATATCATGCTGGCATATCCGACGGCCGGGGAAGCAAATGTGGCTAGAGTGATAAGTCTGGCCCAAAAAGCGCATGTTATACTCAGCCTGGACGGCCTTGATGCGGCAAAAGCCCTGAACGAAGCTGCGAAAGCCGCGGGTTTGATGCTGGAATATCTTATCATAATAGATAGCGGACTTCACCGCTTCGGGGTTTTGCCTAAAGCTGCAGGGAAGCTGGCGGTTGATTTATCTTTTTTCGAGCATTTAAAACTGGCAGGCATCGGGACCCATCCCGGCCATGTATACGGCGCCTCGAGCTCCGAGGAAGTCAGAAAAGTTGCCAATGAAGAGATAAATGCCATGAAACAGGCCGGGGAAAATCTAAAAGAAGCGGGATTTGCCATCGACATTGTGGCGACCGGAAGCACCCCTACGGCGGCATATGCTGCCGCCGATAAAAATATTACCATGCTCCGCCCGGGTAATTATGTTTTTTATGACAATATTCAGATTGCATTGGGAACCGTACTGGAAAAAAGTTGCGCCCTTTGCGTTTTAGCCACGATAATTTCCCGCCCCGGAGAGGATACTTTCATCATGGATGCAGGCAGCAAATGCTTCGGGCTGGATAAAGGAGCACACGGCATCTCGCTGGTGAAAGGATACGGCGTGATAAAAGATCATCCAGAACTGCTCATTACTGATTTGTCTGAAGAAGTTGGCAAGATAAAAATACTGGGGAAAACAGAAATAAAGGTTGGAGATAAGATACGTGTTATACCAAACCATGCCTGCTCAGCCGCAAATATGACCGATTATCTTATTGGACATAGGAATGGCAATATAGAAAAAACCGTATACATCGATATCCGTGGCGGCTCCTTCCGCAAGCCGCCGGTAGAATAAATGGTTGTATGGGGTGGGAAAATGCAGCACGATGTTTTCACACCTCAATATTTTTTTAAAAAAAGGATAATATATTAAAAGAAACTATGCGAAAGGTGGGGATAAAATGACGGCACTTGATATTCGAAGCCTGGTTCTGAAAAACCTGGCGGGCAGCACCCGGGAAGAAGTAGAAGGCTATATAGCCGAAACCATTGAAACTCGGGAGGAAGAAGCACTCCCCGGTATGGGTATTCTTTTTGAGGCGGTCTGGCAAAAATCAAGCAACAGCGAAAGAAGCAGCATGATGGATAAGATTATGGATACCATAAACAATCATGAATAAATCCGCTTCAGCAGCGGATTTATTTTACGGTATGAGTTTTGCGAGCATGTCATAAGTTTGCGGGCCTACTATGCCATCCACCTTTATTCTGTTATCTTTCTGAAACTGTTTTACGGCCTTTTCAGTGAGAGGGCCGAAAATTCCGTCAATGGGTCCCACCTCGTAGCCCAGGCTTTGAAGCTTGGTCTGGAGCTCTTTAACATCGTTTCCACGCATACCCCGGCGTAAAATCCTGCTGCCGAATTCATACTGAAACTCCACGGCTGAATCCTCCCCCCTATGCTTTCAATATATATTATATTTCAAAAACTTGCTCTTGTTGCTTTTCTGCGCTATAATTTTCTCTAACATGCATCTATGTTTTTGGATTGGCAGTTTTGAAGATTAAAGAGGAGACTATATGAGTACGGTATATATTGTAGGTCATAAGAACCCCGATACTGACTCCGTATGCTCGGCAATAGCGTATGCCGGGTATAAAAGCATATCTGAAAAAGGGCATATTTTCAAACCGTCCAGGCTGGGCCCCATAAACAGAGAAACGCGGTTTGTACTTGAATATTTTAAAGTGCCTGAACCGGAACCGATCGAAAATGTATACACGCAGGTCGGCGATATTGCTTTTGACGAGCCCCTAAACATTTTAAAAAATTCACCGCTTTCGGAAACATGGGAAACCATGATGAAACACAATGCGCGAACGGTAAACATTGTAGACGAAAGTGGAAAGTTCTTGGGGCTTGCCACTTTAGGAGATATTGCAAAAGCATATCTGGAATCTTCGGGAGATTTTTCAAAATTCAAAGTACCCATGCAGAATATAATCAATACGCTGGATGGGGCTGCGGTACTGCAAAATGAAGATTTTTTTAATGGGAACATCATAGTCGCTGCTATGCAGGCTGATGATGTGAGAAAAAGATTAAGAAAAGGTGATCTTTTGATAACGGGCAACAGGGAAGATGTACAGCTTCTGGCAGTGGAGCATGGCGCAGGTGTCCTTGCAATAACAGGCAATCACGATGTCTCAGAACAGATAAAAAAAAGGGCGGAACAAAAAGGTGTGACTGTAATAAGAGTCCCCCATGACACTTTTGACACTGTCAAACTCATAAATCAAAGCATCCCGATTCATTACATCATGAAAACGGATAATCTCGCCGTTTTCCGCACCGACGACCTGATAGAAGATGTCAAAGAGGCTATGCTGAAATACAAGTACAGAAATTTTCCAATCCTGGACCATGACGGCAAGCCCGTGGGCATGCTTGCAAGGCGGCATATCCTCGATCATGCGCGCAAAAATGTAATCCTTGTGGATCATAACGAGATGTCACAGTCGGTCAAAGGCATCGAAGAGGCCAGGATACTGGAAATTATTGACCACCACAGGATTTGCTGCATGGAGACGGATCAGCCCATTGTTTTTATTAATAAGCCTGTGGGATGTACAGCAACCATAATTTTAGATCTTTATGAGCAAAAAGGCTTCATTCCTGACAGAATTGTAGCCGGATTGATGTGTGCCGCAATATTATCCGACACCCTTGTTTTCAAATCCCCAACATGCACCAGTCAAGACATCCGCGCCGCAAAGAAGCTGGCGGAAATCGCGGGTATTGATATAGAGCGTTTTTCTTCCGCCATGTTCCGGGCAGGCACGTCGCTGGAAGGCAAGAGTGAGGAAGAAATTTTTTACACCGATTTTAAAGATTTTAATACAGGCAAATTCAAAATAGGTGTCAGCCAGGTAAATTTATCTCAAGAAATATCCGAATCCTTAAAGAGCCGGATGATAAGATTCATGGAAAAACTCAAGACTGAAAAGAATTATGACTTGCTGCTGCTGATGCTGACGGATATCATTAATCAAGGTTCGGAATTTTTATATGTCGGAGAGTGCAAAGAAATGCTAGGCAGGGCTTTTAATGTAGAAATCAGTGGGGAAAGCTTCCGGCTTCCTTTGGTGGTATCCAGGAAAAAGCAGGTAATCCCCAGAATTATTTCTGCCATAAACTCATGGTAGATATTAACAAGTCAGACAGGAGTGTCTCTCTATTCATATTTTTGCTCAGCCGATGACCTGACCGACTCCTTATGGAACGTGTTGACATAATTTTGAATTTCATTTGCTATGCCTTTTGCATCGTCTATGTCATAACAGGGCACTTCTGCGCTTAATCTCATATCGCTGGCGATGGCAATGAGTTCTTCAGGCCTTGATAAGAGTTTGCTGCCGACTTCCGATCTGAGAACTTCTATTTTTGGATTGTTCTCTTTTTTATATCCTTCTGTTAGAATCAAATCGACGCCAGAAATTCTGCATATTATTTCATGCAGGGCCAGTTCATACCGGCGTTTTTCGATAAGTGCGAATTTATTGGAAGAAGATATGGCGACTATATCCGCCCCGGCTTTTGCATGTCGCCATGAATCTTTACCGGGCTGATCGATTTCAAAATCCTGGGCATGCTTTATTACGGCAATCTTTAACCCCCGGCCCTTGAGCTCTTTTATGACCTTTTCCAGGAGGGTTGTCTTGCCGGTGCCGGATTTTGCCACAAATGAAATAACCGGTATATTGTTCATACCATACACCATCCTTGTGCATTAATCTTTGATTTCGCATTAAGCTGGAATATCCTGTGGGAATTCCTTCTATTCCGATAGATGACTTCTGTCTTCTTAAACTATGATATGTCAATATCATCTATCTTGTCAAATTAATTTATACGCAAAAAACACACGTTGTTTGCAATTGGCAATTTGCGGCTATGGTCCATAGGCGCAGGTTAAAGATACTCACCGGGCATGGAGGAGCGATTATCAGGCTTAAAAAGCCGTCAAAGACTTTTTGAAGAAAAGATTTGCTGGCGTGAGTCCTGAACTCGCGACCGCTTCAATCAAGGCTATAAATATTTAATGAATCTTAAGCCTCAAAATGCCAGAATAATATTGAAAAAAGGAAAAAACAATGATAAAATGATAATGAACATGAGCAGAGTAGGTGTCCCGCGTAAAGTGCCGGAGGATGGGACGTTGCCTCCGGACGAAAAGCCAAATAAAACAGGCTTGCGGTGGGCCGCCGCGTTCGCTGCCACATCAAGGGAAGCCCTTTCCGCCGGTGTGGCAGTTCTGCCATACCTGAAGTGGAAGGAGGCTGAAAATGAAAAAGATTGCTACTCGCGAATTGGTATTTATGGCCTTGCTGGTGAGCCTTAACATTGTTTTAACGCGGGTTGCCAGCATAAGGCTGAGTATCGGCGGTGTGGAGGGAATAAGGATTGGCTTTGGAGGATTTCCGGTCATCCTGGCAGGCATAATGTTTGGTCCAGCGGCAGGTGGAATTGTTGGTGCTGTTGGTGATGCAGTGGGGTATTACATCAATCCAATGGGACCATACATGCCTCATTTTACGCTGACAGCAGCCCTTACCGGCATTATTCCCGCTTTGATGCTCACCCCAATTAAAAAAACTGTTCCTTCGTTCTGGCAGCTTTTGCTGGCCATAGGTACCGGCCAGTTGGTTACATCGATAATTCTTGTGCCGTATTTTTTGCAGATGCTTTTTAAAATTCCTATGGCTGCAACACTTCCGGCAAGGATTATAGGGCAGGCCTTACACGTCCCGGTTTATGCCCTTTTTGCCGAATTGCTGCTCAAAAGGATAAACATAGCGCTGCATTACAATATTCGATAGAAAATTATTGCGGTGGTAGCATGGCCTATCACCTTTTTTATGCCCTAAAACAATTCCTGATTAATTCTTCGTTATGGAATGCGCCAATTATAAAAATTTTTTATACCAGAAGGAAAAATTTAAAATGTATAGAATATATATAAAGCAAGAGATTATATTGGCGAACCGGACTACTGAGTAACCCAGATTTATTATGCGGCAGGAGACTTCATTACTGTGAAAAAAGAACTGCCGCAGTTTTTATAAAAAACACGGAGGTGACTTTTATGAAAATTGTGAAAACTAAACCGGAACTCTGCAACGGGTGTGGAGCATGCATGACAGCATGCTCGAAAACCCGCTACAAGGTTGAGGATCCGCAAAAATCGGCTATAAGGGTTAAAGAAAACTCGGAAAAACCGGGAAGCTATGAAATCATAGTATGCAACCACTGCGGCGAGTGCATACCGGTGTGCAATACGGAGGCGATGCACCGGGCCAGGAACGGAGCGGTCAGAATCGATGACGTCAAGTGCGTGGGATGCTGCATTTGTGTGGGATTTTGCCCAAACAATGCCATTTTTACCCATCCGGAAATCAACGAACCCATAAAATGCATCGCATGCGGTGCATGCACCAGAGTTTGCCCCACGGGTGCAATTTACATGGAAGAAAAATAAAATTTGCGGAGGTGTCATAAGGTGGATTTGTTAGAAATGAAAAAAGCCCATAAACTGCTGGCGAGAATGGATTACGAACTGGGAAAAGTCGAAAAGGGCTATACCAACCGCACCCTCTATATAAATCTTTCCGACAACACCATAAAAACAAAACCCGTTACTGAACAAATGAAAGAAATTTTTATAGGCGGCAGGGGGTTCGGATTGTGGTATCTTTGGAATGCCATTACGGAAAAGACAAAATGGAGCGACCCCGAAAACGAGATAATAATTTCAACCGGGCCAATTGGAGGTATTACGCAGTACCCCGGCGCGGGCAAATCCCTGGTGGTTACCCTATCCCCCACCACCGGTTCTGTTATGGACAACAATACCGGCGGATACTTCGGTCCCCTTTTGAAATTTGCGGGATGGGATGCGCTCGAGATTCAGGGCAAGGCAGAAAAGGATGTCATAATATATATAGACGGAAACAGCGGCTATGTGACAATTGAGGAAGCACCGCTGGAAGCCGTGGATTCCCACCTGGCGGCAGAACAGTTTACGGCCATGTACGCCGATTCAGAAGAAGACAAAAGGAATGTTGCGGTAGTCTCTTCGGGGCGCGGAGCTGAAAACACATTGATAGGCCTGCTCAACTTCTCTTTTTATGACGTAAAGCGCGGCGTTCCCAGAATGAAACAGGCGGCAAGAGGCGGGACGGGCACGGTTTTCAGGGACAAGAAGATAAAAGCCATTATAGTAAAATACAGTGGCGTCAAAGGAGACACCAACGGTCCCGCAGACAAACAAAAGATAATAGATGCCGGACTCAGGCTTCACAGAGAAATTTACGAGCTTGATAAGGTGCAAAACAGGATGCGAGAAGTAGGCACGGCCCACCTGACCGAAATAATGAACGACTATGATTTGCTGCCCGTCATGAATTTCCAGTACGGTTCCCATCAGGATGCCGTAAAACTTAGCTCCGACGTATTCAAAGAATACTTCACCCAGGGATTGCCCGACGGCTGCTGGTACGGCTGCTCCATGGCCTGCGCCAAAGCGGTGGATAATTTTGAATTAAAGACCGGCCCGTACAAGGGCCAAAAAGTATGCGTGGACGCGGCAGAATACGAGACCGTGGCGGGCGTGGGTGCCAACTGTGCAATTTTCGATCCGGAGTATGTGATAGAAGCCAATTTTTACTGCGACACATACGGCATGGATATTATTTCGACTGCCACTTCAATGGCTTTTGTCATGGAATGCTACGAGAGGGGAATAATAAACAAAGAAATAACCGGCGGACTGGAGATTAAATTCGGAAATAAAGATGCTGCGCTGGAACTGATTCACCAGATGGGCAACGGCTACGGCTTTGGAAAGATCGTGGGACAGGGCGTCCGCCGAATGAAGAAAATATTTGCAGAAGAATATGGAGCGGATCCAAACCTGCTAAATGACATCGGCATGGAGGTAAAGGGCCTGGAGTGCTCGCAGTATGTGAGCAAGGAGTCTCTGGCCCAGCAGGGAGGCTATGCCCTGGCAAATAAAGGACCGCAGCACGATGAGGCATGGCTCATATTCATGGATATGGTTAACAAGCAGATTCCGACTTTTGAGGATAAGGCCCAGGCGCTGTTTTATTTCCCGCTGTTTCGGACCTGGTTTGGATTGAACGGCCTTTGCAAACTGCCGTGGAATGATATTGAGCCAGCGGATAACGGACTTACCGACGAACCCGCCAAAGTGCCCGAGCACGTGAGAAACTATGTAGATATTTTCAATGGCGTTACCGGCAAGAACATTACAAAAGAGGATATAATCCTGCAATCCGAGAGAGTCTACAATTTCCAGAGAATATTCAACCTTAGAATGGGGTATGGAACGCGAAAATACGATATTCCCCCTTATCGTTTCATGGGGCCGGTGACGAAGGAAGAATACGAGTCCAGGGCTGAAAGATACGATAATCAATTAAAAGAATTGGGATATGATATAGAAGGAAAGACTGTGGAAGAAAAAATCAAGATGCTTCGGGAATATAGGGAAGACCAGTACCAGAAACTGTGCGATGCAGTCTACAAGCGCAGAGGCTGGACGCCGGATGGTGTGCCCACCCTGGAGACCGTAAAGCGGCTGGGAATCCATTTTCCGGACGTGGTGGAACTCATAAGCAAGCATCAATGACATGTCTTTGATGAAAAAGCAAGCAACATTAGCAGAACTGTCAGCAGTGCAGGTGGTGAGGTATATTGATAAAAGTAAACAAAGAAGACATGGAGTACCAAGAGGGGATGACGATAGAAGACATCCTGAGGAAAAAGAAGTACACATTCCGGATGATAACGGTGATTGTTAATGGCAGGGTAATACCCAAAGATCAGCATTCTGCTTACAGGATAATGGATGGCGACAATGTGGATGTGGTGCACATCATGAGCGGAGGTTGATTTCCGCGCCGGAGATGCTAGATGGCAAATTTGAATAAAAAAGAGGATGATGGTTGTCATCCTCTTTTTTGCAGCTTGTTATGCATGGCATATTATGCTAATATTTATTTAGGCATTTATGATGCAACATGCATCGCCGATAGACGATGAATAATATTTTGGGGATATTAGCGCAGCAAACATTTTAATGAAACTCAAAGCGAGGTAATAAATATGAGAGAAGATAAACTGAAATTGAGGCGCAAGATTTACATGCTGGTGGCAGAACATGCAAAAAAGCTGGATAACCTTCAGGATGTTTACACTGCCGTGATGGAATCTCTCGGAGAAGAGTTAAACCGTGAGGAGGCGGAAGCTCGGGTTAGGGCGGCCCTCGGAACTTTTGATAAAGGAGAAATCCCTCAGAAAGTGGATTTTCCCTTTATATCGGTAATCGAAAAGGCGTGCATAAGCAGGAGGGAAAACTGCCGTTGCAGTATATCGTGTGAATCCGGCGCCATCCATATGGATGAAAGAGGAAGGCCTACAATAGATATCGATAAATGCCTGTCATGCGGCCTTTGCATCGTTGCATGCCCGGAAGGCGCTATAACTGACAAGGCTGAGATAGCACAGGTTATAGATTTGATTAAAAAGCATAAAAGAGTCTATGCTGTGCTTGCACCTGCCTTTGCAGGGCAATTCGGCCCATATGTAAGTGAAGGGCAAATAAAGACGGCGCTTTTAATGCTGGGATTCTATGATGTGCTGGAAGTTGCACTGGGAGCCGATATGATTACGGTGAAGGAAGCGGAAGAATTTTTGCGCCGCATGGATCGGGGGGATAAATTCATGATAACCTCCTGCTGCTGTCCTCCCTTTGTGCGCATGGCCAAAGGCTACAGGCCGAAAATAGCCGGCCTTGTGTCCGATTCGGTTTCACCAATGGTGGCCATCGCACGGTTTATAAAAGCCGAGGATGAAAATGCGAAAGTTGTTTTTATTGGGCCATGCATTGCTAAAAAGACCGAAGCGAAACTGCCGGAATTAGAGGATGCGGTGGATTGTGTACTCACATTTGAAGAGCTTTCGGCCATCTTTGAAGCATATAAGATGGAGATGGAAAAGCTTGAAGTTAAAATGCCGATGACGGATGCATCCCATGACGGAAGGATTTACGGTCACACCGGCGGCGTTTCGACAGCCATCATCAACAGTATAAAAAGCCTTCGGCCAAACTCGAAAGTCAAAGCCTGCCACGGCAACGGCATAAAGGAGTGCAAACAGATTCTGGATGCGGTGGAACAGGGCGCTTTGGAGGCCAACTTTGTAGAGGGCATGGCCTGCATCGGCGGCTGCGTAGGCGGCCCGGGGAAACTTGCAGCTCCTGAAGAAGGGGCGAGAGCGGTGGATGAATTTGCCCAAAAGAGTAGCGTAGGAGAAGCTGTTGCAAATCAGACTGCTAATATATTATTTCAAAAATATAAAGATAAAGTAAAACTGGAATCGCCGAAGATGTGATCAAATTATGAGACGCCTGCCGCATGAAATATATAGGGTCAGGCTTGCATAAGTGCGAAATATTGCTTTGCGATGGGAGCTATATTGGAAAGGAAGTCATGAGATTAATGGTAAAAAAAACAAGAATTTAAAAGTAGTAGCACTGGGGGACTCCATCACTCAAGGTTACCCCTTTGACATGGAGGCTTCATGGGTATATATTTTAAAGATGGAAAAAGGACTTGACATTGTAAATAAAGGTATAAATGGCGATACCCTGGAGGGGATGCTGGAGAGATTTGAACGGGATGTGATATCTCTTTTGCCCGGGATGGTCATAATCATGGGCGGCACCAATGATGCCTTCAAGCATTGGGGTAAATTAAAAAATATATAAAGGGGAGAAAAATGCATACTCAAAAGCCTAAAGTCTTAGTTACCAGGAATATCCCAAAAGAGGGGCTCGCAGAGCTTTTTGAAAAATGCGAAGTGGACTATCATGACTCCAATGAGGTCATACCAAAAGAGGAACTTTATGAGAGGGTTAAAGATATCGACGGGCTGCTTGCGGTTTTTACAAGAATTGATGAAGAGTTGATGTCTCATGCAACAAAATTAAAGGTGATAAGCAATTATGGTGTAGGATACGACAACATCGACATAAAGGCAGCTTCCAATCGAGGCATTATTGTGACAAATACTCCTGACGTAGTGACCGAAGCTACGGCGGAACTGGCTTTTGGCCTGATGCTGGCAGTAGTGAGGCGCATTGCCGAGGCTGACAGGATTTTACGCTTTAAAAAACCTTATAGGTGGGGACCTATGGCCTTGCTGGGCATGGAACTTGTGGGCAGGACCCTAGGGATAATAGGATTTGGAAGAATAGGGAGAGCCGTCGCAAGGAGGGCTCAAGCTTCGGGCATGAAGGTCATATATTTTCAGAGAAATCCGAGAGATATGTCGCGAGATTTGGAAGATAATTGTCACTACAGGCCTTTGGATATACTTTTATCCGAATCCGATGTCTTAAGCATACATGTACCTTTGACAGAGGAAACCCGCCACCTTATCGGCGAAAATGAGCTTTCAAAGATGAAAAAGGGTTCATACCTCATAAATACTTCTCGCGGTCCTGTGGTTGACGAGGAAGCCTTGGTGAAAGCTCTTGAAAGCGGTCATCTGGCTGGAGCAGGTCTGGATGTTTTCGAAAGAGAACCAAAGATACATCCCCGCCTGCTGGAGCTTGAAAACACCGTGCTTACGCCCCACATAGGGACATCCACCTATAAGACCAGGATAGAAATGGCGCGTATGGCGGCTCAAGACCTCATGGATGGCCTTGAGGGAAAGCAGCCCAGGCATTTGGTATTTCCTAATGAATAGCTTCTTATGATATTGCAATAAAAAAATTAATATCCCTCACAAACTCCAAATAAAACTTTTAAAAAAAATTCAAAGATGATAATCTATAAAGTTGTAAAATAATATAGAATGACATGTACAGGTAATGCACTATGAATCACCGCATTATAAAATCCTTGATGAAAGCCTGTCGATTTCTGGCCTCCGAACTTGAAGAGAAAAGGATCTAGCCAGGTCGGTCACTACACCAGGCGTGTCTTTTTATACCGCCTAATATTGTTTGGAGAAAAAAAGAAGGGAGCATCATCGTGATTTTACTTTTAAAAGCATTCATAATGGGTATTGTTGAAGGCTTGACAGAATTTTTGCCCATTTCTTCCACGGGTCACCTTATTATTGTGGGAGATCTTATCGGATTTAAAGGCAGCAGCTTTAATGTAATGTTCGAGATAGTCATTCAGCTGGGGGCTATACTCGCAGTTGTCTTTTATTACCGGAAGAAAATTTTTAATTCTATATTAAACATCCTGCCGGGCCGCTGGGGATTTAATCTATGGGTTAAGATGTTTATTGCTTTCATACCGTCGGCAGTGATTGGCGTGTTGCTCAATAACTATATAGAAGCGCACCTCTTTTCCTCCTTTACAGTGGCCATAGCACTGGTTTTTGGTGGCATTTTGATGATACTGGTGGAAAATATTTTTGGCCGCTACGGCATGGACGACATCGACGAGGCGAGCGTGGGACAATCCTTTGCAATAGGTATCGCCCAATGCCTGTCGCTTTTCCCCGGCATGTCCCGCTCGGCTTCCACCATCATGGGTGGCCTCGCAGCAGGTCTTTCAGCCAGGGCGGCTGCAGAATTCTCATTTTTCCTGGCAATACCCACCATGTTTGCCGCTACCATATTTTCCCTTCACAAGGGAATTTCCGGCATGACGCCGCTGGAGTGGCAGGCCTTGGGAGTAGGATTTATTATTTCATTTATAGTGGCGCTTTTTGCGGTGGATAAATTCTTATCCTACCTTGGCAAACATTCCCTGAAACCCTTTGCATATTACCGGATAGTTGTTGGAATTTTAATGATAGTGCTAATTACAGCCGGGATAGTAAAATAGGTGCATCGCATTTTACTCAGCAACTCGTGCAATTTTCGGATAAATATCTTTCTATTATCATTTTCCTGCCCCGCCTGCTTAGCGGCGCTTTTTCTTCTATGCAATTGAATTCTATTTCCCATGCGCCTAAATTGTTGGCGATTCTTTTTATGTAATCGGCGTTTATCAGGCATGACTTATGGCATCGGACAAAATTCTTCTCCTTTAATCTATCTTCTATTTCCTTTAAATTGCCGAAGAAGGTATAAATGTCCCCGGTTTTTGTATGTATTGTTACGTGTTTTTTGTTGACACTGCATAATACAATATCATTGTGCTCAAGAATAATTATTTCCTCACGGCAGTTGAAGGCTGTTTTTCCCTCTTGAGTTACCGCAGCAATCATGATGTCATCTTCACACCTGTTCCGTTTGCATTCCATGTAGTATTTTTTGTCTCATACACAAATGTTTTTGCAGTGCCGCCGGATGGCACCACATACAATACAACATGATTGGAGTCCTGGATATAAAACCTTAAAAACACCTGCTTTCCAGAGGCTATTTTTAAATCATCGGAATAGCCAGCAAGTTTTTTGCCAGATTCCTTTACAAAAGGTGTCCAAGCTTGAAAATATAAATTGTACAATAGCCCTGCATCAAGTTCTCCGTTAGACGAACTTGCACCCAAATAAAGATATGGAGTAGTATTAGGCGCCTTACCATCAGGATCATGAGGATTAATCTTAAAATTAGATGTTGTATTGACGTATCCCTCTACTTTTCGATATCCCGAATTTGATTTTATAAGTCTATAGGCCCCGGTGCCAATCTCCTTTATGCCGACAGAATTGCCGGCCGGTATAAGCCAGTCTTGGGGAACAGCGTATTCGATTCCATTTAATTTAAAGGGACCTTTTTCCTGGTCTAAATTCATCGGATGGATCCCCTTGGCCAAGCCCGGCTTGTTGGAATAAACCTTGCCGTTTTTGTCTATATATACAACGTTTTCTTTTTCTTCCTCGCTTTCTAATCCTGCAATAATTTCTTTCATTATTTCTGCTTCCGTTTTTTCCACATTCTGAGTATTATCTTGCGCCAACACGAAAACAGTTGATGTTACGATTAAAAAACTTATTATTACAGCAACCTATTTCTTTAGCATTTCAAGTTAACCCCCTTTAAATTTTGTGGATTTTTCAACTTATTGAACTGACATTAGATATCCCAGCGGAACCACTTTCTTTCATAAATATTTAGTTCATGCAACGTTGTCCTTCAGCAAAATTCATCATAGTCCTTTCACTATTCCCAATTATATCACTAATTTTATGTTATTTTCGCCGTAATTCCTAACTGGTTGGATTTACTGCCTTAGATGCAGGTTTCACTGCTCTATCGGTCGGTTTTACTGCTTTTTTGGTCTTGTAAAATATTATCATCGCTCCATGAATCATTATTCTTAAGCAAGGCTTCGAACTTTGGGATCGGTTCCCGTAGGCATGCAAGTCCTGTTTTAAGCTTGCTTTTTGCTTTCCAATCCCAAGAGTGCAATCCTGAGAGGGGAATTGTCCACTATCAGGCAAAACAAATAAGAAAGGGCGAATGTCAGGAAAATCAGGAACAACATATATATCATTCTTGATGTAAATAGGCCGCATGTTATGCACCCTAGCGCAACATTCAGGACCGCCAATATCTGCGGATGTACGAAATAAATACCATAGGAATATCGCGATATGTTTTTCTGCACTTTCAAAACGGCTTGATGGCACCGGGCTTTTTCACCTATTAGGAACAGGAAAGGAATTATTGTCAGGGGATCGATCAGCACCGGAGGGCGAACAGACGCATAACTTCGAAGATATGGCTGGCCTTTTTCGAGGAAACCCACGTATGCTTCCGCTATTGCAAGGGCTGTGGCGGCAAGGTAAAAAGTCCCCATGATATATGTATTTACTTTGATTTTCTTCGCTCGGTAGACAAGTTGCTGGCTGAAAATCAGAATAAAAACGCGCTCTATCAGGGCAGGAAAATTCATTATGCAGTGGATGTGAAGGGCGAAGAATGGCAGGTTATCACAAACGATGCTTTTAGATTTGGCATGGAAGTAGTTGTATTGAAATTATCCGCAAATCCTTGACAAAACCATGTTCGAAAGTTAAAATTATACCAAGTACAACTGAAGATAAAGAAGCATTGAAGGGGAGGAGTAGGAGCAGTTTCTCATAAAGAGAGAAAGGCCGTGGCTGCAAGCCTTTCTGAGAGTTGCTTCGAAGGTCGCTCCTGAGCTTTTCCGGCGAACTTTAGGATTTTCGCCAAAGTTTGCGGCATATTATGCCTGGCTTTGCAATGCATTATTAAAAAGTAGCCGGAAACGGTTTGCACGTTAAAGCTTAAAGTGCTCGGCGGCCTTTTATGCAAGCTCTACTTGTTTATTCGGGCAGGCAATATTGATTTTTGGCCTTTGATTTGCCGGGACAAAAGGCCGTAAGACTTATGATCTGTTGAGCGAGAATTAAGGTGGTACCGCGGAAGTAAGCCTTTCGTCCTTTTATGGATGAAGGGCTTTTTTATGACTTTGAAGGAATACGCTGACCCGAGGGAGCTTTTCTATGATACACCATCTGTGTCAAGAGAACCGTCCCCGTGACATGCGAAAGTTTCCCTCGCTACTATGAAGAACGAATAGGAGTGATGCTTTTGGAGAACAATTTGCCTTCGGTCTACAACCCTAAAGAAGTGGAGGACAAATGGTATGAGTTTTGGGAAAGGGAAAATCTTTTTTATGCAGAAATAGACCCTACAAAAAAGCCTTTTACCATTGTCATACCGCCGCCAAATGTGACGGGGCAGCTTCATATGGGGCATGCCCTGAACAATACGCTTCAGGATATAATTATACGCACAAAGAGGATGCAGGGATATTCGGCCCTGTGGCTGCCCGGCACCGACCATGCCGGAATTGCCACCGAGGCAAAAGTGAAAGAGCAGCTAGCAGACGAGGGCCTGTCCAAGTATGATCTGGGCCGGGAAAGGTTCCTGGAGCGGGTTTGGGCTTGGAAGGAAAAATACGGCGGGACAATAATCAACCAGCTCAAGAAGTTGGGTTCCTCCTGCGACTGGTCGCGGCTTAGATTTACCATGGACGAGGGATTGAGCAGGGCTGTCAGAGAGGTTTTCGTTCGCCTGTATGAAAAAGGGCTCATTTATAGAGGGGATTATATTGTAAACTGGTGCCCCACGTGTAAAACTACGCTTTCGGATATCGAAGTGGAACATGAAGATGAGATCGGCAGGCTTTATTATATAAAATATACCCTGAAGGATGGCTCGGGGCATTTGATGGTGGCCACAACCAGGCCCGAAACCATGCTGGGCGACACTGCCGTAGCCGTAAACCCGGAAGACGAGCGCTACCGTCATCTAATAGGCAAGACCCTCATCCTGCCCGCAGTGGGACGCGAAATACCGATAATAGCGGACTCTTATGTGGATATGGAATTCGGCACCGGTGCGGTCAAGGTGACTCCAGGCCATGATCCCAACGATTTCGAGATGGGTTTGCGGCACAATCTCGAAACTATAAATGTAATGGATGAAGACGGCCGCATGAATAAAAATGCGGGCAAATTTTCCGGCCTGGATCGTTATGAGTGCAGGAAACTGATATTAAGGGACCTGGAAGAGGGAGGTTTTCTGGAAAAAATTGAGGATATCAGCCACAGTGTGGGCCACTGCTACCGCTGCGGTACTGTAGTCGAGCCAATGGTGTCCAAGCAGTGGTTTGTAAAGATGAAACCGCTGGCAGAGCCTGCCATTGAAGTTGTAAAGCAGGGCAGAGTGAAATTTGTGCCAGACAGGTTCACGAAAATATACCTCAACTGGCTGGAAAATATCCATGATTGGTGCATATCCCGGCAGTTATGGTGGGGGCACAGGATTCCCGCGTGGTACTGTGAGGACTGCGGCGAAATGACCGTATCGAGAGAAGATATTGTTACCTGTCCCAAATGTGGATCCAGTAGGATAGAGCAGGACCCTGATGTGCTGGATACCTGGTTTTCATCCGCTCTTTGGCCTTTTTCAACCCTGGGCTGGCCCGACAATACCGAGGACCTGAAATACTTTTACCCCACCTCGGTGCTGGTTACGGGATATGATATCATATTCTTCTGGGTGGCCAGGATGATATTTTCAGCAATGGAATTTATGAAAAAAGAGCCATTCACCTATGTGGTGATCACGGGCCTGGTGAGGGATGCCATTGGAAGGAAAATGAGCAAGTCCCTTGGCAACGGGATAGACCCGCTGGAGGTCATCGAAAAATACGGCGCCGATACCCTCAGGTTTACTCTCAGTACCGGCAATGCACCCGGAAACGATATGAGGTTTTATCAGGAAAAGGTGGAAGCAAGCCGTAACTTTGCAAACAAGATATGGAATGCTTCACGCTTTGTCATAATGAATCTTGAAGGCTTTAAACCCGGTGATTTTGAGGCGGAAAAACTTTCGCTGAAAGACCGCTGGATTTTGAAAAGGCTGAATGATATTACAAAGGAAATAACAGAAGCCATGGAAAAATTTGAAATCGGAATCGCGGCCCAGAAGATTTACGACTTTTTCTGGAGTGAGTTCTGCGACTGGTATATTGAGATGGCAAAAATTGATTTATACGGTGGAGATGAACACGCAAAAAAGAGGACCCAGCAGGTGCTATGGATGTCCCTGGAAAGAGCGCTGAAGCTGCTTCACCCCTTCATGCCATTTATAACGGAAGAAATATGGCAGAAATTGCCTCATACAGGAAAGAGCATAATGGTTTCAGCATGGCCTGAGTATAATCCGGAATGGGATTTTGCGGATGCAAAAGATATGGATGTCATTATGGATGCGGTGCGTTCAATTAGGAACATCAGGGCCGAGATGAATATATCCCCCGCCAGGAAGGTGAAGGTAATTTCCAGGATTGGAGATTCCATCATCGGCGACATTATTAAAGACAACATAAAAATAATTTACAGCCTTGCAAAAGTTGAAGATATGGAGTTCATTTTCCAGGATGCGCCCGTACCTCATAAGGCTGTAACGGGTGTAATCAAGGGAGCGGAGATTTTCATGCCGATGGAAGGCCTGGTGGATATAGATGCGGAAATCGAGAGATTAAAAAAAGAGTGTGCAAATCTGGAGAAAGAAATCGACAGAGTGTCAAAAAAACTGGGGAATGAAGGATTTCTGTCCAGGGCGCCTCAGGAAGTGGTGGAAAAAGAGCGCAATAAGGAGAAAGACTACCGGGATATGTTGATGAAGGTAAGCCAGCGCCTTAAAATTCTGGAGGAACTAAAATAGCTCTGGAGAAAATGAGTCAAGGAACCGTCCCCTGACTCAATCCCCGAGAAAGAAGGGAATAAGATGGCAAGTTACAAAGAAGCACTGGAATACATCCATAGCTTGAATAGATTCGGCTCCAAATTGGGACTGGAGAACATCACTAATCTGCTTGAAACTCTGGGTAATCCACATAAGGGGATAAAAATAATTCATGTGGCCGGAACCAACGGCAAAGGCTCCACCTGCGCCATGCTGGATTCGATTCTGCGGCATGCGGGATATAAAGTTGGCCTTTATACGTCACCGTATCTTGAGGTTTTCAATGAAAGAATAAGAGTCAACGGTCGGAACATATCCGATGACGATATAGCAAGATTGACGCAGAAGGTACGGGACGCCATATCCGTCATGCTGCAGAAAAACCTCGGACATCCAACAGAGTTCGAAGTTGTTACTGCTATTGGGTTTCTTTACTTCAAGGAGCAGGCTGTTGATTTTATCGTGCTTGAGGTGGGCATGGGCGGCAGACTGGATGCCACAAATGTGGTTTTGCCCCTTGTGAGTGTTATAACTCCCATTAGCTTTGACCACCAGCAGTATCTGGGCAATACGCTGGCAGAAATTTCCCGCGAAAAGTGCGGTATTATTAAACGGGGCGTTCCGGTGGTATCCGGCCCGCAGGAGCAGGAAGCCCTTCAAGTGATACAAAAAACATGCACTGAATTGGCGTGCCCCATGATGAGAGTAATTAAAGGCTGTAATGATTCTCTAGAGCAGAAGCATTTGATTAAATACGAACCCGTGCAAAACAGCCTCGAAGGTCAAGTTTTTAATGTTTTTACCCCAAAAAACAATTATCAAAATTTAAAAATAAAGTTGCTGGGAGACCATCAACTGGAGAATGCCGCAACCGCAGTGGGTGCCATTGAAGCCCTGGAGCTTTCAGGAATAAATGTACCAAAGGAAGCCATATGTTCTGGTCTTGAAAATGCCCGCTGGCCGGGAAGACTGGAAATATTGAAAGAAAACCCTGTCGTACTGATAGATGGAGCCCATAACATTGCGGGCATAAAAACCTTGAAAGAAGCAATATTGAAGTATTTTCCCCAAAAAAGAAAAATCCTTGTGCTCGGAATCCTTGAGGACAAGGATTATAGAAATATGATAGAAGAAATCGTATCAGCATCCGATGAAATTATAACCACAGCCCCGAACAATCCGAGAGCACTTTCGGCGGAAAAACTGGCGGCTGTTGTGAAAGAAAGCTGTTCAAAGATGCATGATAAAAAAATTCGCGTGCGCGAAAAAAAAGAAATTAAAGAAGCTGCAGCCCTAGCGCTTGATTCGGCATCCCCTGAAGATGTCATTGTTTTTGCAGGCTCTCTTTACATGATAGGAGATGTGAGGACATTGCTCATGCGGCATTAGAATTTTGGATGGCATGGTAAGGATATTTTCACATATTCCTCCCCGAACTGCATAAAATGTATTATAGACTTATGGGAGGAAGCTGCCATGACGGGAAAGCCTGAGGCAAAGCGCGCCAAGTGGGAGGAAAGCTTGCTTGAGGAAATATCGAGGGCCAGAAAAGAGATAGAACTGGCCGAAAAGGCTTTTCAATGGGCGAAAAACGAGCCTGAAGCGGTGGATGCCGCACTTTGCAGGATGGAAGCGTCCATTGAGCACTATAATTTTTTAATTAAACAAGCCAAAAGGGCGGGCATTTCCTTGAGCGATAAAGATCTTTTTGCCATGGTTCTCAAAACTGCACAATAATCCTCGGAGAAATCTCCGAGGGAACTTTTATTTTAATATCTTGCCTATGAACTGGGGATGGACCTGTGGCCAAGTCCGATGACTACTTCGTTAAGATTTAAAAAACCCACTCCAAAGAACATCGCTACGCTAATGTGCTCGCCGCATCGGGCTATTCCTATTTTTCCGCCGACATTCAACCCCAGGGCTTTCTGCATGACTTGGGAAATGGCTTCCCGGGTTGCCCCCACCACGGCGCCTTCCAGTACGTGGGTTTCTTCTATTACCCCTTCCCGCTTAGCAGCTACTACTGACCTTTCGATTATTTTTTTTATGGAATTTGTAAAGTCTCCTCCAAAATCAACCGCCGCTACACGAACCTGCATCCTGCCGTAGGATTCTTTCAATTCGTGTTCCTCACTGCGGGTTGAAAGGGCCATTTTAATAGCTATTTTGGCAACATCAATGCTCTCCACAATAACGACGCCTCCCAAAACGATTAGAATTGCCGGATTCTCTACTTCATTGGGGCCCATTCCTTTCCCTGCCATGGAAAAAGACCATTGAAAAGGAGCTTGTCCCCTAACCTATTTTATCATGCATTTCAAGGTTCTGGCAATAGTATTTCGAATATTTTCACAAGACACAGGAACAACATAAACTGCAAAAACCAAGCAGGCAAGCAGACTGTCTTAGAAAGAAAAATGCGACAGAGACAGAACCGTCCCTCTGTCGCATTCGCTATTCTTATTTGCAATATTTTTCCATGGCTTCGCCCAGCAATCTGGCGTGCACTTCTTCATCTCGGGCAATTCTCAGCAAAAGTTTCTTCACATATTCATCATCGATTCCAGCAGCCTGCCTCTTGTATTCCTGGATGGCAACCAACTCCCCTTCGCGATTGATGCGGAGAATGCGGCACATGTCGCGCTCGTAATTTACAAATCCTGCATTCCAGTATTTTCCCAAATATTGATAGCGGGGATCAACACCGAGCAGTTTTATTGTTTCTCCAAGCATGTGAAGATGATGCATCTCTACTCGCGAAATGCCCATTAAAAGGCGTGCCACATCTGTATTGGCCACGACCAGATTGCCGTAAACATATTGAAGTATTGCGGTAAGTTCGCTATCCCTGCCTGCATAGTCTCCCATGAGTATTTCGGCATATTCTCTGTTTGGTCTTTCCACGGCGATAGCGGGATAGGGTTCCCGGCTATTAAAAACCATTGGGCCTCTCAGCGGTTGAATAGACATAATCATCCCTCCCATTGTATATCTTATTTTTCGGGGATGATTTTTGTGATACCCTTTTTACATCAATCGGCTGAGTAAAAAAGCTGCCAGAAACCCGGCTAGAAGACCGAGGTTTTCCAGACGCGTTCCTATTTTATGAGCTTTAGGTATCATGTCTGTACCCGTCATAAAAAGAATGGAGCCACCCGAAAAAGCCATGATCATGCCAAGCCATACAGGGTTCAAGTTCCTCAGGATGTAATAACCCATGAGCGCTGCAAAAGGGTCCAGAAGTGCTATCAGAAGAGCCAATACCATTGCCGATCTTGGGGATAGACGGGCTTCGAGTATGAGGTCGCATGTGGAAGACAGGCTTTCCGGAATGTTATGGAGAAATATTGAAAGGGCAAGCACTATACCCAGCCTGCCGCTATTAGTTGCAAAGCCTATGCCCATGCTCAAGGCTTCGGGCAAATCATCCAGGGCGGTTCCCAATATCATGCCTGTTCCGTGGGCAACATGCTTTGTCAGAAGCCCTTCAATTACAAAAAAGCTGATGCCCCCCATCAGAAAAGACAAAGAGGTATAAACGGGGCCCGATTGCCGGTAAGCCTCATGCATCAGTGAAAACGAAAGCACTGCCAGGAGCACGCCGGACCCGAAGGTCAGCACGAAAGCCAGAAGCTTGTCTGGAATTTTCTTGGTGCCGAGATATCCTCCTATTATTACGGCCAAGCCCGATATGAAGCTGTATGTAAAAATCTTAAAAAAAACATTCATATCATCACACCCCAAAAAAGAATTGTTAAATTTGATAATATCAGCAGGATTTGAGAAAAAAATGGGGAATTATAATACTTATAGATATATAAAAAGAGCGAAGCGGAGGAATCAGGGTTAACAGAAGGTTTGGGGGGTCTATAGTGCCTTATACCACATGTCCGTACTGCAATAAACGCTCGTACTCTGCTGCAGACTTAAAAGTCTGGATATGCCCTTATTGCGGAAGAAAAATAGAAGAAGACGAAACACATAAGGAGCAATCCACAGAAGAGCAGGCTTGATTTGCCTTGCTCTTTTGTTTTTTTTCCCGAATATGTGCTAAAATAAAATCATATTGGTAATTCATAATAATAATATAACCGAATAGAAGGAGGGTAATTCGGGTGGACTACAAACTTAAGATTGCAGGCATTTTGTTGATTATTGCTGCTGCTGTTTTAACGTTGACGGGCTTTTTTACGGAAATAATGTGGTTTAAATCCGCAGGATATTTAAATGTATTCTGGATTATTCTTTATTCCAGATGGGCTGTTAGGCTGATAAGCGGTGCAATTTTCTTCGCATTTCTCTATTTTAATCTGCTCTTGGCCGGCCGCAGCCTTTCAAGGGTATGGAGCTTGAAATACAGGGAGGGCATAGTGAACGATGCCATTTCCAGGGCTTTATCCGGTAAATGGATGAAAATTTTTATCTTTTTATTCAGCTTGGTGATGGCGCTGATTTTTACGGCTTTTACATCAACTTACTGGCTTGCGGTTCAAAAGTTTTTGCACCCCGTGAGTTTTGGCATAATAGATCCCATATTTAAAATTGACATAGGGTTTTACATATTTAAACTTCCATTTTTGCAGGCGGTTTACGAACTGGCTGTTAGCGCGGTTTCCATTACAATGTTTTCCGTTGCATTGCTTTATATAACAACTCATGTGGAAGAAGGCCCAGCCCGGTGGCTTTTCGTTCTTGCCCGGGAAAAACAGGTGACGGTGCTGCTTGCTGTATTTTTCGCATTGAAGGCTTACGGTTACAGATTATCCATGTTTAATTTGCTTTATTCGCCCAGGGGAGTGGCCTTTGGAGCAAGTTTCACCGATATACATGCAGTACTTCCGGGCTTGAAGATATTGATGATGATATCCATTGCTCTGGCTTTCATGCTGCTAATTAACCTTGCGGCAAAAAGACCCAGATTGCTGCTTTGGACTCTTGGGATTTTGGTTGCAGCTTCTGTGCTTCTCCAGGGGATATATCCCGCTTTTATCCAGCAATTTCAGGTAACGCCAAATGAATTTGTAAAGGAAGAACCCTATCTTAAAACCAATATTGAGTTCACATTAAAAGCTTACGGCCTTGATCGAGTGGAAAGGAAGGAGTTTCCGGTAAGGGAAAACGTGTCAGCGGATGCAATAATGAACAGCCCTACGGTAAAGACGCTGCGTTTGTGGGACTACAGGCCCCTTCAGCAGACATATAACCAGCTTCAGCGCATACGTTATTATTACGACTTCAATCAGGTGGATGTAGATAGATATACCATAAACGGCCAACTGCGCCAGGTAATGCTGGCCGCTAGAGAACTGGACCAGGCGAGGCTTGAGGAAAGGGCTAAAACATGGGTAAACCGGCGGCTTCAATACACCCACGGTTACGGCCTGGTGATGAGCCCCGTCAATACCGTTACTGCTGAAGGCCTGCCCAATTTTTTCATAAAAGACATTCCGCCTGTTGCCGGGGACCCGGCATTGAAGGTAGATGAGCCGCGCATATATTTTGGAGAGCTCACCAGAGATTATGTTGTGGTGAATTCCAAGACTCCAGAGTTTGATTATCCGTCTGGAGAATCCAATGTTTATAACGAATACAGGGGGAAGGGCGGAATTCCTCTCAACATATGGTCGCGGCTGCTTTTTGCCATGCGTTTTTGGGATTATAAGCTGCTTGTTTCAAACAACTTCGATGCCAATAGCAGGATTATGTTCGACAGAGATATAAAGACAATGACTGCTAAGATCGCGCCTTTTTTAAGGTTTGACCGGGATCCATACTTGGTGGTAGCAAAAGGAAGGTTGTACTGGATGATGGATGGATATACGACAACAGACAGGTATCCGTATTCGGAGCCAATAAACGATATAAATTATATCAGGAATTCGGTAAAAGCGGTTATTGATGCTTACAATGGCACGGTTGACTTTTATATTGCAGACGACAGCGATCCAATAATAAAAAGTTATAGCGCCATTTTCCCCGATATGTTCAAGCCTATGATCAGCATGCCGGAAGAGCTGAAAGCTCATATTCGGTACCCTGAGGATTTGTTTTTGATGCAGGCAAGGATATACACTCTTTATCACATGGAGGATGCGAGGGTTTTTTACAACAAGGAGGATGCATGGCAGGTTCCCGATGAGATATACGGCAGCGAGAGAAACAAGATGGAGCCCTACTATACCATACTCCAGCTGCCTGGTGAGTCAAAGCCGGAGCAGGTGCTGATGCTGCCTTTTACTCCATCCACCATCGAGAACATGAGGGCATGGATGGCGGCTAGATCCGATGGTGAAAATTACGGCAAACTGGTGGTATATCTTTTTCCCAAGGACAAAACCGTTTACGGCCCCATGCAGATTGAAGCCCGTATAAACCAGGATTCCCAGATATCCCAGCAATTGACGCTCTGGGACCAGAGGGGTTCCAGGGTAATCAGAGGAAATCTTCTGGTTCTTCCGATAGACAGTTCCATATTATATGTGAGGCCGATATTTATACAGGGTGAACAGAGCCAGCTCCCGGAACTTTCCAGGATTGTAGTGGCATCCGGAGAGCATGTGGTCATGGAAAGGACATTTGAAGCTGCCCTTGCCAGGATTTTTGGCGAATCCGCGGTTGAAAAAACCGTGCCAACGGTTCCGGTGGAAGAGATGACCGCTGAAGAACAGATTAAGAGAGCCGCCACTTTATATGACGAAGCCATAAAAGCCCAGCGTGAGGGAGATTGGGCTGCCTATGGCCAGAAGATAAACGAACTGGGAGATTTGCTTAAAAAATTGACGGGTAAACCTTAAGTTTACCCGTTGCGAATTATTTTCCGCCTATCTGCTTTTCTGCCATTTCTATCATTTTTCGGACCATATGGCCTCCCACGGCTCCACAATCACGGGAAGCGATATTGCCCCAATAATCCTCGGAGCCCTGATAAACGGGTATATTGAGCTCCCTGGCCACTTCGTACTTAAAATTGTCCATGGCTTGATGAATGCCCTTCACAACATGGGGTTTTCCGCTTTGACCTGCTGACATTTTTATATTCCCCCTTCCTTTTTTATAAAATAACCGGAAGAGAGAAACAATATGTTAGGATTTATATGGTCTACTTTCCTGTCCGGGAAAAGTCTTTGAAATTTTTATCAATGTTTAAAATATATGTGGCGAGGTTGAAGGCATGGTCGCCGACGCGCTCAAGATTGTTGACTATATCGAGAAAAATTACGCCGGATGAAGGATTGCATGTCCCTTCATTCAATCTTTTTATATGATGGCTTCTGAGTGTATTCTCCATGCTGTCAATTTCTTCTTCCTTTACGATAATCGTGCCTGCAGCACTTTTATCCCCAGCTAAAAAGGCATCGATGGCCATTTGGAAGGTTTCATTCACTTTGGAAGACATTTCCACCAATTCTCTGATGGCTTCATTGCTGAAGGGAAGCCTGTGTTCTTCCTTGTATTCGGCCAGTTCAAGGATGTTCATGGCATGATCTCCAACTCTTTCCATATCATTTATTGCATTTATCATATATGTTATTTGTTTGGATTCATCGGTAGAAAGCGGCATCCTTGAAAGCAGGGCCAGGTACCTCGTAGTGAGGCGCGCCAGTTCGTTCACAACTGATTCCTTTTCTCTGGCTATCCTTGCTTTCTGTTCGTTGTAATAGAGAAAAATATTCATGGTGTCCGCAAGGGTTTCCAGAGCAAGGCTGCCCATGCGGCAGATTTCCTTTTTTGCCTGAGCAACGGCTATTGGCGGAGTTTCCAGCAGTCTGTCGTCTATGTATTTGGTTCCTCTTTCAACAATTTCGGGTGCTCCCGGAATTATATAAGTAACCAGCTTCACCAGAAGAAAGGCAAACGGCAGTTGAATGATGGTGTTTGTAACATTAAAGAAAGTGTGCGCATTCGCAATCTGCCGCACCGGGTTTGAAGATGTATAACTTACCGCAACCTGGACCACAGGTAAGGCAAGCAAGAAAATAACAGTTCCTATTATATTGAACATCAGATGAAGCAAGGCTGCCCTTTTAGCCGTGATGTTGGTGCCAATGCTGGAAAGGAGAGCTGTAACGCAGGTGCCGATGTTGTCGCCAAATAATATGGGCAATGCTATGGAAATATTTACCACGCCTTGATCAGCCAGTGCCTGAAGAATGCCTATGGTGGCACTGCTGCTCTGAATTATTCCAGTGGTCAGAAACCCTGCCACCACGCCCAGCAAGGGCGTTTTTCCAAAATTAGCCATAAAGCTTATAAATTCCGGCATTTTAGCCAGAGGCTTTAGCGCTACCTCCATGGTCTGCATGCCGAAAAACAGGAGGCCGAAGCCAAGAATAATCTGGCCTATGAATTTTTGGGTTTTATGCTTTGCGAAGAGGTGGACCGCAACACCAAGGCCGACGGCAGGCAAGGCAATTTTTGTAAATTTGAATGCGATTAGCTGGGCTGTCATGGTTGTCCCAATATTGGCACCCATTATAACACCTATAGCCTGCATCAGGTCCATAAGCCCCGCGTTTACGAGGCCCACCACCATCACTGTGGTAGCGCTGCTGCTTTGAATTATGCTGGTAACAAGCGCCCCCACCAGCACTCCCATTACTCTGTTTCTGGTGAGGAGTTCCAGAAGGTATTTCAGCCTGTCTCCGGCCGCCCTTTCCAATCCCTCGCCCATTAGTTTCATTCCGTAAATAAACAGGCCCAGGCCTCCAAAAAGAGTAAATATAGAATCCAGAGACAAAATATCCCTCCCCCATCAATACTTTTTTCCCTCTTTTATTATACCAAATAAGGCTTTTAAAAGATACTGCGGAAATTATTTTTATACACATGAGGGAGGGGGTACAAAACTGCGCATTCTGCGAGCTTATAATTTCTGAGTGATTAGCAGTATTCCGATGATTAGAAAAGCAATACCGGCGCCTATGTGGACGTAATGCAGAGGCAGCATCTTTGAAATAATGGTTCCCAGATATACTCCTATGACCGTGTTTGCAATCAAAGCAAGCGACGCTCCCAAAAATACGCTAATAATAGATTCGTTATGTGCTGCCATAAGCATTGTGGAAAGCTGAGTTTTATCCCCCAGTTCTGCAAGAAAAACCAGCAAAAAGGTTGCAATGAAGGTCTTCCATAGGAGCAAAACTACAGCCCCCTTCTGAGCAGCCTTCTCTTTTTATGGGGAAACAACCCGATTATTTTTACTCCATTTTTAATAAAGTCCATCAAGCTTCCAAAAACAAAACCTAGACCAGCGCCAAGCAGAATACTGTAAACAAAGGCATCGCCGCGGCCGAGCGAAAGTTCAAGATTCAATCCCAGGGCAGCAGGAATTCCCATAACCTGCCGGATTGCTCCCATATGATCGGTATAATAAGGAATCCAGGCGATAAAACTCCATATTACGCCTATAAATATACCTTTTTTTTGATAAATAGATATCATAGAAACTCCCCTCCTTTATATTAAAATTTTATTCAAATAAAACGGGATATATTCGAAGCAAAAAGATTAATCATAATGGATTTATTTGTTGAATACAAATTAATAGATATAGCGAGGGGGCGAAATAATGAGGAAACAGCAATATAAAAATATTATTGCGTGGATTGTGAGTCTTGCGACTATGGTTGCAGTTTTTTATTCAATGCTGTATACAGGATTGCCTAAGTCCGTGGGAGCTTTTGGCAGGCTTGATCGGCTGGTACCCATCTACAGAGTGGAATGTAGCGAAAAAAAAGTGGCCATCTCTTTTGATGCCGCGTGGGGCTCGGATATTACACCACAGCTGCTGAATATACTGAAAAAACATAATATCAAGACAACATTTTTCCTGGTGAAATTCTGGATGGAAAAATACCCGGATATGACACGACTGATAGCAAAAGAAGGCCATGAAATCGGCAACCACTCAGCCACACATCCTCAAATGGGCCGCATTCAAAGAGAGAAAATAATAAGCGAAATTAAAGAAACACATGACAAAATAAAAGAACTAACGGGTCAAAACGCCAAACTCTTCAGGCCGCCTTTTGGAGACTACAGCAACATTCTCATAACCACAGCTAACGAAATGGGATATCTTGTAATCCAGTGGGATGTGGATTCCCTCGACTGGAAGGATTTGAGCGCCGGCGCCATATACGACAGAGTCATGAAACAGATAAAGCCCGGCTCAATTGTGCTGTTTCACAACAACGGCAAACATACGGCGGAAGCGCTTGAACCCATTATTGTTGAATTGAAAAAGCGGGGATACGAGATAGTCCCAATATCCGAACTTTTGATTAAAGGCGATTATTATATCGACAAATCTACCGGAGAAATGAGGAGCGTGAAATAGATTAAACATTTTGAAAGAAAATATTGACTTAATATTGATGAGAATCTATAATAAAAGAAGCAATGCGGTCAAGAAATGTCTTGACCTTTTTTTGTAGCAAGAGGATGAGAGAGGAGGATATATGCATGGCGGATATCAGGATACTCATGGTGGACGACGAAAAGCGCATGGTTGAATTGGTCAAGCTTTATCTTGAAAAAGAAGGTTACACAGTAGATGAGGCTTACGACGGCCAGCAGGCTCTTGAAATGATAAATAAGACGAAATACAACCTTATTATACTTGATTTAATGCTGCCGGTGGTGGACGGATGGACAGTATGCAGGGAAATCCGAAAAAAATACGACATACCCGTAATCATACTGACTGCAAGGGGAGAGGAATTCGATAAAGTGCTGGGATTCGAGCTGGGGGCTGACGATTATGTGGTCAAACCTTTCAGCCCCAGGGAGCTTACCGCGCGGGTTAAAGCCCTTCTCCGCCGCATGGGGCCGAGCGAGGAGCAGGAAGAAACCCTTGAATTTCCGGAGCTAATAATAGAGCCGGAAGCCAGGCTGGTGAAAGCAAACGGGAAAGAAGTGGATCTTACTCCGAAAGAATTCGACCTGCTGTATTTTTTGGCAAAAAATAAAGACAAAGTGTTTACTCGGGAAAAGCTGCTTGAGGAGGTCTGGGGATATGATTTTTTCGGCAGCCTCAGAACGGTAGACACTCATGTGAAACAGTTGAGAGAGAAGCTTGGTCGCAGCAGGGCAGCTTCATATATAACCACTGTATGGGGAGTAGGATATAAGTTTGAGGTGATTAAATGAACCTCAATAAAAAGCTTCTGAACTTCAACAAAAGCATAATTTTTAAACTCTGGCTGTACATGATTATTCTTACTGTGGTTACTCTTTTGTTTTCAGGCCTTATACTTTCCAGTGCTTTTGAAAATTTCTACTTTAATATAAAACAGAACGAAATGATAAACGAGGGCCAGCAGCTTATAGCATTAATATTGCAGG
Source organism: Tepidanaerobacteraceae bacterium (assembly GCA_024655905.1). Classification (GTDB taxonomy): domain Bacteria; phylum Bacillota; class Thermosediminibacteria; order Thermosediminibacterales; family Tepidanaerobacteraceae; genus JANLFP01. The sequence goes on from JANLFP010000011.1 coordinate 41,627, forward strand.
GGATAGATCCCATTGAGCTGGTGGATATCAGCAAATTCATCAATGCCCATGCCGTGGTTGTGGACAGGCAAGGGCTCATTCAGGCCAGCTCCAATATTCTGAAGTTTAAGGGAATGCCGATGGACAGCAAGGAATTTTCGGAAGTGTTGAAGGGCAATATCGTGATTCATAAAGGTTTTATCTCCCAACTGGGTGCCGCGATGCTGACGGTGGCGCTGCCCATAAAAACCGAAATGGGGGTAATGGGTGCGCTCATTCTTTATTCCCCCATGGCTTCAATCGAAAACTCCATTTGGCAGATTCGGCGGCTCATGCTGCTGACTGCGGTGGGCGCTGTTTTAATAGCAACGGCGCTGAGCTTTGTGCTTTCCAAGACGGTATCAAGACCTCTGGTGCAGATGAAGAAATTTGCAGAAAGCATGGCGGAAGGCAAGTTTGAAGGAAAGGTGGAAGTGGTGTCTGAGGATGAAATAGGGACACTGGCAAAGACCATCAATTACCTTTCAGATGCGCTTAAGAAAAATATTAACGCCCTGTCCCAGGAAAAAGAACAGCTCAAAAAGGTGCTTTTGAGCATGACCGATGGAGTGGTGAACTTCGATGCGGACGGCAGGCTGATTATGGCGAATCCTCAGGCAATAGTTATGCTTCAATGCGGTATGGAGGACGAAGAAAAAGAAGGCCTAAGGCTTCTTTATCCCATGCTTGACAGAGTCCGGGAAACCAAAAAACCCCTTAACGAGGAACTGAAACTGAGAGGCAGGATCATCAGCGCGAGAATGGCCCCGCTTATGGATGAGGGCATGAATCTGTGGGGTGCTGTGGCGGTATTGCAGGATGTTACCAGAGAAAGGAAGCTTGAGCACCTGCGCAGGGAATTTGTTGGCGATGTATCCCATGAGCTCAGGACTCCGCTGTCTTATCTCCAGGGATATACGGAGGCACTTCTTGACGGAATGGTCGAAGACCCGGAAGAGAAGAACAAATATTTGAATATAATCCTTGAGGAGACCCTCAGATTGCGGCGCCTGGTAAATGAACTCCTGGATTTATCGCAGATAGAAAGCGGACATCTGAATCTTAAAAAAGATAAAATTTCCCTTGAAAATTTAATTGGAAGAGTTGTGAAGAAACTTGCACCTCTTTCGCAGAAAAAAGGAGTTGATATACATACTGAATATGGGGATATCCCGCTGATTATGGCTGATGAAGACAGGATAGAGCAGGTGATGATAAATCTTATCGACAATGCCATGCGATATGCTGAAAATAATGGGGAGATAAGAATAAAAGTCAAAAGAGGCGAAAGCGGTGTGGTGGTTTCGGTAAAAGACAGAGGACCGGGCATACCCGAGGAAGAACTTCCCTTTATCTGGGAGAGATTTTATAAAGTGGATAAATCTCGGGCAAGAAAAACAGGGGGCACAGGCTTGGGCCTCGCCATCGTTAAAAACATCATAGAAGCTCACGGCGGCCGCGTCTGGGCAAAAAATTGCCCGGAAGGCGGCACCATTTTCTACTTTTCTTTGCCGGAAGGCATGGATAATAAAGATGAAACTTAAAAATCCCCGGTAAATCCGGGGATTTATGTTTACATGCCCTTCAATATATCTTCCACAGGGAAATAAGGAAGATTATGGGCTTCAGCCACAGCTTTGAATGTTACTTTTCCATCGAGAACGTTTATGCCTTTTGCCAGGGCCGGGTCATCCAATACGGCTTGTTTCCAGCCCTTGTTCGCCAAGTTAAGGGCATACGGCAATGTGGCATTCGTCAAAGCAAGGGTCGATGTCCTGGGAACTACGCCGGGGATGTTGGCCACTGCATAGTGCACGACACCGTGTTTTACGAAAACCGGATCAGCATGGGTGGTGGGATGGTCAATGGTTTCAACGCATCCTCCCTGATCGATTGCAACATCAACAATGACACTGCCGGGCTTCATATTCCTCACCATTTCTTCGGTAATGAGCTTAGGGGCCTTTGCACCGGGAATAAGGACTGAACCTACGACTAAATCTGCGCCGCTTACAGCTTCCATAAGGTTGAACCTGTTTGAATAGAGGGTTTCTATGCTATTTCTGAAAATATCTTCCAGATAACGCAGCCTGTCAATGTTTATATCCGCCACTGTCACTCTTGCGCCCACGCCCACTGCTCTCTTCACTGCACTGGTACCCACAGTTCCGGCGCCCACCACCAACACCGAGGCGGGAGGCACTCCTGCCACTCCATCCAGCAGGACGCCTTTGCCCCCATTTATTTTTTCGAGATAAGCGGCACCCACCTGTACCGCCATACGGCCGGCGATTTCGCTCATGGGGGTGAGCAAAGGCAGGCTTCTGTCTGCTTTTTGCACCGTTTCATAAGCAATGGCCACAACCTTTTTGTCCATTAAAGCTTTTGTAAGTTCGGGTTCGGGAGCCAGGTGCAAATATGTGAATAGAATGAGGCCTTGCCTGAAATGTGCGTATTCTGAAGGCAACGGTTCCTTCACTTTTATTATCATATCGCTGCGGCCCCAAACTTCGGCTGCATCCGCCACTATTTCCGCACCTACTGCTCTGTAGCTTTCATCGGGGAAACCCGCGCCTTCTCCAGCTCCCTTTTCAATCAGCACTATATGACCGGCAGCCACCATGGAATCAACACCGGAGGGAGTCATGGCCACACGGTTTTCCTGGGCTTTTATCTCCCTGGGAACACCAACTATCATAATTTCTTCCTCCTCTGAAAGTCGATTGATTTCATTTTTATATTGTGTTTTATTATAAGCAAGAATCATGCCAGAGATTAAATAATGAAGATAAAGTCTTTTTTCAGCACACTATATAATAAAAAAACAATATAAGCAACAAAAGATAATTTCCATATGGAAATAAAAAGTTCCATATGGAAATTACAAATTCGACAAGCCGTATTTTTTAATTTTCTTTATCACCGTAGTATGGGATACTCCCAGTATTTTTGCGGCTTTCCTGGCGCTTCCCCCCTGCGAAAGCGCACGCATCAGCGTTTCCTTTTCGGTTTCTCTCACTGCATCTTTTAAGTGAAAATATTTTTCATGAGGTGATGCCAGGAAATTCGGGGCATTAATTACTATATCCCTTATGTTAATTTTATTTTCCGCGGATAGATTCATGGCCCTTTCCATAACGTTTTCCAATTCTCTCACATTGCCCGGCCAGTCGTAGCGCATCAGGCAATCAATGGCTTCCGTGGATATTCCCTGGACTTTCTTGCCTAACCGCTGATTGAATTTGTTTATGAAATAATTCACCAGCACAGGAATGTCTTCTTTGTGCTCTCTGAGCGGAGGAAGATAGATGGGAATAACGTTTAATCTGTAAAAAAGGTCTTGCCTGAAATCGCCCCGTGCAATCATTTCTTCCAGAGGGCGGTTGGTTGCGGCTATGACGCGGATGTCCACATGCATTTCTTCCATTTCGCCCAGCCTTCGGACGCTGCCCTCCTGAAGCACTCTCAGAAGTTTGGCCTGAACATAAGGAGGCAGCTCACCAATTTCATCGAGAAAAATGGTACCATGATGGGCAAATTCGAAAAGCCCCTGCCGCCCTCCCTTTCTCGCACCGGTGAATGTCCCATCGGCATAGCCGAAAAGCTCGCTTTCCAGAAGAGTATCCGGGATTGCCGCACAGTTGACCGCCACGAAAGGTCTGTCTTTGCGGGAACTGGCCATGTGAATGGCTCTCGCGAACAGCTCCTTGCCGGTACCGCTTTCCCCGCGAAGGAGCACTGTGGAATCGCCGTGAGCGATTGTTCTGGCTAGATCAATTATTTCCTTCATTTTTCTGCTTTCATATATTATATCGTCGAAGGTCACCATTACAGGCCGGGTTAGCGAGTGAGCCAGTCTGCGCAATTCGGACATTTTTTGAAAGCTCATCACGGCGCCTGCCGGTTTGCCTCTATCGTCAAAAACGGGTCTTGAATTTAACATGACTCTCAACCGGCCCCGGGGAGTGGAAATGCTGATTTCTTTCTGTTCCAGCGTTATACCATCGCGAAACGACTTTAAGACTTCCGGCGGAAGCTCTAAAACATCGGGCAACGACTTTCCCAGAGGCGGCCGTTCCAATCCGAGAAGCTCCATTGCCCTCAGATTGCAGGTGCTTATGACAAGGCTGCCGTTTATTGACAGGATTCCTTCTTGAACAGAATTTATTACGTTTACGAGCTGCTGTTCCGCCAGTTCATGCGGCATCCATTCAATGGGAGTGACTTCATATACATCCCGTATCAAAGCGATGGTCTGGACGATATAACGCAATTCTTCTTCATTTAATGGTTCCATTTGAAGATAAATTTCACCGGGCCGAACGGAAAGAGAAAGGATATTGGCCCCGTATTTTGCCACTATTTCTGAAATATCGCGCACCATACCGACCCTGTCGGTAAACCGTATGCGGTATCTGTTTTTTTTCAAAATCGCACCCCCTGTGGCCGTGTTAATCATAATTATTCGACATTGAATTTTACATATCCTGCACGAATGGAAACTTTGGAAACAGAAAGTTCCATTGTAAAATTGCAATGATTATACAATAGCAATAAAATTATAAAATATTACATTGGTATGTATTTTGCAAAAAAATAATGTATAATATATTTATAAATTTCGCATGCCTTTATAAAATTCAGGGACATCAGCAAGTCACAAAAAGGCTTTTGCTGAAGACAAGGGAGGTGTGCTTATGCTTTAGCATCAACAGCGATTAAAACAGCATTATTATTAATAATTATTAACAGGAGGGTTTGATTTGGAAGCATTGAAAAATTTTTTGAATGCGGTTGATGGCATGGTCTGGGGACCGCCTATGCTGGCACTTTTAGTCGGTACTCATATATACTTGACTTTCAGGCTACGAATAATTCAAAGATACATATTCCCCGCAATTAGGCTTTCGCTCACCAGGACTTCTGAAGGCGAAGGAGACGTCAGCCACTTTGGGGCACTCACAACCGCTCTTGCAGCCACTGTAGGCACTGGAAACATAGTTGGTGTGGCTACGGCAGTAGGGTTGGGCGGTCCGGGAGCGGTATTCTGGCTGTGGATTACCGGGGTCTTCGGCATTGCCACAAAATATTCGGAGGCGCTTCTTTCGGTTAAATACCGTGTAAAAAATTCCATTGGTCAAATGGCCGGCGGCCCAATGTATGTGCTGGAGAGAGGCCTGGGCATGAAATGGCTGGGCGTTATATTTGCACTGTTTACAGCAATTGCCGGCTTCGGAATAGGCGTTTCCACCCAAGCAAATTCAATAGCGGGTATGGTAAAAGCAACCTTCAATATCCCTCCCTGGGTGACCGGTGTTGTCATAGCGTTTTTGACAGGGATAGTCATTATCGGGGGCATTAAAAGCATAGCTAGAGTATGCGAGGCTCTGGTGCCTTTCATGGCAATAATCTATATACTGGGATGCCTTATTATTTTGGGGATGAATATTACTGCACTGCCCGGAGCCATAGTCACCATACTAAAAAGCGCTTTTACCGGCCAGGCTGTGGTGGGAGGATTTGCCGGAGCCACCATGATGGCTGCCATCCGATACGGTGTCGCAAGAGGGCTATTCTCCAACGAATCTGGCTTGGGCAGTGCGCCCATAGCCGCAGCAGCCGCCCAGACGCCCAATGCCGCAAGACAGGCGCTGGTCCAGATGACGGGAACATTCTGGGATACGGTGGTTATATGCCTTATGACGGGCCTGGTGCTGGTTGCAACAGGCGCATGGCAGACCGGACTCAAGGGAGCAGAACTTACCAAGATGGCGTTTGATCAGATTCCGATCATCGGTCCCATCACTCTCACAATAGGCCTTTTGACATTCGTATATTCCACAATTCTGGGCTGGTCGTATTATTGTGAAAAGGCAGTGGAATATCTATTCGGTACAGGCGCCGTCAAACCTTACCGGTGGCTATGGGTAATAGCTGCCTTTGTGGGAGCTGTAACGACCCTTGACATAGTCTGGGCTTTTTCGGATATAATGAACGGCCTTATGGCCATTCCCAACCTTGTATCCCTCCTTGCATTGAGCGGCGTTCTGGTGGCTGAAACCAGGAAATATGTATGGGAGGGAAATGTGCTGGAAGAAGATAAATCCATTATGGGGTTGTAACACAAATATATGAGATTTAATCAGGCATTTTAAAGGAACGGTATATTTTCACCGTTCCTTTAAAATACTATAAATTAAGACATATATGTGCGTGCAAAATATTTTTAAAAACAAAATGGAGCTGATGATATCGCATGTTTAATATAGGCACATCTGAACTCATTATTATATTGGTGTTGGCGCTTATCATCCTGGGGCCGGGAAAACTGCCGGAAGTGGGACATGCCCTGGGAAAAGCACTGGGAGAATTCAAAAAAGCCATAAGGGATGTAAAAGACGATATAGATAGGAAATAAAGTCGTTTGATGAAGACCGTCTTAAAACAGACGTATAATTTATTTATACAAAATGTAGGGTGATGATTTGCAATAAATGTCAAATCAGCATAACGATTTTTTTTATAAAAAAATGCCACTGATAGAACATTTAAAAGAACTGAGAGCAAGACTTATGGCCTGCATTTTTTCTATTATTGTTTTTTCTGTGGTGAGCTTTATTTTCTGGCACAGAACAAATAATTTGCTGCTGCCGGGGAACGTTTCCCTTATTTATATAAGCCCACAGGAAGCCTTAATGGCAAAAATGAAGCTTTCATTTTTTTGCGGGTTATTGTTATCCCTACCCGTTATTTTTTTTGAATTCTGGAAATTCATAGTTCCTGCCCTTACAATTGATGAGAGAAAATTTTATTTATTTTTGGGGATGCTGTCTTTTCTTCTATTTTTTTGCGGGGTTTTTTTCGGAATTTTTATAATCACCCCAGCATTAATTAAGTTTTTTTTGAAGTTTTCCCAACCTTCTCTCATGCCCCTCTTTTCAATCGCCAATTACTCATCGCTTGTGATAAATATCGCCGCTGCTTCCGGCCTCGCATTCCAAATGCCAGTTATAATGATGCTGGCTGCGGCTGGCGGACTTTTAGATCGTGAGAGCATGGCAAGATACAGAGGGCATGCTGTCATTTTAATTTTTATTGTTGCGGCTGTGATAACTCCTCCGGATGCTTTTTCCCAGATAGCACTGGCATTGCCTATGTGGGGGCTCTATGAACTGGGGCTGGTTTTGACAATTTTCATTAAAAAAAAGCGGCAGGAAACATAACCTGCCGATAGAAGGGCTTTTTGGCCCTGTAAATAAAGGGGGATTTTAGGAGGATTAGCCTTGCTGTTGGTAGTTCCTCCTGCTGGTTGCAATTATATTATAACCTCGAATTTTGGTGAAAATTTGGCTAAATTGTGAGGTTTTTGTGAGGGAAAAAATAACCTCCGGCGATATAAAAAAAGTTGAGTATCTGATATAATAAAAAATGAATATCAGAAAAAATTTTGCTCGGAGGATTTTATGGAAGGAAAATTGACTCGGGACGACGATTTTTGCGATGTATTTTTTTTGAATGAGGATAAAGTGAAAAAACTTATGGGAAAAGTTCCGGATATGACCGGGTTGGCTGAGCTTTTCAAGGTGCTGGCGGATGAGACAAGGGCAAGGATAGTTTATCTGCTTTCTAAAGAAGAGCTATGTGTTTGCGATATTGCCACAATCCTGGGCGCAACTGTATCAAATGTTTCTCATCATCTGAGAATTTTGAGAACGTCGCATCTGGTAAGATTTCGGCGGGACGGAAAGCAGGTTTTCTATACACTTGATGATGAACATGTGGAGCACATTATAAAAGAAGGATTCGACCATGTAAACCATACGGCTGCGGAAAATCGGGAACATTCTCATCCGTGATATAATATTGAATGCCACACCTTATTTTAGAGGAGATAGCAGTGTGGGGACGCGCCGGCTTATAGCAGAGGTCGGACTTCAGAGGTCAGATTAAGCAGGATTTGCCGAAAGGCAAATCCTGCTATTCCGACTTCCAACATCCGGCTTATGATATTGGGGGAGGTGGAGGAACATCCCCGACTAGGCGGGGTAGGCGAAGGAGTGGCCCCAATAAAGTGGGAGGGGTTATTTATGTTCAATCCCGAAAGGATAGCTTCATTTCCGGAAAGACCCGGAGTTTATATAATGAAGGATAAGAGAGGCAAAATTATTTACGTGGGAAAGGCCGTTTCTCTAAAGAACCGGGTAAGGTCCTATTTTCAGTCGTCAAAAAATCTTCCCGTCAAAGTGGCTTCCATGGTGCCCATGATAGAGGACATTGAATATATCGTAACGGATTCTGAAGTGGAAGCCCTGATTCTGGAATGCAACCTCATAAAATTTCATCGCCCCAAATACAATATCCTTCTCAGGGACGATAAACAGTATCCCTATATAAAAATTACATTAAACGAAAAGTTTCCGCGCCTTTTGGTGGTGCGGAAAGTGAAAAAAGACGGCGCAAGATATTTCGGCCCTTATGCCGATGCCGGGGCGATGAGAGAAGCCATAGACGTGATAAGAAAAATATTTCCGGTGAGAAGCTGCAAAAAGGATTTGAGCGAAGTGCCGATAAAGGAAAGACCATGCCTGAATTTCCATATAAACCGCTGTCTTGCTCCCTGCCAGGGCAAAATAGATGTAAACGATTACAATGAAATAATTAAAAATATAATAATGTTTTTAGAAGGCAAGCAGCAGACGCTTATTGATATTCTCAGGCAGAAGATGGAAAAGGCAGCTGAAAGCCTCGACTTTGAATGGGCGGCTGTATTGAGAAATCAGATACTGGCTCTGGAAAAAGTGCTGGAAAAACAAAAGATCGTGTCTTTTGACACGGCCGACAAAGATGTGATTGCCATGGCGAGAGGCGTTGGCATAGTATGTGTTCAGGTATTTTTCGTGAGGGAGGGCAAACTCGTAGAACGCGAGCCCTTTATGCTGAAAAATACCGAAGGTGCCGAAAGAAAGGAAATACTCGCATCTTTTATAAAACAATTTTACGACAGCGCATCGTTTATACCGAAAGAAATCATTGTGGACGAAGAGGTCGAAGATATCGCCACCATTAGGGAGTGGCTTACCCGGAAAAAAGGCTCTAAAGTATTCATCACCGTTCCAAGTCGCGGCGAGAAAAAGAAGCTGGCGCAGATGGTGGAGGAAAATGCCCGGAGCTATCTAGAGCAGAGGGAAAGCGCGGAATGCCGGGAAAAGATGAAGAATCGGAAGGCTCTGGAGGAGCTTAAAGCATATTTGAATCTCGAAGAAATTCCCGGCCGCATAGAAGCTTTTGACATATCCAACACTCAGGGCGCCGAATCTGTGGCATCCATGGTTGTCTTTGAAGATGGCAGTCCCAAAAAACAGGATTATCGCAAGTTCAAGATCAAAACCGTGGAAGGTCCAAATGATTTTGAGAGCATGAAGGAAGCCGTAACCCGCAGGTTTAAGAGAGCGCTGGAAGGAGATGAAAAATTCAAAGAACTGCCGGATTTACTGCTCATAGATGGAGGGAAGGGCCAGCTCAAGTATGTCAGGGAAGCGCTCAGAGAGTTAAACCTTGAATATATTCCCACTATTGGCCTTGCCAAGGAATTCGAGCATATTTTTGTGGAGGATAGAGACGACCCCATCATTCTCCCCCGGGATTCTGAAGCGCTGTATTTGATGCAAAGGGTCCGGGATGAGGCTCACCGCTTTGCTGTTACATTTCACAGAAATCTGCGCGCAAAAAGGAACCTTCATTCTGCGCTGGATGATATCCCCGGCATAGGCAAAGTCCGGAGGCTGGCCCTGCTTCGCACCCTTGGAAGCGTTGAAGGCATAAAAAAGGCTTCGGTGGATGAACTGTCTAAAGTTCCGGGGATGAACCGGAAGGCAGCGGAAGAGGTTTATAATTATTTTCATAAGAAGATATGATTGCCGGGCCATCTCCGGCAGCGGATTTCATTTTTATATCAGCTAGGGAATATAGTGTCAAACCATCTGACAAAGTGGACTCAGGAGGAGAAAAAAAATATCATAACAGTTGTCATATCCGTAATTATTGCCATAGGAGTAAATCTTGAATATTCTCCATATCAAACATTCCATTTAAAATTCCCATACTGGGGTCTCTTCTAAGGGGTCTTCTCTTTGCACGAGGCGCAGGAGTAATCGCCGATATGCTTGATATAATTTACTACACAAAAGTAAACAGGAAGTTAAAGACTCTCATAAAGACTCTCATATAGATATGTTTTTAGTCCAGCGTAAAAGCCGGGCTTTATTTTATGCAAATGTTTGATGTCATCCTTCATAACAAAAAAATTTTATATATCGAGAAGGAATTTTGAATTTAATATCGAATTATATAATTAAAAAAGATAACGATTACATAAATAAATTAAAAATCCGCAGAAATCGTTTCAAACATATCTGCAATATAAAACAGGGAAGGGATATAAAAATGCCGACCATAAAAGACGTGGCAGCAAAAGCAGGAGTTTCAACCGCAACGGTCTCCAGAGTTCTAAATGGGGAGAAAGTTAAGGAGGAAACAAAGGAAAAGGTTTTAAAAACAATTAAACTTCTCGGGTATAGGCCAAACCAGATAGCGCGTAGCCTGAAGACTCAAAAGACTCACACCGTCGGTTTCGTCGTTCCTGATTACGGTCAATTCTTCATGCAAATAGCCAAGGTCGTTGAAGATGTTTTAAACGGCTATGGTTACAGCCTGGTGGTTTGCTACAGTGATGAAAATCCTGATAGAGAAAAAGCAAGAATAAGGATGCTGATGGAAAAGCAGGTAGACGGCATACTGGTAGTCCCAACCAGTGATGAGGATAATTATCTTATGGAGCTAAATAAGCGAGGTATACCAGTCATTCTTATCGACCGTATGGTTAAAGACATACAGAGTGATTGCGTGCTGGTGGACAATGTAAACGGCGCATACCAGGCGGTTGAACACCTCATTACAAAGGGATATCAGCGCATAGGCATCATCAACGGACGCCAGGAAGTCACCACCGGAGAGGAGAGATATCGCGGATACTTAAGGGTACTTGAAGATTATAATCTACAGATAGATAGAGATATTGTTCGTTTTGGCGACTTTTCTACGGAGAGCGGCTATACGCTGATGAAAGAATTGATGTCTTTGCCTAACCCGCCTGATGCAATCTTTGTTGCAAATGCCTACATGACCATAGGCGCCATGCTCGCGATTGACGAGATGAAAATAAAAGTTCCTGATGATGTGGCGATAGTGAGCTTTGACGACACGGAACTCACGCGCCTTTCAAACCCGCCGCTTACAGCAGTGGTTCAGCCGGTGAGGGAGATGGGTGAAGCAGCGGCAAATCTTCTGTACAAAAGAATATGCGGGGATACATCCGATTATCCGAAAATGTACAGATTGAAGACAAAACTGCTTGTTCGCACTTCAACTGACCCCGGATGGAGGATGAATTTAACAAAAATGGAGGGAACACAGAAATGAAGAAATATGGAGTGTTAAACAAGGAACTGGCCGGAGAGCTCGCGGGCCTCGGCCACATGGATGAATTCATAATTTGCGACGCGGGTTTTCCTGTACCAAAAGACGCGAAACGAATCGACCTTGCGCTGTCAAAAGGAATACCTACATTTATGGATACCCTAAGAGCCGTGCTGAGCGAAATTGTAGCAGAAAAGATAGTGATTGCCGAGGAAACTCAGAAAGTAAGTCCCGAACTCTATAATGCGTGGAGAGGCATATTCAAATACCAGAAGTTTGAACTTATCCCCCACAGCCAGTTTAAGGAGAGGGCCAGAAATGTAAAGTTTATTGTGAGGACGGGGGAATTTATCCCCTACGCCAACATGTTGATTGTGGCGGCCTCTCAAGCGGAAGAATTTAAAAAGAATTTCGATGTTGCATTTTAGATTGTATAGTTTATATAACATAAATATTGGAAATTGCAGAAAGAGGAGGAATTGCAAATGAATAACACTAATTTCAGATTAATCGGCAGCCTACCAAAGATAGGAATACGGCCAATAATAGACGGCCGGCGCAAAGGTGTCAGGGAAGCACTGGAAGACCAGACTATGGGAATGGCAAGATCAGTCGCCCGATTGCTGTCTGAGAATCTCAGATACCCAAACGGTCAGCCGGTGGAATGCGTTATAGCGGATACAACTATCGGCGGGGTTGCGGAAGCGGCAAGGTGCGCTGAGAAATTCGCCCGGGAGGGCGTCGGAGTATCCATTTCTGTAACACCATGCTGGTGCTATGGGTCAGAGACCATAGACATGGATCCTCACATTCCCAAGGCAGTCTGGGGCTTTAACGGCACTGAAAGACCCGGCGCCGTATATCTGGCAGCGGCTCTGGCGGGCCACAGCCAGAAAGGTCTGCCGGCTTTTGGGATATATGGCCGTGATGTTCAGGATGCAACTGACAGAGCAATACCGGATGACGTTAAAGAAAAACTGCTGCGATTTGCCAGAGCGGGGCTTGCAGTAGCCTTGATGAGAGGAAAGTCGTACCTCTCCATGGGAAGTGTTTCCATGGGGATAGCGGGTTCCATTGTCAATTCTGATTTCTTTGAAAGTTATCTGGGTATGAGAAATGAATATGTGGACATGTCCGAATTTATCCGCAGAATCGATGAAGAAATTTACGATAAAGATGAATTTGAAAGAGCGCTCAAATGGGTGAAAGAACACTGTAAAGAAGGCAAAGACAACAATTCTCCCGCCATACAGTCTTCCAGAGAAAGAAAAGATTGGGAATGGGAATTTGTCGTAAAGATGACAATGATCGCACGGGATCTCATGGTCGGAAATGAAAGGCTGGCCGAACTGGGTTTCGTGGAGGAGGCGCAGGGCCACAACGCCATAGCAGCCGGTTTCCAGGGACAGAGACAATGGACAGACCACTTCCCCAATGGAGATTTCATGGAGGCCATACTCAATTCATCCTTTGACTGGAACGGCATAAGGGCTCCCTACATAATGGCCACCGAAAACGACAGCCTTAATGGCGTAGCCATGCTGTTCGGCTATCTTTTGACGAATACCGCTCAAATCTTTGCTGATGTCAGGACTTACTGGAGTCCTGATGCAGTAAAACGCGTTACCGGCAAAGAACTTACCGGTATGGCGGAAAACGGCATCATACATCTGATAAATTCTGGAGCGGCTGCGCTCGATGGAACCGGGCAGCAAACAAAAAACGGCGAGCCTGCTATGAAACCTTTCTGGGAAATAACCGAAGAAGAAGTTAAGAAATGTCTTGACGCCACCAGCTGGAGGCCGGCCAACAGAGAATATTTCCGCGGCGGAGGCTTTTCTTCCAATTTCCTCACAAAAGGTAAAATGCCGGTCACAATGATGAGAGTAAATATAATCAAAGGCCTTGGCCCTGTGTTGCAGATAGCCGAAGGTTACACAGTGGATTTGCCTGAAGATGTTCACAATGTCCTGGATAAACGTACAGACCCCACATGGCCCACCACGTGGTTTGCACCGAGATTGACAGGCAGAGGGGCATTCAGGGATGTTTATTCTGTGATGAACAACTGGGGAGCCAACCATGGAGCCGTAAGCTATGGCCATATAGGTGCGGACTTAATAACGCTGGCGTCAATACTTCGCGTCCCGGTATGCATGCACAATGTTCCGGAAGAAAAGATATTCAGACCCAGTGCATGGAATGCTTTTGGAACACAGGATCTGGAGGGCGCCGACTACAGAGCCTGCAAGAATTTTGGACCACTTTATGGAAGGTTCTAGAATTCTTGTTATGTATCATGTGACAGTAACTGAAGATACTTATTTAAACATAGTTGATGAAATACTCGGGGCAAACCTCCGAATCGCTTGAATATATAATTGAGGTGGTAGGAATGGGTGACATTCTTGTAAAAATGGAAGGTATCGAGAAATCATTCCCGGGTGTCCATGCGTTAAATCAGGCAAGATTTGAACTGCGTGCTGGTGAAGTCCATGCTCTGGTAGGGGAAAATGGCGCAGGCAAATCAACGCTGATGAAAGTGCTTGCGGGAATATATTCTAAAGATTCAGGCCATATCTTTTATAAAGACAAGGAAGTTGAAATCACAAGTCCAAGAGCCGCCCGGGACATGGGGATAAGCATAATTCACCAGGAACTAAATTTGATGCCCCACCTTACTGTTGCCCAAAACATTTTCATCGGGCGAGAACCCCGAAAGGGCTTAAATTTTATACTGAATGAAAACCAAATAAATGAGAAAACAAAAGAACTGCTAGATATGATTCATTTAGATTTGGATCCGCAAACAAAAGTGGCAAATCTAACTGTAGCCAAACATCAGATGGTTGAGATAGCAAAGGTACTTTCCTTCAGTTCTGAGGTGCTTATAATGGATGAGCCTACCTCAGCGCTTGCTGAATCAGAAATAGAAGAACTATTCCGCATTATACGGCAACTCCGTGACAAAGGCGTGGGAATAGTTTATATTTCCCACCGCCTGGAAGAGTTAAAGCAGATTGCCGATAGAATAACCGTTATGCGTGATGGCTGCTATATCGATACAGCAGATATAAATAGCGTAACAAAAGATCAGATTATAAGCATGATGGTTGGCCGAGAGATTTATGAAACTGCGCGCCACGAAGCCGCGAACAAAAGCAATGAAATCATTCTGGAGGTTAAAAATCTAAATCGCGGCAGGGCGATTAAAAATGTAAGTTTTTATCTGAGAAAAGGGGAGATACTTGGCTTTGCGGGTTTGATGGGGGCCGGGCGTACAGAGGTTGCGCGGGCTATTTTTGGAGCCGATCCAGTTGATTCTGGCGAAATATTTATTAAAGGCAAAAAAGTAACTATAAAAAGTCCCAAAGATGCTGTTAAATATGGTATCGGATATCTATCTGAGGATCGCAAAAGGTATGGACTTATACTCGGAATGGATGTAGAAACTAACATTGTACTTGCAGCTTACGAGAAATTTCAGGGTGTTTTGGGATATATAAAACAAAACAAAACACGGAAAAAAGCAAAATCATGCATAGATGAGCTTAAAATAAGAACACCGAGCCTGCAGCAAAAAGTCAAATATCTTTCTGGAGGAAATCAACAGAAGATTGTCATAGGTAAATGGCTGACTAGAAATTGCGATATATTGATTTTTGACGAACCGACACGAGGTATAGACGTAGGTGCAAAGAGCGAGATATATAAGCTGCTCAATGACCTAGCACAAAGCGGCAAGTCAATAATTATGATTTCTTCTGAACTTCCGGAAATTCTCCGCATGAGCCACAGAGTCATAATAATGTGTGAAGGTCGCATTACAGGCGAGCTTGATGCAAAAGATGCAACTCAGGAACGCATTATGCAATATGCAACAAAACGCGAGAATGCAATAAACACTGAGATTGGGGGTCTGGAATATGCAAAATAAAGTCACATGTAGCAGTGTTATTCAAAAAAAGACATTATTGCAATCGGATACGACGCAAAAATTGTTGGCGTTTGGCAGCCTGATAATTATGTTCATCGTGTTCTCACTGGCATCACCCAATTTTGCAAAATTTGATAATATAGTTGGTATTTTACTAGCTACCGCTGTAAACGGTGTGCTGGCTGTGGGCGTTACTCTCGTTATTATAACATCGGGTATAGACCTTTCTATAGGAACCGGCATGACTTTTGCCTCCGTTATGACAGGAGTTTTCATAACTTACTGTAAGTTACCCATAATTATCGGCGTTTTGGGCGGAATTGCAGCAGGTGCTTTATGCGGCTTTATAAATGGTACAATCATATCAAGAATGAAAATTCCACCTTTTATAGCAACACTTGGAATGATGATGGCGACCAAAGGCATGTCTCTTGTAATTTCCGGCGCAAAGCCAATATATTTCACAGATGCACCTGCTTTCAATAAAATAGCCATGGGTTCTATTGCTAGTATTCCCAATGCAGTGTTAATATTTTTCGGCGTTGCTATAGTTGTAAATTTTATACTTACTAGGACAGTGCTGGGAAGATATACTTTTGCAATGGGAAGCAATGAGGAAGCTGCCCGACTCTCCGGCATCAATGTTGCCGGATGGAAAATTGCCGTTTATACAATGTGTGGCATACTTTTTGGCTTGGCAGGGGTTTTGATGGCATCCCGCCTTAATTCTGCCCAGCCCGCACTGGGCCAGGGTTATGAAATGGATGCCATTGCTGCAGCGGTTATAGGCGGCACTTCTCTGAGCGGAGGAGAAGGAACCATCCTGGGGACCGTAATAGGTGCATTTATTATGAGTGTCCTGACAAATGGTCTGCGCATTCTTTCGGTTCCTCAAGAGTGGCAGATGGTAGTTACAGGTTCCATAGTTGTTTTGGCTGTGTACATGGATATATTGCGCCGCAAGAAATAATGGCAAGGGGGGATCGATATGTAGGGCAAAAATAGTTTAATAGTTAATAATAATACAAGAGTGGAAGAACAAAGAACGGGAGGTAAAGGTTTACATGAAAAAGTTTCAAAGGATTTTTGCTGTAGTAGTATGTTTGCTGCTCGTATTAGCGTTATTAGCGGGTTGCGGTCAAAAGGCAGAAAACAAACAAGAAGAAACATCGCAGACGCAAGCACAACAATCGGAAACAAAATCTACTGAACCTCAGAAAATGTATATCCCTGTAATTTCAAAAGGATTTCAACACCAGTTCTGGCAGGCTGTTAAACTAGGCGCCGAGAAAGCTGCAAAGGATTACAACGTGGAAATCACTTTTGAAGGTCCGGAAAGTGAATCGATGGTTGATAAGCAAATCGAAATGCTTCAGGCTGCCCTAAATAAAAATCCAAGCGCTATTTGCCTTGCTGCCCTAGACAGCAAAGCCGTGATACCTTACCTCGAGAAGGCAAAAGAATCAAACATTCCCGTTATCGGATTTGACTCCGGTGTGGATAGCGACATCCCGGTAGCCACCGCTGCCACAAACAATGTTGCCGCCGCAGCGGCTGCCGCTGACAAAATGGCCGAACTAGTTGGTGGTAAAGGAGAAATTGCCGTTATCGTACACGATCAGACAAGCCGTACTGGAATTGATCGCCGTGATGGTTTTGTAAAACGCATTCAGGAAAAATATAAAGGCATAAAGATTGTAGATATACAGTACGGCGGCGGCGATCAGCTTAGATCGACGGATTTAGCAAAGGCTATAATTCAGGCACATCCGAATCTTAAAGGTTTCTTTGGTGCCAATGAAGGTTCTGCCATCGGAGTATTAAACGCTGTAAAAGAATTGAAAAAAGAAGGAAAGATTGTTGTCATCGGGTATGATGCGGGCAAACAGCAACTTGACGCAATACGGAGCGGAGTAGAAGCAGGCGCCATAACACAAGATCCGATCGGTATAGGTTACAAGGCAGTAGAGGCAGCCGTCAAGGCTGTGAAAGGTGAAAAACTGGAGAAGAACATCGATACTGGATTCCATTGGTATGATAAAACCAATATAGACTCTGAAGAAATCAAGCCTCTGCTGTATGAATAATTTAATTATGAAGGCTTGAAAAGCTAGAAAGCCGGGTCATTCCATTGGCCCGGTTTTTTTACGGCTTCATGATTTTAAATGCCTTTCATTGGAAATTGCTTTATCAGCTTCTTATTCCAATCTTTTTGAATAATTGTTTTACCAGTCAGGGTTCCCTCTTCCAGCTTTTCCAACAACATTTTATAGATAGTGGCATAGAATGTGGTATAATACGTTGTAATATTAAAGATAAAACTTAAATTTATTAAAAATCACTACACAGCAAAATCTTCCATCATTATGGCATGACTATTGCATAAAATGTGAAAATGAAGAGAGGTGATTTCCCATGAAAGACCGCCTTTTGCAGCTAATTAAATCGGAGGACAAGAAAAACCCTTACACTGATGACCAGCTGGCAGGCATATTGGGTACCCGGCGGGATGAAGTCACCATTTTAAGAGGGGAGCTCGGTTTGCCGGACTCCAGGGAAAGAAAAAAGCCCTATCTTGTGAATGCATTGAAGGAATTGATTTCACAAAATCCCAGAATATCCGATAGAGAATTGACCCGTATGCTCAATCGCCAGGGCTTTAATGTATCAAGGTTTATCGTATCCCAGTTGAGAAAAGAAATAGCTGGAAATATGCCCGCAAAAAATGTATCCGGAAGCAAACCGGCTGATGTAAACCATGCTGGTGATGAAAAATCAGTCGGTTCGGGGAAAACAAACAACAGTGTAGCGACCAAGGCTTTTGAAAGAATCATTGGCTTTGACGGCAGCCTGAAGCCCCAGATTCAGCAGGCAAAGGCCGCAATTCTTTATCCCCCCCACGGCCTTCATACACTAATTCTGGGTCCAACCGGCGTTGGAAAGAGCAATCTGGCTGAAGCCATGTACAATTTCGCAGTGGAATCGGGGAGGCTTGCCAAAAACGCCCCCTTCGTCATATTCAACTGTGCGGACTATGCGGAAAATCCCCAATTGCTTCTGTCGCAGCTTTTTGGCCACGCAAAAGGGGCGTATACAGGAGCGGATACCGCCAAAGAAGGTTTGGTGGAAAAAGCCGACGGAGGCATCCTTTTCCTTGACGAAGTACACCGCCTTCCTCCTGAAGGACAGGAGCTGCTTTACTATTTGATGGATAAGGGCAAATTCCGCCGCCTTGGAGAGACGGAAACCGTCAGGACCGCAAATGTCATGATAATTGCGGCTACCACTGAAGACATTGAATCTTCGCTTCTCTTGACTTTTCGAAGAAGAATCCCAATGATAATCGAACTTCCACCGCTATCAACGCGGCCCTTGTTGGAGCGATACAACATAATAAAGGAGTTTTTCGGCAAAGAAGCTGACAGAATAGGCGCCTCAATAAAAGTAACACAGGAGGCATTAAGGGCTTTATTGCTTTACGATTGCCCGGGAAATATTGGCCAGCTCAGGAGCGACATACAGGTGGCCTGTGCAAGGGGGTTTTTAACCTATGTGGGTGGGCAGCAGCAGAGAATTGAGATAGATCTTATTGATTTGCCCATACATGCCCGCAGAGGGCTTCTCAAGATACAGAACCGCAGCCCCGAAACGGAAATATACCTGAAAGGCGACTTCGTTGTGAGTCCCGGGCAAACAAAGACAAAAATTGCGCCAAAGGAAGATTTATATATTCTCCCTCAGGAAATCTATCAATATATCGAAGAGAAATATCAGGAACTCCAGGAGCAGGGATTGAGTCAGGAGGTTATAAACAGGGTAATCGGAGGCGAACTGGAAATAAGGTTTCAGCAGCTGGTAAAGCAGTTCGAGACCAACCGCCAACTGCTGGGGAAACAAGAGCTGATAGGAATAGTGAGTGAAAAAGTTGTAAACATGGCCGAGAAAATGGTAAATATTGCCGAGAAAAAACTGGGAAAGATGGACAGCCATCTCTTTTACTGTCTTGCCATACACTTGAGCGCAACCCTGGAACGGCTGCAGCATAACAAGCCTATAATAAATCCACAGCTTGAAAAGGTTAAAAATGAATACAGACTGGAATATAGAGTGGCAAAAGAAATGGTGGAAGCCGTAGAAAAAATAGCCGACTATAAAATGCCGGAAGACGAAGTCGGTTTTGTGGCAATGTATCTCCGCACCATAACCCATCCGGTCGATGTGAAGAAGGGGCGCGTAGGAGTTGTGGTCCTAACTCACGGTCATGTGGCGCAGGGCATGGCGGAGGTAGCAAACAGACTGCTGGGCGTAAACCATGCGGTGGGAATAGAAATGTCTCTGGATGAAAAACCCGAATCAGCACTACAAAAAGCCATGGAAGTGGTGAGAAAGATAGATGAGGGGAAAGGCGTCCTTTTATTAGTGGACATGGGTTCCCTTATCACTTTTGGAGAAATAATCACCCAGAAAACCGGCATCCAGACCAAAACTATCGGCAGAGTTGATACCATCATGGTGCTCGAAGCAGTGCGCAGGGCCATACTGCCTGATACTGATTTGGATGAAATTGTGGCAAATATAGATAAAGATAAGGTGGGGCTGGGGAGGTTTATTCCTGTGGAAGATTCTGAAGGAGAGGAACAGGGAGAATATAAAAAAGCCATTGTGACTTTATGCATCACAGGCGAAGGGACTGCCATAAAGTTGAAAAGACTCATTGAAAAAATGATTCCGGATATTTCTGAAAGCGCAGAAATAATACCCATAGGCATAATTGGCGGAGAAGATGTTTCAAAAAAAATAGAAAAAATAAAAAGTGAAAGATGTCTAGCGGCTATAGTTGGAACTGTCAATCCGAAAGAGAATGATATTCCTTTTATTTCTGTCGAAGAATTGATAAGCGGTACAGCGGTAAATAAAATTAGAAATATCTTGGAATTAAAAAATACTCGCATTATAAAATTTCAAAATCAAATTACAGTAAAACCATTTATAGACGTTTTATTCGAGGATCTAATTGTTGTTTACCCGGATTTTATTACAAAGAATGATATTATTGATAATCTTTCTGAACTTTTAATTCGGAAAAATTATATTAACGATAAATATATATTAGATATATATAAACGCGAAGTGATGGGGCCGACAATTATAAAAGATCATATTGCTATTCCACATGGAAATCCAGAAAATGTCGCAAAACCTGCCATCGCAATAGCTGTTTTAAAAAAACCGGTTATATGGTCGGCAGATAAAGAGGTAGATATCGTTTTTATGTTAGCCTTAAAAGAGGATGCAAAGGGAATATTAAATATTCTTTTTAATGCGATAAATAATGAGGATTTTATTTCCAAATTAAAGTTATTAAAAGATAGCAGAGAGATTAGAAAAGCTTTTTTAGAATATATTTTAAGTCAAAACTAAACCTACCATTATTGGTATGATAATTGCTTGGTAAATTAATCATAAAGAGAAGGAAGTTAAATAATTTCTGAGTTAAATGTCTGTATAATAGGGTTAAATATCCTTTGGCTTTAGCCGCACCTACAAGTTAACGATGAGCATCTTCACCATATTCACCTTTAGGAAAAGGGATACTTAAACTAGAGGTGATAGAAAATATAAGGATACAGAAAATTATCACATGCAATATATGATCAGAAGTATTATTTTATTATGGATAACGAAATATAGAAAACCTTTCTTTGTCGGAAAGATCGTAATAAGAACAAGAGAACTTATAAGGCAAGTATGTAAGAGCAACGAAGTAGAAATACTCGCAGGTACCTGATTTCAGCAGGTGGTGGGTTCTATTAAAACAAATTAGCAAAAATCAGCTCAAAGCTCATATTTTAATAACTTATCTAATAAGTTAAGGAGGATAAATATAGTGAATACAACAACTTATCAATTAGAATTCTATAATCCTATAGAAGAAAACAATTGTTCGAAGGAAAAGATTTTGGAAGAAATGGCTAGATTTCTTCAGAAAAAAGGATATGTTAAAGATACATTCATAAATGCCATATTAGAACGGGAAAAAATATTTCCCACTGGTCTTCAAACTAAAGATATTAATGTAGCTTTGCCACATGCTGATGCAGAACATGTGATAAAACCTGCTATAGTTATTTCAATTTTAAAAAAGCCGATAATTTTTAATGTTATGGGAGAAAATGATAAAGAAATTCCTGTAAAAATAATTTTTATGCTTGCATTAAATAAACCACATGATCAGCTTTTAATGTTGCAACAGCTGATGAATCTATTTCAGAAGGAGGGATCTTTAGAAAAAATTATTCAAGCTGAAGATTATAATACAAGTAAAACTTTGTTGGAGAAGGAGTTGATTAATTTCTAAATTAGATTTTTAATTAATTTATTTTATTAAAATTATTTGGAAGTTTAGGATATTATACTAGCATGATGGAGGTAGCAAGGATGGCAAAGAAAATTTTAATTGCATGTGGTACCGGTATTTGTACATCGACAATGGCTGCAAAAAAACTGGAAGAATCTCTTAGAAAAAAAGGTAAAGATAAAGAGGTTACTATTATTCAATGTAAAGTTGCAGAGCTTGTTTCAAAAGCTCTTGATGCAGATTTAATTGTATCAACGACTACTGTATCAGGCAAGATAGATAAACCTGTTGTTATGGGCACAGCCTTTTTAACAGGAATAGGAGTTGATAAAGTAACGGATGAAATTATTGCTAAATTGGGTATTTGAATTTTATTTTTTATTTGCATCGAAAATAAATATAATAAGGAGGTATATTTCATGGCTATATTAAATTTTATTGTTAATTTGGGTCCAAGCATAATGATGCCTATAATTTTAACGATTCTGGGGGTTTTATTAGGAGCAAAACCCGGAAGAGCCATTAGATCAGGTTTGACAGTGGGTATAGGTTTTATTGGATTAAATTTAGTTATAGGCATGTTGTCAAGTAATCTAGGACCGGCTGCACAAAAGATGGTTGAAAGAACAGGATTGCATTTAACAGTAATAGATGTAGGTTGGCCTGCAGCGGCTGCTATTTCTTTTGCATCAAAAGTTGGAGCATTAATAATACCATTAGGCTTGGTTATAAATATTATAATGTTAATAACACGAACTACAAGAACTGTAAACATCGATATTTGGAATTATTGGCATTTTGCTTTTACAGGAGCGCTGGTCAGTGCGGCTACAGGGAGTCTGTTTTGGGGCATGGTGGCTTCTGGCTTAGATATGATTATTGTTATGGTCCTTGCTGATTTAACAGCACCAAATGTAGAAAAATTTAATGGTTTACCAGGAGTATCATTACCGCATGGGTTTTCAGGAGCATATGTTCCAATAGCTATTGTATTGAATAAATTAATTGATTATATCCCTGTGGTAAAAGATATACAAGCTGATCCTGAAACATTGCAAAAAAGATTCGGCATCTTCGGAGAACCTATGATAATTGGAAGTATATTAGGTTTGATAATGGGTGTTTTGGCAGGATATGATATCAAAGGAGTATTAAATATTGGGATTACGATGGGTGCTGTATTAGTACTAATACCAAAAATGGCTGCAATGTTAATGGAAGGATTAATTCCATTATCTGATGCTGCCCAAGAGTTTATTCAAAAAAGATTCAAAACCCAGAGTAAAGTATATATCGGATTAGATTCTGCAGTTGCAATTGGACATCCTGCCGCAATGTCAGCTTCGCTTGTTTTGGTTCCGTTAACCGTATTATTGGCAGGTATATTGCCGGGTAATCGGGTTTTGCCTTTTGCGGATTTAGCTGTTTTGCCATTCATGCTTTGCATGATAGTTCCTGTCACAAGAGGAAATGTATTTCGTACACTAATTATTGGTTTTATAACTGTTGCTGTAGGATTATTAATTGCTACAAATATGGCTCCATTGCACACTCAATTAGCAATAGATGCTAAATTTGCAATCCCCCAAGGAGCAACTATGATTGCAAGTATTTGTGATGGGGCGAATCCATTAACATGGTCAATATTAAAAATTATGCAGACAAAAATGTTAGGGTTTGGAATCCTAGCAATTATTGCTGGAGCTATGGCTATTTATAATTTTAAAGTTGGGCAAAAAGCAGAAAAAGATTTAACAGCATAAAAAATAAGAATCCGTATTTTTTGGAGGCAAAATAATGTTGTTAGAAAAATTAAGAGAAGAAGTGTTAGAAGCGTCAAAGAAATTGATTTATTATAATTTAGTTACTTTAACCGGAGGTAATGTAAGCGGAAGGGATCCTGAAAGTGGCTATATTGCTATAACGCCTAGTGGCATGGAATATGAAAAATTAATACCAGAAGATATTGTTATATTAGACAAAGAAGGTAATCTAGTTGATGGAAAATGGAAACCTTCGGTTGATACGAAAGCGCATCTTTATATTTATAACCATATACCCAAAATAAATAGCGTAATTCATACTCACTCTGTTTATGCAAGTTGTTTTTCAGTATTAAATGAATCTATTCCAGTCATCACTACAACATTAGCAAACGCAATTGGTGGAGAAGTTCCTGTAGCAAAATATACACCCGTAGGTGATGATAATATGGGGCCGGCGATAGTGGAAGCGATTGGAGATAGGCTGGCATGTTTATTAGAAAATCATGGTGTCATGACCATTGGTCCAACTATAAAAGATGCTCTTACGGCTGCCGTTATGTTAGAGGATGTAGCAAAGATCTATTATTTTGCAAGAAGTATTGGTAAACCTCAAATATTACCAGAGAGTGAGGTTAAAAAGGCTCGAGATTTATATTTATATGTTTATGGTCAATAAAAAATAGTATTTGGGGCAACATTCTTTGTTGCCTTTTTTTAATTTAATAACTTCTTTAAATATATATATATGGTAAAATAGAATTAATAAAAATTTAATTGTTGGAGGACTTTTAATGACAAATCTCGAAATGAAAAAAGAAGTGATCAGAATAGCCAGAAAAGCGGACCAGATGGAACTGTGCCGCCACAAGTCCGGGAATTTCAGCATGATAGATCGCAAACAAAACCTTGTTTATATTACACCGTCGGGCATATCCAGGGATGATCTCACGCCTGAAAAAATAGTTGTTGTGGACCTTGAAGGCAATGTTGTGGATGGCGATCTCCATCCGTCAATAGAGACTTTCATGCACATTACCGCATATAAAGTGAGACCTGAGGCCGGAGGGGTAGCCCACACCCATTCCAGATATTCTACGATTTTTGCCTGTATGGGGAAAGAAATTCCTCCTGTAAGCGCGGAGGCGGTTCTGTATGGCGGAAAACCCGTAAAAGTAGCCGAGTTTGCGCCTCCCGGAAGCAGGGAACTGGCCCAAACCATAGTTGAACCCATGAAAGAATCGGATGTATGCCTGTTGAAATACCATGGAATTATCGCAGCAGGCGAAGACCTTGAAAAGGCTCTCATAAAACTTATTTATGTGGAAGAAGTGGCATTTTTGTATTACCATATGCTTGCCTTGGGGCAAAAAGAATTCATGCCTTTAAATCTTTTCGATGCGATGTTGAATGGCTAATATTTAATATTTTTTTATATTTTATATTTCTACCTCATGATAACCTCATGATAGTTTTTCACTTGAATCTAATTGGCAAATTGTGATAAAATAAAAGCGGAGGGAGAGTAGATGGGTATGCCGCTGGAGGATATGGAACAAGCCAAAAAAGAAGCTGCGAGTGGAGTGGACGAGCAGCCGCAGAAAATGCCGGAGATGGGATATTTTCTTTTGGCTCAGCAAATCAATTCTTTGAGTCAGCAGATGAGTTCTTTTCGCACGGAGTTGAAGCAGGATATCAATTCTTTATGGACTGAAACTAAGCAAGATATTAGTTCTATCCGTGCGGAGATGAGTTCTCTGCGTGCGGAATTAAAACACGATATAGACTCTTTGCGGACTGAAACAAAACAAGATATTAGTTCTCTCCGTTCGGAAATTACTTCTCTCCGCTCAGAAATGAAGCAGGAAATGAATTCCTTCCATTCAGAACTAAAGCAGGGATTGGATTCACTGAGTAATCAAGAAAAACAAGACATAACGGAACTAAAACGTGAAATGAATTCCTTCCATTCAGAACTAAAGCAGGGATTGGATTCATTGAGCAATCAAGAAAAACAAGACATAACGGAACTAAAACGTGAAATGAATTCCTTCCGCTCAGAAACGAAGCAGGATATATCAGGGATAAAAAGTGAAATAAATGAATTGAGGTCAGAAATGAAGACGTATATAAACACCATACAGGCAGAAATTGCAAGCCTCCGCCTGTGGTCAATAGGGACGGTGGTGGCAATATTTATTGCTGCCGTAGGATGGCTGATAACATGGATAGCGGCAAAACCATGAGCTTACACAACCACTCCCATTACATCCTCTATATATCTTTTGATTATCTCAGCGGACCGTTTCAGGTCCGCTTTTTCGCTTTCAGAAAGCTGCGGGTATAAAACCCTGTATGCTCCATGCCTGTTTACAATGCACGGCAGGCTGAGGTATACGTCACGGATTCCGTCCATGTCCTCAACATAAGAGGATACGGGGAGGATGGAGTTTTCATCCCGAAGGATGCTTTTTACGATTTTGGCCACGGCAAGGGCTATGGCATAATTTGTGGCGCCTTTTTTCTCTATGACGTTATATGCCGAGGTGCGGACTTCTTTTTCAATTTCTTTTTTTATGTCGGCCTCGCAGTTGCCGATGTAATTATTGCAGAATTCATCAAAATTAATTCCCATGACGTTGGTCAGACTCCAGGCAGCCACCTGGGAATCTCCGTGTTCCCCCAAGATGTAACCGTGGATATTTCGCGCATCTACCCCAAGCTTTGCTGCAAGGGCTGCTCTGAACCTGGAACTGTCGAGAACCGTTCCGGAACCGATGACCCTGTTTTTGGGAAAGCCCGACAGCCTCAGGGCGGCATAGGATAGAACATCCACCGGATTTGTGACGATGAGCAATATACAGCTATCATTATATATTGTGATACGGGGTATTATATCTTTAAATATTTCATAATTCTTACCGGCCAAGTCCAGTCTTGTCTCGTTTTTTCCGATGCTGGGCCCGGCGGATATTATAACGATTTCGGCATTTGCCAGGTCGCTGTAATCCCCGGCGTAGATTTCTACAGGATGGACAAAAGAGGTGGAATGTATCAGGTCCAATGCTTCACCTTCAGCCTTGTCTTTGTTGACATCGATCAATACCAGTTCCGAAGCGATCCCTTGAAGCATCAATGAATAAGCCGTGGTGGCACCCACATAACCTGCCCCCACAAGTCCGATTTTCATATTGAATCATCCCTTCTATGTGTTTATATAGAACAACTTCAATTATAATATTCCAAAAATGAGGCGTTTTGATTAAAGATTTTTAGTAAAAATGAATGAATAACTTGACTTGTGCCGATATATAGTTTATATTTTTAATAGATTAATTTTTAACGTTCCGTGGAAGTCTTTTTTCCCTGCCTGAAGCGAGCGGAGGATGGTGGAAGCTCTGCGGCATAAAAAAGATATGGCAGCGGAATATAATTTGCGTTCCGAAAGGCATTGAAAGATTGACGGATGCGTATATAGCCCCGGGAACGGAAAAAATGCTAAAAATGAATAATGAAATTTTTAAAGTGGCAGGCATGATATTTGCAAAATAATCTTTTTGCCTGCAACTAGGGTGGAACCGTCCGTGCAAATTGGACCCCTAGGCCGTAAATTTGGCCTGGGGGTTTTAATATGTTTCATCAAATTTTTGAACACGCCGGCCGACATTCGGCCCTTCAAGCGCAATTAAAAAATAATCGGAAAGGGGAATTTTTGTGGCAGAAAATGGCGAAAAACTCATGAACAAGATCATATCCCTATGCAAGCGCCGGGGATTCGTATTTCAGGGTTCCGAGATATACGGCGGTCTTGCCAATACCTGGGATTACGGCCCCCTCGGAGCGGAACTCAAGCAAAATGTGAAGCGCATGTGGTGGAAAAAGGTGGTCCATGAGAGGGAAGATGTGGTGGGTCTTGACAGCGCCATACTGATGCACCCCAGGGTATGGGAGGCTTCCGGCCATGTGGCGGGCTTCAACGATGCGCTTATAGACTGCAAGCAGTGCAAATCCCGTTTCAGGGCCGACCACCTCATCGAGGATGCTCTGAATATGCATGTGGAAGGAAAGAGTGTCCAGGAACTAACGCAGATCATACACGGCAATAAAATAAAGTGTCCGGTATGCGGAAGCGTGGCTTGGACCGACGCCCGGGTATTCAATCTCATGTTCAAGACCCATCAGGGTGTGACTGAAGACTCCAGCTCGGTGGTTTATCTGCGCCCCGAAACCGCCCAGGGCATCTTCGTAAATTTCAAAAATGTGCTGGATACCAGCAGGGTGAAGCTGCCTTTCGGCATCGCACAGATAGGTAAGGCTTTCAGGAACGAAATAACACCGGGGAACTTTATTTTCAGGACAAGAGAATTCGAACAGATGGAACTGGAATACTTTGTAAAGCCCGGCGATGATATGAATTGGTTTGAATTCTGGCGGCAGTTCACCATGGATTTCTTTCTGGCATTAGGGGTGAAAAAAGAAAATCTGCGCCTCCGGGACCATGCTCCCGAAGAACTTTCTCACTATTCAAAGGCAACCACCGACCTTGAGTACATGTTCCCCTTCGGCTGGGGAGAACTCTGGGGTGTGGCAAACCGCACCGATTTTGACCTGTCAAAACACATGGAGTACTCAGGGAAAACCCTCACATATTTCGACCAGGCGGAAAACCGGCAGATCACACCGTATGTAATCGAGCCCTCATTGGGCGTGGAC
This sequence comes from Tepidanaerobacteraceae bacterium, assembly GCA_024655905.1. Taxonomy (GTDB): domain Bacteria; phylum Bacillota; class Thermosediminibacteria; order Thermosediminibacterales; family Tepidanaerobacteraceae; genus JANLFP01. The sequence continues at coordinate 69,891 of JANLFP010000011.1, forward strand.
AGGGCCATGCTGGTGCTACTCTGCGACGCTTACAGGGAAGAAGAGGTGGAAGGGGAAACAAGAATAGTTTTGGGCTTCCATCCCGAAATGGCTCCCATCAAATGTGCCGTCCTGCCGCTGTCAAAGAAGGAACCCCTCGAGGAACTGGCAAGAAAAATCTACCATGACCTCAAAAAATATTACCATGTGGAATATGACAACACCGGCAGCATAGGCAAGCGCTACCGCCGCCAGGATGAGATTGGAACACCTTATGCCATAACGGTGGATTTCGACAGCCTGGAAGATCATAAAATCACAGTCAGGGATAGGGATACAATGCAGCAGGACAGGATAGATATAGCAAGCGTAAGAGAGTACCTGGCGGATAAGCTGGGATTCTGAGTTTTATTTTTTCGTTGCAGAAAGTCAATCTTGGTGATAGTACCGCAGGCGTGCATCGGTTTTTGAATAAAAATCAACACTATGCAGGATACAGACTGACAGTTGATAAGTAAAATCATAGAATAAATAAGAGCAGCGGGATTCCGATGCTCTTTTTTTTATAAGTTTCTTTTCCACAAAAAAATAATAAAAATTTTATTGCTTAGCAGGAATTTTCAAGTTAATGTAGAATATTAAATAACATAACAGAATGAATAAATTTTATAGTCTAACAAAGTGAAAGCCCTTACAAAAATGAAAATTCATGCAATTACTTATCTGCCCCCGATCAATAGAAATTCTTTGGAGGCTATTAAAATTTTATAAATTGTAACCGCTTACAATTGTCTTTCAAATGAAAAAATTACAATAGAATACATGAAAAATCATTTTATAACACATAAAGGAGTGCCATCAATGCCGGTAACCATATATGACATAGCTAGAGAGGCCAGGGTTTCAATAGCCACGGTATCAAGGGTGTTGAACAACAGCAGCGCCGTATCGGAGAAAACCCGTCTCAGAGTAAAAAAGGTAATGGAACAATTAAATTATACCCCCAATGTCATAGCTTCGGCCCTTACCAAAAAATCAACTCTCACTCTGGGGCTCCTCATCCCAGATATAGCAAACCCGTTTTTTGCGGAGCTTGCCCGGGGGGTCGAAGACGCCAGCAGCGACTTCGGATTCAATATAATCATGTGCAATACCGATTACAGCTCAGACAAAGAAGCAACTTATATATCCCTTTTGAAGCAGAAAAGCATCGACGGTTTTATCATATCTTCAGCCTACTACAATGACCAGAACGTTATAGAGCTGTTGAAAGCCAATGTTCCTCTGGTGCTATTGGGCCGGGATATAGATGATTCCGAAGGTCTGCCGGTGGATGTGGTAGTTTCAAACAACGTGAAAGGCGGATATATTGCTGCAAAATATTTAATAGATCTTGGTCATGAAAATATCGCATGCCTGCTCGGACCTCCGCGCATAAAGGTCAATCTAGAAAGGGAAAAGGGCTATTTGAAAGCAATGGAAGAAGCCGGACTGAAGGTTTGTCCTGAAGCGGTGGGATATGGAGATTTTAAAATAGATTTTGGATTCAAAAAGACATTGGAAATATTAAAAGGCCCATGCAAATCCACCGCCATCTTTGCAGCCAATGATTTAACCGCCATTGGTGCAATGCGGGCTATAAAATTTTTGGGCCTGCAGGTTCCCAACGATATATCTGTAGTGGGCTATGACAACACCATGCTGGCGGAGATGGTAGACCCGCCTCTGACTACTGTAAATCAGCAGATGAGGAAGATGGGATATATAGCCACAGAACTTTTGATAAAGAGGATCAAAGGTGAAAGGGGAGTGGGAGAAAAGATTGTTTTAGATACAGAACTTGTGATAAGGAAATCTGCAAGTAAGTGTAAAAATGTTGATATCCTTTAAACGGTAAAGGCGGGTGAAATTAGAAGTGGATTACATTTTAGAAATGAAAAACATTTCAAAAGAATTTCCAGGAGTAAAAGCTTTAAATAAAGTAAATTTGAATATAAAACCGAGGGAAATTCATGTTTTAGTTGGCGAAAATGGCGCCGGTAAATCTACGCTGATGAAAATCCTTACTGGAGTGTATAGTAAAGATGAGGGAGAAATAATTTTAAAAGGGAAAAAAATAGATATAAAAAGCCCCAAAGAAGCTCAAATAGCTGGAATAAGTATTATTTACCAGGAACTGAATTTAGTGCCCCAGTTAAGTATAGCTGAAAACATATTTTTAGGCAGAGAACCATTGAAGAAAAATGGCTTGATTGATTGGGAAAATATGTACAGAAAAACCGATGAATTATTGAAAAGACTGGATTTAAATCTAGAGCCCAGAATTAAAGTAAAAAAACTGGGAATAGCACAACAACAGATGGTAGAAATTGCAAAAGCGTTATCGTTTAAGTCGGATATAATCATAATGGATGAACCTACATCAGCGCTGACAGAAAAAGAGATTGAGCAGCTCTTCAAGGTCATAAAACAATTGAAAAGTTCAGGGGTTGCAATTATTTACATTTCTCACAGATTGGAAGAAATAAAAAAGATCGGTGACCAATTGACCGTTTTAAGAGATGGCACATATATTGGGACTTATGCAGTGGATAGTGTAGATATAGATAAAATTATACAGTTGATGGTGGGAAGGAGACTTGAGGAAAAATTTCCCAAAGAATTTGCTTCTATTTCGGATAATATTCTTGAAGTTAAAAACCTTAATAGAAAAAATGTATTAAAAAATATTTCGTTTGTTCTAAAAAAGGGTGAAGTTTTAGGATTAGCCGGTTTGATGGGCGCAGGGAGAACTGAACTGGCAAGAGCAATTTTTGGAGTTGATCCCATTGACGGTGGAGAAATATATATAAACGGTATCAAAGTAAATATTAAATCACCGTCAGAAGCTATTAAGAATGGAATTGGCTTATTGCCTGAAGATCGAAAAATACAGGGGCTTGTTCAAGCATTAAGTGTAACTCAAAATGTTACACTCCCAAGTTTGAACAATTTTATTAAAAAAATTTTTTTAGATAAAAAGAAAGAAAATGATATTACGTATGCATATGTTGAGAAAGTAAATATTAAAACACCTTCTACATCTAAAAAGGTTCGTTTCTTAAGTGGCGGGAACCAGCAAAAAGTCGTATTAGCAAAATGGCTCTGTGCAAATGTGGAAATTTTAATTTTCGATGAACCTACCAGAGGAATCGATGTAGGGGCAAAAGTGGAGATCTACAAATTAATAAATAATTTGGTGAAAGAAGGCAAATCTGTATTATTGATTTCTTCTGAATTGCCGGAAATACTCGGAATGTGCGACAGAATTTTGGTCATGCATGAAGGAGAAATAACAGGAGAGTTTTTAAGGCAGGATGCAACTCAGGAGAAAATATTAGCTTGTGCTACTGGGAGGTTAAAAAATGTTGGATAAAAGTCAAAAACAGGTTATGGCAAAAGAACAAAAAACATCAGTCGGCATAATGAAGTTTATCACCGGAGAATATTTACAAAAGTTCGGTATATTACTGGCATTATTGATAATGTGCATAGCGCTAAGCATTATGTCGCCATATTTTTTAAAAGTCAGTAACTTTGTAAATATATTATTACAATCTTCAATAAATGCTATACTGGCCTTTGGTTTGACTTTCGTCATCATAACAGGCGGAATTGACCTGTCTGTAGGCTCAGTGCTTGCATTGGCAGGAGTTGTCATGGGCGTTGTTTTGCAAAATCAAGGTAATGTAGTAATTGCGATTTTTCTCGGGCTAATAGTAGGTGCATTATGCGGATTCGGCAATGGCGTTTTAATAACAAAATTGAATCTACCGCCTTTTATAGCGACATTAGGCATGATGAGTATAGCTCGAGGGTTGGCTCTGGTAATTACAAAAGGATATCCTATATCTGGTCTTCCGCCGGCAGTTAGATTCTTAGGGGCTGATAAGTTAGTCGGTATACCTGTGCCGGTGTTGCTGGTAATTATATTATTTGTAATCTCACACATCATCTTATCAAATACAAAAATTGGAAGATATGACTTTGCAATTGGTGGAAATGAAGAAGCTACTAAATTATCTGGTGTAAATGTCAATAAGTATAAGATTATAATTTATACCATATCAGGGTTGTTTGCAGGAATCGCCGGTATAGTATTAGCTGCAAGAGTAAATTCCGCTTTGGCGATTGCGGGCATGGGTTATGAATTAGACGCAATAGCCGCATCAGTTATAGGAGGAGTAAGCTTGATGGGAGGTGAAGGATCAGCACCAGGGACTCTTCTAGGAGCAGTGGTGATGGGTGTGTTAAGAAATGGATTGAATCTATTGAATGTATCTACTTTCTGGCAACAAGTAGTAATTGGCGTTGTAGTAATCGCAGCAGTATCTCTTGATCAATTGCAGAAAAAAAGGAGGTGAAATGGAGTAATATAGTACAAAAAATTTTAGTTAAATTGAAAAAGTAAAAAAGAAAAATTAGGAGGGGAAAGTAATGAAAAAAGTTATTTCAATCATTCTGGTCACTTTACTGGTAGTTTCCCTAATAGCGGGTTGTTCCAGCCAAAAGACAAGCGAACAAAATCAATCCTCTCAACAAAATCAGCAGCAGGAAACAAAAAAGTTGACAATAGCAGTTATTCCGAAGGCATTAGATAGCGAATTCTGGCTCGATGTTAAGAATGGAGCTGAAAAGGCTGCCCAGGAAAATAATGTAGATCTTATAGTTCTGGCTCCTGATAAAGAATCAAACGTAGAACAGCAATTTAGAATTATTGAAGATATGATACAGAAAAAAGTTGATGCCCTGCTTGTTGCTCCGTGCGATTCCGCCGGTGTAGTACCTTTTATAGATAAAGCTAATCAGGCCAATATACCTGTCTTTACAGTTGACACAAATGCTGATGGTGGGAAAATAGTATCTTTTGTTGGTACGGACAATAAACTAGGTGGGAAAATTGCCGGTGAAAGAGTTATAAAGTTATTAAATGGTAAAGGCAAAGTTGCTTTGATAGTTGGTGTTCCTGGTCAGCAGACTATGAGGGACAGAGCTGCTGGATTTAAGGAAGCATTAGCAGGAGCACCGGACATTAAGCTGGTGGCAGAACAACCTGCGAATAGCGAAAGAGCTTTAGCCATGACTGTCATGGAAAATATATTGCAGGCAAACCCTGATCTTAATGCGGTTTTCGCGTGCAGTACACTTATGGCAATGGGTGCAATGGAAGCGGTTGAAGCTGCCGGAAAGCTGGATCAAATTAAAGTCATAGGTTTTGACAGTCAAAAAGAATCCCTGGAAGCAATAAAAGCAGGAAAACTTGATTCTTTAGTGGCTCAAAGTCCGTTCAATATGGGCTATTTAGGCGTTAAAGCAGCAGTTGATTATATCAACAAAAAAGATGTTTCAAACAGGATAGATACCGGTACCGAATTGGTAACCAAAGAAAACGTTGATAAATATATGAAATAAATGCAAAAAACCATACCTCCGGCCCAAAATACGGCCGGAGGTATGGCAAAAAATCCAAGGAATTATAAAATTAAACATAAATCCACAGTTAATTCAAAATTAAATTTTATATTCATAATTAAATTTAATAAAAAATGGGGGTTTTATTATGACAAAAATGAAAGCGGTTACACTTGTAGCCGACTGGGATCCAAGACCAGAATTTAAGCTGGGAACCAAGGATATCGAAGGTAGGCAGACTTATCTCGGCAGCAAAGTATGGAGAAATCCAAAGCTGGAGATAAGGGAATATGACGTTCCAAAGCCGGGCAAGGGCGAAGTGCTGATCGAGGTAAAGGCCTGCGGAATTTGCGGCAGCGACGTGCACATGGCCCAGCCCGATGATGACGGTTACATCTTTTATCCAGGGCTTACCGGTTTTCCCTGCATCCTGGGGCATGAGCTTTCCGGAGTGGTGGTTGAAGCAGGACCCGGTGCTATCGATAAAAGGACGAATAAACCTTACAAGGGCGGCGAAGCGGTGACTGCCGAAGAGATGCTGTGGTGCGGGGAGTGCCAGCCCTGCGCTGACGGATGGCCAAATCACTGTGAGAGATTAAATGAAATTGGTTTTAACGTCAACGGCGCCTTTGCAAAATATATCGTGCTGCCGGCAAAATACCTGTGGAGCCTCGAGCCTTTGAAGGATCGCTATAAGGGCGATGACCTGTTCCTGGCCGGGAGCCTTGTAGAACCCACTTCCGTGGCTTATAATGCCGTCATCGAAAGAGGAGGCGGCATAAGGCCCGGAGACAATGTGGTGATTTGCGGGGGCGGCCCCATAGGACTTGCTGCATGTGCAATCTTGAAGAGACACGGTGCTGCCAGAGTCATCCTTTCGGAACCTTCTGCAACAAGAGCGGAGCTGGGCAGAAAAATGGGTGCGGATTATGTTATAGACCCAACAAAAGTGGATTTTGCCGAGGAAGTGCTGCGGCTCACCGATGGTTATGGTGCAAGTTTGTATCTTGAAGCCACAGGTTTGCCCACGGTGGTATATCCCGGCATAGAAAAGGCCATATGGGAAGGCAGAACCTTGAACTCCAAAGTGGTGGTCGTAGCCAGGGCCGATGCCAAAATGCCGGTAACGGGAGAAGTGCTGCAGGTAAGGCGTGCCGGAATTATCGGTGCCCAGGGGCATTCCGGCCACGGCACATTCCCCAGGGTGATCGAGTGCATGGCTACCGGTATGGATATGACCCCACTTATCACAAAAAAGATAAAACTGGAAGAAGTTCCGGAAAATATAATTATGCTCAGGACCGACAGGAAAGAGTGCAAAATAACCTGTGTCATGGATTAATTCGGTATGAAACCGGATTTTTCAGGCATAAGATTGTGTTTTCTGCTGGAGTTGACTTTGCACCTCCAGCAGAAAATAACTTTCCATAACAAAACAATGATTAACTATAGACATGAGAGGAGATTAACCATGGAAAAGCCAAAGGACAAGAAATGGATTTTGACAGAATATCCCGCAATAAAATTTGAAGACAACGAAGTCGGCAGATTAAAGAAGCAAATCTGGGATGCTTCCGAAGAAGAAATCGATGCAATTTTGAAAGAATATGAAATCCCATCCGAGTCCGAATTGGGGAAACCGGGAACATATATCCAGAACACCCCCAGAGTTAAAGTAATAGAAAAGCGGAGAAAGAACGACGTTGTATTTGTGCCTATTGGATGCACCGAAAACCACGGTCTTCATGCCAACAGCGGTCTTGATACATTCATGGTGACACAAATACTGGAAGGTGTCCGCCGCTACACCGCAAAACAGGGCAGGGAGGTAAATCTGGCCTTCCCACCGCTGAACTATGGAGGGCATCCCTACCATCATCTGGGAATGCCCGGCACGGTGATAATGCCGAAAGAAGTGGTGGAAGAGACCATTATCTATACAATGCTGGGACTCTGGAATGACGGTTTCAGAAAGATAATCCTGGTAAACAACCACGGGCACCTTTGGATGCTTGAATCGGCCATACAGGAATTTATGAAGAGGTTCCAGCTTCCGGGGATATTCCAGGTGCTTGACTGGCACAGGGCGGTGAGAGAATTCTTCTATCCAACCGATAGAGAAGACAGCCTGGAAACCCACTTTGTCCATGCCGATGAAAGCGAAACCTCAGTGGGATTACTATTGTTTCCGGGCATGATCGATATGAGCGTTGTACAGGATGCTCAGGGAGAAAGCTTCCTTCCCGATGGTCATTTTGATACATCTGTCGATCCTTTCGGAAGACCTCACCGCTGGTCCGAGGGTGAAGGCCATGCTGCAATAGAGCGGGCTGCCACACCGCAGGGAGTTGTAGGCAAACCGAGCATCGCTACAGTGAAAAAGGCCAAACGACCCATCGCCGCTATATTGAAATATTTGACCTTGCTGAATGATCAGATTCTGGAAGCCTTCCCGCCGGGGACCGTGCCGCCGGTGGAAAAAGTCACGCTTAGGACTGAGGAAGAAATGAAGCCCTTCCTGAAAGAACCCTTTAGTGAAGGCTGGAAGTCGGTATACGAGCTGCCCGCCATAGGTGTTTTCCACAAATTATAAATTTTCTAGTGTAAAAACACCTTTTTAAAAAAATTCCTCACTTAATACCTTCGCCGATATTTTTATAATATGCTGGAAAACAAAAATTTTCCTTGATTTAGAGCTTTCTGTAGCACATTTAAAAAAAGCTATATTTCATGATTATTTAATAAAAGCTTTTTTAAAAATATCGACGAAGGTGATTATAAAAATTTGAATACCTCTGGAAGTGGAAAATTATTATGAAAATTTATTATTTATTAGGAAGGTGAATCTATGGGTAAAAAATTAAAGCTGGGTATAATAGGAGCGGGTAGAATCGGAAGGATGCATGCAGAAAATATAGTTTCTAATTTCAGATATGTTGAAGTAAAAGCCGTCGCTGATATATTTTTTGCCGATAAAATAAAAGCCTGGGCTGAAGAATTAGGTATAAAAAATGTATATAAAGATTATAAAAATATACTTGAAGATAAAGAGATAGATGCTGTATTAATATTTTCTTCGACTGATACTCATGCTCAGATAATAATAGAAGCCGCAAATTCAGGAAAAGATATTTTTTGTGAAAAACCCATTGATTTTAACCTAGATAGAATTAAACAAGCTCTTGATGCTGTTGAAAAGGCAAATATTAAGTTCCAAATAGGATTCAACAGAAGATTCGATCACAATTTTAAAAGAGTTTACGATTTGATTCAAGAAGGAAAAGTAGGAGATGTGCATATAGTAAAAATAACATCCAGAGACCCTGAACCGCCGCCAATTGAATATGTAAAGAGTTCAGGTGGATTATTCTTTGACATGATGATTCATGATTTTGATATGGCTAGATTTCTTACAGGAAGTGATGTCACGGAGGTATTCGCCTCTGCAGCTGTTCTGATTGATCCTGCTATAGGTGAAGCAGGTGATGTTGATACGGCAATTGTTAGCTTAAAATTTGAGAACGGAGCATTGGGTGTTATTGACAACAGCAGAAAGGCAGTATACGGTTATGATCAACGGGTTGAAGTATTCGGTTCAAAAGGCTGCATCACTGTTTCAAATGATACTCCAAGCAGTGCGGTATTAAGCTCGGCTGAAGGCGTTATCAGCGACAAACCAAAATATTTTTTCCCTGAGAGATATAAAGACGCATATATTGAAGAAATGAAAGCATTCTTTGATTGCATAATAAATGATAAGAAACCGATAGTAACCGGCAGAGACGGTTTAGAGCCGGTGTTGATAGGTATGGCGGCAAATAGATCTCTTGTTGAAGGAAGACCGATTAAAATAGAAAGATAATATAGAGTTTTTAAATATAATCAACGGAAATACTGACGGCCAGATAAACCAATGAGTGAGCTCATTAAGATTTTGCCTCAGATCAAACGGAATAGGAAAAAGATAAATGAGCCCTACAACCGACATTGAAACGGTGCGTAGAGTTGCAGGTAACTCTTGAAAAAATGTAAATGAGCGCAAAGCAGTGGGACAATTATTGGGTTTCTGGCCGTCAAAAATTAATATGAATTCATCATTTCTGGGGGTTTCATGATGAAATTAAGCATTTCAATTGCAGAAAATGCAGGTGAAAATGCACCGATAGTTCTGAGAGGAAACTATGGGGAATGTATAAAAAAAGCATCGGAAATAGGATATAAAGCGGTAGAAATTCATGTAAACAACCCTCTCGCTTTGAATATTGAAGAAATTATGAATGCATGTTATTTAAATAAAATAAGTGTTTCTACTCTGGGAACAGGCATGGGTTATGTAATTGATGGTCTTAGCTTCACTGATCCGGACCTCGCTATAAGAGAGAAAGCAGTCGAAAGAATTCTGACTCATATAAATGTAGCAAAAAAAATTAATGCAGGAGTAATAGTTGGTTCAATGCGCGGCAAAATTCTAGACATAAATGAGTATAAAAAGTATGAAAATTATGCGATTGAATGTTTAAAAGAAATATTGGAATATGCCGAAAAAAACAATGTAGAGATTTTTCTGGAAGCTATAAATCGTTATGAGACAAATTTTATAAACAATGTAGAAGAAGGGCTTGAAATAATTAAAAAAATCAATTCAAATTATCTTAAATTACATCTGGATACTTTTCATATGAACATTGAAGAACCAAGTATTGAACAAAGCATTGAATTGGCAGGGAAGTATCTAGGCCATCTTCATTTCGCGGATAGCAATCGCTGGTATCCAGGTGCGGGGCATATAAATTTTGAAAGTATTATTAAAATATTAAAGAAAATAAATTATGAGGGTTTCATTGCTTTTGAATGTTTACCGTGGCCAACTCAAGATGAAGCGGCAGTAAAAGCATTTGAATATGTAAATGCTTTATATGAAAAAATATATTAAAATGTTGTTATCAATACTTATTAATACAAAGGGGTTGGAAAAATGATAAAGTCAATATGTATTGAAACTATCTTTACTGAAGCGCCTTTTGAGAAAAGATTTGAATTAGTTAAACAATCTGGTTTCGATTACATCGAATTCTGGTTATGGAAAGATAAAAATATCAATAAGATAAAAGAATTGCGTGAAAAAAACGACCTTAAAGTAGCCAGTTTTTCTGGCGATCAGAATTATTCATTAATTGATGACAATGAATCGGAAAAATATATTTCTTTTATCAAAGAATCCATTGAGACAGCAAAATATTTAAAATGCAATCATCTGGTAATTCACTCTAATGCCCTGGGGCCAGGAGGATTGGTTCTAAAAGATTATAAAGAAATGAGTAATTATAAAAAATTTGGGACCATGTTAAATGTTTTGAAAAAATTATCACCGATTGCCAAAAAAGAGAAAATAACTCTGGTCTTAGAAGCATTAAACACCGAAATAGATCACGCAGGTAATTTTTTAGCTAGCACAAAAGTAGCTGCAGAAGCTGTTCAGTTGGTGAATTCTCCATATATAAAAATATTATATGATGTATACCATATGCAGATTATGGAAGGAAATATAATTGCCACTATTAAAAAATATATAGATTCGATTGGATATATACATATCGCTGATGTACCGGGAAGACATGAACCGGGCACAGGGGAAATCAATTATAATAATATAATAAAAACTTTAAAGACGCTAAATTACAATGGAATAATAGGGTTTGAACTTTTTCCGCTAAACAGCTCGGAAGACGCGATTAAAATCATAAAAGAAATGTAATTTTTAAATTTATTAATGAATATATCCTTTATGCCCATCTTAAAACTTCAGAATGGGCATTTTATATTGTGTCAGAAGAATATTGTTATTGTAGATAATTGAGAATGTATCTGATAAGACAGTACTTTTTTGATAAATTTTTTAAAATAATTTCATTAACAAGCAGGATTTTTTATTTTTACAGAGAATATATAATATATAAATTGTATACCAAATATAAACAAATCATATACTATGTAAATTATGTTAAAAGGTGGATTTAAAATGCAAATGGCTGAATATAAAGAACTAAAATCAAAGAAAGATTACGCCTATGAAAAAATAAAAGACGATATATTAAACAATGTCATAAAGCCGGGTTCTGTTTTAAACGAAAGGGAGTTATGCGAAAGCTTAAATATCAGCAGAACGCCGGTAAGAGAAGCCATATTAAAATTGGCCAGCGACGGGCTTGTTGAGATACTGCCCAATCGGGGCGCTTTTGTTACAAACATCACGTATGAAGTTATAACAGAAATTTACGATATTCGTGAGGTCCTGGAAGGTCTGGCCGTAAAATTGTTTTGTATTTGTGCCACTGAAGAGGAAATAGATGAATTGAAAAGAGTTCTGGATTTGCAAGAAAGAATGAAACAAAACAATGACCTGGAAAAATTTGTTGAATACGACAAAACTTTTCATCACCTCATATTAAAAGGATGTAAAAATAAAAACTTGAAAAACATTATGGAAAATATCAGGACAAAAATAGAAAGAATAACCAATTTGACCGTAAAAGATATTGCAAGAGCGGAAACAACACTGACTCATCATAAGGAAATTTTTAAGGAAATTTCTCAACGAAATTACGTTGAAGCGGAAAAATTGATGAAACATCACATATCGGAAAGTAAAGAATACCATATAAAAAATTTAAAGTATCTTCTCGGCAAATTATAAAAGAATTTTATGATTGAAATCGCCGGGCATAAGGCCTGGGGTAATAAACTTGAGCCAAAGTCTTAATGTAATATATATGGTATACCAAAAATATATAATAAATATTTTATAGTACAGGCCGGCCGCGTATAGAATCATTAAAAATCTAAATGGGAATGGATATCCTGCCATAAAAATAACCCGCAAAATAAAAATACAATTAATCATTAATGTAAAGGAAGGAGAAATATCAATGGAAAAACCAAAGGATAACAAATGGCTATTGACGGAAAACCCTGCAATAATTTTTGAGGATAATACCGTTGGAAGAATGAAGAAGCAAATTTGGGACGCTTCTGAAGAGGAAATCGACAGCATATTGAAAGAATATGAAATTCCATCGGAATCCGAACTGGGCAAACCCGGAACTTATATACAGAATACCCCGAGAGCGAAGGTTATTGAAAAGCGAAGGAAAAATGACATAGTGTTGGTGCCCATCGGATGCACCGAGAATCATGGAATTCATGCCAATAGCGGCCTTGATACCTTTATGGTGACTCAAATTATCGAAGGGGTGCGCCGCTATACGGCAAAGCAGGGCAAAGAGATAAGCCTTGCATTTCCGCCTTTGAACTACGGCGGTCATCCATATCACCATCTTGGAATGCCCGGCACGGTTATCATGCCTAAAGAAGTTGTTGAAGAAACTATTATATATACCATGCTGGGCCTGTGGAACGACGGGTTCCGGAAGATTATCCTTGTAAACAACCATGGCCACCTCTGGATGCTCGAGTCTGCCATTCAGGAATTCATGAAAAGGTTCCAGCTGCCTGGGATATTCCAGGTCATCGATTGGCATCGGGCAGTTAGAGAATTTTTCTATCCCGTCGATCGGGATGATAGTCTGGAAACACACTTTGTGCATGCGGATGAAAGCGAAACATCAGTCGGTCTGTTGCTGTTCCCCGGCATGATAGATATGAGCGTTGTGGTAGATGCTGAACCGAAAGGATTCTTGCCGGATGGACATTTTGATACGTCGGTAGATCCTTATAGAAGGCCTCATAGATGGTCCGAAGGCGAAGGGCATATGGCCATTGAACGCGCGGCAACACCGGAAGGCGTCGTAGGAAAACCAAGCATAGCCTCCGCCAGGAAGGCGAAGAGACCAATTGCTGCTATATTGAAGTACCTTACGCTTCTGATAGATCAGATATTGGAGGCATTCCCCCCGGGTACTGTACCTCCTGTGGAGATGGTTACGCTCCGCACAGAGGAAGAAATGAAACCCTTCTTAAAAGAACCTCTCAGCCCTGGATGGAAATCTATTGATGAGTTGCCTCAGATAGGTGTATATAAGAAGCTATAAATAATAATTACGGGTTGCAAACGGGTATGGGCAAATTTCGCCCATGCTCGAGACCCAAAGGAGTTGATATTAGTGAACATGTTTGACTTAAGCGGTCAAAAAGCCATTGTCACGGGCGGAGCCTCAGGTCTGTGTTTAAGTGCCGTATATGGTCTTCATGAAGCCGGAGCGGATGTGGCAATTATCGATATAGCAAAAGATGTGGAAGATGTGGCGAGAAATATTGAAAAAAACAGCGGTCCGAAAGTTTACGGTATACGGGCTAACCTCGGCAAAAGAGATGAATTAAAAAATGCTTTCAATCAAGCGGTAGAAAAACTGGGCGGCCTGGACATACTTGTGAATGGCGCGGGAATTCAAAGAAGGAATAAATGTGAGGATTTCACTGAAAAAGATTGGGATGACGTCCTGGAAGTAAATCTCACTTCAGTCTTTTTAATGTGCCAGCTGGCTGGAAGAAAAATGCTTGAAAAAGGGAAAGGGAAAATAATCAATTTTGCTTCTATGTTGAGCTACTTTGGCGGATATACGGTTCCGGCCTATGCAGCGAGTAAAGGAGCGGTGGCTCAGCTGACAAAAGCTCTTTCGAATGAATGGGCTCAAAAGGGCATCAACGTGAATGCTATCGCTCCCGGTTACATGGCCACCGCACTGAATACCCAGATATTGAATGATCAGGAAAGATTCAATTCTATTCTAAAAAGAATACCGAAAGGCCGCTGGGGAACTCCGGATGATATCAAAGGCCTTATAGTCTTTCTTTCATCGGATGCATCGGACTACATCTGCGGGGCTGTCATTCCGGTGGATGGCGGGTACCTGGCCTGTTGACGGGGAGGATAACATGAATATTGATAATGATTATATCATAAATGCGATTTGTGAAAATAAAATTATTGCCATTATCAGGGGAATTGGGAAAGAAAAGATATTGAAGACGGCTGAAGCTCTATTAAAAGGTGGATTAAATATTATGGAAGTAACTTTGAACAGGGATGATGCTTTTGATTGCATCAAGCTGGTTGAAAGCGAATTTCAAAATCGGGTTATAATCGGTGCGGGGACGGTCCTGACCCAGGAGCAAGTGGAAAAATCCTACGATGCGGGCGCAAAATTTATTGTGTCGCCCAATATTGATGAACAGGTAATTGCTGCTGCAAAAAAAGCTAATATGGTTTCAATTCCGGGAGCTCTTACTCCCAGTGAGATATACAGGGCTCATGTGTCAGGAGCAGATTTTGTGAAGGTTTTTCCCGCAGGGTCGCTGGGGCCCGAATATATCAAAGCTGTTCTGGCTCCTCTTCAAAATATCCCTCTTTTGGCGGTAGGAGGCGTGGATTTAAACAATATGAATGAGTACCTGCACATGGGCGCCGTCGGCGTAGGAATCGGTGGAAATCTGGTCAGCAAATCTTTAATCAATGCAGGAGAATTTGACAGACTTTCGGAACTTGCAGGACTTTACGTTGAGAAAATAAAGGAGGGGTAATTTACGGCAATATTCGCTTATTTCGATTCGGGAACATCCAACTCCAGACTTTATCTAAAAAAGGATGGCACTATTATTGATTCCATAAAGAAAGCCGTCGGTTCAAAGGATTGCTCCATAGCCCGGGATAACGGCATTCTTTTAAAGGGATTAAAAGAAATATATGATGAACTCCTTGAAAAAAATGGACTGTGCGATGGTGATATAAACGAAATATATGCGTCCGGAATGGTAACATCTCCTTACGGCATAAAAGAAGTTCCGCACCTTGATATACCGATAGATTTAAATGGCCTGTGTAAAAGTATATATACACACTATGAAGAAATGTTTTTTAAAAGAAATATTAATTTAATTAGAGGATTGAGGAATGTTCCCGGGAAAAACGTTACAATTGAAAATATATTTGACGTAAACTCTATGAGGGGTGAAGAAACCGAAATATTCGGCATCTTGAAATATTTAGGTGAAAAAGTAAAAAACAAAGCATTGGCTATCTTTATGCCGGGATCGCATACGCAGATAACATATGTCAAAAATGGTCAAATACTTGATTTTGTTTCTACTATTTCAGGCGAGCTATTTTATGCCATCTCCCGCAATACCATTGTCTCCTCATCGATTGAAACTACAATGACCGAGTATGACGAAAATATGGTAAGGCATGCTTACAATGTTTTAAAAAAATATGGATTCAATAAGGCCATTTATTTAATAAATACTATGAGGATATTTGACATCGCAGACAACTTTGCCAGAACTTCCTTTTTGGAGGGAGCGATTGTCGGGGGAGACATACTGTGTTTTGAAAAATATGTGAATGAAAAATGGCATGATATAGAGTTTGCAGTAATTTATGCCGACAGAGGCATGGCGGAAGTCTACAGGGCTCTTATAAAAGCCCTTGACGATAAAATAAGCATCCTGACGGTATACAAATCCGAAGTCAATTGCTCGGTAGAAGGATTTTTAGAAATATTGAGAGCGAGGAATACAAATTGGCGATAAATGTTTTGATTACATCAAGGTCTTTCGGCCAGGTGAGCGACGAGCCTGTAAAAATCCTTAGGGAGAACAATATTAATTATAAATTTAAAGAAAAACACGGTTTAATGGAAGAAAAGGATTTTCTGGAAGTAATAGATGAGTTTGATGCCATTATAATTGGTGCAGATAAGATAAATGGCAATGCGCTTAATTCTTCGAAAAGATTAAAACTCATCTGCAAGCACGGCACAGGGGTTGATAACATAGACATCGATGCAGCACGAAAGAATGGGATTATAGTGACCAATGTTCCCGCAACCAATTCGAATGCGGTGGCTGATTTTACGTTCGGGTTAATAATAGATTTATTGAGGAAAATAAGCGATAACATTATCAGTGTCAGAAATGGGGAATGGGTTAAGACCATAGGTGTCGATATATACGGTAAAACCATTGGTATTATCGGTTTTGGAGAAATAGGGAAAAGAGTTGCAAAAAGGGCCACTGGATTTGATATGAATATACTGGCATACGATCCTTATTTTATCGGATCTTCAAATTCATTTCCCTATGTAAAATTCGTCGATATGGATTCTTTGTTAAGAAGTTCAGATATAGTTACAGTACATGTTCCGTTAAATCAAAACACAATCAACTTGATCGATGAAGATGAATTAAACAAAATGAAGAAAGGTGCATTTTTAGTCAATACTTCCCGGGGCGGAATAGTAAATGAAAGTGCGCTGTATGAATATTTAAAAAAAGGTCATCTGGCCGGAGCCGCTTTAGATGTTTTAAAAGTTGAGCCTGCCCAAAAAAACAATCCTTTATTGACGCTTGAAAATGTTTTAATAACATCCCATATAGCTTCCTATTCGAAAGAAGCATTAAATGCGGTCAGCATGATATGTGCAAAGAATGTAGTTAAGTTTTTCAGTGGACAATCTCCAGATTTTATTGTTGCTTGATTTTCGTATAATTTTGGGGGTAATTTAGATGAAAACGTATATTTTGGAGGAGCCGAAAAAAATTCTGGTTGAAGAAAAAGAAATACCGAAATTGAACGAAAATGAGGTTTTGATAAAAATAAGCCATGTGGGCATATGCGGTTCGGACATACACCTATATGATGGGACGTACAGCGGTCCATATAAATATCCGATTTTATTCGGGCACGAGTGGTCGGGCACTATATTTGGAGTCGGCAGCGCTGTAAAGGGATTAAAACCGGGAGATAGAGTGACCGGCGACTGTTCGAGGTACTGCGATAATTGTGATTATTGCAGGCAGGATAAAAATTTATGCAGACATATAGAAAAATACGGCATAACACTGGATGGTGCTTCCGCCGAATTCATTGTAAGAGATTCAAAATATATATATAAAGCTCCAGATGAACTTGATTTTGATTTGATATGTCTTTCGGAACCCATGGCGGTGGCTGCACATTTGGTAAATAAGATTATGAGAGCTGATTTTGTGCCCGAGTCTTTTCTCATATTGGGCGGAGGTTCCATCGGAATTGCGGCACTGATGCTCTTAAAAAAGTTTTATCATTGTGAAAAAGTATATCTTTTTGATATTGATGAAAACAGGAGAACATTTGCTCAATCCGTAGGAGCTCAAATACCCGATGAGCATTTGATGGAAGATAGCGAAATTGACTGGTCTAATTATACTTCGCTGTATCAAAACGCTCATTTTGATGCGGTGATAGAAACCACAGGCAATGAAAAGGCATTTCAAAGTGCATTGAGACTTGTAAAACCGCTGGGCATAGTAGGGTGCATCGGGATGATGCCCGAGGCGAGGATAATACAAAAACTTATAGTAATGAAAGCTTTAACCATTCTGGGAAGTATCGGTGGAACCGGGGAATTTGAATTTATACTGGACTTTATGAAAGGGAACAAGGACTATGTAAGAAAGATGATAAGCCATATATTGCCGTTTGAGAAGTATGATGAAGCTTTTAACATAAGCAAGAATATTTCAATGTCAAGAAAAGTAGAGTTGCGTTTTTAAAGATGCCATTTAAAATAAAGTTTGTAAATTGAGGAAAGGGGGACCTCCCGATGAGTATACCTGATCGGATGAAAGCAGCTGTTCTATTTGGTTCCAATGACTTGAGAGTAGTCCAAACAGTGGTGCCCAAACCCGAAAAAGAAGAAGTCCTGGTAAAAGTTAAAGCATGCGCGATTTGCGGAACAGACCCGGAGATTATTGAGCACGGATGGCCCAATTGCCCTCCTTTCGGAAGCTATATACCCGGCCATGAGTTTTCGGGAGAAGTAGTGGCATTGGGAGAAGGAGTTGACGAGTTTAATATAGGCGATAGAGTGGTAGCAGAACCTCATAAAGGGTGCGGCAGGTGCATCAATTGCATCAGGGGGTTATATACGACTTGCTTGAATTATGGGAATCTTGAGAAAGGGCACAGGCATTACGGCTTTACGGTAAACGGAGGTTACGCCGAGTATGTAGCCATTCATATCAATTGTCTGCATAAATTGCCGGATAATGTAAGTTTTGAAGAAGGCACCATCGTGACTGCCGCTGGGACAGCCCTTTATGGTATGGAAAGAATCGGTTGGGTACAACCGGGGGAGATTGTGGCCGTAATAGGGCCGGGTCCTATAGGCCTTATGGCGGTCCAGCTTTCAAAAGTTTTTGGAGCAAGCAAAGTTATACTTATAGGCACGAGGAATTCCAGGTTAAGCGTAGGCCTGAAGATGGGAGCCGATGTGCTTATAAATATCAAAGAAGAAGATTTATATAAAAGAATAAACGAACTTACGAACGGGTACGGTGTAGACCTTGCGATTGAGGCTTCCGGTAGCACCGACGGCCCCGAACAGGCGGTGAAAATAACCAGAAAAAGCGGTCGTATTTCATTTATTGGGATATACAAGAATATGGTTAAAATGGACCTGAACAGAGCTGTTCAGTATAATATTCAGATGGCGGGCGGCAAAGCCGAAGGTATGTGGTGCATCGAGAGGATACTGCCATTGCTGGCCCAGGGGAAAATTGATGTCAAGCCTCTTATAACCCATAAGTTCAGTCTTGATGACATTAATGAAGCAGTAAAAACATTCAAGGAAAGGATTGGGGGTGCTATAAAAGTAGTAGTGATTCCGTAATTTGATTAATGCGACGGTTTTAGTTGTTAAAAAAACAGTATGTTCAAATAAATCCCCGGGGAAATAATATTTGAAAAATAGAGAGGGGTGATAATAATAAAAAAATTACAACGAAGAACTGTTAAAATCTTATTTTGGGAGGGTGTTTGATGAAAAAAAATTATCTATTAGTTTCACTTTTGGTAATGAGTCTTCTTTTCTTTACAGGGTGTAGCTCTAAAAGCCAGCAGGCAAACGATGCATCTAAATCCGAGAAAAAGAAAGTGGTCATGATCTTAAAGAATCTGGTAAATCCCACCTGGCAGGCGGTAAAAAAAGGTGGGGAAGATGCCGCTGCCAAACTCGGTGTTGAATTAACCGTTCTGGCACCATTGAAGGCCGATAACAATGAAGAACAGATTCGCCAGGTCGAAGATTCGATAACAAAAAAGGTTGATGCCATAATTCTGGTGCCGGCAGATACCAAAGGCATAATTCCGGCTGTCGAAAAGGCCAACGCCGCAGGCATTCCGATAATAAATGTGAACACCAAAGTCGGCGGAGGCAAAACCGAGACCTTTGTAGCCGTGGAAAACTATGATGCCGCCAGTAAAGTTGCCGAAGCGCTGGCTAAAAAGATGGGTGAAAAAGGCAAGGTAATCATACTAGAGGGTAAAGCCGGCGCTCAAAGTGCCATTGATTTGAAAAACGGTGCCGTCGATACATTTAAAAAATACCCGAATATTAATGTCGTAGCATCTCAGACCGCTAACTGGAACAGGGCAGAAGCGATGCAGGTTACACAGAACCTCTTGCAGGCCCATCCTGATATAAATGCTATTTTCGCTTCAAATGACGAGATGGCCATGGGAGCGGTGGAAGCGGTCAATCAGGCCGGCCTTACCGGAAAGATCATGATTGCGGGTTTAGATGCCAATAAAGATGCAATTCAAGCTATTAAGGAAGGTAAAATGACTCTTACTTGCGACAAAAAGAGCTATGATCAAGGCTACCAGGGAGTAGAGGCGGCATTTAAAATTTTAAATAATGAGCCCGTTGACGAAAGAATAGTAGTAGAAACCACAATAGTGGATGAAAACAATGTGGATCAGTATTTACAACAATAGTTGTAAAGTGAGGTATTACACTCGGTGTAATACCTCACCGACTCAAAACCTGGGGGGAATCAATAATGAGTATTAAGAATGATATAATTTTGCGCCTTGAAAATATTACAAAAGAGTTTCCCGGAGTCCTGGCATTAGACAGAGTCAGTTTAGAAGTAAAACAGGGAGAAGTTCATGTTCTTTTGGGTGAAAATGGTGCCGGAAAATCAACATTAATGAAGATACTTTGCGGCGTCTACAAAAAAGATGGTGGGAAGATATTTATTGATAATAAAGAGGTCACCATCAATGGGGTCAAGGATGCGGAAAAACTGGGGATCGGAATCATACATCAAGAATTTAACCTTTTACCTTTTAGAGACATAGCGCAAAATATTTTCCTGGGAAAAGAACCACGAAAGAATATAAAATTAGTGGATGTAATAGATAGAAGTGTCATGTACAAAAAATGTAGAGAGTTGCTTGATTCACTGGAAATAAATATAAACGAATACGCTTTAGTAAAAGATTTGGGTGTTGCGCAAAAACAGATGGTAGAAATAGCCAAAGCTCTTTCAAGCGAAGTAAAAATACTTATCATGGATGAACCCACTGCCACCCTTACAAAAAATGAAATAGACAAACTTTTTAATATAATTAAGCAACTTAAGGCAAAAGGTGTAAGCATTATATATATTTCTCACAGGCTTGAAGAAATCAAGATGATTGGCGACAGGGTCACCGTGCTGAGAGATGGTAAATACATTGGAACAGTTGAGGTGTGCGACACTTCTACTGATGAACTGGTAAAAATGATGGTCGGAAGGAAGATAGAGAATCTCTACAACAGGACGTATAACAAGATAGGTAAGGAAGCGTTAAGGGTCGAAGGATTGACTCTAGATAAAAGAATTCGTGACGTGAGCTTTAAAATTCACGAAGGAGAAATAGTGGGATTTTACGGTCTAGTTGGTGCTGGAAGGACGGAGGTAGCCAAAACGGTTTTTGGCGAATACAAGCCGGATAAAGGGAGTATATTTGTTTTCGGCAGGAAATTGAGCAAATTAACTCCAACCGAAGCGGTGAAGAACAAAATAGGTTTGTTACCCGAAGATCGTAAAGAAGAAGGATTGACTATAAAAATGTCGGTGAAGCAAAACATCGTCCAGGCAAGTTTGAAAAAAGTATTCCCTTCCGGCATATTAAAAGAGGATTTGGAACTGGAGATTTCTAAAAAATATATTAAAGAATTAAACATAGCCACGCCGGATGCTCATAAAATCGTTAAAAATTTAAGTGGCGGTAATCAACAGAAAGTGGTACTGGCTAAATGGCTTTTAACGGAGTCTGATATTATTATTTTCGATGAACCGACTCGCGGTATAGACGTAGGGGCAAAAGCGGAAATCTATGAGATAATGGATGAACTGGCTAAAAAAGGCCGGGCAATAATGATGATATCTTCGGACATTAAAGAAATAATGGGATTGACCGACAGAATATATGTAATGTATCAGGGAAAAATTATAGCCGAATTTGATCATCAAAATTATAATCAAGAGGAAATAATAAGCTTTGCCATAGGAAAGGGAGAAAAGCATGGTTAATCTAATAAACTCAAAAAATAAATTCAAAAAAGTACCCGGCATATTGTTCGGCTTAATTGCTGTGGTCGTCATTTTTAGTGTAACGACACGATATTTTTTCACATTGAATAATTTTATAAATATCTTAGAACAGGCCTCAATTTTAGTTATAGCCTCCTTTGCCATGACATTGACCATATTGCTCGGTAAAATCGACATGTCTATCGGTTCAATAATGTCTTTGACAGGAGTTGTAACGGGATTAATGATTCATAACGGAATGCCGGTATGGATTTCTGTTTTTCTAGGTGTGGTGGCCGGAGCTTTACTGGGAATGTTTAATGGCTATCTTATAAGTTACCAGGGATTTGACTTCTGGATAGTGACTTTTTCCAGTATGGGAATTATTC
This sequence comes from Tepidanaerobacteraceae bacterium, assembly GCA_024655905.1. Lineage (GTDB taxonomy): Bacteria > Bacillota > Thermosediminibacteria > Thermosediminibacterales > Tepidanaerobacteraceae > JANLFP01. The sequence goes on from JANLFP010000011.1 coordinate 92,069, forward strand.
AGAGCCTGGCTCTGGTCATTACCAATGGTGCTACAGTCCCCGGGTTTGGAAACGATTTTAGATTTTTGGGTGATGGTTCTTTGTTTGGTTTACCGGTAATTGTATTAATTGCATCTGGTATTACTATTTTGCTTGTATTTTTGACACTGCGGACCACTTTCGGCAGTAATCTTTATTCTGTGGGAGGCAGCGAACAAATATCCAAATATGCCGGAATTAATACGGAAGCGATTGTTTTTAAGACTTACATTCTAAGTGGGATACTGGCCGGTATAGCCGGGATTGTACTGGCATCGAAAGTAAATTCGGCAAGCCCCATAGCCGGTTCCGGTTATGAATTTGATGCTATTGCCGCAACATTGATAGGAGGGACACCCTTTGAAGGTGGAAGGGGAGGAATTGTCGGCACTCTGATAGGAGCATTAATAATAGCAATCTTAATGAACGGTTTGAATCTTTACGGTTTTACCCCTCCGATACAATTTACGTTAATAGGATTTATTATAGTTCTAATAATCATAATCGATGTATTAAACGAAAAATATAAAGCAAAGAAATGGGGGAAATGATATGGCATCTAATAACATAAAATTACTAATAAAGTATGCACGATTTTTTATACTAATATTATTATTTTCAGGTTTTTCTTTGTTGAGTCCCCATTTCCTTACATTTCCAAATCAGGTGAATATCTTAGCACAGGCAGCGTTGCTCAGCATGGTAAGCTATGGAATGACGTTAGCAATAGTTACAGGCGGAATAGATCTATCAATGGGATCAGTTCTTGCATTATCATCTTGCATAGCTGCAAGCTTTCTAAAGTCAGGAAATATTATAGACGGGATATTGATTGGTTTGATTATTGGTCTTTTATGCGGCAGTATTAACGGTCTTTCGATAACCAAAATAGGCCTGTCGCCATTTATTGCCACATACGGCATGGATTGGGTCGCCAGAGGGCTCGCTTATGTATATATGGGCGGGACTCAAATCTATGGATTTTCGGCTGTTTTTAGATTTTTAGGAAGTGGTCAGTTCCTCGGTGTACCGGCTTTAATTTATGAAATGGCAATAATGACAATTGTACTGGTATTTATTACCTACAAAACTATTTATGGTAGAAACATTTATGCTACCGGTTCCAATAAAACAGCCACAAGGTTATCAGGAGTTAATACAGATAAGATAATAATATCGATTTATTCGATTAATGGATTGCTTTCAGCCATTGTGGGATTATTATATATATCAAGATTAAATGCGGCAGAAGCGGTTATAGGTACCGACTTCACATTAAATTCTATAGCCGCCACTCTCATCGGAGGAACTCCTTTTTCCGGTGGTGAGGGCGGCGTGGCTCAGACTTTTATCGGAGCTGTAATTATGACATTATTGACAAACGGCATGAATATTTTGGGAATTTCTTCTTATTGGCAAAATGCTGTAGTCGGCTTTGTTATACTATTTTCATTATTTATAGAAAAGACTGGAAAAGTTTTTAATAGAAATAGATTAGAAATGGTTCCTAAAAGCAAATAAGATTTTAAAATAATAAAAGCTAATGTCTTAAATAGGAACACAAATAATTGTATAGGCATGTTGTACGTAAATATGAAATTTGATAGATTTGTAAAATAGTGATATATTTAAAACGAGTAATAAAAAATTTATTTACCCAACCCTTATTTATTAATAAACATAGACTATGTCCACTAGGGGAGCGGATAGCTGAGAAAGCAGGAAAACCCTGCTGACCCTTCAAACCTGATCTAGGTAATGCTAGCGCAGGGAAGTGGCTTGAGAACGAGCCGTAACTTTGCGTTGCGGCTTTTTTTTATCGACTCTCCGGACATAGCCGACTGACTATGAATGGAGAGGAGGTGTTTAGAATGGCCAATATTGCCGGCATATTTCACGACCTGGCCGAGCTTACCCCAGTCACCATTTCGCTGCTGGCAGCAATGGTGTTGACAGCAGTGCTCCTTATAATACTCGGCCCCAGGGCAAAATTCGATTCCCGGGCAATCGTTTATGGAGGATTATGTACCGCCATAGCCTTTGTGCTGTCTTATGTAAGGTTGTATCACTGGCCTCAGGGCGGGTCGATAACCCCTGCCAGCATGCTGCCGATGTTTGTCTATGCAAACATATTCGGGCCCGCTGCCGGAATAATTGCAGGAGCGGTCTACGGTCTTCTGCAGTTGATACAGGACCCGTTTATAGTCCACCCGGTCCAGGTGCTTTTGGATTATGTTATAGCCTTTGCCGCTCTGGGCCTTGCGGGTTTCTGCAGAAAGAATATAAGTGCAGGCGTATTGCTGGGAGGATTTGGCCGATTTTTCTCCAGCTTTCTTTCCGGCGTCATATTTTTTGCTTCCTATGCGCCGGAGAACATGAGCCCCGTGTTCTATTCGGTAGTGGTTAACGGTATGGTTATCGGGACCGATACCCTTATATGCTTTATTGTATCGCTCCTGCCGCAGGTCCGGACTTTGGTGGAAAGATTTAAAAAGAACGTTGCAACCCATACGGGTCAAGAGGTTTACAATTAATTTGAAAAATGCTGCTCAAAACGATATAAAAGCTGGAAAATAAGAAGATAGGAGCTTAAAAGTTCAGGTACAAAAATGCAAGAAATGCAAGAGAAGAGGTCTTAATGCCTCTTCTCTTTTTAATTGCACTGCGTGCCTTTAAAAGCCATATTTTGCCGTATTGCAAAAGACCGGTGCCGGTAGCTTGACATTGATTTGTTGACCCATTGAGTAAAGTTCCGTTTTTATGGTAAATTATAGATATCGAACACCACAAAATGGGGGTCTTCAAAATGTCCTTCAAAAAAATTCCACCGCTTATAGTTATTTTAACAGTTTTTTTTAGCTTTTCCATGGGTTTTCCCGGACAAGCGGCCACTCAGGAAGATATTAAAATATACATAGGCGGCGAGGAAAAATTGTTTGATGTGCCGCCTCAAGTTTTCAACGGTTACACCTTTTTACCCATGCGCGGCATCTTTGAAAGCCTGGGTGCACAGGTTTTCTGGGATGGCGTCCAAAGACAGGTCACCGCCGTCCGCAAAGCTGTTAAAATATCGCTGAAGGTGGGCGAAACCTCTGCTGCTGTCAATGGCAAATCCGTTAGATTGGACAAAGCTCCTCTGGTCTATAAAGGTACCACCATGGTTCCGGTGAGATTTGTCAGCGAAGCCCTGGGGGAAACGGTGGAGTGGGACGAAAACACCCGCTCGGTGTACATCGGCGGCAGGCCCTACATATCATCCGAGACAAAGCAGGTTAAAGTGAATGGAAAAACCTATAGCCTCAATATAGTAAGGGTAGATCTGAACAATAAGAAAATCGGCATGAAAATTGTACTGGCAAATGATGCCCTGGGCTTTAACCGGCTGCAGTCAAAATTCTTCTAACCTTATTTATAATAAAGAAAAAATTGATATGATAGATATCCAAGGAGTTAATGAATCAAACTCTGCAGTTGACTATCCATCAATTGAAGATTTACCCACAATAAAAAGATATTAAGTTTGATAGATAATATTGAAGTTAGAAAATTATCACCAGATGAAGAAAACAATATTTTAGCTAACGGTAAAAAAATGCAACAAAAAGGCAATTATTTTATTTCACTTAATAATACAAAAGAAACCAGTCCTGCAAAATCTCTTTGCGGGCTTCTCATTTTAAAAGAAGGTAAATTAATTTTCCCGGATATAAAGACAATGACAGGCAAACAGAGAACCGTTTCATACATTCCGGTTGATGATGTTTCGGACATAGTCCAGGAGTTGTTAAAAATAATAGAAAATCGCTAAAATGAAAAGTTCAATATGGTTATATTAGTTATATTCAGGGCCTGCGACAGGGGACGGTTCTAGTTTTGTCGCATTTGAGAATCTAAATACAATATTTTTACTGATACCAAAGATCCTTATTAATTCTTTGATGGCCATTCACGACTTCTTCTTGATATTCATTAAAACTATATACTCTTTCTTCTCTGTCTTTTTCTCATTCAGGCTATATCCAATTTATTAACTATATCTATGAATTCGTCTTTTAAAATAATTTAAAACAAGGGAGGATGTGACAAAAGATAGAATCATCCCCTGTCGTACATTGACAGCGGGAGTGCGACAAATGACGAACAGTCCCCTGTAGCACCCTTCCAAAAAGGAAATATGGTCTTAATGAATGCCTGTTCTTTGGGGAAAAATACAGGCATATAGGGCGACCTGACCATTTTCACCCATAATGTCAGTAAGCTATCAAAAATTATGTCTCAAACCTGCTGAAAAATGGTGGTATATGGGAAAATAAATGAATAAAGATTAGGTTATTATCAAGGTACAGCGAAAAAAGGATAAGATTTAAAATCACGTTTTTAAATGGTGTAACCAAATAGATAAACTCTTATTCCTTGCACACGCAAGGTCATTGAAAGTAAAGCGCGTTAATACCCGAAAAATTTAATAAGTGATTGACTGGTACCTCAATCTATCAATCTCTCAATCTGTCAATTTCCAATCTGTCATGCCAATATTATAAGAAAATTATACAAGATGAAGCATTTCGTGGGCGGTCATAAAGCGAAGCCGCAAATCATCATAATATTCAAGGACATTTGCCGGCACGATTATATTATGTACAGGGGTTGGATAAGCAAAAAAGCCCTCTTTTCTCAAAGCAAGGTAAACTTTACCTGTAAGTTCTGGATATTGTTTGAACATTGGAACAATATACCTTTCTGCATAAATGGCCAATATCCTTTTCCTTTAGGCCCACCGCTTTCTTGAGGGCCATAATCTGTATAGGGACCTACATAAAGCAACTTTATATATCATCGTAACTTACATCATCCGCTTTTGCGATGACAGGCTGGAAAGCAAATATATTGCAGATCAATAAGAATGTTAAAAGTACTTTTTTAATCCTGACCACCTTCACGTTTTTTTTGTAGCGACAAAAGTTAAAATGGTTTCAAATATTATATCATCATTATTAGTAATCTCGACCAAATTTTTGTCATTTACTTCAATTTTGCTAACTGCAAGGTAATTAACTTAAATTTTTTTCTTTATACAATTTATTGTTAGTAAAGTTATAATTAAAAGGCAGAATACAACAGTATATCTATATAAAGTTTTACCTATTCCATAGATATATGCAATAGCTGTAATACTTATTATACCAATAAATATGGTTAAAAATAGTTTTGTTCCCCGATTCATATTATTATTTCTAAGCCAATACGGTACCAAAAGGAAACTTAAAGAATATACAAACACATAAACAAAAAAACCAATCCTTAAATCAAAATCAGAAAACATAGACACTAAAAGACTTATAATGAAGGATATTAATAATAATTTAATTGATTCTTTTACTGTACTTTCCATATAAATGTCGAGTAGACGCTCGACTTCCACCTCACTTTTCAATGATGTGTTGAATATGAGAAGGCCGTCCACGCCCCTCACAGAACCCAACGTGCCCTATTAAGGCATTAGGCTCTTCATATAAGCCTTACACAGCTTGCCAGATGTTCACATATATTCTCGGTTCCGCTATCGGGTGCTTCTCAGGGAGCATCCTATATCGCTTCCATGTCAGATATGCCCTTTGGCTGCGTTTTGTCAATGTCTTATAGAGTGCGACCATAATGAAGCGATAGAATTTCAGGAGTCTTTTGTAATTCCCTGAGATGCCATAGTATTTGTAGTGTCCTATCACTTTCTTGTTCAGCAGTTCTATTATATCGGACGGCTTTCTTTGGATGTTCTCTTTAAGCAAGCCATTCCTTCATGTTCTGCTTCTTGGCTTTAAGCTTCTTCTTACTGGTGTGGTTTAGTATCGTGTATTTCCCCGTCAGCGTTTCTCCGTTGGCTCGCACGGTTTCCTGCATATGCTTAAACCCCATCTCACGGCTTTAGCTTCAAGGCTTAAATAACAACGGCTGATTTGGCCTTTCCGTGTAGGCTTCCCACCGGCTATATTCACAGCACCGAACTGGCGCACCACCCTGGATAATTATGCCATGAGTAAGGAAATTATTCAAGCCTGACCCCTTTAATTCTGACTGTCATTCTTGAGTTATTTATCCATTATGTTAATATATTATTATAAAATACATCGCAAGTATAAACTAATGATAGTGATTTTGAAGAGGTTGTAAAATAATTATAATCATTTTTGCAGGAGGGAGGATAAGATTTAAATGGTTATTCGCAAGCTTTTGATTATTTTATTAATGGTTCTGCTTTTAACCGGCTGCAGTCAAAATTCTTCTAACCTTATTTATAATAAAGAAAAAATTGATATGATAGATATCCAAGGAGTTAATGAATCAAACTCTGCAGTTGACTATCCATCAATAGAAGATTTACCCACAATAAAAAGATATTAAGTTTGATAGATAATATTGAAGTTAGAAAATTATCACCAGATGAAGAAAACAATATTTTAGCTAACGGTAAAAAAATGCAACAAAAAGGCAATTATTTTATTTCACTTAATAATACAAAAGAAACCAGTCCTGCAAAATCTCTTTGCGGGCTTCTCATTTTAAAAGAAGGTAAATTAATTTTCCCGGATATAAAGACAATGACAGGCAAACAGAGAACCGTTTCATACATTCCGGTTGATGATGTTTCGGACATAGTCCAGGAGTTGTTAGAAATAATAGAAAATCGCTAAAATGAAAAGTTCAATATGGTTATATTAGTTATATTCAGGGCCTGTTTTTTGATTAATAATCGATAAAGTAGTTATTCAAATTATTTTGTATTGCTATTTTTATTCCCAAAGATGCTGTGAAGTGTATCAATAATTGCAAAAGTACAAGAAATTATTATCCCTCCAAGAATATATAATGCAGTTTTAATAGTCGATAATGAATTTATAACAATATGTGGATTTCTAAGAGAAAAAAGGACATCAGCTATCCCATATGATAAGAGAAACATTAAATAGATTGTTAGAAGACCTATTAAGATATACTTTATATATTTTCTCTGATCCATTTGAAAGCCTCCTATGATTTTTTACAATGCTATTTTATTAAAATATTCTACGGAAGTAAATATTTTTTTTAACTTCCGTAGAATATTTTGTCTCACTCTAATATTACTGTTACATATATTTATTATAATTCTTCATGTATATATTCATAATCATATTCTTTGCATGAATCTGGTACAATTGAAAAGCCGATATTAAAAGGATATCCTATTCCTGGTGCAAGATCTACAGTACTATGACCATATGATATTTTCATTGCAGCTTCAGATACTCTTCCTACTTTTGATAGTCTTATATATCCATATCCATAGTCAGACCAATCATAATCGAGGGGTTGACTTGAAACATTTATACACATGTCCCAAGTACTTTGTGCTGCACCAGAAGCTGCTACAGGGTCTACTGATTTACTTTTATAAAAAGTATTTCCTTCTCTATAGTTTCTATATCTGACTTTGTGATAAGTATAAGCAGTAGATGTATCTATATACATATTAGGGTCCCAACCGATAGCAATTATATCTTCATCCATTTCGAATGGTGCTGCTGACCATTGCCATGCCCATTTTACTCTAAAATATGTTTTGTTTTCTGATGAATTATACTGAAAATATACTGTTTCAGCAGTAAGATCCAACAATGAAGCTAGAGCAATTATTTCTTCTTCAGTTCCACTAAAATTTTTTAATTTATTAATTTGATCTTCTGTATATCCCAGATTGTGTAAAGTATTTTTATCTAACTTACTTCTTTCTCTCAATTTTTCTGCATAGTCAAAATTTCTTATTTCAGTTATCTCATTTTCAGAATATCCTAATTCTTTCAAATCACTATCTGTCTTTTCTTTTAGTTGTTTTAAATGGATATATTCATTTATATTAATTGTGACTTTATTTTTTGTATTGTCATTACTGGCAGCTAATGCAAAACCGTTGAAAGTTAAAATAATCATTAATACTACGAGCAAGGACATTTTAAAATATTTTTTCATACTCAGAAACCTCCTCAATTTGTTGGGATTCATAAATTAAAATTGCATTCATAGTTTAATGCCCAAAGGAATCATCTTCTTTCTTGCATCTTCTCTGCATAAAAATACTACTACAAAAATCTAGCAAAAAAGTTTTTTAAATTTCTACTTAGATTTTAGTACATATCAAATAATGTTTGTTTTTTACGGCCATTCCGCGTCATTTAAAGTTATTACTTCAATTATTTTTTCTCCGGATTGATTAGGATAGATTTTATTGCTTACATTTACACTTAATACGTTGAAGAATACAGCACACGAAAGTATCAGAAGTAATATCCTCTTCATTTATATCACCTCTTTTTGCTTAATATGGAATATTATGACTCAATTATAGTTAATTTTATATTAATTATCCAATAGATTGTCTTAAAAAATATTCTGTCATATCATTTAAAATTTACTACTATGCCGTTAAAATAGATTATCATTCGTTCGCAAGCGCCATAAATTGGCATATCTGTCTAATCCAATCTTGATTTATCAGGTTATTTGCTGTTTTTCTTGACTTATTTATGCGCCATGTTAATATATTGTTATAAGTATTTGCGGAGGTAATCTTGATGGGCGGTTTTTTGGGTGAAAAAATTAAGAAGCGGAGAAAGGAGCTATTTCTCAAGCAAAAGGATCTGGCTGGTGAAGATTTTACTACCAGTTTTATAAGCCAAATCGAGAAAGGAAAGCTGAATCCGTCTTTAAAAACCCTTGAGATACTCGCAAGAAGGCTGGAAGTTCCGGCGGCTTATCTGCTGGAAGAGGAAAGGGAGTCGGTGGTGTCGGTGGATAGCGACACGGTCAATCATCTCATAGGCCTTTTTGCAAAATTTGAGCTGGATGTCAGTTCTTCCGACTACGCTGGGGCTCTTGAAGTTATAGGCAAGTTAAAATCCAAAATGCAGGAATTGGGCATTGATACTTATTGCTTTTTGTGCGACTATTATGCGGCCAGAGTGTATTTTGGTTTCAATAAGTATGATGAATGTATAAAAGTTTGCAATGATATCCTGCAGAAGTTAATCAATTATGAAATGCATGATAAGCTGGCCGTGTGTTTGTATATGATGGGCATGTGCTTCGAAAAGCTGTCGGAGTATGAAAAGGCCGGGGAGCATTTTGCAAGGTGCCTTGAGGTTATGGAAGACAATAATTTGAGTTTGTATGAAATCATGGCTGAATCTCTGGTAAAGCTTGGTTCCATATACGGCAGGCAAGGGTCATATGTGAAAGCCATGGAGTATTACCGCCGGGCTTTCGAGACATCAAAAAGGGAGAACTGCCATCGATATATAGGAGATTGTTATACCGGCATGGGGCTATGCTGCTATTATCTGAAGGATTACCCGGAAAGTTTGAATCATCTTGGCAAGGCTCTTTCGCTTTACAGGTTAATTGGATACGATTATGGCGTTGCTATGGCTCAAAACAACATGGGCATGGTCTATATCAAGCAGGATAAGACGGATGAAGCGCTTGAGTGTTTTAAGGACAGCGTAAGGCTTTACCGGAAAATAAACAGACCTCTGAGCGAGGCCAGGAGTCTGAACGAGATAGCAAATATCTATATTCAAAGGAAGGAATATAAGGAGTGCCTGAAATACTGCAGGAGGGTTCGTGATATTTTGCATATGAACCATGATGAGATAATAATGGCACATAATCTTGAGATCCTGGGAAAGTTTTTGTATGGAATAGGCAAGAAGAAATGGGCTTTGAAGGCCCTGAAAAAGGCCGCAGGCATATTTGAAAAACATGACGTCTTGGATTCTAACCTGGCTGATACCTACTCGGTCATGGCAAATGTATATATGGAAATAGGCGAAAATGAGGCTGCCAAGGCCATGTTCAACAGATCGATCAAGATTCTATCGAAAAGCAGTGAAAAGCCGTTGGAAACTGAAGGAGACGGTATCCTTGAGCATAAAATATGATATATACATTACCTTTCCTTCCATTCATGATGTGCTTGCCATGGAAAAGGCACGCATACCGAAGGAAAATAACAGAAGTAATAGAGAATATAATCAAAGAATTAAAAGACGCTCTTAAAACAGACGACCTTATCATAGAAGAATGCAACAAAATACTTCTGGAACTTAGCACCCTGGCCGAGGAACTATTCAGAGAAGAGTTAAAAAATATAAAGTTAAGAATAAACCTGCCTCTATAAAGGGCAGGTTTATTCTTAACTGTGCTTGACGTTTCATGAGTGGTTATGCCCGAATCTGTCGCTTGACTTTTTTGCCTTTGTTACCGCATATAAAGCAGGATTTTGGCGATTTCTGGAGAATTCTTATTAAATCAAAGGATTTTTGATTATTGGCATAGTTTCAAAGCAATATAAATTGATTAAGAACGGCCTGGTGGGGAAATGTTAAAGGAACTTAACATAAAAAATGCCATAAAGATATTGCCGCATAAATATTACAAACTCATTCTGGTTGTGGGGCCGAAAGATCGGCAAATCTCCGGCATATTGAAGAAGCTATCTTTGGAATTCGGCTATGACTACATCAATTTAAATCTAAAACTTTCCGAAAGGCTCATTCGCATTCCCTTTGATGAGCGCTGTTTTTATGTGGAGGAATATGTAAACGAGATAATCGAATCGTATCACGGCAGTCTGTTGATATTGGATAACATCGAAATTCTTTTCGAAAAGCATCTTAAGATAGACCCTTTGCTTTTGCTGAAGAACTTGAGCCGCTATAAAGCCTATATAGTTCACTGGAACGGAAAGGTGGAGGACGGGCACCTAATATATGCAGTTCCCCAACATCCGGATTTTGCAAAATACAGAATGGATGAACATGACTACATTGTGATCAATACAGTGCAAGAAAAACAAGGTAACATCGATTAAGAAATTAAAAAGTCATTAATCCAGCGTATTCCGGCGTACAGCGGGGCATGTGCTTAAAATGCTGAAAGGGCAGGTGCCAGTCCGCCTCCGACAGGAAGCTGATTTTTTACCTGGAATCATCTTTAATAATACCAGCCGAAGAAAAGGGGGATAACTGTGAAGTATAAAGACTTGGTGAATTTTGATCCGGTGGAAAGTATTATAAAGCTTACCGATACCAACAAAAAGCAGGATGCGGAAAGGTTTGTCAGAACTTACGTCATGTCCGACAGTATGGCGGACGCCCTCATAAGTATTGTCTTGCCTCAGCTTCAATTTGAAAATACTGTAGACAACAAGGGCATTTTCATAGTCGGAAATTACGGCACCGGCAAATCCCATCTGATGTCAGTCATTTCCGCCATAGCTGAAAATAAACACATGCTGGATTTGATGAAAAATGAGCGGTTTAAAAAGGAAGCGGAGTGTATTGCTGGAAAATTTGAGGTGTTGAGGTTTGAGATAGGCGCTTCCAAGATGGATCTTAGAGATATAGTGACCAGGGAAATAGAAAAGGACCTTTACAAAAGAGGAATAGAATATAAATTTCCATCCATGGAGGAGGTATCCAATACTACCGATTCCCTGATGGAGATGATGAATTTATTTCAGGAAAAGTATCCCGACAAAGGATACCTTATCGTGGCCGACGAGCTTCTAGATTATTTGAGGCATTTGACGGAACAGAAGATGGTCCTGGCTCTCACTTTTCTGAGAGAAATGGGCGAGGTCAGCAAGGTCACCCGCATACGCTTTATGGCGGGCCTGCAGGAATCCCTGTTTGAAAGCGGGCAGTTTTCTTTCGTGGCGGATTCTTTAAACAGGGTGAAAGCCCGATTTGAACAGATCATGATAAAAAAGCAGGACATATCCTATGTAGTATCAGAAAGGATCCTCAAGAAAAACGAAAGGCAGAAGGCATGGATAAGGGAGCATCTGGTGAAGTTCGGCCCCCTCTATAAAAATCTTGCTGATAGGCTGGAGGAATATGTTAACCTGTTTCCCATTCATCCTTCGTACATAGAAACTTTCGAGAAGGTTTACATAGCTGAAAAAAGGGAAGTGTTAAAGACCATATCCATTACCATAAAAAATTTGCTGGAAAAAGAAGTGCCCGAAGACGACATCGGCATCATTTCCTACGATTCATACTGGGATTTTATAAAAGATAATCCCGGCATGAAATCTGATGCGGATATAAGGGAAGTCATAGAAAAAAGCGGCGTGCTGGAAAGCCTTATAGAACATTCGTATACCAGACCTCAGTATAAACCCATGGCAAAGAGGATAATCTACGCCCTGAGTATAAAAAGGCTTACCACGGGAGATATCCATGCTCCCCTGGGGCTGACGATGGACAATATGAAGGACGACCTTTTTCTCTATACCCCGATGCCCGAGATGGAAGAAAGCTTTTTAAAGACCACGATTGAAACGGTGATGAAAGAAATATTGAAGACCGTCAGCGGCCAGTTTATAACATATAACCGGGACAATGAGCAGTATTATCTGGACCTGAAAAAAGACATAGACTATGATGCCAAGATTCAGGCCAGGGCCGACTTTATTGAAGATGAGGATATAAATAAATATTATTACAGTATCATATTAAAGGCCATGGAGTGGGAGAGGCCCGAGTATGTGGTGGGCCGCAGAATATACCAGTATGAGCTGACATGGGAAGAAAGAAACGTGGAGAGGCGGGGATATCTTTTCATGGGGCTGCCCAATGAAAGGACTACCGCCCAGCCGCCTAGGGATTTTTATATATATTTCCTGCCGCCTTATGGAAATAACAAACATGACGGCGTGACACGGCCGGATGAGGTTTACTTTGAATTTGCAAGCCGCGATGAAAAAGTTGATGAATATATCAGGATTTACGCCGCCGCCATGTCCATGTACGACATATCTTCGGGCAGCAGCAAATCCGTATACTACGATAAAGCCACGGCGTATCAGAAAAAAGCCGTAGAATGGATACGTGAGCACATAAAAGAGTGCTTTGAGGTGCGGTATTACGGCGAATGCAGGACTATCCTCTACTGGCTGAAAAGCAGGGCAGCCGTGGAGGTCACCATCAAGGATTATATAGACATGACAGCATCCACATGCCTTTCCCCGTATTTTGCCGGAAAATACCCCGACTACCCCAGATTCTCCGTCCTGGTGACCCAGAAAAATACGCGGGAGTTGTTCAAATCCGCCATAAATTACATAGCCGGCAAAAAGACCGATGTGGGGGCCAAAGTCCTGGATTCGCTGGGGCTTTTGGATGAAGAAAAAAACATTTCCCCGGAGCACTCTATATACGCTAGGCATTTTATTAACCTCATAAATAAATTGCTGGAACAACAGGTGCTAAACCGGGAAGACATCTTTGAGCGGATAAATGCCGATGAAGAAATCGACAAAAAGTTTAAGCTGGAGCCCTGGTGGGTTCTTGTGATAATGGCTTCCCTGGTCTACAGCGGAGATATAACTTTGACCACCTCCGCAAAAAAGTACGACGCCACCATGCTGGAAGAGATGGCGGCGGATAATACCGCAGATATTCTACAATTTAAACACTGCCAGCGCCCCATGGATATCCCCATCGAGGCATTAAAGTGCCTTTTTAAATATCTGGAGATACCTCCGGGACAGATTACAAATCCCAACACCAGGGCAGCTGCCGTGGAAATGATGCTGAAAAGAATAGATGATATGCTGGGAAAGATCATCGATGCCCAGAAATTCATGTATGGGGAGATAAATATATGGGGTAAACCCGTTATAAATGAGAGCAAAAAACAGAATTACAAAGAAGCTCTATTAAGATTCAGGGAATTTCTCGATACCTTGAAAAAATACAACACCCCGGCAAAACTTAAAAACTTCAAACCCACTTCTAGAGAAATAGAAGATTACTTTAAAGCTCTGGAAATCATAAAAGAATTAAACATTCTAAAGTCATTCAAGCAGGAGATTGACCCGTATGCCTCTTATCTTGCAAGCGCCGAACTGGTGCTCAAAGATGAAGCCTGGCGCAAAAAGGTGGCGGATGCAAAGCGGGGAATCGAAAGTATCATAAAAGAACCCGACAGCATAGATGATGACATTTCCCGAAAGCTTATAAGCAAGTTAAGACAGATAAAAGATGAATATATACAAAAATACATGGCCCTCCACAAAAAGTATAGACTGGACCTTTCAGGCGATGAGCGCAGGAAAAAGATATTAAACGGCAGTATAAAGCAAAACCTTGAAAAGCTCACGGGCATAAAAGATATAATCCCGCAGGGGAAATTGAAGGAACAGATAGATAGATTATCATCGCTGAAGGTCTGCTTTAGCCTCATCGAAGACAATATGAAAAACACGGCGGCATGCCCCTACTGCAACTTCAATCCCGCGGAAGGCGAAATATATGTGTTCGGGGAGCTGGATTCAATAGAGGTTGCCCTGGATAAACTCTATGAGGAATGGAAAAATATCCTGGTAAATTTCATAGACGACCCCAGAGTCAGCGAGAATATTGGTTTTTTAAGGGAAGAACAGCAAAGGGCTTTAAAACCGTTGATCGAAGGCAGGACTCTCCCCGAAAAAGTCGATGCCGTGTTTGTTTCAGCCATAAATGACCTTTCCAGAGGTCTGGAAAAAATTGAAGTGTCGACCAGGGATATAGAAAGCAAGGTGTTCGGAAGCGGTCCCTCCACCATAGAGGATTTGAAAAAGAGGTTTATGGATTTTTTAGATGAAATATCAAGAGGCCGTGATGCCGGCAGGATAAGAATAATACTGAAATGATGGAGGCAGCACGATGAAGCTCACAAAAGAAATGCTGGATGGCGTAAGACATATGGAGGGATTCCCGAAAGGCGCGGATGAGGATATAATAGCCCTCTCCGACCCTCCCTATTATACAGCGTGCCCCAATCCTTTTATAAATGATTTTATAAAAAAATACGGGACTTTCTATGATGAGGAAAAGGATGATTACCACTGTGAACCCTATACCGCCGATGTGTCGGAAGGCAAAAACGACCCCATATACAACGCCCATTCTTATCATACCAAGGTGCCCCATAAGGCGATAATGAGGTATATCCTCCACTACACCAAGCCCGGAGATATAGTGTTCGACGGCTTTTGCGGCACCGGCATGACCGGAGTGGCGGCTAGCATGTGCGGCAACCCCGATAAGGATTTCAAATTGAAAATTGAAGAAGAAGCAAGGCGCGAAGGTAAAAAGGTAGAGTGGGGAGCCAGAAGGGCCATCCTGTGCGACCTTTCCCCTGCCGCCACCTTCATAGCATACAATTACAATACACCGGTGGATGTGGAACAATTTGAAAAAGAAGCAAGGCGCATCCTGGAGGAAGTGGAAAAAGAATGCGGCTGGATGTATGAAACCATCCACACCATAGACGGCGTACCCCAAGTCGATATCCATGGAAAGCCCGTAAAGGGCAGGATAAATTATACCGTCTGGTCCGATGTTTTCATCTGCCCCAATTGCAGCGGGGAAATCATCTTCTGGGATGCGGCAGTGGACAAAGAATCCGGCAAAGTAATGGATGAATTTAACTGCCCCCACTGCAATGCAAAGGTGAACAAGAAAAACCTGGAAAAAGCCTGGGTAACCAAATACGACAAAACCATAAATGAGACCATAAGGCAGGTAAAGCAGGTGCCCGTCCTCATAAACTATTCCGTGGGCAGAACTAGATACGAAAAGGCTCCCGATAAATTTGACATAGAGTTGATTGAAAAAATAGAGGAAATGGACATTCCATACTGGTATCCGAGGGACAGGATGCCGGAGGGAGATGAGTCAAGAAGAAATGATAGATTTGGAATAACACATGTGCATCATTTTTATACGAAGAGGAATTTGTGGATATTGAGTGCAATTTATAACAAGTTTAAAAATATTAATCAAGAGTTTTTGGCAAAATTATTATTTACAAGTCAATTAATCAATATTAGTAAATTAAACAGGTTTCGATTTAATGTATCATTTCCGTATAATCCATTAAGTGGGACGTTGTATATTTCATCCATGATTAGTGAATCAAATGTAATAGTGGCTTATTTAAATAAAATTGATAGACTTACAAAAATAAAAACCTTAGGCAGTTATACGATAATCACGTCACAGTCTTCCGTAGCTCTTAGTAATATTTGCAGCAACTCCATAGACTACATTTTTACCGATCCCCCCTTTGGCGACAACCTGATGTACTCCGAGCTCAATTTCCTCTGGGAAGCATGGATCGGGGTTTTCACAGACAACGAGTCCGAAGCCATTGTAAACAATGCACAGCATAAAGGCTTATCCGAGTATAAGGAATTGATGGAGAAGTGTTTTTGTGAGATGTACCGCATACTAAAACCCGGAAGATGGATTACGGTGGAATTTCACAATTCCAAAAACAGTGTATGGAATTCCATTCAGGAGGCCATTTTGAAAGCAGGGTTTGTAATTGCCGGTGCAAAAACTCTTGATAAACAGCAGGGAAGCTTCAAGCAGGTCACAACCACCAAGGCGACGAAGCAGGATCTTATCATTTCTGCTTATAAACCCAGGGATTCCTTTATCCAGGGGTTTCTCAAAAAAGCAGGCACAGAGGAAAGTGCCTGGGATTATATCCGCCAGCATCTGGAAAAACTTCCTGTAACGGTGGAACACAAAGGGCGGCTGGAGGTCATCCCCGAGAGGCAGGCGTACCTTCTGTATGACAGCATGATTGCCTTCCACATCCAGAAGGGCGCATCCATACCCATGGGGGCGGCGGACTTTTACGCAGGATTGAAGCAGAGGTTCCCAGAGCGGGACGGCATGTACTTTTTGCCGGATCAGGTAATTATATATGATAAAAAGAGGATGGAAATGGAGCTGAATGACCAGATTTCCTTTTTAATCCTGGACGAAAAGACCGCCATCCAGTGGCTCCGAAGAGAGCTGGAAAAAATGCCCCAAACCTATCAGGAACTCCAACCAAAGTTTCTTCAGGAACTTCACCAGATGAAACATGAAAAACTACCGGAGCTCTTGGATCTTCTGGAGGAAAATTTCCTGCAGGATGAAAAGGGAAGATGGTATGTGCCGGATCCAAGCAAGCAGTCGGACCTGGAAAAGCTTCGGGAAAAGAACCTCTTAAAAGAATTTGAGGAGTATAAAAACAGCACAGGAAGGCTGAAGGTCTTCCGGACCGAGGCCATAAGGGCGGGGTTTAAAAAGTGCTGGAAGGATAAAGATTACGCCACCATAGTGAAAATAGGCGACAGGCTTCCCGAAAGCATCCTTCAGGAAGAAAGCAGCATATTGATGTATTATGACAACGCCATTACAAGGATGGGCGAAGACCATGTTTGAGCTGAAAGTACATATCAAATATGCCAGATAATGGATAGCCTGCGATAGACCCATAAAAAAATGCAAAACCTTTAACACTTTTCACTGGCGGGAGTATGGCGTGTAAGGCGGTGGCGGCCAGCACTTGGGATGACCATATAGCGTTTTGGAGTGAAAATATGATTGAAGATGTGATTATCCAGAGGTTGCCTTTAAATCAGAATAATTTCATATTGCTCTATAACCCTGACGATATGGTGGCCGGGGAAAAGATTGTATCCCGGATAAGTAGCTGCGGTTACACCCTTATTAATTATGAAGACCCGGATATGTTCAGGTTTTATTTCGAACAAATTTTAAATAAAGGTACGGATATCGATGAAGCAGGCGGGGATAAGATTATACTGAGGCTTACACGAAATACGTATGTACCTTACGATATTCAGTCCATATTTCAGGAAATAAGGATAACCATAAAAGACATCTTTCCCGGGCTGAGCTACACTGTTTTAAAGGAAATGGGCAGCGGCATTTTAAATGATATATACGATGCTTATAAAAATTACACGGGTCTGAATCTGGGCGACGGCGAAACCTTGGATTTCATTCTTGAAAACGTCTATGGTATATTTCCGGATACCATACACACATACGAAGATTTGATAAAAACATTGATAAAAATATATTACTGCGGGAAAGAGTTGCCTGAAATCATCCTGAATTACCTTTCAAAGAGATTCGAGACACATCCGGATTTTATAAACTTCCCCGTTAAAAAAATTTTATCCGGAAAAGAATCCTTCTTTTATTATCTACAGCAGCAATGGGAACTTTATATAAAATCTTTTTTTGAAAATAATATCAGATCCGATGTGAATTTTGGCCATGCAGATATCAGGGTGTATATGGACAACCTGTTTTCCGAAGGGTATTTGACCCCCGTCCATTGCCATGAAATCCAGAGGATTCCAGTTTGGGCCCGGGATGGGGTAATCTATCAAGAGTTTCTCGATAAAAAGAAGAACTATGAAGAATTGAAGGAAAAGGTCAGGACGTCCTTGGAAAATGTGGAATCTTTTAAAGACTGGTGGGGCATAGCTTCCCGGTGGGCTGAATTACTGGTGATAGTAAGTGACAGCAATATAACAAAGGAGTTGGATCTTAAGGAGTTTGAAAAAACTTCTTTACATCTGGAAAGGTGTTTTAAGGAGTGGCTTTTGGAAAATTACGGTTTGCTTTCATCTTTATCGTATACGGCTTTTCCGGTGATGGTTCATCATATTCCCTGGCACATCCATTACAGAATGCAAAAAGAAAATTTTAAAAAAGCGGCCCTCATAGTTTTTGACGGCATGTCTCTGGATAACTGGATGATAATAAAAAGGCATCTGAATCAGAGTAAGATATGGATACTGGAGGAGAACCTATCTTTTGCATGGATCCCCACCATGACCTATATATCGCGCCAGGCCATCTTTTCGGGGCAGGTACCGGCGTATTTTGCCGATACGTTTTTTTCTACGGATAACGATGAAAATCACTGGAAGAGGTTCTGGATGGATAGGGGCTTTCGGGCCGATGCCATATATTACATGAGAAATATTAAGCATTTTAACGAAAACTGCATTGAAGAACTGGTCAAAAACCCGAAAGCCAGGATACTGGGCCTTGTGGTAAACATGATAGATGACATGGTGCACGGCGGGCAATTGCTTCTTTCAGGGATGCATCAGGACATAAAACTCTGGCTCAAAGAAGGAGGGCTGGAGCGCTTTTTGCTGAAGCTTTCCGAAAGCGGCTTCGAAATATATATAACCTCGGACCATGGAAACATCAGCGCCGTAGGCCAGGGCAGGCTTCAGGAAGGCCTGGGTGTGGATCAGGCGGAAAGCAGGGTCAGAATATACGAAAAATCCAAAAGCCATGATAGCGCCGTTCAAACATTCAGGGCCTTTAAATGGAAAGCTTACAGCTTACCGCCGGATTATAATTATATCATCTGCGATGATAACTTCGCTTACGGCAAATATAACGAAAAAATAATATGTCATGGCGGAACATCCATTGAGGAAGTCATTGTTCCATTCGTCCATGTAAGAAAAGGAGCATAACATGATGCAGACAGTGGGGTTTAATCGATTCATAAAAAGAGAATGGCTGGATTTTACGGCTTTTCTCGCGTGCCGGGAAAAGGATGAAAAAACCATAAGAAAAAATCTGAATGAATATCTTGAAAAGGAAGCAAAAGCCGAAATCACCCGCCAGAAAACCCTTGCGGAGCTTTTAAGGATCTGGGTAAACGTGCCCGCATCTCATGAGAATCTGAAGCAAAAGGCTCTGGATTTGTTTGAGAAAGTGCCGGAAGATGAGAAAATGTTACTTCACTGGTCCATGATGATGCTGGCCTTCCCCATATTTATCGATGTGGCATCATCATTGGGAAAGATTTTCGGCCTTCAGGACCGGGTGTCTTTAAAAATCCTGGAAAAGCGCATATTTGAAAAGTGGGGAGAAAGGAGCACCGTAAAATACGCACTTCCAAAGATAGTAGGCTCAATGGTCGAGTGGGGCGTCGTCACCAGGACAAAGGTGGGAGAGTACACTAAAGCCCAGGCGATAGAGATTGAAAATGAGGATTGTAAACTCTTTTTCATAAACTGCTATATGCAAGCTTTGGAGATAGATTATCTAAGATTCATTGAAGCAAACAATCTCTCCGCCGCCTTCCCCTTTAAACTGAACCTTGGCCTCGATGACTTTAATAATTCAAATACCCTGTCATTGAGCAGAGTGGGAAGTGATGTGGTGATTGTTGCAAGATAATTACAAGGGGACGAGGGGAGTTTTCTTTAATGATTTTATTAAATCAGGCAAAACTTCTAATTTGAAGGCACTCTAAAAATATTAGAAAAGTAAGATTTTATATGAACGAAAATAGAAGATGTTATTTAATACATGAAACTTTTGATGACCATTACTGCCTTTGTAAAATTTTAAATGAATACAATAGCGAAGAAGAAGCAGAAAAAGATTTGATTGATCTTCTTACACATCATAAAACAGAAAAACAAATATTGAAAGAATATAGTAAAAAAGAAGTGTATTAATATTTATCACATGCACTCGATGGAGTAGTTTGGTGAGCCTGAAGGCCCAATTTTTTATCCCAATTGTGGGTTCCCAGAAGGAAAATGCATATAAGATTTTGAATGGGCGAGGATGTCAATATAGAAGACCCTCTCGCAGATATTGATGTCGGAATAGTTTTAGACCCTTGCAAAAGCAGCTAACTTTAAATATGTCCTCTATAAGTATTATGAAGAGCGTTTAGAGGAGTGATTATATGTTCTTTACCCCTACCCAGAAAAACTTTAGAAAAGAGATGCAAGAACTTAAGAAAAGTAACAAATACAATGATATAAATGAAATATATTCAAGCCATAAAAGAACTGTTAAGTTTGAACCCGCTGAAGGGACGAATAGAAGTCCTTTTTCGGTGTTTTTAAGTATTATAGTAACTCTGATACTATTTATCGGGCCTACTGTTTTATATAAATATATGAATCAAGATAATAGAATTATAAATACTATTTCTCAAACATCTACAAGCGATTTAAAAATAATTTCGAAAGAACAGGAAATATATTTAAAAAATCTTCAAACATGCAGAGATTCTATCAATCAGAGCCTGATAAAATTAAGCGATTTTCATAAAGTGCCATATCAGAGTCGAGATATGAAATTATATAAAGAGGTTTTAATTGAAGGAGTTGCCAATTGTGAAAAATGGGAAAACATGCTCGCTGGACAGAAAACAGTAAAACCTTTTGAACCATTATTAGTAACCACCCAGGAATATGCAAACATATCAAAACTGGCTTTTAAACATTATCTTGATTATATCAATAATAAAAGTAGAAGTGATATAGAAATAGCAAATAAGTACATAGAAATGGTCAACCAAAATAATAGCGGTTATTTTTCTAAACTTAAGAAAATTATGGATGAGAACGGTTATAAATATGAAACATTGGAAAACGGTGGAATAAGATACTGGGTGAATTCTTATTAGGAGGTGATGCTATGCTGGATGGCGAAGCCCTTGTTAAAATGTCGGAATAGTTTTCTCATCTGACATCAATGATGTTGATGTCAGATATATATTGTATAGCGACATTTATAATGACCTTGTAGAAATATTTTCGAGATTGGATTTGGTTTTTTTGCAGGAGAATCATTCGGTATTTCAGACAGAGGCCATTTTGGGTATATGTATATACACCGAATCTGAGGAAATAAAAGATGATTATGAACTCAAGACCCTTGCAAAAGCAGCTGACTTCAAATATGTCCTCGATAAGTATTATGAAGAGCGTTTGGAGGAATTATGATGATAAATAAATCCGCCATACTGGAACGGTTGGACTTAATCCAGGCATATTTAAAAGAACTAGAAAATCTCAAGAATATTCCTGAAGACGAATTTTTAGGGAAGGGTTTATATTCTGCTGCCGCCGAAAGTTATCTTAGCCCATAATTCGCAGGTCACCGAATTCGTATCATGGCAAGTAAAAACATACATACAAAATTTTATCAAGAAAAGCTAAAAGGCAGAATATTC
>JANLFP010000012.1 GCA_024655905.1 Tepidanaerobacteraceae bacterium
ATAGCCGAGACAATAACCAAGCTGCTCTGCAAAAAACTTGGAGAACTGCCGAAAGAATACAAAGAAAGGATCCTCGCCCAGGACAGGTCGACCCTCGAATTGATTGCAGAAAACATTTTTGGGATTGAATCGCTGGCTGATATCGACAGATTCTTGAATAAATAACGATATGACCGCAAACGGCAGGCTGCGCGAGAGCGCGGCTTTTTCTTTATCACATCGTCGCCGCGGCCCAAAGAATGTTGCATCCAAAAATATTGCCAAAAAAAGAAGGAAATCGCCTCCTGATGTAGAATAAATTAAAATTGAGCAAAAACCCTGGACAGGGCGGCAAACTCCTGAGGCGTTCCGGCGCCCTTGCAAGCCGCAAATACATATTTTGTGATTTGCAAAAAGGCATGCAAATCATATGGCGGAGCTTTGCGCTTTTTTACGAATCAAAGGTTTTCCGCTCAATATCAAAAAATTAATTTAGAAACAGGTGAAGCTAATGGGACGAAAACAGAAATTAAAGGAACAGAGGAAAAAAGAGGAAAAGAAAACGGCATCCTTTTCAGCAGGATTGCCCGCTGAAAAGGGAACTTTATATTATATAATTTACATGGGACTCATCATACTTCTGTTCTACCCCCCATATTTCAGGGGCATGTTTTTTGATAAGGAATTTTTGCCAACGCATATATACGCCGGACTTTTATTCATGACATGGATGATTTATAAAGGCTTTATAAAAAAAGAGCAAGATATATTGAAATCACCTGTAGATTATGCCGCCCTTGCCCTGGTAGCGGCCTATTTTATCTCAATCTTTGCTGCGGTAAATATCCGCTACGCAGTAGGAGAGCTCTTGAAATACATAAACTACTTCATGGCTTTTTATCTTGTATCTGATTTTGCCAGCACTGAGAAGGATATCAGAATAATCCTGTGGACAATGGTGCTTTCCGCTTTCGGTGTGGCATTTGTCGGCATCGGCGCCGCTGCCCGCACAATTGCATATAACGGCGCTTTTGTGGACGGTATGATAAATTCCACACTTCAGTATCATAACACCCTTGCTGCATACCTTACCGGCGCGTTTATGATATGTGCCACACTCTGGGTTGTTTCCGAGAAACACTGGCAGAGAGCGATTCTTGCCTGCATAAATTACACCCTTTTCCTGGCTTTTTTCTTTTCCTTATCCCGGGGAGCATGGCTCATGTTTCCTTTATTTTTCATAATACTTCTGGTAGGAATGCCGGGAAAATACCGAAGAAAAATATTCGGGAATTCCGTGGAAACTTTCATTTCAGCCATTGCCGTTTCGCCGGGTTTCGGCGCCGCCATATCCTCGCAGCAAAAAATGGCGGTATGGTCCTGGTACCTAGCCGGTCTTGCCATTGCTGTAATTCTGTATTTTGCCGTTGAAAAAGTCGGTGAACGCTTAACCATTAATATAAAACCCAATATAAAACCGAAAATAATCATTACGGTAGTTATAGTTTTCGTAGTACTTCTGGGATCCATCTGCTATATAGTATTTACCACCGACTCCCCTGTTTCGCACATGGCTTCCGGATTTCTCCCGCAGAACATCGGCCAGAGATTGTCCAGCATTCAGATGGGAGACCATAGTGTCCAGGAAAGGCTCACATTTTACCGTGATGCATTGCAGATAATAAAAAAACATCCTTTAATCGGCATCGGAGGGGGAGGCTGGAAGGCAATATATTTTGCATTTCAGTCATACAGGTATTTCAGTACCGAAGTTCACAATTTCTTCCTTCAAGTGTGGACTGAAACGGGGACGCTGGGCTTTTTAATTCTGGTTGCTTTGTGGCTCATTATATTCCGGGCGGAATATAATATAATGAAGTCTGATTCTGATACGGCAATCAGAGCCCTCAGCTGGGGAGCTCTGGCTTGCGCCATTGCGCTTGGCGGCCATAGCATGATGGATTTCAACCTCTCTCTAGGTGCAGTTTCCCTTTTCCTTTGGGAAATTTTTGGGATTATTAAAGCGGCAAGCATAATATCTATACCCAAAGCTTTGTCCCGCTCCACCTCAAACGTATTTCATTGGCCGTGCGTTGCTGCCTCCATCGTATTTATATTAATTTCTTTTTCTCTGTATCAGGGATATGTGTACGGCCAGCAGGCTGTAAGCTACGTTCAACAGCAGGACGTTGCAAGAGCTAGGGAAGCCTTTGAAAAAGCTTCAAAATACGACCCTTTAACATCTTCATTTAAAGCGGATCTCAGCCAGATTGAAGAAGCAATAGGAAGACAGGCAAAGGATGAAAGGCTATTACAGAAGGCCGAAGAGGATAAGATAACGGCAGTAAATCTGGACCCGTATAACGCCAAGCTCAGGGTGCAGATGGCAGCCTATTACCTTAACAAGGGTAAGCTTTCCGAAGGTCTTGCAGAACTGGAAAGAGCATCGGAGCTGAATCCGTTCAATGCCGACATTTGGGAAAACCTTGCCGACGCTTATGAGAAGGTGGCGGAGCTGTATATAAGACAGGGGAAAAAAGATGATGCCCTGAACCTGACAAAGAAATCCATTTCCATATATGATAAAATCACCCAAATCAACATGAAAGCTCCGAAACATGCTCCGGAAAAGCTGGATATAACAAACAAACTCATGCTCTATATATATAAATCAAAACTGCTGGCTGAGCATTTAGACGACAAAAATTATTATAAAAAACTGGATGGCCTTGTCTTTGCTTCAGATTTTACAATAGATACCGATAAAAACGGCATTCCCGATTTATGGCAGATTGAGAATTCGCAGGGAAGCGTTATAGATATAAAGATGGATAAAGACTATGCAAGGATTACCAGCAGCGGAGAAGAACCCGCATATTTGTCCAGTACTGAGAATATATCATTGAAAGCAAATACATTTTATACAATCAATATGGATATAAAAGGAAATATATCAAAAGGAAAAGTAATTTTGAACATCCTCACCCAGGAAGGGACAAATCCGCAATACCAGGCCGGCGACATCGTACCCGATACGGGAAATGCGCCGATTTCAAAGACCTTTCGCACTACTAAAGATTTAAAAGAAGGAAAGCAATCCATAAGACTTGACATCCAGGGGGTAGAAAATGAGTATCTGGATATTAAATATCTGGAAATATGGGAGGAATAAAATACGTTAACATACTTGAAGGATAAAGTATGGAAAATAAGAAAGGCTGGGATCAAATGAAAAAAGCTTTAATAACCGGAATAACAGGCCAGGACGGCTCTTATCTTTCGGAACTGCTTCTGGAGAAGGGCTACAAAGTCTACGGCCTGTTGAGAAGAAAAAGCAAGGTCGATTACGGAAATGTAGAACATTTGAAAGATGAAATAGAATTTATATACGGAGATATGATAGACCCCGTATCCCTGATAAATGCCATGAGCATTTCCCAGGCGGACGAAGTATACAATCTTGCAGCGCAGTCCTTTGTGGCAACATCCTGGGAACAGCCTCTGGCTACCGCCCAAATCGACGCTCTCGGAGTCACGAACATACTGGAAGCAATTCGAATGGTGAAGCCCGATGCAAGGTTTTATCAGGCTTCCACCAGCGAAATGTTCGGCCTTGTACAGGAAATGCCACAACGTGAAACGACACCTTTTTATCCGAGAAGCCCTTACAGCGTGGCAAAACTTTACGGCCACTGGATTACCAGAAACTACAGGGAAAGCTATAATATTTTCGCATGTTCCGGCATACTTTTCAATCACGAATCGGAAAGAAGGGGAAAGGAATTCGTCACGCGCAAGATAACCGATGCGGCTGCCAGGATAAAACTGGGCCTGCAGGATGTGCTGGAACTCGGCAATCTTGATGCCAGAAGGGATTGGGGCCATTCTAAAGATTATGTTAAAGCCATGTGGCTTATGCTGCAGCAGGATGAGCCCGACGATTATGTAGTGGCTTCAGGCCAGACTCACACGGTAAGAGAATTTGTAGAACTGGCATTCAAACATGTTAATATCGACATCAAATGGATGGGGGAAGGCGTAGAGGAAAAAGGCTTGGATAAAAAGACGGGCAAAGTTATAGTGGCAGTAAATCCGAAATATTTCAGGCCTGCGGAGGTCGATGTATTGCTGGGGGATGCCACAAAAGCCAGGAAGAAACTGGGATGGCAGCCGGAAATATCCTTCGAAGAACTGGTGCGGAGGATGGTATTTGCAGATCTCGACAGAGTAAAAGAAGAAATGAAATTTCAGGAATATATGCTGGAGACAGCTGCAGGCAACGATAAATGAGGTGATATCTTGAAGGCTTTGATTACGGGTATAAACGGTTTTGTGGGCGAATATCTCGCCGTGTATCTTCAAAGCCGTAATATCGAAGTCTGTGGCACTTATTTTAAAGAAAACATCCAAAATACAGGATTTCAAATTTTTAAGATGGATGTAACTCAAAAAAGCCAGGTATTGGAAGTACTGAGCTATGTAAAGCCCGACTGCATATTTCACCTGGCCGCCCAGAGCTCTGCGGCGGTATCCTGGAAAGAACCGCAGATGACAATGGAAGTAAACGTCGGCGGCACTATAAATATTCTGGAAAGCCTGAGGGAAATGAAAATGAATCCCAGGATATTGCTGGTTGGCTCCAGTGAAGAATACGGCTTTGTCAGGCCTGATGAATTACCTGTCAATGAAACACAGCCCTTCAGGCCGGCCAACCCGTATGCGGTCAGCAAAGTCGCCCAGGACATGCTGGGGGAAATTTACTCTAAGGCGTATGGCATGGATATCGTGCGTGCAAGGCCTTTCAATCACATCGGCCCCAGGCAGAATCCCACTTTTGCGGCTCCGGATTTCGCCAGGAGAATAGCACTCATTGAAAAAGGAAAACTTGAGCCCGTGATGTCAGTAGGAAATCTTGAAGTCGAACGGGATTTTACCGATGTGCGGGATGTGGTGAAGGCTTACTATGACCTGCTCCAAAAAGGCGAAAAAGGCCAGGTTTACAATATAGGTTCCGGAAAGTCGTATAAGATAAGGTACATACTGGATGTGCTGCTGTCGCTTTCTGAAGTGGACGTGCAGATAAAACAAGACCCCGCCAGGATGAGGCCCTCAGATGTGCCTGTCCTCAGGTGCGACAATACCAGGCTTGTAAAACTCACATCGTGGCATCCGACATATACTATAGAAGAAACTCTAAAAGATGTGCTGAATTACTGGCGAGATACAGTCGAAAACGAGGGAAAACTTAATGATTGAAGATATAAAAGAACTTTACAAATACAGAGAAATGCTTAAAAGCCTTGTAAAAAAAGACCTGAGGACAAGATACAAAGGTTCGGTGCTGGGTTTTTTGTGGACATTCGTAAACCCCTTGCTGCAGCTTTTGGTGTACACCGTTATATTTTCTACAATAATGAGAATCAACATAGATAAATACGCCATGTTCCTTTTTGTGGCACTGCTCCCCTGGATTTTCTTTTCCACGTCGCTGCAGACCAGCGCCGGCACAATAATATCCAATAAGGATTTAGTGAAAAAAGTTTACTTTCCAAGAGAAGTGCTCCCTATATCCGTCGTCACCGGAGCGCTCATGAACCTTCTTTACAGCTTCGTCATACTATTTCCGTGCCTAATAATATCCAGAATAGGCATAACTTCATCTATCATATACTTGCCCGTGGTCATACTGGTGGAATACGTTATCACACTGGCTTTTTCATTTTTGGCTGCTTCAATAAACGTTTATTTCAGAGATTTGGAACATCTGCTGGCAATCTTTCTGATGGCATGGTTTTACTTTACGCCCATAATATTCCCGGTAGAAATGATTCCAAAACAATATATTGTATACTTTTTTCTCAATCCCATGACACCCATTATCACCGCATTCAGAGACATTCTCTATTACGGTAAGGCGCCGGACCTTGTCATGCTGGTGATTACGCTTATTTCAGGGCTGATGCTTGTCGTATTTGGATATGCTGTATTTAAAGCACTGCAGAAGAACTTTGCGGAGGAAATATAAAATGGACGTGATAAAAGTCAGCGACGTATGGAAAAAATTCAGAATCTATCATGACAGAGGCCTGACGCTGAAGGAAAAAATACTTTTCAGAAACCGGAATAAATTTGAAGATAGATGGGTTTTAAAAGGCATAAACCTGAATATAAAAAAAGGTGAAACCGTAGGCTTAATAGGTGAAAACGGTTCCGGCAAGAGCACACTGCTCAAACTGCTGACCAAAATCATATATCCCAACAGGGGGCAGATAGAAATATACGGCAAGGTCTCCAGCCTCCTGGAACTGGGAGCGGGCTTTCATCCCGATATGACCGGAAGAGAGAACATATACACAAATGCATCCATATTCGGGCTCACAAAATCGGAGATAGATAAAAAACTCGACGACATCATCGCATTCTCGGAACTTGAAGAATTCATAGACAACCCCGTCAGGACTTATTCCTCAGGCATGTACATGCGCCTGGCATTCTCGGTGGCCATAAATGTGGAACCCGATATACTGCTGATAGATGAAATACTCGCCGTTGGCGATGCCAATTTTCAGAAGAAATGTTTTGATAAACTCAAAGAATTTAAAAAAATCAATACCACCATAGTCATCGTGACCCATGACCTGGGAAGCGTTGAAAAACTGTGCGATAAAGCAGTATGGGTCCACGAAGGGGTTATTCAAGATAATGGAGAACCCAAAAAGGTCGTAGATGCTTATTTACAATTCATGAACCAAAAAAGGGAAGACATAGTTGAAAGAGAATATAGCAAAGAGGAGCAGGAAAGAAGCCCAAAATCAGAAGAATTAGAGGAAATTCGACCGGGAGAAGCTCAGCCTGAACAATCCATGATTAACAATCAATGTGAACAGCGCTGGGGAAGCAGAGAAGTGGAAATAATCGATGTCAGAATGATAAATGAAAACAGTGAAACAAAACATTTCTTCACCTGTGGAGAAAAAGTTACTATACAAATATCATATAAAAAACACAAAGACATGGATGAATATGTATTTGGGATTGGTATCTTCAATCAGGATGGAATCTCCTGTTATGGAACAAACACCTGTATAGATAAAATAAAGATAAATAAAATAAATCTTCAGGGAACGGTAGAATTTATAATCGAGGAACTTTTATTAGTTGAGGGAAGATACTCCCTGGATGTGGCCATTCATGCCGAAGACGGCCGGGCTTATGATTATTATAGAAATGTGTATGAGTTTGAAATTGGATCAACCATTAAAGATGTTGGGATATGTCGATTGAAGCATGAATGGAATATAATGTAGTTTCTTTATATATAGGGAGGGAGAAAATCATGGGGGATAATTTTGTTGTTGATGAAATTAAAAAAGACATAGAAGAAATTCTTGAAGCAAAGAGAAAACTTATGGGGATAAAGGATGAAATTAATAATCCTGCTATTCCTATTCCAGAAAATGCATTACTGAATGAAATACATTGGAATCTTGAAAACGCCGTATCACAAGGCAATATAGATATAAATCATATACCCGTGCATTCACACCGGCCCGTTATAGGATGGGCAATAACCTTTTTTAAGCGTGCAGTTAGAAAGAGCACATATTGGTTATATGAACCTTTATTTATTAAACTATCCGGTTTTAACTCATTGGTCTTAAATATTCTTAACAAACTTGTGAAGTACACTGAAGATGTTCAGCTCCACTTCAATAAACAATTACAAGAAATAAGGGAAGAACGTGGACATGTTTTTAAAAAAGAAGTAGATATTATCGAACAAAAAATGTCTTCACTTCATGATTTATTCCTACAACTTGAAGAAGAATTAAATAAATATTATTCTTTTACAACGGCTAGTAAAGAAGAGATAACAAATGAGTTGAGTAATTTTAAAGAACTAGTAGAAACTTATAAATCAGAAATAAATAATGATAGAGCAAAAACAACAGATGAGATAGAGAACCTTAGAAAATTAATTGGTGACTATAAAATAGACGATGATATCCATCACTCTTCAACAAAAGAAGATATAAATAAAATAAAAAATGAGATGAAGAATTTAAGAAATATGGTAGAAACTTATAGAGCTGAAGCCGCATTTTTACGTGCCAGGCTATCTGTATTATTGCAGCAAATAAAATCTGAGCGAAAGCCAATGCAGCTTACTAGGGATATAGAAAATAATTTATTAGTAGATATAGATGTCAATAAAATAATTAGTACTGACTGTATATATCACACTTTCGAACATTATTTCAGGGGAAGCGAAGATTTAATAAAAGAAAGGCAAAAAAAATATGTGATGGATATTAAAAAAGCTTATGATAAATGTGGTGGGTACATACTTGATATCGGCTCGGGAAGAGGGGAATTTTTAGAACTATGTAGTCAAGAGGGTATCTCCGCTAAAGGTGTAGATATTAATGATGTTATGGTAGAGGATTGTCAAAAGAAAGGCCTTGATGTAATAAATGCTGATGGCATATCCTATTTAACTAATATTCCAGACGAAAGCCTATGTGCCGTCACAGCATTTCAAGTTATAGAGCATTTAACACATGATCAATTACTCAGTCTATTACAGTTAGCCCTTCTTAAACTTAAACCAGGTGGAGTAATTATTCTTGAAACTGTAAATGTTGATAGTATACTTTCACTAAAGAATTTTTATTCCGATTTAACTCATTTAAAGCCTATTCCCCCTGCTACTTTGCGTTTCCTTTTAGAGGCAGTGGGCTTTAAAAATGTCGATATAGTATATTCTTCGCCTGTACCAGATGATGTAAAACTTGCAGGAGAAGATGAAAACACAAGTAAATTAAATATGCTCCTCTTCGGAGATCAAGACTATGCAGTAAAGGGGTGGCGCTAGTGAAAATAGCCATAGCAACAGTACAGGTTCCTTTTGTTTATGGAGGAGCGGAATTTATGGCAAGAAATCTCAAGCAAGCATTGGAGAAAGTTGGTCATCAAGCAGAAATAATAACAATGCCTTTTAAATGGTATCCTCCTGAACGAATACCGGAGCATATACTTGCGTCAAGATTGTTAGACATATCAGAAACCTGTGGAGAAAAAATAGATTTAATGATAGGTCTCAAGTTTCCTGCATATTATTTTAAACATTCGAATAAAGTTTTGTGGATATTACATCAACACCGTACTGCATATGACCTATGGCAAACAAAATATTGTGATTTAAATCAGACCTCAATTGGTTATAAAGTGAGAGATGCAATAATTAGTGCTGATAATATTTATATTAATGAAGCAAAAAAAATATTTACAATCTCTAATAATGTAAAAAACCGTTTACAACGATTCAATAATATTTCTGCAACAACTTTATATCATCCTTGTCCGGAAGCAGAAAAATTTAACTGTGAAGCTTATGATAACTTTATATTATTTCCGAGTAGAATAAATGAAGTTAAACGTCAGTATTTAGCGATAGAAGCTATGAAATATATAAATTTACCTACAAAACTTTATATAATAGGAAATGCCGACAATCCATCATACTTATTTAAAATAAAAAAAATGGTGAATCGATATGATTTGAGAGATAAAGTAATATTTAAAGATTTTATTTCCGAAGAAGAAAAGAGATTTTTTTACGCTAATTGCAGAGCTGTTTTATTTCCACCTTTCGATGAAGATTATGGTTACATAACTCTTGAAGCATTTTATTCAAGCAAACCTGTTATAACCTGTGAAGATAGCGGTGGTCCTCTCGAATTTGTTGAAGATAATGAGACTGGCTTTATCTGTAAACCAGATCCCAAAAGTATAGCTGAAGCTATAGATAAACTATCTGATTCTGAAACTTTAGCGAAAACTATGGGTAATAAAGCTCGTGAAAAAATATTAAGTATGAATATAACATGGGATAATGTGGTAAAGGAGCTTACAAGTATATGAAAATAGCATGGTTCAGCCCATTGCCACCTTTAAAAACAGGAATAAGTGAATACAGTGAACTTATAGTTAAGACCTTAAAAAATTATGCACAAGTAGATTTATGGGTAGATGGTTTTTCTCCTAGATGTGATTTTTACAAAGAATTTAAAGTGATTGATTATCATAACAAAACAGACATATTTCCATTACTAAGGTTATACGACATAATCATTTATAATATGGGTAATAACGTCGAATTTCATAGTGGAATTTATGAAGTATTATGTAGATATCCAGGGATAGTCATACTTCATGATTATGTTTTGCATCATTTTTTTGTCGGTTATTGGATTGATAAAAAGAAAGATGCTAATAGTTATTTTCAAAAGGTCAACAAATTGTATGGCTCAGATGTTGAACAAGAAATAAAGAAAAGTATAAACCCGTTATCAAAACCGTTTTGGGAAACAGATAAAGTTTTTAACTATCCTCTTAATGAGGAAATATTAGATAAAGCGAAAGGAATAATAGTTCACTCAGAATTTGTTAATAATTTAATTAAAAATCATACGAAGGTTAAAATAATGACATTGAGTCACCCATTATTTTATTTACCCAAATTCAATAATACCTGTAAAAATATGCAGCTACCAAAAGAAAAAATAATATTGGCTTCAATGGGTTTCATATCACCAGTAAAAAGACTTGATAAAGTTTTAAAAGTTATTGCAAATAATCAATTTTTAAAAGAATGTACATTTATGATCATAATAGGTGAAAACGTATATCCTGATTATGATTTAAAAGACTATATTAATAAATATAGATTGAATAGTAATGTAAAACTGTTGGGTTATTTACCACTTAATGAAGCTTACGAGTACCTAAACTGCTCAGATATCTGCCTAAACTTAAGATATCCAACAATGGGAGAAACAAGTGGAAGTCTAATTAGAATAATGTCATTGGGAAAACCCACAATCGTTACTAATATCGGCTGGTATTCAGAGATACCGGATGGTTGTGCAATTAAGATCGATCCTGAAAAAGAGGAACAACAACTTACTAATGCTTTAATTAATCTTGTTAAAGATAAAGATCTGCGGAAAACAATTGGTGAAAATTCGAAAAAATATATATATGAAAATAATAATCCAGAAAAATTCGTTCAAGGTTTATTAAAGTTTATTAGTGAAGTTAATTTAAATAATATTAATATATATTATAAACTTATTGACAATATTACAGATACTCTAATGATATTAAATTATGGAAGCGATAAATTAATCTCAAATATTTCGGAAAATTTAAGTTGGTGTATTCAAAAATAATTATATATGGGTATATTATTATATATAAATGATAATTGAAATTATTCCGTGATCAAATATATTAATATTGTGTCTACCAATACTTACAAAAAATTATACAATATTATAATAAAACAATGCAGTAGATTAATAGAGCTGTGAAGAAGTTGCTGAGATTAACATCGTGGGTGGTTTAATTTTAACATTTGGAGATTAGATTAATAATGACTAAAACGAAGGTTTTTTCTAATAATAAAATTAATAATGATATAATATACATAATACTAATTATTCTGTATATATTTTTTTCTATGATACCTCTTTTAAAAAGTGGGTATTATGGAGATGATGCTATAAATTCTTATACAAAAGGAATTATCAACTTTGAAAAAGAATCACTTTTTTCATTTACACGTTATTATATGTTTAGTTGGATAGAAACAGGACGTTTCTTCCCACTTGCATGGTATTTATATACTTTATTCTATTATATTGATAATATTATATATTATAAAGCATTTATATTAGCATTTATATTAATTGATATTTACACTTTTTACTGTTTTATAAAAATATTATCCAAAAATGATCATCTTGCTAAAATAATGATAATAACTTTGCCCGTGCTTTTTCAATTTAGATTATATCATGATCCGATATTGTCATATCATATTTTAATGGAGTTGTTATTGTTTTACCTTTTTATTTCATTAATTTTTTTGATTAAGTTTTTACAAAGCAAGAAGATAGTTTACTTGTGCATAAGTATTTTATTTTATAATCTTGCTTTATATACATATGAAATATCATACTTATTTTTTATTATCCATTTTATTTTGATTTTATATATTTCTAAAAATATTAAATTAACTTTGCAAAATGTATCACCCTTCTTTTTTTCTACACTTATAGCTTTTATTATAACAATTTATTTTAGAACTAAAGCAAATGTCATTTCTGAAGCTTATACAATGAATTTTAATTTAGTAGTATATTTAAAAACTGTTATAAAGCAAATATTTTCATCAATGCCATTAAGTTATTTTATTTTTAATTTTTCAACAGTATTTAACTTTACTTTGAAGAATTTTATAAATAATATAAGTACGAATGACATCATCATGTGGTTTTTATTAATTTATTTATTTTATACCTTGGTAAAAAGATTAAACGAACAAATAGATTATAAAATATTGATATTAATAGGTATATCGTTTATTATTTTACCTAGTTTAATGATTTCTTTTTCTCCAAAATATCAACAAGAGATTGTTTGGGGTATAGGATATTTACCTGTTTACATCCAATATTTTGGAACTGTAATGTTTTTAATCGGAATTATTATATGGCTATATTATCATATTAAGAATTTAAAGTTAAAGCTGTTTATTAAAGTTATTTTATTGTTGACTTTAACATTAATAGCATTAATAAATATCCAAAATAACAGAACTATCGTTGAAAAATTTAACTTAACTATGCATTATCCCAGAGTTATATTAGAAGAAGCTTTAAAGAATGGATTAACGGAAGATATTCCTGAGGACTCAACAATATTAATAGATAGTAATAATATTTGGGATAACAAATATTTTTTTTACATGATAACAAATAAACGATTCAATGTTATAAATATAAAAGATTATGTTGAGGATATTGATAAAAAAGATCAAGCATATTATAAAAATCTAAGTGATAAACATATCTACATAGTAAAATATACATCTAATAAAATAAATGATGGTTATGTCTTATTAGGTAAAATCAAAGATATTTTTTATGATTCTCAAAGTTATAATGAACTTCAAATAAATATCGATCAATTAAAAATATTTCTTTTAGATAAAGAAAATAAGTATAAATCAATAATTGGTAAAACACTTTGGAATAATCAAAAACGATATGAGATTACACTGTTACCCATAAACGGACATGGCTTAAATTCATTACAGTTAGATAACCGTTGCATAGAATTTAATTCTATTGGATTTAGTTCTATTAGTCTTACTGGATATAATAATTTAAATTATGCAAATCCCGACGAAAAAAGGCTAAGTAAAACTTTACTAAAAATAAATCAGAAATCATTGATTCATTGTAGGTTTACAGATAATCGAATAGTTTTTAATGCTATAAATAATAAAAATATTGGTATTAATAATTGTAAAATTGTTAACGGTATTAGCGGACAAGCGGCTTTTTTTAGGGGTGATGTTAACGATTTAATAACATTACACAAAATTAATTTAAGTCAACGTTTTACTGTAGAAATGATTTTATATCCCTTTGAAAAAAATTTAAATTATGCTTGTCTAATAGGAAATCATCCCGGTTTTAATGATTATGAAGGATTCGTTATACAACAAAATGGAAGTTTAGAACCTAATACTTATGTTTTTAGTGCAGGAGATGGGGAATCATGGATGCAACCCATAAATGACTCAAGCTTTTTCTTAGAACCAAATAAATTTCATTATCTATGCGTAGTTTTTAATAACTTAAACGTGAAAATCTATGATAACGGCAAAATGGTAAAGGATGTGAAATATAAAGGCAAAGCCTTAAAACAAAGTGAAATGCCGCTTATTATAGGTAATTGGATTAATAGAGATAGACCATTTAATGGGATTATTGAGGAAGTAAGAATTTCAGATGATATAATGAACAGTAGATATATATTACAAAATTATGATGATATAAAAAACAAATTTAAAGATGTTGAAATAAATAAAAGTGATATTTTATATGAATAAATAAGTTTTAAAGAATTATGGCTTAAAGAAAGGGGGGCCAGTCATACCGAATTTTTTTTATATAACTGAATATATTTAGATTAAGAAAAAGAGGAGATGAGAAATCATGAAGGTTGTAATTTTAGCAGGGGGTTTTGGGACAAGATTGAGTGAAGAAACTGATTTAAAACCAAAACCTATGGTGGAAATTGGCGGCAAACCAATTCTTTGGCACATTATGAAAATCTATTCTCATTACGGGTACAATGATTTCATAATTTGCCTCGGATATAAGGGCTATATAATAAAAGAGTATTTTGTAAACTATTATATGCATATGAGTGATATAACGATAGATTTTTACGATGGAGGCATTAAAATACATAACAATCATGCTGAGCCCTGGAAAGTTACATTAATTGATACTGGTTTAAATACAATGACGGGTGGCAGGATTAAAAGAATAAAAGATTATATTAATAATGAAACATTTATGTTAACATATGGTGATGGAGTAAGTGATGTTAACTTGAACAAACTATTAAGTTTTCATAAAAGTCATGGAAAGTTAGCAACACTAACAGCAGTTTTACCTGCAGGAAAATTTGGTTCATTGCAAATAGGAGAAAAAGACATAATAAAAGAATTTACGGAAAAACCACCAGGTGATGGTGCGTGGGTTAATGGAGGCTTTTTTATTTTAGAACCTAAAATATTTGATTACATAGATGGAGATCAAACGATGTGGGAAAGGGAACCTCTTGAAAAGCTTGCACAAGAAGGGAATCTTTATGCTTATAAACATTCCGGATTTTGGAAACCTATGGACACATTAAGAGACAAAAGAGAATTAGAAGAATTATGGAATAGTGGAAAGGCGCCGTGGAAAATATGGGAGGATTAAAGTACTTAATTACAGGGGCTACAGGGTTTATCGGAGCTAATCTATTAAGAGCTTTTATTAACGAAAATACAGAAACTCATATATTAATTAGAAAAACATCAAATACTTGGAGAATAAATGATATATTAGAAAAAACAAGGATTCATTTTTGTGATTTAAATAATCCGGATCAAATAAAAGCTGTTGTTTCTAATATAAAACCAGATATAATTATACATAATGCTATATATGGTGGATATCCATTTCAAAAAGATACAGCCAAAGTAATAAATACAAATTTTTTAGGCACAGTCAATCTGTTAAATGCTTGCTTGGAAAATGAATTTAAATGTTTTATTAATACTGGAAGCAGTTCGGAATATGGAATAAAAAATAAGCCGATGTCAGAATCTGATTTATTGGAACCTATCGATGATTATGGAGTTGCAAAATCGGCGGCTACATTATATTGTCAATCTATCGCAAAGCGATATAACTTACCAATATTTACATTGAGATTATTTTCTCCATATGGCTATTATGAAGAACCAACAAGATTAATACCTTATATAGTTATAAATTGCTTACAAGATAATGATATAAAACTGTCAAATCCAAATCCGGTAAGAGATTTTATTTTTATTGAAGATGTTATAGATGCTTATAAGAGCATCATCGAAAAAGCTCAGATAAATGAACCCGGAAATATATTTAATATAGGTACTGGAAAGCAACATTCTGTTAAAGAAATATTTAACATAATAAAGGAAATAACTGATTATAAGAAGGAACCGATATGGGGACAAGTTGAAGGAAGATCAAGTGATATTATAAAAACATGGCAAGCAGATATAAAAAAATCAAATCTAAAGTTGAATTGGAAGCCGAATTATTCTATTGAAGAAGGATTATCAAAGAATATTGATTGGTTTAAAAAAAATATAACATTATACAATAAATAATTAAAAGGATGATAACAAATGGATTTAGAAAAAGACACTTATATAGATTTGAAAAATATTACTAAAGAAATAAGAAAAAAATTGATTTATATGCATTATAAGGCAAATGCTTCTCATATTGGTTCAGCATTTTCCATCGTTGATTTACTTACAGTACTTTATTTCAAGATTTTGAATATCGATCCGAATAATCCTACGGATCCGGAAAGAGATAGATTTATTTTAAGTAAAGGACATGCGGCATCAGCGTGGTATGCAATACTAGCAGAAAGAGGTTTTTTTGACAAAAAAATATTAGAACAATATGGAATTGATAATGGACTACTTCCGGAACACCCCGATAGATTAAGTGTACGAGGAATTGAAGCTTCAACTGGATCGTTGGGTCATGGACTTCCTATTGGCGTAGGGATTGCTTTAGCTGGAAAAATAGATAATAAAAAATATAGAACTTTTGTTCTAATGAGTGATGGTGAATGTCAAGAAGGTTCAATTTGGGAAGCGGCTATTTCTGCATCTCGATTTAAATTGGATAATTTAATAGGAATAATAGATGCGAATAAATTACAAGCATACGAAAAAACGGATAATATCCAATCTATTTCTTCATTAATAAACAAATTTAAAGATTTTGGATGGGAAGTCATAGAAATAAATGGTCACGATTTGAAAGAAATCTTTGTTACATTAAATAATTTACCTTTAAGAAGAAATAAGCCAACAATGATTATTGCAAACACTATAAAAGGAAAAGGAATAAAAATAATGGAAAATAATTTAGAATGGCATTATAAATCGCCAAAAAAAGAACAAATTGAAGAATTTATAAAAGAGATAGGTGAAGCAAATTGAGAAAAACATTTGTAAATACACTCATCAGCCTAATGAGGGAAAATAAAGATATATATTTATTAACCGGCGATTTAGGCTTTTCCGTTTTTGATGATTTAAAAAAAGATTTTCCAGCAAACTTTTTAAATATCGGAGTGTCCGAAGCAAATATGATAGGTATAGCTGCTGGATTAGCCTTATGCAAAAAACAAGTTTTTGTTTATTCAATAATTCCTTTTATAACATTTAGAGTTTTAGAACAAATAAGAAATGATTTATGCTATCAGAAGTTACCAGTAAAACTCGTTGGAGTCGGTGGTGGTCTATCATACGGTGCTGCAGGAACGACGCATCATTCAATAGAAGATTTAGCTGTTATGACTTCAATACCAGGTATGACCGTTATTTCTCCTGGAGATCCTAAAGAAGTTGAAATGGCAGTTCGTGAATCTTTAAAATTAGATGGTCCTTGTTTTATAAGATTAGGTAGAAATGGTGAGCCAATTTTACATGATGAAAATTTTTCTTTTAGTATTGGAAAAGGAATAATATTAAAAAGAGGTATAGATATTTGTATTTTTGCAATTGGTAATATGCTAGAAACCGCAGTTGAAGTGTCGAATATATTAGAGAAAAGTAACATAAAAACTGAAGTTATAAGTATACATACATTAAAACCATTAGATGAGAAAATTATCGTTAATTCATCAAAAAACAAAAAATTAATTGTATCAATTGAAGAGCATATAGAAACGGGAGGATTGGGTACTAAAATAGCTGATGTTTTAATGAAATATCAAGTATATAAGAAATTAATAAAATTTGCTCTTCCAGATACATTTGTTCATAATGTAGGAAGTCAAAAATATTTACGCGAAATATTTTCATTAACACCTGAAAAAATTGCTTCAAAGATAATTATAGAATTAAATAAATGAGTATTAAAAAAGGTGGTTTAATTGGAAGATAATAAGTTATCTTTATATAAAAATAAAAAAGTCCTTATTACAGGCCATACGGGTTTTAAAGGGTCATGGTTAGCTTTTTGGTTAAAAAATATAGGTGCGGAAGTGTTAGGTTATTCATTAGAACCACCAACGAATCCTAATCTCTTTACAATATTATCTTTGGATAAACAAATACATCATGTTATTGGTGATATACGTGATGAAGAAAAACTATTCAAAGTTTTTGTGAAATATAAACCTGATATAGTTTTTCACTTAGCAGCACAACCTCTAGTGAGATTATCATATAAAAAACCTAAGTTAACTTATGAAACGAATATTATTGGTACAGTTAATTTATATGAAGTTGTCAGAAAAACTAATAGTGTTAAAGTAATTATTACAATAACCACTGACAAATGTTATGAAAATAAAGAATGGATTTACGGCTATAAAGAAAATGATCCTATGGGAGGCCATGATCCATATAGTTCAAGTAAAGGATGTGTAGAATTAATAACTTCGGCATATCGCAATTCTTATTTCAATAAGATGGGTATAGCTTTATCTTCTGCAAGAGCGGGCAATGTAATCGGTGGCGGAGATTGGGCAGAAGATAGATTAATCCCCGATTGCATAAAATCTTTATCGCAAAGTAAAGAAGTTGTAATTAGAAATCCTAGCGCTATTAGGCCATGGCAGCATGTATTAGAACCACTAGCAGGATATTTATGGCTTGGTGCTTTAATGCTTCAAGATGGAGAGAGATATAGTAGTGGATGGAATTTTGGTCCAAATGATGAAGATATATTAACTGTCGAAGAAGTAATAAAAACAGCTATTGCTAATTGGGGTAAGGGGGATTATGTGATTGACAAATCAGAACATCCACATGAAGCTAAATTGTTAAAACTGGATATAAGTAAAGCAAGATTCAATTTAAAATGGAAACCTGTATATAATGTATATGAAGCAATTGAAAAAACAATAAATTGGTATAAGGCTTATTATAATGGAAAAACAAATATGAAGGCTTATACAGAATATCAAATAAAAGAATATATAGAAAATGCAAAATCAAAAAAAATAATCTGGAGTGAAGTATAAAATGAGTTTGAATGATGAAAGAGAGAAGGTACTTTTAGAAGCTAGAACTTACTATAAAAATATAAAAAACAAGATAAAACCATTTATCCCTGGAGAA
The DNA here is from genome assembly GCA_024655905.1 of Tepidanaerobacteraceae bacterium. GTDB lineage: Bacteria > Bacillota > Thermosediminibacteria > Thermosediminibacterales > Tepidanaerobacteraceae > JANLFP01. Next base: position 18,752 of record JANLFP010000012.1, read on the forward strand.
ACATATATAGCACCATCAGGAAAAGTATTAGATGAAGATGATTTAGTAAATCTTATAGATGCTTCATTGGATATGTGGCTAACTTCAGGAAGATATGCGAATGAGTTTGAAAAAGAATTTGCTAGATTCTTAGGTATAAGATATTGTTCACTGGTTAACTCCGGGTCTTCGGCTAATTTAATCGCCTTATCATCACTTACATCATATAAACTTGGTGATAGGAGATTAAAACCAGGTGATGAGGTAATAACAGTTGCAGTGAGTTTTCCAACGACAATAGCACCTATAATTCAAAATAATTTAGTACCAGTATTTATTGATGTAGAATTAGGAACGTATAATTGTGATATCAATCAACTGGAAAATGCAGTATCAGATAAAACAAGAGCCATATTTATTGCACATACATTGGGGAATCCCTTTAACCTTGATAAAGTAATGGAACTTGCCAATAAATATAATTTATGGGTTATTGAAGATAATTGTGATGCTCTTGGTGCAAGATATCATGGTAAATATACAGGCACATACGGACATATTGCAACATTTAGTTTCTATCCTGCACACCATATAACAATGGGTGAGGGAGGTGCAGTTATTACTAATGATCCGGAACTACATAAAATAATACTTTCATTTAGAGATTGGGGCAGAGACTGCTGGTGCTCGCCAGGAAAGGATAATACCTGTGGTAAAAGATTTTCACAACAGCATGGGGGCTTACCATTCGGTTATGATCATAAATATGTATATTCTCATTTAGGTTATAATCTTAAATTAACAGATATGCAGGCAGCAGTTGGACTTTCACAATTAAAAAAGCTTCCTGAATTTATAAAAAAACGGCAAGAAAATTTTAGGATTTTATATAATGAATTAAAAAATTTAGAAGAATACTTTATATTACCTAAGGCTACTGAAAATAGTGAACCGAGCTGGTTTGGTTTTCCTATAACAATAAGAGAAAAAGCACCATTTAATAGAAACCAATTAATTAATTATCTTGAAGATAATAAAATTGGGACAAGATTATTATTTGCAGGAAATATTATAAAACAACCAGTATTTACGAATAATGATATAAATTATAAAGTAGTAGGACCATTAACAAATACTAACATAATAATGGAAAGAACTTTTTGGATAGGAGTATGGCCTGGTATGACTGAAGAGATGATTAAATATATAACGACGAAAATAAAAGATATATCAAGTTTATAAAGGGGCTTAATTACTTTATGAAAAATAATTTATTAAAAAATAGCAAGATTGTACATATTATCTATTACATAATTGGTTTTATTATCTGTATAATATTATTATTTTGGAGGTTGGAACTATGGAAAGTTAATTTTTCAATACCATTTTTATATGATGGTGATGCGTTATTAAATGGACTTTTTATTAAAAGTATTATAGATGGAGGCTGGTATTTAAAAAATAATTTTGTAGGAATGCCCTTTGGTTTAAACCTCTCTGATTATCCCATGGCTGATGGTTTGCATCTATTGATTTTAAAAATGATGACTCTTTTTACTCATAATTATGCTATTATATTAAATCTCTACTTTTTTTTGACTTTTATTTTATCAATGTTAACTACGATGTATGTTTTTAATCAATTTCAAATATCATATGTAATTTCTATTTTTGGCAGTTTAATTTTTACTTTCATGTCTTATCATTTTTTAAGAGGAGAAGCTCATCTTTTTTTAGCAGCATATTATATTATACCTTTAGTAGTGATGGTAGCAATATGGATATATTTAGGGAGAAATATACTAATAGAATATAACGACGAGAGAAAGAAACTTATATTCAAACGGAGTAGTTTTAATATAATGAGCATTGTTGTTTGTGTAATAGCATCTTCTACAGGAGTTTATTATGCCTTTTTCGGATGTTTCTTTTTATTAATAGCCGGGATTTCATGTTCTTTAAGAAAAAAAAATTTTTATCCTTTAATAACGTCTATTATTTTAGTTAGCATTATTTCTGTTGGCGTTTTTGTTAATATTTTACCAAGCTTTATTTCCGGATATGTTAATGGGATAAATTTAGAAACTGCTCATCGCAGCCCGATAGAAGCTGAAATCTATGGAATGAAAATAACACAACTTTTTATACCACTTTCTGATTATGGAGTAATGCCATTAAAAAAACTTATATCTACTTATGCTAATTATCCATTGCCTAATGAAGGTAGCGAATATTTAGGGATTATTGGATGTATAGGTTTTCTATTTTTGTTATTAAAATTAATAAAACAAAATAATTCTTTTAAAGAAGAAGTAATAATCGAAGGACTATCAAAGTTAAATATATTTGCGATATTATTAGGGACGATAGGAGGATTAGGTTCTATATTTGCTATAGCAATTAGTCCTCAAATTAGAGCATATAACAGAATTAGTATATACATAGCTTTTTTTTCTATTTTTTCAGTGGTTATACTTATAGATAAATTCTATAAAAATAAAATAAAATCAAAAGTGGGTTATGCTTTTTTTTATTTATTTCTTATGTTAATATTAATACTTAGCATTTATGATCAAGTACCCAAAAGAATAATACCGGACTATATAAAAGCAACGCAAGATTTTAATAATGATAAGGACTTTATTCAAACAATAGAAGATTCCTTGCCTTCTAATGCAATGATTTTTCAGTTGCCTTATGTACCTTTTCCTGAAAATCCTCCTGTCAATAATATGGGGGATTATCAGCATTTTAAAGCATATTTACATTCCAAGAATTTAAGATGGAGTTATGGTGCAATAAAAGGTCGCGAGGGTGATTTATGGCAGAGAGAGGTTGTAAAAAAGCCTTTAAATGAATTTGTTGAAACTATTTCATTAGTAGGTTTTGATGGTATATATATTGATAGATTTGGTTATTCGGATTCCGGTAAAGATTTAGAAGCAAAATTAACTGATATATTAAAAACTAAACCGATAGTAAGCAAAAATAATCGTTTTGTGTTTTTTAATATGACACAATATAATAATATTCTGAGAGAAAAATTCTCTGAAGAAAAATTAGAAGAAATCAAAGATGATGTTTTACATCCTGTATTAACATCATGGAGATTAGGTTTCTCTGGTCTAGAAGGAACCCCTGAAAATAATTGGAGATGGTGTTCATCAAAAGGAGAGTTAGTATTAGTAAATAGTTCTCGAAAAGAAAAAGATATTTTAATAGAAATGGCAATTTTTACAGGTTATAAAGAACATTCAAATTTAAAGATAGGAGGAGACCTTCTTTCCGAAAATCTTAATGTAAATTCCGATGGTACTTTTTTTTCAAAGAGATTTATTCTAAAACCCGGAAAACATGTCATTAGATTTTCTAGCGATGCAAAAAGAGTTGATGCTCCAAACGATCCGAGATTTTTAGTTTTTAGGATAGCCAATTTTAGATTAAAGGAATTAAAAAATTAATATCAAGAAACTGGCAATCTTATTTTTAGTCATTAAAAAAAAATTGGGAGTAATAAAGAAGGGGTAACTAATGATAGATAAAAAAATATCAGTTATAATACCTTGTTATAATGAAGAAGGAAATATATTAAATATGTATGAAAGACTCATTAAAGTTTTAAATCCAATAACAAATAATTATGAACTAGTTTTTATAAATAATGGCAGTACTGATAATTCTTATAAAATATTTGATTACTTAACTGAAAGAGATCCTAAAGTTACGGTAATAGAACTTTCTAGAAATTTTGGTAGTTCTCAACCAGCATACACCTGTGGATTAGAATATGTAACAGGTGATTGCGCTGTATTAATTGATGGTGATATACAAGATCCACCAGAACTTATACCCAACATGATTACAAAATGGTTAGAAGGATATGATGTTGTTTACGGAATAAGAAAAAAAAGGAAAGGGAGTTTAATTAGAAGAATAGGATATAAAATATTTTATAGAATGTTAAAGAAATTAGCATATATAGATATACCATTAGATGCTGGCGATTTTAGTTTAATTGATAGAAAAGTAATAGATGCTTTGAATCTTTTACCAGAAAGAAATAGATTTATTAGAGGATTAAGAGCATGGGTGGGATTTAAAAGCATAGGTATAGAATATACCAGAGAAGATAGAAAAGCGGGGAAGACGAGTAATAGTTTTATGGACAATATAAGATGGGCTAAAATGGGTATTTTTTCTTTTTCATATTATCCTTTAGAACTTATTTCTTATATTGCATTTATAGTTATGTTGATTTCTTTAATTGGGATTTGTGTATATATAATAAGCTATTTTGTATATCCAAATGCTCCAAGGGGATTTTCAACACTTATAGTTGCAATATTATTTTTAGGGGCTGTTCAATTATTGAGTTTGAGTATAATAGGTGAGTATCTTGGTAAAATTTTCGAGGAAACTAAAGGTAGACCAATATATATAATTAAACGAATTATTAATGATCATAGGAAGGCACAAATTGATAAATGATGGGATTTAAAATTGTATTTAAGAAGGGCTTTTTATTACAAGCATTTAGATTCGGAATTGTAGGTATCTTGAATACTATAGTTGGATTTGTTTTTTATATTTTATTTATAAATCTTAAGTTTCATTATATAATAGCATTATTTTTTTCTCATGTAATTGGAGTAACTAATAGTTTTTTCTGGAATAAATTTTGGACTTTCAAATCAAAGCAAAAATCTTTAAAAGAATTACTTAGATTTATTACAGTATATACAATAACATTTTTATTAAATATTGTAATTTTATCTTTCTTGGTTGAAAAAATGTCTTTTGATAAAAAATTATCACAGTTGATTTCTCTTTCATTAATAACTATTATTAGTTTTTGTGGCCATAAATATTGGAGTTTTAAGAACTATAGAATTAACGATCAATAAATATTAAGGTTTCTTTTATACTACGTATAGTTTTTCTTAAATATTAATTTAAATTTAAAAGTAATCGAGGTAATCATGATTAAAATCGGCCTGGACATACAACCCATATTAAAGGATAAGACCGGGGTTGGGTGGTATACCCAAAAAATACTTGAGAATTTACAAAGCGATATATTTGAATTTGAAGGCTATGGGTTTAATTTTTTGAACCGGAATAGAATTGACGATGAAGTTAAGAATTTAAATTTTAATTATAAGATAAATAGACTGATGCCTTATGGCGTGTATAGAAGAATATGGCACATCCTGCCGGTATCATTTAACACTTTATTTGAAAGCGATGCTGATATTTTTCATTTTTTTAATTATATTGTTCCGCCCAAAATAAGGGGCAGGATTATAGTTACCATATATGATATGGTCTACAAATTGTTTCCTGAAACCATGACCCGGAGCAATTATAAAAGGCTTGAAAAAGAATTGAAAGGTTCTGTGGGTAGAGCCGATAAAATTATAACTATTTCCATGAATTCAAAAAAGGAAATAATGGAGTATTTAGATGTCGCTGAAGACAGGATTGATATTGTTTATCCCGGAATTGATGCGAATATATATAGTAAAGACTTCCCGCCGCAGCGGTTTGAGGAGACAAAAGCGAAGTACCGCATTCCTTCCCGGTATATTCTATATCTTGGGACTCTGGAGCCCAGGAAGAATATCGGCAGGATTATTGATGCCTATGCATTATTTATAAAAGAAGCCGATGAGGATGTTAATCTCGTCATCGCAGGAAAAAAGGGCTGGATGTTTGATGAGATATTTAAAAAGGTGGAAGATTATGGTTTAAAAGAAAAAATCATTTTTACGGGATATGTGGATGAGAAGGACAAGCCCCTGATTTATAAGATGAGCGATTTGTTCATATTCCCTTCCCTCTATGAAGGATTCGGCATGCCGGTGCTGGAAGCTATGGCGGCAGGGGTGCCGGTGATTACTTCCAATACTTCCGCCCTGCCCGAGGTTGCGGGGGATGCCGCCTTATTAATAAATCCTCTTGACGTAGAAGATATAGCCTACGCCATAAAAAAACTGATGAAAGATGAGGCTTTAAGAAATAGTTTAATTCAAAAAGGCCAAAAGAGAAGCCGGGATTTTTCATGGAAAAGATCCGCGGAAAAGCTGCTGGAAATTTACAGGGAAGTCGGAGGATCATGAAAAAAATTCTTATAAACGGTCTCTTAATAGATGAGAAAAGTGCGGGCATAGGGCATTACGGCTATGCCCTTATTAATGCTTTGTCAAAGGTAAATAAAGAATATGAGATTTCAGTGATGGCACAGCAGGGCCTTGCCTTTGACGGTGTCCGCATGGTCCATAAAAAATATGAGGACTCTTTAAAAAGGGTGGCGGCTGAACAGTTTTTCTTGCGGAAGGAATGCGGAGAATACGACCTTGTGCATTTTATCGATTATAGCTCCCCGGTGCTCGGAATAAAAAAACCTTTTATAGTTACCATCCATGACCTATCGTTTTATAAGTATCCCGACACCTTTTCTTTCGTGAGCAGGAAGATCAAGCAGTTTATCACGCCCTTCAGCATAAAAAGGGCGGCGAAGATTATAGCGGATTCTGAAAGCACAAAAAGGGATATATTATCACGATTCAACATAGATGAATCTAGAGTTGAGGTGATATATCCCGGAAGACCCGATTACGGGAGAGTAGAGGATAATCTTAAAATAGAGGAAGCAAAAAGAAAATACGGAATAGAAGGTGATTACATCCTGTACCTGGGGATCCTCGAACCCAGGAAAAACATCGTGAAGCTGGTAGAAGCATATGCGGATCTGTTGAAGGAAGGAATAAAGGAAAAACTGGTGATCGCCGGAAAGAAAGGATGGCTTTATGAAGAAATTTTCCGTAAGGTTCAAAGCCTGGGGCTTGAAAAAAAAGTGATCTTTACAGGTTATGTGGACGAAATGGACAAACCGAGCTTATACAGCGGTGCCAGGGTTTTCGTGTATCCCTCCCTTTACGAGGGCTTCGGCCTTCCGCCTCTGGAAGCCATGACCTGCGGCACACCCGTGGTAGTCTCCCATACATCATCACTTCCCGAAGTGGTGGGAGACGCCGGAATATTTGTTGATCCGAAAAATATTTATTCAATTTCGAAAGGAATTTATGATATAATAACAGATAGCTTATTGATGGAAAGAATTTCTGCTGCAGGCAAAGCGAGGAGCAGGCTTTTCTGCTGGCAGAAGGCAGCGAAAAAAGTGCTGGATATATACGATGAAGCTCTAGAGGTGAAAACGTGGAAACTCTGAGAAAGATAATGGTTTTTTTTATTTTACCTGTCCTGGCTGTCGCGTTGCTGTATGTCAATGGGAGAATTCAGGCCGACAAGTATTTCAACAGGCTTTCGGATTTGAAGCAGTATGATAGCCAGATAAGCGCTGATTTGACTGAGTTGAAAGCAAGGCCCGGCGAAAAATTAATATTGCCGCTTGATATAAAAAATACCGGGACAATGTCCTGGCTAAGCGACGGGAAAAACAGCATAAATCTCTCATACCATATCCTGGATGAGAATAAGAAAATGATTTTAAATGATGGTGAAAGAACTGCAATACCGGGTTCCGTAAAATCCGGTGAAGCGGTGCAGGTTAACGCACAGGTCAAGGCCCCGGAAAAGGCGGGCATATACTATATTGAATTTGATATGGTGCATGAAGGCGTCACCTGGTTTGAACAAAAGGGCTCCAAAACTCTAACAGTCAGGCTGGAGGTAAAGCCATGAGGGTCGCCCTGGTTCACGATTGGCTCATCAATATGGGCGGTGCGGAAAGGCTCATAAAGATTTTCCATGAACTGTTTCCCGAAGCCCCCATATATACCTTATTTTATGACAAAGACAGGATGCCCGCAGAATTTCAGAAGATGGACATTCGGACATCCTGGCTGCAAAAAATACCCTATAGCACAAGAATATATCAGCATCTTTTGCCGCTCATGCCTATGGCGGTGGAACAGTTTGATTTGTCTTGCTATGATTTAGTCTTAAGCTCATCAACCTGCTGTGCCAAAGGTGTAATAACCCACCCGGACACTCTGCATATATGCTATTGCAATACTCCCATGAGATACGCCTGGGATTTTTATCGCGAATATATAGAAAATAAAAGCAGGCCCATGAAGCTGCTGATAGCGGAGGTGATGAATTATATCAGGCTCTGGGACAGGCTTTCCGCCGACAGGGTTGATTACTTCATAGCCAACTCGAATAACGTGAGAAAGAGAATATATAAACATTACAGGCGGGATTCCACCGTCATATATCCTGGAGTGGACACGGATTTTTACACTCCTTCGGGCGATATTGGAGACTATTATCTGATAGTATCCAGACTGGTGGGCTATAAGAGGGTGGATCTGGCTGTAAAGGCCTTTAATGAATTGGGTTTGCCTTTAGTAGTAGTTGGAGATGGACCCGAGCTTGCCCGATTGAAAAAGATGGTAAAAAACAACATCAGATTTACGGGCAGGCTGTCCGACGAAGAAGTGAGAGAAAGCTACAGAAAATGCAGGGCGCTTATATTCCCCGCCGAAGAAGATTTCGGCCTGGTACCGCTGGAAGCCCAGTCCTGCGGTAGGCCCGTGATAGCCTATGGCAGAGGGGGAGCCCTGGAGACGGTTATCGAAGGCAAGACAGGTATTTTCTTTTTCCGGCAGACTGCGGAATCCCTCAAAGAAGCGGTGCTGGATTTTGAGAAAATAGCGTATCAATTCGATAAAAAATCAATAAGAGAACATGCACTGCGTTTCGGATATGACAGATTCAAAAAAGAAATGATGGATTTCATAAAAGATAAGATGAATACAGGGTGGGGTCATGAGCACCAAAAATGATAGGCTCATAAAACAGATTCTTTTCCTTTCGGATATACTTGCCATAGCAATATCAGGGTTTATAGCTGTTGGCATAAGGTTTTTTTTCAGGTGGAGCGAATTTGACGTCAAATGGTATTTCATAGGCCTTTTGTTTTTCCTTTCCATTACCCTGATAGTCATGTATTTTAACAAGCTTTATGATTTAAAATACAAATCATGGTTTGCCCAGGTGCCCGGCATAATCAATTCTTATATTTACTCGCTTTTCGCCTTTGCGATGTTTTCGTTTTTCGTGAGGGAGGTTTCTTACTCCCGGCTGGTGTTGATATATTTCTCCGTGTCTGCGGTAGCGCTGCTTTTGACCGGAAGATATGCTGCTTTATGCGCAATAAAAAAATTGTATCAGAGGGGCATTGGTGCCAAAAAGCTTTTATGTCTGGGGATAGACGAGAGAAGCCTTGATATATTGAAATACCTTCATGAACATGCGGAATTCGGCTTTATAGTGACAGGGTATCTCGATGATGAAAATAAAAAGATAAAAAAAGCTTTTCCGTACCTGGGAAGGATAGAGGATTATGCGAAGGTCATTGATGAAAAAGGCGTCAGCGTGGTCCTGATTTCCTCGGGCAGCAAATATAAGCGTATCGATATCATCGAATACTGTGAAGAAAAATACATACAGGTGTATATGATACCCGATATACTGGACATCACCAGCAATCCCGTAGACATCGGCCAGATATCCACTATTCCCCTGATAAAGTTCAAAGAAGGAGCCATTTCGCCCCTGCAGGCCAAAATCAAAAGATTGTTTGATTTAATCTGCGCGTCTTTTGCACTGATCATGCTCTCGCCCCTGTTTTTGCTGATAATAATCTTAATTAAGGTGACGACCCGGGGCAGCGTCTTCTTTATACAGGAGCGCTACGGCATGAACGGTGAGCTGATAAAAATAATAAAATTCAGGACCATGGTGGAAAATGCAGAAGAAATGCTGGAAAAACTGATTAAAGAAAATCCCGAAGCGAGAGAAGAATACAATACCTTCAGAAAATTGAAGAACGACCCGAGAATAACCCCTATCGGAAGAATATTGAGAAATACCAGCCTGGACGAGCTTCCGCAGTTGATCAATATCATAATGGGCGACCTGAGCATTGTCGGTCCGAGGCCCATGCTGTTGGATGAAATGGAAAGATATGGGAAATATAAAAGGTTGATTTTGAAAGTGAACCCCGGCCTTACAGGCCTTTGGCAGATTAGCGGCAGAAATGAACTTCCTTTTTCGGAAAGAGTGAAACTGGACATTTATTATATCAACAACTGGTCGTTCTGGCTTGACATTATGATAATCCTCAAAACCATCCCGGCTCTGCTTCACAAGAACGGGGCATATTAAAAAAATTCCCCATATTTCCCGGGAAATCCTTCTCAAAAAGGAGGAAAAAATAATTTTCTGTCGAATAGAACATATATTCTATTATTTCATGCATTGTCCAATATCCTATTGAGGGCAGGAAGAAATGGGGCTAAGCAAAAATATATAGGGGGAAAAATATGATAGACATACACAGTCATATCCTGCCCGGCATTGACGACGGGTCTCCGGACATGGAGACATCCATCAGGATGGCTGAGATAGCTGCATCGGAAGGTATAGAAATAATGGTGGCGACACCGCATTTTATTTCTAAAGATAAAGAGATAGAAAGGGAAAGGGTATTAAAAAAGACTGAGGAGTTGAATGAGTATATAAAAAGCAGGGTGGGTCTGGATATAGCCGTATATCCGGGAGAAGAGGTGTTCATATCGCCGGATGTGCCGGATTTATTCAGCCAGGGCAAACTCATCACCCTTTTTGACGGCGGCAAGTATCTGCTGGTAGAGCTGCCGATGATGAGCATTCCTCCCTACACAAAAGATGTGCTGCATGCGCTCATGCTGAAAGGCGTAAAGCCCATCATAGCCCATCCCGAAAGGAACAGGGAGATTGCGCGTGATATGGCAAAGCTCCGGGAACTGGTGTCATTGGGCGCCCTTGTGCAGGTGAACTCGCTGAGCTTTTACGGGGTTTTCGGCAGAGAAGCGAAGCATGCGGCTCAAAGAATCGTTGGCGAAGGCATGGCGCAGTTCATGGCAACGGACTGCCACACTGCCAGGGCGAGATCCCCGCGGTATTTGAAGACGGAGCAAATCCTGCCGCGGAGTTTGATAAACCTTCTGATGCGGGAAAATCCAGAAAAAGTCATGACGGGCCGGGACATCGATGTATCCGGCGGAGGATACAGAAAAAACGGCAAAATGAATTTTTTCCAGAAAGTAGCTTTCTTCCTGGGACAACTATAAGAAAGGGTGGGAAAATTGAATATGCGTGTAAAGCATATGTCGGTTTTGCTGGCGTTTCTGATAGCATTGATGGCCTTTGCGCCTCTCGCAGCGGCTGCAATCAACATCGACAGCGGGCTTGTTGATCTGGCATTTCAGAAGCTTTCCAGTCTGGATGACGCAACAAAATCCGATGCCATGAGCCTTCTACAGGATTATTTCAGGACCGAGCAGGGCCTTGACACGCTGAAGCAGGATTTGCCCGGCATATTGAAGCTTGTTATAGGAGACGATTATGAGCAAAAGCTTCAGGAGGAAGGGATTTCGCTTTCCCGGATAAAATCCGACATAGACGAACTCAAGAACTGGAGCAGAGATGACCGCATGGCCCTGCTGGACATGATGGAAAAAGGCGATAAAGACGGAGTAAAGGATCTGCTGGAGCAGTACGCGAGCTCCGGCACCGGTGGAGCATCCGGGGCAGCGGGCGGAGGCGCCTCAACTGCAGTTTCCGGGATGGGGTCTGCAGCCTTCCCAGAAGTGGAGGTGAAGTTTTCCGACATACAGAAGCACTGGGCGAAGCCTTACATAGAAGCCATGGCGAAAAAGGGAATCCTGACGGGCAGGGCTGAAGGCGTCTTTGCCCCGGATGAGAAGGTGACCCGTGCAGAGTTTGTGGCCATGCTGGTGAGGCTGCTGCAGCTTCAAGCCCCATCGGAGGGAACCTTTGCAGTGTTTCCCGACGTCACCGAAAAGGATTGGTTCTATGCCCCGGTGCGCGCTGCCTACGCTGCGGGCCTGGCAAAGGGCAAACAGTCGGGCTTCGACCCGAAGGGCCTGATCACCCGCGAGGAAATGGTATCCTTTGTAGTGCGGGCGGCTTCCATGAAGAATAAATCAGCCTTCGTGGACAGCGCCGAGATAGAATACCTTTTGCTTCGCTTTAAAGATAAGGAAGCCATATCTGCATGGGCCAGGACCGACGTGGCGGTGGCGCTGAAGCTGAGCCTTGTGTCGGGAATGAAGGCGGATGAATTTTCTCCCAGGGGCACTGCCACCAGAGCTCAGGCGGCTTGCATCATTTACAACCTGTACAACCTGATTTATGAATAAACCTTTGGAAGGAGGTGAAAAGAGCACATGTCAGAAATAAAAACTGAATATAAAAAAAGTAAAGGGGGAAAGAAAGGCATGGCAAAAAAGATTTTCTCAATTTTGCTGGTTTTCACTCTGCTCATCGCAACAATTCCCTTCACACAAGCTGCAGCAAATTCCGGGGATTTGACGGATGAAGAAATACAGAATCTCGCCTTTTCCAAATTTTTAAGCGGAATCCTCAGCAACTTTTCACTGAGCGAGATAGACTCGCTGATCGACATCTTGAACGCCATAGATGAAAAAAATATTGTAATGGACAACCTTTTCAAAAATGATGCATTAAAGACAAGGCTGGAAAACTATTACGGCATTGACCAGGAGTCGGTCGAAGGCGCCCTGGGGGATTTGAGGGCAAAAGACTGGAAGGCTAATTTAAGCAGCATAGCCGAAACTATCAAAACTAAAACAAATGATACCGACAAAAAGCTGGAGCAGAGCCAGATCGATTGGATAAAATCCGTGGACAACGAAGTATTCGATGCCAATTTCCCGCAGCTTACGGACAAAATCCTTTCCACATTCAACAGCAAGGCTGATTTCATAAGGTTTAACCGTCAGATATTCGATAATGTGCTGACGAAATACATTTCCTTCACATACAGAAATAGCACCTTCACCGTATCGTTTTCAAGCTCCTTCGGGACGGAGCTCAACAAATACCTGCAGAATCAGTCGAGCAATGTGAACGCTTTATTCAAAACCGGCGAATCCATCGACCCGCTGAGCGATGATGAAATCGCAGGCGTAAAGCAGGCCATAACGGACATCGTTTCCGCAATAAATACAAACCTTACCTCTGCTCAAAAGGATGAACTGGCGGATGCCCTGGATAAGGTAGGCTTCAGCGTGACCACCATTCCATCCGGTGGCGGCGGCACCAGCTCCGGTGGTGGCGGGGGCGGTGGGGGAACTACCACGACCGAAAAGCCTGCTATAAAAGAGCCATCATCATCCACCGAACCCATCAGAGTAAACGTGCCCAGCGATGCAGTAAAAGTTTCCGAACAGGACGGAAAGAGCGTCGTCACGCTGGATGAAAATACCGTAAATGATTTGCTCAAGCTGCTGGACCAGGCTGCGTCAAAGGCTGAAGGTAAAGCCCTGGCCATTACCTTCGACCTTACCGCAAGCAAGATAAAAGACAATGTTTCATTGACGCTCCCGGCGAGCCTTGTGGCAAAGGCCCTGGACAAAGGCGCTGCCGTAGTAGTAAAGACGGGAATGTTGAGCATGGAAATCCCGGCTTCTGCCGTAGGCGCCCAGGGCGAAATGAAGATAAATGTATCGGCGCTGCCTGCATCCGATGCTTTAAAAGGCATCACAGGTCTTGATTACATGAGGACTATAGGAAAAGCAGCAGAAATCAGCATAACCATCGCAGACAAATCGGCCCAGATGAAAGACAGACTCACACTGCGCTTTGCCATCAAAGGCCTAGCAGCCAACATAGACAAACTCGGCGTGTATTATGTGAACCAAGATGCGGGCAAACTGGAATTCGTCGGAGGAAAAGTGGACAAAGAGAATGCCGAGATCATAGCGGTTGTTCCGCACCTGAGCACTTATGTGCTGGCGGAGTACAGCAAGACCTTCAGCGACATCCGGACCCATTGGGCTAAGAACTACATCGAATCCATGGCCGCAAAGCATGTCATCGACGGCCGGTCCGAAGACGTGTTCGCACCTGAAGACAAAGTCACCAGAGCCGAATTTGCCAAGATAATAGTCCAGACGCTGGGGTTTGATATCAAAAAATACGCAGGCACCTTCGAAGATGTAAATTCAACCGCATGGTATGCAGATTACGTGCAGACCGCATACGACAACAAACTGATTCAGGGCAAAGTGGCGGGCCAGATGTTTGACCCGAACGGCAAGATAACCAGGCAGGAAATGATGACCATCATCGGCAGAGCCCTTTCGGCATCGCAGCCTGAGAGCGCATCCTCCCTCGCATCCTATAAAGATGCGGGAAGCGTGGCCGACTATGCAAAACCATACGTATCATATCTTATAGGCAAGGGCCTTGTCAGCGGCTATCCGGACGGCACCATAAAACCGCAGAACAACACCACCCGTGCCGAAGCCGTGAAACTAATCTACAACATTTACAATCAATAAGGAGCGGATAAGGGGTACTCCGGAGTGCCCCTTATCCTTCAAAAGGATTATGAAAAAACTTGCGCTCAAAACAAAAATAATACTGATAGCCGCTGCGGCACTAATCCTCGCGGCGGGGGCTTACTATTTTCTGCTGGACAGAGCATTTGACCTGACAACGCGCCTCATCCAAAAAGATTTGATGGATATTTCCATCCCGGATTCCGAAAAGATGGGAAATCAGCAAATTGATTCGCCAAAACCTCAGGAAAACCTTCCGAACAGCGAAAATCCACCTTCTCAAGACATGCGCCAATCATCGGAAAATAGTCGCCAGGATGAAGCAAAGGCTCCGGGCGAATCTGCCGCGCAGAATATTTCACCGCAGGATCTGGCTTCTAGAATAAGCTTCGAGGACAAACAGCGCATCATGCACCTGGTGATGAAAAAACTTTCGTCTGAAGACGTAAAATACCTCATGGGCCTTTTGAAAGGAGGGCTCACCCCGGAAGAAAAAAGGCTGGCGATGGATATGGCATACAGCCGTTTCACCCCGGAGGAGCTCAATGAAATAAAGAACTACTACAAAAAATATATGAAATGAAAATTTAAAGTGCAGGCGAAAAAATTTTTAGTCAACCTAAAAGGACTTTTTAAAAAAGTATAGAATAAATAATACATATATTGATTATTTGCGATGACATAGCGGCTCTTGAGATGTTTCGGCATCCCTGAGTTTATTTCATATAATAGAAGCGGGGGTTTGTTTTTTGCTAAGCCCTACGGGTATTTTTGTCCTTTTTCCGAGCTTTGAGATATACATATCTGAATAGCAAAACATTTTCATCTTATGCTCGCGCTGCATCTGCGGCATGGGACGTATAAAAGATAAAGACGAAAAGGTGTGAAGCAAAAAGTGGATGAAAAAGAAAAAATCTTTGAAGATAGATTTGATGAAGAAGAAATTTCTTTAAGAGAAATCTTTGAAGTGCTCAAAAAAAGAGCCAGAATCATAGCTGCCATCACCGTTATATCCGTTTTGGCATCGGCTGCAATCACATTCTTCGTTATAAAACCCGTATTTGAATCCAACACCACCATCATGGTGGGGAAACCGAAAAACAGGATAATGGACCCCAACAATCCCATCACATATCAGGAAGTCCAGACAAACCGCCTGCTGGTTTCCACCTACGGCGAGATAGCAAAGAGCCGGTCCGTGCTGGAAGAAGTAATAAAAAGCATGAACCTTGCCATGACCAGCGATGAATTGAGGGACAAGGTGGATGTGAGTCTTGTCAAGGACACGGAGATAATACAGATAAAAGTCCAGGACCATGACCCTGCTATAGCTGCAAACCTGGCCAACGCCATCGCAGCCGCCTTTTCGAAACAGGTCATAAGGATTATGAACGTGGAAAACGTTCAGGTGGTGGATGAAGCCATCCCCGGGACAAATCCCGTCAAACCGCGGCCCGTGCTGAACATCGCAATTTCCCTTGTGCTGGGCCTCATGGTGGGATTATTCCTGGCATTTGTCCTGGAATTTTTCGACACATCCATCAAGACCCCCGAAGATGTGGCAAAGTACCTGGGTCTGCCCGTCATCGGCTCCATACCTTATACAGAAGAGGGGAAAGCGTAGAGAATGCTGTTAGATGATCCAAAATCCATAATTTCGGAAGCCTTCAGGGTCCTGCGGACAAACCTCCAATTTGCGGGAGTGGACAAACCGTTGAAAAAAATCCTCATCACCAGCAGCGTCCCCCAGGAAGGCAAAAGTTTGATAACGTCCAACCTTGCCATATCCATAGCCAGCACTGGAAACAAGACCCTGCTTGTGGATGCGGACCTTAGAAGGCCCAGGCAGCAGAAAACCTTCCTTCTGGAAAACTACAAGGGGCTTTCCAATCTCCTGGCGGAAAACCTGCCGTTGGAGTCCGTAATAAATGAGACAAAAGTGGAAAACCTCCACGTCCTCACCAGCGGCCCCGTCCCGCCCAATCCCGCCGAAATCCTGGGCTCGGCAAGGATGAAAAAATTCATCGAAGAAGCGTGCTCCATATACGACATGGTGCTATTCGATTCCCCGCCGGTAAACAGCGTGGCCGACGCATCCATCCTCTCCGCAAGCATGGACGGCGTTATACTGGTGGTCGAAGCCGGTTCTACCGAACGCGAGGCCGCCATGGTCGCAAAACAGCAGCTGGAAAAAGTAAACGCCCGCATCCTGGGTGTAGTCCTCAACAAAGTCGAACAAAAATCCGGCGGCTATTACTACTACTATTACTACTACGGCGAGGACAATAAGAAGATAAGGAAGAAGAGGAAGAAACATGGATATTAAGTGCAAAACAGTAAGCGTTATGAGGTGAAATTTATTTTGCAAATCAGAGACCCTATTCATGGGATGATAGAACTAAATGAAGGCGAAAAAGCCATTATTGACCATGAAGCTTTTCAAAGGCTTAGGAATATCCATCAATTAGCCTTGACATATAAGATATATCCCGGTGCGGTACATACCCGCTTTGAACATAGTATTGGTGTAATGCATCTTGCGGGGAAGATGATGGATTCTTTATATGCTCGCCCTATAATTTATAATAATTTTTCGAAAGAAGAATTTAAAAGGTTAAAACAGCTGGTAAGGCTTGCGGGTTTATTACATGATTTAGGCCATGGTCCTTTTTCGCATGTCAGCGAAGAAATATTTGAAAAGGGACTAAAACATGAAGCTTATTCTGTTGCTATCATAAAACAATATTTTACTCCCATTATTCAGAAATATTTCAGCAATATAAAAGTAGAGGAGATCATAGTTCTTTTATCTAAAGGTTATTTAGGTCCGGATAAGCTTTTTCTTGGCAAAATTATCGATGGAGAACTGGATGCAGATAAATTGGATTATTTACTTAGAGATTCTTATTATTGCGGTGTCAAATATGGGAAATATGATCTGGACCGGATATTGGATACAATTACTGTAATTCCAATGCCGGAATCATCAAGCGGTATTGAAAATGATAACGGCTTAGAGAATGAAGTAACCGGCCTCTGGATGTTAGGCATTGATTCTGATGGAATACAGGCTGTAGAAGAGTTGATATTTGCAAGATATTGGATGTTTATTCAGGTATACTTCCATAAAACCAGAAGAATATATGACTATTACCTTTCAAATTTTTTAAAAGATTTTCTTAAAGAAAAATATAATACGGAATATCTTCCTGACCTCAAAAACCTGGATAAATTTATAGAAATCGACGATTGTGCCATTTTAGAAGCAATAAAAGAGATGCGTAACAAGAATGAATGGGCAAGGAGAATATTTTATAGAGATCATTTATCTGAGGTTTTTGTAACTTCGCCACACCACATGGGATTAGAAAGCTATATGACCATAAAAGAGCTAAAGAAAAAATTTGAAAAAGAGTTTAAAAATGCCACATGTTACATTGATGAAAAAGCAAGAAAATTGCCTACTAATCCTTTTTTTAGTATCAAAAGCTATGAAGAAGAGGAAAATGAAGCAAAAAAAATAGATAAATTAATGGCTAGCATACTAGTTCAAGATAAACATGAGCCAAAACAAATAAGCCCAATTTTTGATGTATCCTTGCCAATAAAACTTTTATCGCAGAAAAATATTAATATCATCAGATTTTATACAGATAAAGAAAATAAAGATATTGCTAGCAAATGGTGCTCAGATCAATATCGCCAAATTCAATCTAAAGTGCTGAAAATAAAGGATGGGTGGAATTAATGGAATTAGAAGGATTAATATGCTATTTAATTAAAAATCGAAAAATTAAAGGAAAGAAGGCCTTACAGAAACTTGTATATTTTTGTTTGGAGTCAGGCGTACCGGTGGATTGCTCTTTTCGCATGTATCTTTATGGCCCATATAGTAGTGAATTAGCTGAAGAAATCAATGAATCAGTAGATAAAGGAATTTTATGCATTAAAGCAGATGGCTATACTTTTGAAAAGGGCGCTAATTGCGATTATTTCTATAAGCAGAATGAAAAAGACATCGCAAAGTATAAAAAAACTATAGACAGGGTTATTGAAAACTTTTCTGGTTTCAGCCCAATGATGTTAGAACTTCATGCCACAGTTCATTTTATTGCTGCTACTCATAATCAAATATATGGTGAAATAGAAAAACAAAAAGTATTACAGGAAGTATATATGGCAAAAGGCAAAAAATTCGATAAGGAACAGATTGAAAAAGCTTTTGATGATTTGGTTAAGTGGAATATGATTCAGAACAAAACAATATCGTTAAATTAATTCTTTTTCGGGAGCGAATACACTTTCTAAATTTACAAGCCCAATATGAAATAATAAAATGGTGGTTATACGATGAATATACTATTTATCACAGTGGTGGATATTGAATCCGTTACCCAGCGAGGCATATATACAGATCTCATGCGGGAATTCAGAGATAGAGGCGAAAATGTATATATTGTATGTCCGTGTGAACGCCGCTACGGGAAACCGACTGAATATATTGAAGATCACGGGATTAATGTATTAAAAGTCAGGACCGGCAATATAAAAAAAACAAACCCTATTGAAAAAGGAATTTCAACTATTCTTATCGAGAGCCAATTTATAAATGCCATAAAAAAATATTTTAAAGATATACATTTTGATCTCGTTTTATACTCCACTCCGCCCATAACTTTTGAAAAAGTGGTCAGGTTTATTAAGGCAAGAGATAAATGTCATACTTACCTCCTTTTAAAAGATATTTTTCCCCAAAATGCTGTTGATTTAGGCATGATTAAAAAGGGAAGCTTGCTGTGGAGGTACTTCCGTAATAAAGAAAAACGACTTTATGAAATATCTGATTTTATAGGATGTATGTCTAAAGCCAATGTGGAATATTTATTAAAACATAACCCGGAAATAAACCCACAAAAGGTTGAGATATCTCCCAATTGTATTAAACCACGGCCGTTGCTGCATTTTAATAAATCCGATAAGGAATTTCGAGATAAATATGGCATACCGGATGATGCTGTTGTTTTCATTTATGGAGGCAATCTTGGAAAGCCGCAGGGAATAGATTTTCTTCTAGACGTACTGGATTGTATAAAAGATAAAGAAGAAATCTTTTTTCTTATAGTAGGTTCCGGGACCGAATATGGTCGAATTGAAACTTATTTCAAGCAGAATAAACATAAAAATGTAAAGTTATTAAATTTCCTGCCAAAAGATAGTTATGATAAAATTCTTGAAAGCTGCGATGTTGGACTTATTTTCCTTGATCATCGTTTCACAATACCGAATTTCCCTTCAAGATTGACGTCATATATGGAAGCGGCGTTGCCTGTTGCCGCTGCGACAGATGTTAATACAGATTTAAAGGATATTTTAATCGAAGCCGGTTGTGGACTGTGGGCAAAAAGTGGCGACGTTGAAGGATTCATTAATATAATAGAAAGGCTAGCATCGGATAAAAATCTTCGCATTCAGATGGGACTTAACGGGCGGGCTTATCTTGAAAAACATTATACCGTATCAAAACAATACGATATAATAATGTCCCATTTTAAATAATTTAGGAGATGATGAAAAATTGTTCAAGGATAAAGTTCTGCTCATTACGGGAGGGACAGGCTCTTTCGGTAATGCGGTACTTAAAAGATTTTTAAACACAGATATAAGAGAAATACGAATCTTTTCCCGTGATGAGAAAAAGCAGGACGATATGCGTAAGGAACTGAAAAGCAGCAAAGTTAAATTTTTTATAGGCGATGTGCGCCAATATGATAGCATCACCGCTGCTATGCATGGAGTCGACTATGTTTTTCATGCGGCAGCTTTAAAGCAGGTACCTTCCTGCGAGTTTTTCCCCATGGAAGCTGTAAAAACCAATATATTGGGCACAGAAAATGTATTAAATGCGGCAATCGCATACGGGGTAAAAAAGGTAATATGCCTCTCAACGGATAAAGCAGTCTATCCCATTAATGCCATGGGGATTTCTAAAGCTATGATGGAAAAGATAATGGTGGCAAAATCGAGAACTGTCGAGCCAGAAAAAACGACAATATGCTGTACACGTTATGGTAATGTGATGGCTTCCCGAGGTTCGGTCATACCCCTGTTTGTCCAGCAAATAAAATCAGGGCAGCCTTTAACCGTGACAGATCCGAATATGACCCGCTTTATGATGTCCCTGGATGAAGCGGTGGAATTGGTGCTTTTTGCGTTTAAATATGGCAGGCAGGGAGATATCTTCATTCAAAAAGCCCCGGCATGTACGATAGCTGACCTTGCTCAGGCCATAAAAGAAATTTTTAACGCTGACAATGAAATAAAGATAATAGGTACCCGGCATGGCGAAAAATTATATGAAACATTGCTGACCCGTGAAGAAATGGTCCGTGCCGAAGATCTTGGCAAATACTACAGAATTCCAGCCGATAACCGAGATTTAAACTATGATAAATATTTCATTAAAGGCAGTGAAGAAATAAGCTATGGTAGTGAATACACTTCGCATAATACTGAACGACTGAATGTAGAACAGGTGAAAGCAAAATTATTAAGCCTAGATTTTATAAAACGCGAGCTCGAAGAGTGGAGGCTATATTATGAGGACAGTGCTTATTACCGGCGCAGACGGCTTTTTGGGTAAAAATCTTGTGGCCTCATTAGAGCAAAGTAAAGATATAAAAATTTTAACATATACTCGCAACAATACAATTGAAGAATTGGAGCAGTTTATAAAAAAAGCAGATTTCATTTTTCATCTTGCAGGGGTAAACCGCCCGCAGGATTTATCAGAATATGACTCCGGCAATCGTGGTTTCACAGAAAATCTTTTAAATTTAATGGATAAACAAAATCGGAAAATTCCGGTATTGTTTTCATCATCCATACAGGCCACATTGGACAATCCGTATGGTGTCAGCAAACTGGCCGCTGAACAGGCGTTGCTGAACTGGTCCAACAAAAACGGTGTAGCTGTTTATATTTATAGACTTCCCAATGTATTTGGTAAATGGTGCCGCCCTAATTATAATTCTGTCGTTGCCACCTTTTGCTATAACATTGCGCGGGGGCTTCCTATTAATATAAATGACCCATCTAAAGAATTGACATTGGTCTATATTGACGATGTAATATCGGAGTTTATTAATGCATTAAATGGTAAGCCGCATATGGATACAGACGGCTATTGCACAGTTCCCCGCACTTTCAAGATAACGCTCCGGGAATTGGCGGATAAGCTCTTTGAATTTGCCCAAAGCCGAAAATCTCTAATAATGCCGGATTTTGAAGACGACTTTACACGTTTTCTTTATGCTACATATGTATCATACTTGCCGGAAGACGATTTTGGCTACGATCTTGATATGAAATCCGATAACAGGGGCTGGTTGGCCGAGTTTATAAAATCCAGGCATTTTGGCCAAGTATTTATTTCGAAAACTAAACCCGGTATTACACGGGGAAATCATTGGCACCATACCAAAGTGGAAAAATTCCTTGTAATTCAAGGCGAAGCCTTAATAAAATTTCGTCAAATACGGGGGGATAAAGTAATTGAGTACCGTGTTTCCGGCGACAATCTTAAAGTATTGGATATCCCGGCAGGATATACCCATTCCATAACCAACATTGGAGATACTGATTTAATCACCCTTTTCTGGGCGGATGAAATTTTTAACCACGATAGGCCCGATACTTACTACATGGAGGTCTGAACCAGTGGATAAACTCAAGGTTATGACTGTAGTTGGCACAAGACCCGAAATAATAAGACTTTCGGAAGTTATAAAAGCCTGCGACAGATATTTCAATCATATTCTTGTCCACACAGGGCAGAACTGGGATTACACTTTAAATCAGATTTTTTTCGAAGAACTGGGCCTTCGCGAACCGGATTATTATCTAAATGCGGCCGGCAGACATCTGGGTGAAACTATAGGCAATATTATTGCAAGATCCTATGAAGTTATGGAAAAGGAAAAACCGGATGCACTCCTCATACTTGGTGATACAAACAGCGCCCTCTGTGCCATTCCCGCAAAGAGGCTGAAAGTTCCCATATTCCATATGGAAGCAGGCAACCGCTGCTTTGACCAGAACGTGCCTGAAGAGATAAACCGCAAAATAGTTGACCATATCAGTGATATAAATCTCCCATACACTGAACACAGCCGACGCTATTTACTTTTGGAAGGTATCCGTAAGGAACATATTTTTGTCACCGGCTCTCCCATGACGGAAGTTTTGCGCAAAAATATGGATAAAATTCAGCAGAGCAAAATATTAGAAGAACTAGGTCTTGAACCGGGCAAATATATAGTAGTTTCCGCCCACCGTGAGGAAAATATCGATAATGAAAAAAACTTTTTCTCATTGATGAATGCTTTAAACAGCATTGCCGAAAAATATCAGTTACCTGTAGTCTACTCAACACACCCACGCAGCTGGAAAAAAATTGAGGAACGGGGCTTTAAATTCCATCCGTTAATAAGAAAGCTAAAGCCCTTCGGCTTTTTTGAATATAATAAACTTCAACTTAATTCTTTTTGTGTATTATCCGACAGCGGCACCCTTTCCGAGGAATCGGCCATATTGGGTTTTCCAGCCGTATTAATAAGGACATCAACAGAACGCCCCGAAGTACTGGACAAAGGCACTATTATAATCGGCGGTATTTCGGAGCGAGATATTATCCAGGCCATTACTCTTTGCCGGGAAATGTGGGAAAATAGGGAGAAAACAGTTCTTGCTTCGGATTATGAGGATGACAACGTTTCAGTTAAGGTGGTAAAACTGATACAAAGTTATACGAAAATAGTGAATAAATTTGTGTGGGGGAAATGAAGTGAGGGTGCTACAAATTAATTCTGTTTGTGGTATTGGCAGTACAGGAAGAATAGCTATAGATATAAATAAGATTTTAAAAGAACAAGGTCATGAAGGCTATATAGCTTATGGAAGAGATTTTGCAAAAGATTGCGATACATCTATTAGAATTGGGAATAAACTAGATAACTATATGCATGTTCTAAAGACAAGGATATTTGACAGACATGGCTTTGGGTCCAAAAGAGCTACTAGAGAATTTATTAATAAAATTGAAAAATTGGATCCTGACATAATTCATTTACATAATATTCACGGATATTATATTAATATTGAACTCTTATTTGAGTACCTAAAGAGAGTTGATAAACCGGTAATATGGACTCTTCATGATTGTTGGGCTTTTACAGGACATTGTTCATATTTTGATTTTATTGGTTGTGATAAATGGAAAACAGGTTGCTATAATTGTCCTCAAAAGAATGAATATCCCTCAAGTATATTCATGGATAATACAAAAAGTAATTACAAAAAGAAAAAGGACATTTTCACTGGTATTAAAAAAATGACTATAGTAACTCCTTCAAATTGGCTTGCTGGATTAGTGAAAGAATCTTTTTTGGGTGAATATCCCGTTAGAGTCATAAATAATGGTATAGATTTAGAAGTTTTTAAGCCAACAGAAAGTAATTTTAGAGTAAAATATAATTTAAAAAATAAATTTATAATTCTTGGGGTTGCAAGTGTATGGGGAAAAAGGAAAGGCTACCAGTACTTTATTGAATTATCAAAAAAGTTAAATCCAGATGAGATCGTAGTAATGGTAGGATTAACAGAGAAGCAAAAAAAGAGCCTTCCGAACAATATTATAGGAATAACTAAAACAAATAATGTTAAAGAATTAGCGGAGATCTACTCAGACGCAGATGTTTTTATAAATCCAACATTAGAGGATAACTTCCCTACAACTAATTTAGAAGCATTAGCCTGTGGAACACCGGTAATCACATTTAATACAGGTGGAAGTGTGGAATGTGTAGATCAAAACTGCGGGTTTGTTGTTGAAAAAGGAAATTTAAAAGAGTTGTTTAATACTATTCAAGTCGTAAAAGAAAAAGGTAAATTGAATTATATACAACAGTGTATCCAGCGTGCAAAAAAATTATATGATAGAAAAGATAGGTTCAAAGAATATTTAGAATTATATAATAATAACTATATAAACTATAAACTATATACACTGTTGAAGAGGAAATGATATTATGCGGATTATTCATATAGAAGATTTTTTTCATCCTCATGCAGGATATCAAATTAACATTTTACCTAAATATATGGTTAAACAAGGTCATGAAGTGTATATTGTTACATCAAAAATGGAAAGAATACCTGATAAGCTAACAAATTTTTTTGGTAAAAAAGAAATAGATAAAGCTGATAAAGATTATATGGAAAAAACAGGTGTAAAAATAATTAGATTACCAATACTAAATTACGTCAGTGGTAGAGCAATATTTACTAATTATCTATTTCAATTAGTTGATGCCTTATACCCAGACATATTATATGTACATGGTAACGATACATTAACAGGGATAAGATATATATTAAAAGTTGACAAACTAAACTATCCTATAATTACAGATAGCCACATGCTCGAAATGGCTTCAGTTAATCCTTTGAATAAGGTATTTAGACTTTTCTATAAAACATACATTACACCAAAGATAATTAAACATAAAATTAAGGTTATAAGAACTCAGAATGATGACTATGTTGAGAAGTATCTTGGAATTCCATTATCTCAAAGTCCATTGATTTCTGTAGGTTCAGATACAATGTTATTTCACCCAGATAAAAACATTAGACATAAGTTTAGGAAAGAATATAAAATTTCAGAAAATGATTTTGTAGTTATTTATGCCGGAAAACTTGACGAATCTAAAGGAGGAAAAATATTGGCAAAAGCATTCTTAAAAAAGATTAACAATTCAAGGAATAAAAATGTAATTTTAATTGTGGTAGGGAATACTGTTGGCGAATATGGGAAACAGGTTGAAGCAATATTTTCGAAATCAGAAAATAGAATAATTAGGTTTCGAACACAAAAATACACGGATTTATCTAAGTTTTACCAGGCTGCAGATTTAGCAGTTTTTCCTAAACAATGTAGTTTAAGTTTTTATGATGTTCAAGCATGTGGATTACCAGTCATAGCAGAAGATAATAATATCAACATAGATAGACTTAGTCATAATAATGGTTTTACTTTCAAATCTGACAATGTCGATGATTTTAGAAGAAAAATTAAATTATTGATTGAAATGGACAAAGATCAATATAATAAAATATCACATAATGCATTGAAATATATTCAAAATAATTTCGATTATCAAAATATTACAAAGCAATATTTAGATTTAATAGAAAATGAAGTTAGATTATTTCGTGTAAAAAAATAAATTTATTTTAACTTTATATATCTAAAGAGTAAATTATATTTAATGTTAAGAATAGATATATGCTATATTTAAAGGCTAATGAAAAGTGCTCAAAAAAATCGTAAATAAAGTGGTGGATTACATAATGGTTTTAAAAAAGTCATTAATTCCCAGTTATTTTGTTATAATGGGTGTCCCGATTAGTATTATAGGCCCTTTCATAAAGATATTAAACATAAAAATAAGCGATATATATTATATTTTTTTATTACCATACATAATTATTAAGGTTATATTTTATTTTTATAAATGTAAGAAATCAAACGCTAATAAAAGTATTATATTTATAATATTGTTTTTATTAATATTTTGTTTTTATTCTTTAGCATCTATAATATGGTCGGTTAATTATAATGAAAGTTATGAGGCTTTTAAATGGATACTAAGTGGTAGTGCAATTACATTAAGTATTATATTGACAATAAATAAAAATAATTTTAATATCTTCATGAAAGTGATTTTTTATTTATATTTAATAATATGTATAAATTCGATTTATGAAATACTTACAGGTAATTATTATTTTTCACGTAATGAATCTTTTATTTTTACTTTGAATCCTTATTTATTGCATTATCCACTAAGCTTCTTCACAAACAGTAATGATTTAGCATTTTTTTTAGTAATATTTCTGCCGTTTATAATCAATTATTTGTTAAACAAAAAAAATTGTTTAATTAATATAATGATGCTTATTATAATAGTTGCTGCTATATTTATTATTTTAAATACCAATTCACGTTTAACTTATATAACAATTGCTTTGATGGTAATAAGTCTTCTTATATATAATTTAATAAAGATTAATTTGTTAAATTTATCAAGGTTTTTAGCAATTTGCTTTGGGATATTTTTAGCTTATTTAATTATAAGAAATCTAGACCCCACTATTTTATATAAAGAAATAAATAGTATTTTAGAAATGAATAGTAATTCGGATTTTTATGCAGCCAGAGCTCAAATAATTAAAAAGGGATTAGTATATTTTTGGAACGGAAATTTTATAGGATTAGGTGCGGGCGGATCAATGAGTTTATTAAGAATCCCAATGCATAATATTTTTTTAGGTATATTAGTAGATTATGGTATTTTTATATTTATATATTTTATAGCTGTAATAGGTTATACTTTATATCAATTAATTATAATTTATAATGAAATAAAATATAGTTTTGAATATAAGTTTTATGTTCTAAGTTGCATATTTAATATATTAGTTATGCCATTAACTATGTCGATATCTTCTGATGCAATTTCACGAAAATATACATGGGTTTTATTCGGCATTATATTTTTATTTATAAAAATATATAAAGAAGAAATAATTAGTTTGAGGCAAAACAAATTAAATCAAAAGCAATACTTTTTTAACAAAAGTCGGAAATAATTAATTAAAGAAAGGTAGAGATATATATGAATATAGTAATAGTTCCATCGTGGTATGAGACTAAAAAAAGACCTACTTTAGGTAGTTTTTTTAAAGAACAAGCATTAGCTTTAAGTAAAAGAGGGCATAGGGTTACAATTGTGTTTCCGGGATTAATAAGCAGTAAAGAAGTTTTTGATAGCAATATAAAGATTAATAAATATGAGGATAATGGAATAACTGTATATAGAATGAATACACCGGCATTTGGAATTAATAGAATTCCCTTAATTGATGAAACAATATTTACAATAAAATTAAAATATATTATGTCTAAAGTTATGAATGAAATTGGTGTTCCTGATATTATTCATGCACATTCATGTATATGGGCAGGGGTTTCTGTAGTTAAATTGTTTAAAAATAAAAATATTCCAATTGTCATTACTGAACATTCAACTGCATTTCCTAAAAATGAAATAAAAGGATATAAGAAAAAATGCGTAGTTCAATGTTTAGATAAGGCAGACGGTATAATTGCCGTAAGTAATAACTTAAAAAATATAATAAGTAGATATTGTCCAAATAAGAATATTGAAGTTATTCCTAATATGGTTAATGAGATATTCTTTAAAAATGAA
Source organism: Tepidanaerobacteraceae bacterium (assembly GCA_024655905.1). Lineage (GTDB taxonomy): Bacteria > Bacillota > Thermosediminibacteria > Thermosediminibacterales > Tepidanaerobacteraceae > JANLFP01. The sequence continues at coordinate 46,464 of JANLFP010000012.1, forward strand.
AGCGAAGTTTGTAATTGCGGAAAGTTTAAATTTGTATCAATTGCTTATTTAACGTATAATAAAGGAATAGACATATTAATTAGGGCTTTTGCCGAAGCTTTTAAAAATAATAAAAATGTAGAATTAATAATTGGTGGAGATGGAAAAGAATATAATAATTTAATTAAATTAAGAAATAAACTAGGATTAATGGAACAAATTAAGTTTGTAGGTGCCCTTAATAGGCAAGAAGTGGTAAAAGTTATTGAGGAGAGTAATGTATTTGTCTTACCAAGCAGATATGAAACTTTTGGTGTTGTCTTTATAGAAGCATTAGCATTAGGTAAGCCAATAATTGCAACAAAAAGTGGTGGTCCAGAAGATATTGTTAATAAAATCAATGGTCTTTTGGTAGATATTGATGATATTTCCGGTCTATCAAATGCTATGAAAAAAATGTATAATAATTATCGTTCTTATAAATCAAAAGAAATAATCGAAGATTGTCGCAATCGATTTTCAGAAAATGTAGTAATAACGCGATTAGAATCATATTATAAAAAAATTATAGAGGAAAAAATAAAAAATTAAATTAACAAAAGGAAACTTATAGTGCCAATGTAAACAAAAATATATGTTTTTACAGATTTGGTATAAAGAGGTACAAAAATTAAGAAAGGGATAATTTTTATGAGAAACAACATGAAAAAACAAAAGATATGTGTTATTGGGTTAGGTTATATTGGTCTACCTACTTCAGCAATGTTTGCATCACATGGACATGAAGTTATAGGAGTAGATGTAAATAAAAATGTAATTGATGCGTTAAATAAAGGTGAAATAATTATTCAAGAACCATATTTAGACATTTTAGTTCAAGCAGCTGTTACATCTGGGAATTTAAGAGCACAGGCAACTCCGTGTGAAGCAGATGCTTTCATAATATGTGTTCCTACGCCAATTTCGGAAGATAAGAAAGCGGATATAAGTTATGTAGAAGCAGCAACGAAATCAATTGTACCTTATATAAGAAAAGGAAATTTGGTTATACTTGAGTCTACATCGCCAGTAGGTACTACAGAAAAGCTTATCAAGCCGATATTAGAACAAAGTGGTTTGAAGGTTGGAGAAGAGTTGTTTTTGGGATATTCTCCGGAAAGAGTATTACCAGGTCAAATATTAATGGAGCTTGTCAACAATAATAGAATTATTGGTGGAATAAATAGAGAATCAGCTGAGAAAATAAGAGATTTGTATAGTACTTTTGTTAGAGGGGAAATGTATTTAACAACTACTAAGACAGCAGAAATGTGTAAAATAGTAGAAAATATCTTTAGAGATGTAAATATAGCACTTGCCAATGAGCTGGCTATGATATGTGAAAAAGTTGGAATAAATGTGTGGGAAGTAATTAAATTATGTAATAAACATCCTAGAGTGAACATTCATCAACCTGGTCCTGGAGTAGGAGGACATTGTTTAGCAGTAGATCCATGGTTTATAGTTGAAAAAGTACCTGAGATTGCTAAAATAATAAAACTTTCCAGGGAAACGAATGATTCAATGCCAAACTATATATTTAATAAAATTGAATCTTTACTGAGAAATATTAAAGGAAAGAAAAAGGTAACTATATTAGGAATAACATATAAACCTAATATAGATGACTTGAGAGAAAGTCCGATAATTAAGTTGATAGAATTGCTTGAAAAAGCTAAATATGACATTTCTATTGTGGATCCTTATGTCAAAGAATTTAGGTATTTGGAAAAAGATATAAGGAAAGCATGTAGCGGAAGTGATTTAGTTGTTTTAGGAGTAAATCATAATCAATTTAAAATGCTTCCACTTGAAGATATGAAAAAAGAAATGAGAGGGAAAATCATTTTTGACACAAGAAATTATCTAAATGAAAAAGATATTGTGGATAAAGGGTTTGAATATGTGCTACTTGGTAGAAGCTATGAAGAATTAATAGCATCGAATGAAACTGCAGAAAAATGAGGAAATATTTTTGGTATGCCAATAATTATATGATTTAACACACAAAATTTAAGTTGGAGCATTTTTTCCAGTTGCTCAACTATATCGTTTGATATTCTTCGTTATTTTCCGTAGCATGCATATTTATGCTTTTTATTTACCTATAGTTATTGATTTCTGGCTTGACGTATCCTGCCAGCATTAAATTTTATAAAATCTGGCGGAAAAAGTATGAAAATACAGTCTAATAAATTAGATAGCTATATATTTTTATAGAAATGAGAAATTGCATTGTTCATTGTAAAAATCCTAAAAAAAAGAGAAAAAAAATACTTTACAACTAGTGATAAATGAAAAATATTTAATTTGAGAAAAATATAGAGTGAGGTCTTTATGTCATCAAAAAAAATTTTCTTACTAAAAATAAAAAGAATGCTAGATATAGCAGTTTCTACTATTATCATTATTTTGTTTTTGCCCTTGATGGTCATTGTATCTATATTAATTTGGATCGATGATGGATGGCCGGTATTATTTAAACAAAAAAGAATCGGGCAAAATTGTAAAGAATTTGAATTGCTGAAATTTCGCAGTATGAAGGTTAACGATATCCCTGTAGAACATATGGGTCAAGTAAGGGAAGACAATCCATTGGTAACGCGTGTGGGAAGATTTATCAGACGTTTTAAGATTGATGAACTTCCTCAATTATTTAATGTATTATTCGGCGATATGAGTCTAATAGGGCCGAGACCCACTATTCCTGAACAAGTTGAAAACTATACAGAGTTTGAAAAAATTCGCTTATTAATGAGGCCAGGGATGACGGGCTGGGCACAAGTAAATGGAAATACGCGATTAAGTTGGGAAGAAAGGATAAAACTGGATATCTGGTATATTGAGCACTGGTCATTATGGTTAGATTTTTTAATAATTATTAAAACTATTGGAGTAATTATTTTTGGAGAACGACCTGTAACTAAAGCTATAAAGGAGGCCGCAGATTTTGCAATTCGTTTTAATCGGAACGGTAGGGAGTACACTCATAACGCTTAAAACAATGGTTGAGATGGGAGTTTCCAAAATTTATCTTTTTTCTTTGGATTCATCCAAATCAAAACGACATTCTGATTATATCGATTTGAAACCAATAGCGAAACAATATAATATACCAGTGAAAGAAATCATCAATATTAATGATCCTGAAACAATGAATTCAATTGCAAGTTTAAATCCTGATTATATATTTGTTATTGGATGGTCTCAAATATGTTCTAAAGAATTTTTAGCGATTCCCAGAAAAGGGGTGATAGGTTATCACCCGGCTTTACTCCCAGAAAACCGGGGGAGGGGTGTAATTCCCTGGACTATTCTACAACGAAAAAAAGAAACGGGATCAACTTTATTCTGGATAGATGAGGGAATGGATTCCGGAGATATATTGGCTCAAGAAAGCTTTCCTATTTCAATAGATGAAACTGCCACTACATTATATCGAAAACATGAGGATTGTTTAAAAAGGCTTCTTGTTAGTTCTATTCCTAAAATTTTAGATGGTACTGCGCCGCACATACCACAAGATCATAGTCGCGCTACATATTGTTCGAAAAGAACTCCAGCGGATGGTTATATTGATTGGAATTTACCCGCTGAATCAATTTGGACACTTATTAGAGCAGTTACACATCCTTATCCAGGAGCTTTTACTTTTTATAAAGGGAAAAAAATTATTATTTGGGAAGCGGACTACGTCGGTGAAGCTCCATATTTTGGTTTGCCAGGTCAAATTCAAAATATTTCCCATGAAGGTGCTTTAATACAGTGTGGTGATAAAAAACATATTTTAATCAAAAAAGTGCAAATGGAAAATGGGATGGAAGTTTTAACCAAAAATATCTTTAAAAATCATGATAAATTAGGTTTAGATTTGCTTGCATTATACCGAAAGTTAACGGGGGATATGAATAATGAAAAAGGTTCTGGTTATTGCTCCACATCCTGATGATGAAGTTTTAGGAGTGGGGGGTACTATAGCAAAATTTGCAGCAAAAGGAAACGAAATATATGTGATTATAGTGACAAAAGGTTATCCACCTTTATTTAACGAAGATATGGTAATACGAGGGAGACAAGAAGCATTAAAAGCGCATGAATTATTAGGGGTTAAGAAAACATTTTTCTTAGATAAATTTCCGGCAGCAAAACTGGATACGGTTCCACATAGTGAAATTAATGCAGAACTTGCAAACATAATACATATGTTAAAACCGGACATGCTCTTTATACCATTTAATGGAGATATACATTTAGATCATCAACAGGTTTTTTTATCTTCCCTTGTTGCTATAAGACCTAATGGGTGTGGATTTTCACCTCAATCTATTTATGCATATGAAACCTTATCTGAAACTAATTGGAATGCCCCTTATCTAACTCCTGGTTTTATACCGAATGTTTTTATAGATATATCTGATTTTCTTGATAAGAAAATCCAGGCAATGAAGTCCTATCAATCTCAAATTAAACCGTTTCCTAATGAAAGATCTATAGAATCTTTACATGCTTTGGCCACTCTTCGTGGCAGCACTGTGGGAGTTAAAGCGGCTGAGGCTTTTGTTTTAATTAGGGAGATAAAATAAAGTATTGAAGTAATTTCTGAAATATAGGGGGAATTGTAATATATGATTTTAAAGAATGATGGAATAGCAATAGTGGGAGGAGGTGGCCACGCAAAGGTAATTATTTCTACTATTCTTGAAGCTGGTATGCAGGTATATGCTGTTGTCGATGATGATGAAAAAAAGTGGGGTAAAGAGATTCTAGGTATTCCTATAGCAGGGCCTTTAGAGATGATAATTCGGAAGGGAATTAAAAAAGCTGTAATAGCTATAGGGGATAATTCTGTAAGAAAAGAGATTGCGAAACGATTAAATTCGTATTGTGAATGGATAACCGTTATCCACCCCTATTCTTATGTTCACCCCACCGTAAAATTAGGTGAAGGCACTGTGGTTTTTGCCGGAGCTGTTATTCAACCAGAAACAGAAATAGGCAGGCATACCATTATAAATACGGGAGCTACAATAGATCATGATTGCAAAATTGGAGACTATGTTCATATTGCGCCGGGGGTACATCTTGCGGGGAATGTATCTATAGGAGAGGGGACTTTTATTGGAATAGGGAGTTCGGTTATTAATAATGTTACTATAGGCAATTGGGTTATACTTGGAGCAGGGGGAGTAGTAATAAAAGATATACCGGCATTTTCTAAAATGGCGGGTGCACCTGCAAAACCAATAAGATAAAAATATTAAGATATACATTCTGGGTCGGGGGACATTTCTAGAAAGAAGGGGATTGGCATGCACAATAGAATAAGAAAGATTATATTGTTTTTTCTGGATGCAGGTATGATAATCCTGTCTTTATTTTTTTCATTTATGCTTCGATTTGAGTGGAAGATTCCGGTAGAGTATATTGGCCAGTTGAAAGAAACTGTTTTTCCTGTAGTTTTAATTATTCTTGCATGTTTTTACATATTTAATTTATATGATAGGTTGTGGCGGTACGCCAGTATAAATGAACTCATTTCCATTGTTCTTGCCACGTTTTTCGGTACGTTTTCGGTTCTATTTTATACTTTTATAACCGGCAATATGTATCCCCGCAGTATCTACATACTTTTCTGGCTGCTTTTGACTGCCGTGGTTGGAGGTGGCCGTTTTATTTTGCGCAGCTACAGCACGGTTATTCCTTCATTTAAAAAGGTGAACGGCACAAAGAACATCATGGTGATCGGTGCCGGGGAAGCCGGTTCGATGGTGATAGAGGAGTTTATAAAGCATCCGGAGCTGAAAATGAGGCCCGTGGCTATAATAGATGACGACTCTAGAAAGCACGGCATGATGATTCACGGAATAAAGGTAGAAGGCGGCAGGAGGGATATACTTGAAGTTGCTTTGAGGAAAAACGTGCACGAAATAGTGATTGCCATGCCGTCCATCGACAGGAAGGAGATCAAGGATATTGTCCAGATATGCAGGAAGACCGAATGCAGGCTGAAGATTCTGCCGGGGGTGTATGAGCTTCTGGATGGTAAGGTGAGCATTAAGAGGCTGCGGGATGTGAATATCGAGGATCTGCTGGGCAGGGAACCGGTAAAGGTAGATTTGGAAGAGGTTTCGGGCTATATAAAGGATAAGATGGTGCTGGTGACCGGAGGAGGAGGGTCCATTGGTTCGGAGCTCTGCCGCCAGATAGCTGCTTTCAATCCCAAAAGTTTGTTAATATTTGACATAAATGAGAACAATATCTATGATCTTGAGTATGACCTGAAAGTATCATACCCCGACCTTAAATATATGGCGCTGATAGGGGATATCAAGGATGTTTCGAGGGTGAATTATGTATTTGAAAGGTACAAGCCCGATGTGGTATTTCATGCGGCAGCTCACAAACATGTGCCTCTGATGGAATTAAACCCCACCGAAGCCATTAAAAATAACGTCTTCGGGACGTTGAACGTAGCAGAGGCGGCGGATAAATATGGTACGGAAAGGTTCATACTCATTTCCACCGACAAGGCGGTAAATCCAGTCAACATCATGGGAGCTTCCAAGAGGATAGCCGAGATAATAATCCAGATGATGGCGAAGAAAAGCAGCACCATCTTTGCTGCGGTGCGATTCGGCAACGTGCTGGGCAGCAACGGCAGCGTGGTGCCCCTTTTTAAGAAACAGATTCAGATGGGCGGCCCTGTGACGGTAACCCATCCGGATGTAACCAGATATTTTATGACCATCCCGGAAGCGGTCCAGCTGGTCATACAGGCAGGGTCTATGGCCTCAGGCGGGGAAATTTTCGTGCTGGACATGGGCGAGCCGGTGAAGATAGTGGACCTTGCAAGAGAGATGATAAAGCTTTCCGGACTGGAGCCCGATGTGGATGTGAAGATACAGTTTACGGGCCTCAGGCCGGGAGAAAAGCTTTTCGAGGAATTACTGTTAAAGGAAGAAGGGTTTTCGGCGACGAAGTACAAAAAGATATATATAGCAAAGCCTGCCATGAATGATGTATCGGCTTTTCTAAAGGAACTGAATGATTTGAAAGAGATACTGTTCAGCCCGGACTACGGAAAACTTGAAAAAGCCGTAAAAAGGCTCGTTCCAAATTACAGCAGCGACAAAAGACAAAGCGATTGGGTAAATGTAAAGGAGGCTCCAAATAATGAAGATTTCTCTTTCGAAGCCGGATATAACTGAAAAAGAGATAGATGTGGTAGCTGAAGTACTGAGGTCGGGCATTTTGAGCATCGGCCCAAAAATAGTCGAATTTGAAGAAAAATTCGCCGGGTATATAGGTGTAAAACATGCGGTGGCGGTAAACAGCGGCACCAGCGGCCTGCACCTTTTGGTAAAGGCGCTGGATATAAAAGAGCAAGATGAAGTTATTACCACGCCTTTCAGCTTTATTGCATCTTCCAACTGCATATTGTTTGAGAGGGCAAAGCCTGTCTTTGTGGATATTGATCCTCATTCATTGAATCTGGACATAGATCTGATAGAGTCCAGAATAACCGAAAAGACGAAGGCGATCCTGGCGGTGGATGCCTTCGGCCATCCGGTGGATATAAAGAAGATAAGGCAAATCGCAGAAAAATACGGTTTAAAAGTCATCGAAGATGCTTGTGAAGCCGTGGGCTCGGAGTATGACGGTATAAAGGCCGGAAGCATGGCGGACGGTGCGGTCTTTGCCTTCTATCCCAACAAGCAGATGACCACCGCCGAAGGCGGGATGATTGTTACCAATGATGATGAAGTTGCGGAACTTTGCAGGAGCCTGAGGAGCCAGGGCAGGGCTGTGACGGGCCTGTGGCTGGAACATGAGAGGCTGGGCTACAATTACAGGATGAGCGAACTCCACGCCGCCCTGGGGATTGTCCAGTTGGAAAGGCTCGATGAATTCATCCGAAAGCGGGCTCTTGTGGCGGAAAAATACAATCAGAGATTCAAAGACGTTGAAGGGGTAAGGGTGCCTTATATAGATAAAAAGGTCACCAGGATGAGCTGGTTTGTATATGTGATACAACTCGATTCTTCCATAGACAGGAACAAAGTCATGAAGCATTTGCTGGACAGCGGAATAGGCTGCCGCCCCTACTTTACTCCCATACATCTGCAGCCTTTTTACAGAGAAATGTTCGGCTACAAACCCGGCGATTTTCCCGTAACCGAACGTATCGCCTCCTCCACCATCTCCCTCCCCTTTCACAACAACCTCTCTGACGAAGAAATAGACTACGTGGTGGAAAAGGTGAGGGAAGGGATAGAGAAGTTCGGGGGGGAGGAAAGAATGATTTTTTCTGGATAAGCCCATTCCTTTTACAAATACATGGTGTATCTAAAGCATATTATGAGCCTGACGAAGAGCTATCCGATAGGATAGAAGAAGGTTTCGGAGAAATCTACTTCAGGGTTCCCAGGATAACGCCATCTGCAGGTTATGATGTAATGTTAGAATTTGCAGAAACAGTTGCTTCATCAAAGATAAGGCAAAGACTTTATAAGGCATTAAACGGGTCCAAAAAAGTATTCAGAAGGTTCAAAGATGTTCTAGATGACTATCCAGAAGAACGAGACCGCTATTATAAATTCCTCAGAAAATACTGCGAAGAACAGATAATACAGTGGCTGAAAGAGGAAGATATAGATATGGAAATGACAATAGACGATTGATTAATAGACGTTTGGTGTAAAAAGAATTTTGAATTTGCATATTTTCTGGCAGGAAATCTCAATTTTATGGCGAACATATATTCTTGTTTGATTCATTAAGAATATAGTATTTGTAAAAAAATTGCTATAAATGTAAAGGGGATAAAAATGCCTGGTTTTGTCTGCAAAAAGAGAGGAATAATAAATGGCTTCGAGGTCGCTCTTTTTGAATTAGATACAAATAATCAAATAGAAGAAATGTCAAAGTTAGAAGAACATTTAAAGAACAAAATTAGGAAAATGAAATTGCATAATCCTGATGAATATAGGGCCTTACTTCAAGTTCCGGGAGTAATCGAAAATGAATTTATGGAAAAAATATTAGCTCATATTAAAAGAATAAATATTCCATCAAAAAATAAAAATCAATGGTTTGACGTAAGAAGAAGTAGGGTAACCGAATTTATGGCGCAATGCCTGCTAGAGAGAGAATATAACTGCATTTTTTATGAGGCAGCAGATAAAAGAATTAATACAGATGTTGTCAATAGGGATAAGCATACGCCAGGCATCGATGTCACAGGAATTTATCATAATAATAAAGACTTTAAATTTGTTGCTTGCGAAGTCAAGGCTTCTAAAGGGGATATTCCATGCGAAGAGGCAAAATCACTTCTGACTGATATATATAAAGGATATACTAATGAAGAAGAAAGATTATCCAAAGACATATTACAGTATTATAATGATTTGAGTGCGGCTCAAATAGATGATATTTTAATAAAAGATATATTAGGTTTTTTAATTAAACTTATAAATGTTTCATCTTCTCATGAAGAACTTATAAAAAATGTTATATTTATCCCCTTTTTAATTAGATATAACCCTAAAATTATAGAACATAATACACTTGAAGATTTTGCGGAGTTCAGGATAGAAGATATGAAGGGAATCGATATAAAGGGCGTTATATGGGCTTTTAATAAAGATATAAATACTTTTGCTAATGATTTATATGATGAGGTGCTGGCCAATGGTTAAATCTTATAATGATATAATAATTAATTTGGCCAACATATTAGACAAAAAATCTGGTGATGTGGCTGAAGTCATAAAACTTCTGGAAAAATGTGAAGTAGATGGCTTGAAACAACTATTGGACGAAACTTTTGTTCCCCACATTTCATCTGATAATTATAGAGATATTTCTTTGAAGCTGGATGCTATTTCATCTTTAATATACATACTACATCATAATCCGAAGTTAAATAATACTACAGCAAAAATAAAAGGCGAAAACGGCAAAGACATTCTAAAAACACTGTATCATGTGGCATTTGACCTAAGCATAAATAAATTTAATTTAAAAAAAGAAATGCCGGATATTGAACGTCTTTTTGTACTTACATTAGTCTCATTTTATGGTATATTAGATGATAAGCAGACGATTAGCGATATTTTTATAAAAAAATATATTGATGACCTGACAAAATCTGTTTCACACGAAGAAAACCTTATAAAAAGGCTTGAAGCTTTTACATATATTGCCTTGATAAATTTAACAATAAAGATAGACAGTAAAAGTGCTTTAGATAATTTAGATAGAGTAATAAATGACGTGGAGTATATGCTTGGCTTGGTGCAACAATCAGAAATCGAAAAAGAAAGTATAGATATGGAAAAGGCATTTCTTATTGCCGGATTGGCAAACATCATATATATTACAAAAATAGTTAAGACTTACCTTTTTACAGGGAAAGTTGAAAGTGATGAACGTGCTAATGTATATTCATATATTGACAAATATTGTTATAATGCCAATAAATTATTAAAAGAAACTAATGAAGAGAGCATCAAGAAGATAGCAAATTTACTTAAATATACATTAGAGCAAATTTGTAGAAACTCTATTTGGTCTTTTGCGGATCGTTCGCCTGTTATTAAAAAATTCTTTATTAAAAGTCTTGAATCAGAGGAAGATTTTATATATACATTATTACCTTCACAGCGAGATTCTATATTGGATATTTTAACAGCCAAAAGAAGCATAGTTATAAATATGCCTACAAGTTCCGGGAAATCACTATTAGCCGAATTATACATCCTTTTCACTATGCATAATTATAGAATGGAAGGTTTTGAACCTACGGCATGTTATGTTGTACCAACCAATGCATTAATTAATCAGGTTAATAAAAAATTAAAAGAAGATTTTGCTGGTTTCAATTTCACTATAGAAACGGTTTTACCTTTTTATGATATTGATGAAATAGAGGCAAATATCCTCAATTTAAAACATATTCATATTTTGATTACCACACCAGAAAAACTTGATCTTTTAATTAGGCAGGGACATCCCGCGTTAAATAATTTAAAGCTTATTATTCTGGACGAGGCGCATAATATAGCAGACAAAGAAAGAGGTTCAAAGTTCGAGCTTTTATTAGCGTTGATTAAACAAAAACGCAGAGATGTAAATTTTTTCCTTATGAGTCCTTTTATTAAGAATGCGGATAAAATAGCTGAATGGCTGGGCGATACTCAACAAGATTCGAAGATGATATCACTGCAGTGGTCACCTACCAAACAGTATATAGGATGCAATTTATTAAAAAATAATAAAAATAAAAGTGTAGTAGTTTATTATCCTTCTCCAAGCAATAATATTATAAAGGAAAAGGTCGAGGTTCTGGTAAATCCAAACATAAAAAAATTGAAGGATTATCTTGGTGAAAAATCGGTTAACAAATATGTAAAAAATATTGCTTTAATAGAAAAATATATTAAAATAGGTAGTGTTTTAATATTGTGTGAAGGTCCCGGCACATGTGAAAAGATGGCAAAGAAATGCTATGAATATTTAAAGGATACTGGCCTGCTGTGTGATAATAGCGAAAATAAGGAAATTAAAAAAGCAATAGAGCTTATAAGATTAGAAACGACTGAAAATAACCCATTGGCAGATTATATAACAAGGGGTATAGCGTATCATCATGCCAGAATGTCATCTCTTGTAAAGGAAGAGATTGAAAATCTTATAAACAGTGGTCTGATAAAAATTATATGTGCAACTACTACATTGGCGCAAGGCATGAACTTTCCAATAACAACAGTTATTTTTAGCACTGTCACATTTAGAAATGAGCATAATGAAGATAAAAATGAGTATGATGAAGAAGATAATCTATTAACAAATGCCCAATTTTGGAACATTGCAGGCAGGGCCGGAAGAGCGTATAAGGATAAAGAGGGCCATATAATTACCCCATTTTTTAATGTTTCACAGAAAAAGACAGTAGAAATAATTGAAAGATATATAAAAGGCGGTATAGAGGAAATATCGTCAACTTTGGCGGATTTTTTTAATAAGGTGGGAGATTATGTAGATTTTAATCATAAACTTATTGAAAAAAATGTTGCTGCATCCAATTTTTTGCAGTATTTAAATCACATTGTAAATGTAGCATATGACTATAATATTAATAACATCGATATTTCAGCAATAAGAAGCATATTGGATACATCATTGTTTTACAAAGAGCAAGAATACGAACAGGGTTTTATAGAGGTTCAGGATAAAATTAATAGATTTGCTAGAAAATATATTGAACATCTGCAAAAACATGATAAGAGTTCTCTTAAAACAGCGGATAAATTTGGAATAAGTGACATAAGTTATAGGACCTTTAAAAAAGTACTAAATGATTTTATTAAATCAGTTTATCTGGAACATGGAAAAGAAAAGGCAGATGAATTTATTAAAGTATCAAATATAATATTAAAGTCGCAAAATTATTATAGGCTTGCAGATGTCATTAAGATAATATCAAAAATTCCGGAAATAAAATTGGGTATGTTTGAGCATGGTTCATTAAATTCTGAAAATATCGCAAAAGTAATTATTGGGTGGGTAAATGGGAAAAAAGTAAGTGAGATAGCAAAAGAAATCAAATATGATGGAGATTTTGATGAAATACTGGGAAAATGCTATCAATATATAAATGGAAGACTTAAATCGTTTGTACCATGGGGTATCTCCCTATATCAATATTTGACTCATGATACCGATGGGGAACATTCCCAAAATCTGCCATCATACATTTATTATGGCGTTAATAATGTGGAATCAGTTATATTATCAAAAGTCGGGGTTCCACGCTTTGCAATAAATCAGGTTAAAGAAAAATTAAAAAAACAATACCCAGATACTGAGATTACTATAAAAAACATAGAAAAAATTAAACACCATATAAAAAATCTTATTTATGAAAATAAGGACTTTGAAGGGAAAGATATAAAGCTGATAAAAGAGATTATAGATAGCGGAATATATTGATATATATGTGATATATATGTTGCCAGGGGTATTAATGGAGTTACTGACAACCTTTAAATAGAAACAATTGATACATATTAAACTGTTAAAGGGGAATAGGGATTGTTAAAATGCCTATATGAATAATTAGGTGAATTACCTTGGGATAATATTAATTTTTCTGCACAGGCTTTGATAGCTTTAAAACCAAATCATATTGAAAAGAAATGGCAGGCATTGTTGGCTACAGGATAGCCGAGATAATAATCCAAATGATGGCCAAAAAAAGCAGCACCATCTTTACTGCGGTGCGGTTCGGCAATGTGCTGGGCAGCAATGGGCAGTGTGGTGCCCCTTTTTAAAAAGCAGATTCAAATGGGCGGTCCTGTGACGGTGACCCATCCTGATGTGACCAGATATTTTATGACCATCCCGGAGGCGGTCAAGCTGGTCATACAGGCGGGTTCTCTCAGCCCTTTTACAGAGAAATGTTCGGCTACAAACCCGGCAATTTCCCCGTAACCGAGCGCATCGCTTCTTCCACCATCTCCCTCCCCTTTCACAACAACCTCTCCGACGAAGAAATAGACTATGTGGTGGAAAAGGTGAGGGAAGGGATAGAGAAGTTCGGGGGATGAGGAAATAATTTCATTCAAATTTTTATTTTTGTCGAGATGTGTCGGAATATTTTTAATGTTTGAGTTGTTATTTGCAGGATAAAATGGTAAAATGAATAATGTAAAAGTCAGATAAAAGAGCGGTAAAAAGGGTGAGAAGGAGGTTATAAATGGAAGAGTTAAAATTAACTTGTGAAGTTATAACTCCTATGTTCATGGCAGGGGCTGATGAAAAAACTCCTGAGCTAAGGCCTTCAGAGTTTAAGGGAATGATGCGATTTTGGTGGAGAGCGATAAAAGCAGAAGATGATATTGAAAGATTAAGAAAAGAAGAAGCGAAACTTTTTGGTGGGACAAGAGAAGGAGAGGGAAAGAGTAAGGTTAAAATTAGAATCTTTCCAAGAAAAATTGAGATTGATAAAGCAAAGCCTTTACCGCATAGTGATACTAAACAATTCGAATTATCATCTATATTGCCTACTTCAACATTTGAAGTTGTTTTATCATGCCGGAATGATTCGGAAATTGATTTTTACAAAACTTTATTTCTTGCTTCTACAGTTTTAGGCGGATTTGGTAAAAGGTCAAGAAGAGGGTTTGGAAGTGTTAGGGCTGTTTCAATAAATGATGAACTATTTCGGCAAAATATCGATTTAAATTTTATTGTTGGTTTACTTAACAGGATTAGAAATAATACATATATAGTTGAGGAGGGGAAAATTATTAACAACAAGCGAGGCGGAAATTATCCATGGATTAAAAAAATCGAAGTGGGAAAACGTGTGGATAATTTTAATGACCTATTGAAAAAAATTGGTCAAGCCTCGCATAATAATAAAAATCCATCTAATGGAAACGCAACCCCAAGAATGGCTTCCCCTATTTATGTTTCAGTAATAAGACATATTGATGGATATATACCAGTGGTAACTACTTTAAATAGTAGATTTCCATCAAATTATCCAAGATGGGATTTTAACAAACAAAATTCTTTTATTAAAGAGGTGACATCTGTGTGACAGATTTTACTCAAAAATTAAAACATTTTTTACATGATCCTATTGATAAATGTTTGGATATTAAAACTCATATTAACAGAGCCAGACAATATGCAGAACTTTTAGGAGTAAATGAAATTGAGGAAGTTAAAGGACCAGATTATATTGCTTCTGCTATGGAAAGAACTTTGCTGCCAAAGGAAAAAGCATATCCGGAATTTAAAAAAGAAATGATTTATCAGGCTTTTTCTGAAATAAGGCATCCATTAAGTGAAAGTTTCATTGAAATTCCGGAGCCGCATAATGATAAAATATTTTCTGAAATAAAGGAGATTTTCAAAAAAGTTGGAATTAACTTGCCAAATAATGGCAAAGAAAAATTTTTATATCTGTGGCGAAATCTCTCTGAAATACTTAGCCAAAACTTGAAAGGTGATTATAAAAAATATCTCTCTGTTTTGCCTGCAGATACACGAATACCCGACCATTCAATTTGGGAGCACTTAAAGATTACTTCTGCAATAAATGCTTTTGAAAACTTTCAAAACAACTCACTTTTTCTTTTTGCTATAGGGCCTGTTCAGGGATTTATCTCTCAAGCAAGGAAAACTCAAGACTTATTTATGGGGAGCTTTTTGCTTTCATATTTAACCTTTATTGCTATGACAGAAATAATTGATGTATATGGACCGACGAATATAATTTATCCTGACCTTTTTGCTCAGCCTTTGATGGATTGGTATGTAGAAAAGAAACTTCATATACAAGCAAAAAATTCTACTTCACGACATATTGACCAACCAACGATTCCCAATAGGTTTGTAGCTATAATTCCTGAAACCAGAAAAAGCCAAATAGAGAGATTAGCTCAAAAGATTGAAGAAAATGTTAGAAAAGAATGGGAGAAAATAGTATACGAAGTTCTAAAGTCGTTTGAAATATTTGGAGATATAATCGGGTTAACTAATAAGAGCAAGATTTCTGATGAAATAATTAAAAAACAAACTAAAGGTTTCCCGGAAATTTATTGGGTGGCTTTGCCTTTTAAAAATGATGATAAAGATGTAACAATTGCAGAATTTAAAGAATTTTTTGAAGATGATATAATACAAAACTGGCAAAATTTATGGTACTTTGCTAAACACAGAGGGGAACACATCCCTAATATTGGATTAATATATCAACTCAGTTATTCTGCTCTTGAAAAATCAATGGGAGCAAGAAAGAACTTAAGGGATTTTGAACAGACAGAAGAATATGGCAAGAAGTGTCACATATGCGGTGAAAAAGAGGCAGTGATAAAAGAAAGATTGGGAAGTCTTGAAGTGGGCAGATATATTGACGGAAAAGAAGGGCTTTGTTTACAGTGTTTCGCAAAAAGAGCGCTTAATAAATATTTAGAAAAGGAAGATATGTTTGGGCCAGCATTTAAAGATTTTTCTTTTCCTTCTACGGCGGAAGTTGCTTCGGCAGATTTTAAAGCAAAAGTTTTAAAAAATGCGAAGGATGAATTTAAAGATTATATCAAGGCTTATAAAGAAATGCTTGGTGAATATGCATTTAATCAGGTAAAAACAAAGTTTCTTCCAAAACTTCAAAAAGAGTTTGCAAATATTGAAAATATAGACGGCGAGTGGTTTTTTGAGGAAAATGTGAGAGCAGAGTCTATTAAAAAGCAATTTGGCATTGAAAAAAGCGAGGAAGAGATTGATGATAAGCTAAAAAAATTAATTGAAAAATTATATCATGCAGGCAAACCCAATCCTTATTATGCCGTCATATTGCTTGATGGCGATGATATGGGGAAATGGCTTTCAGGCACGTTGCTGCCGAATATCGAATATGCGTACAATTCAGAAACATGGAAAAAACTGCCTGAAGAATTTAAAAATGAATTAAAAAAACTTACGGAGGATAAATTTCTTACTCCGGCGATACATGCTTCTATTTCTCACGCTTTGCGAAACTATAGCATTGAATTTGTAAGAGAAATTGTTGAAGAGGAACACCTTGGAAAGCTTGTCTATGCCGGTGGCGATGATGTTTTTGCCTTTGTCAATTTAAAAGATTTGTTTGAAGTGATGAGAAAATTGAGGGCAGCATTTTCTGGACATATAAAAATTGAAAATAATGAAGTTAAAGTAGATTGGAGCAATAATACGGGTTTTGTTGAGAAGGATGGAAGATTGCTTTTGACCATGGGTAAGAATGCAACTGCCTCCTGCGGGGTGGTAATAGCTCATTATAAAATGCCTTTAAAAATGGTTATTGATAAAGCAAGAGAAATGGAGAAAAAAGCAAAAGAAAATTTTAATAAAGATAGTTTTGCCATAGTGTTGCTTATGCGTTCAGGTGAGGAAAGAATAGCAATAAGCAGATGGAAGTATGAAGAAATTGATATTTTGGAGAAGTTAGAAGAGTTATCCAACGATTTTAAAGAAAAGAAAGATGAACCGTGGGTTTCGGATAGGATTATTTATACCATTGGAAAAGAGTTTGCCAGATTAAAAGATGATAAGGGAAGATATTTAAAAGCAGGTATAATTGATACAGAGATAAAAAGAATTGTAAATAGAGCAACTCACGCAAAAGATGAAGAAAAAAGGAAGAAATTTGCGGAAAAAATGGTAGAAACATTGCAAGATATATTCTGGAAGATAGAAAATATGGATAGTTTTTTAAATCTCCTTGAGATATCTGTTGCTGTAACAAGGGGGAATAAGGGATGTTCATAAAAATTAAGCCTCTTGATACATTTTTTTTCAGGACAGCAAGACCGTTTATAAAAGGGGAAGATACATGGTCAGATTTTGTGTTTCCCCCTTATCCGTCGACCTTGTATGGTGCTTTAAGAAGCTTTGCAATCTTTCAAAAGGGAAAATTAAAAGATTTTTATGATGGAAAGTTTAGAGAAAATTTAGGAACACCTAATGAAAAAGGCAAAATGAAAATAAAGGGCCCAGTGTTGTTTTTTGAAGATGAGGCTATATTTAAAGCTCCATATGATTTAGTAAAACTTAAAGAAGGCGATGGATGCTTGTACCCTCTGCAATTTTGTCAGAAACCTTCTTTTATGTTTAGCAAATACAACCTTGATAACATTGTTTTGTGGAAGAAAACCGAAATGGCAGATGATACACAAGGATGGCTCAGATTTTCTAGGTTTGAAGATTATTTAAAAACAAAAAAAGAGAAGTTTGAATACGGAAAAAATGAAGATTATTTTTTGAGAGAAGAGAAAACTGGCATTACTCGTGATGGGGTAAGCAAAACTTCAAAAGAAGGCGATTTATACCGTATATCAATGATAAGAATGAAGGAAAAATCGGGATTTTTTGTAGAGATTGAAGGCATCAATGATTTCCCTGAAAAAGGAGTTCTTCAACTTGGTGGAGAAAACAAGGGCGGGGTTTTTGAAAAATGCGAAGACTTATTGAAAGATTTAAAAAGTATAAAACTTAATTTAAAAGAAGGTTTGTTTAAGGTTTATTTTGCAACTCCTGCGATATTTAAAAAAGGCTGGCTTCCTGATTGGATAGATGAAAACACATTAGAAGGCCAAGTTGGTGGAATAAACTTAAAACTTCTCGCCTGTGCCATTGGAAAACCGATTCCTGTGGGAGGTTGGAATTTGGCGGATAAATGTTCAAAACCATTGAGAAAGGCGGTTCCCGCAGGAAGTGTTTATTATTTTAAGATTCTCAATGACGTGGATGTGAATAAAGTAAAAGAAGTTTTTCACTTAGAAAATATTTCAGATATAAACGCAGAAGAAGGATTTGGATTAGCAATTGTTGGGGAGGCGGGGTTATGAAAAGAGTAATTACGATGGTTGGAACTTCAATTTTTGACAATTATAAGGATAAATATAAAGATGACAAATATTTTGCTGATGATGTTGAGGAATTGAAAGATAAAAGAGCTTCAGAGTTTGAAGAAGCTATACGGATAATAGATAGGATATAAAATAAAATAAACAAATGGATCGAAAAGGAAAGGGATAGAGAAAATATTTCGGCAGAAATAAAAAGCCTTGTGAAATTGAAAGAAGAGCTAAAAGATGAATTTGAAATATATCTTCTTTGTTCTGATACAATTTTGGGTAAGCTTGCAGGAGAAATTATAGAAAATTTTATTACCTTCAATTTAGATATGTTTAACGCTATTAATATTAAATGCGATCTAATTGAAGATCTTCAAGTTAAAGATAGAGCAAAGTTCTCCCAGGAAGGTATGACCAACATAATCAAGAAATTATATAATATCTCAAATAGTTTCTGGGATAATTTGATTATAAATATCACTGGAGGTTTTAAAGCGATTATCCCATATTTGACTATTTTAGGGCAAATAAATCGATGCCCCATTTATTATATTTTTGAAGCTACAGATGTGTTAATAAGGATTCCTAACATTCCTCTCGATGTAAACTGGAGAATTTTTGAGAAAAATGAAGGTTTTTTTATGGAGCTTGAAAAGGAAAAAACCTTTGAATTGGCAAGTGGGATTGTTTACCGTGATGAGATAGAAAGTTTGATTGAAAGGGAAGATAATTTAATAAGCTTTAATCCGCTAGGTGTTGCTTTGTGGGAAAAATATAAGGAGAGATTTGAACTATTTTATATATCAGAAATGGCTAAAAAGTATATTGAAACTCAGGATCAACAAATAAAACAGATAAGTGAAAAATCTTTTTTAGAACTTAAAAGAAGATTAAAAGAGAATCCTTCAGATCCTGACCTTGACCATAAATTAAAAGATATGGAGTTAAAGGGATTTAAATGTTTTAAACATAAAGAAGAAAACTTGCAGGTGAGAATGCTTTACAAAGTTAAAGAATGGGAGACGGTATATAATATTAAAGAACTTAATATTTATATTGCCGATATTGCCATAGGCAGAGATGTTCACAACGCAGGCAATGAGAGTGAGTACATCCAAAGATTTAAAGACGATTTAACTAGAATTCAAAATTTAGAAGAATACAAAACTTATCGCATTGAAAAATGAACAGGGAGGTATTTGATATGTTTCTCAAATTTAAGCCGTTTTTTTTAATTGCAGAAACTCCGCTTCATCCAGGAAGTGGAAGCGAGACTGGTATAGTGGACTTACCTATTCAGAGGGAAAGGCATACTAATTTCCCCAAGATTGAGAGCTCGGGATTAAAAGGGTGTATCAGGGAGGCATTTGAGAATTCAAAAAAGAAAATAAAGATAGATAATCAAGAGGTAATAGTAAAAAATTACGCAGAATTAATATTTGGCTCTGGTGGAGAGGATGCTTATGCAGGCTCTCTTGCTTTTACTGATGCAAAAATTCTATTTTTCCCTGTCAAATCTTTAAAAGGTATTTTTGCATGGATTACTTGTTTGCCGGTAATTGAAAGGTTTAAAGAAGATATGAGAATTGCAGGAATAAAACTAAAAGATTTCCCGTCCGATATTAAAGAAAACACTTTACCTCAAGATTCAGATATTAGAATTTCCTCGGAAGTTGTGCTGGAAGAGTTTACATTTAAAGTGGCGCTGGACAGCGAAACAAAAAAGCTTGCTGAATGGTTTGCTGAGAGGATATTCCCAAGGCAAGAGGCAAATGATCACTATAAATTTTGGAGAGAAAAATTTAAGAAAGACCTTGTAGTTCTCCCGGAAGATGATTTTACTGAGTTTATTTCGACGTCGACTGAAGTTATTGCAAGAACAATAATCAATAATACAACGGGAACAGCTGAGAATCTTTGGTATGAAGAATATCTTTCCCAGGACACTATTTTATATTCTACTGCTATGGCAACCGGGGTTCGAATTAAAGAAGATAGCAAAAAAGGCGTATTTAAGGCTGATACTTCAGAAAAAGAGGCAGAAAAAGTAATTCAATTTTTTGAATCGGGTATTCCTGAGATAATACAAATAGGTGGCAATCAAACTATTGGTAAAGGAATTACGAGAATACAGATTCTAAGAGAGGAGGGTAAGGATGGTTCAAGAAACGACGATTAATAAGCTTGAAAGAGGAAGGGCAGAGTTTGCTTATAAGTGTGTAAAGGACACAATCATGTTAAATAGTGATAATGATAATATAAAAAAGGTTTTGGATGATTTTGTCCACAATATTAAATCTAACATTGAAAGAATCAGCAACAACGATCAAAAACAAAAACTTTTAAAACGGCTTGAAGAAATATATAAAAAACCAGATACATACTTGAAAAAAGAAAACTATGATAGGTTAGCACAGGATGAAAAAGAAAAAATTATTGGCAGCTATATTAAGCTTCTTCAAAATTACCGCTCATATTCTCGAAAAATACCCACAATGATACTTACGAATGGGCTTGGCCAAACTCTAGCTTTTGTTAAAGCAAAATCTGATAAAGAGACTGCCTATAAATTGCTATATGTTCAGATTACAGAATACATTAGAAGCGACCAAACGGTGAGAATTAAGATGCCACAAGAGAAGAGCGATTTAGTAGAATGGGCGGTTTCTTGCAGCACCACAGAATATCGATATATTACTCAGGAAATGCTTGTTTTTTTAAACTGGCTTAGACGGTTTGCAGAGGGAATGATTGAAGAAGGAGGGAGGTGAGGAATGCTCACTCGAGAGGAGAAAAGTTATGAATTTTTTAATTCGCATGATACAAGCAGGATTCTATATGATTCAATTAAAAAAATTGGTATTTATGAATGGAATAATAGAAAGAGAAATAACGAAAGAAAAGATTGGTGTTATAAATCAACAAAATTTCTTATAAATCCGGCGCTTATTTTTGGGAAGTTTATTCCTGATACTGCAGGGGAAGATGCCAAAGAAAATAAGCATAAATATTTACAATTAGTAATCGATGAAATGGAAAAATTGAATGAAGAAATTAAAAAAAATGGAGTGAATATCTCTGATCGTTTAAAACAATCGATTGAGGGATTAAAATATTTGGGTTATCAAACAGAAAATATAGGCCTTTCTATTTCATGGCGTCTTATTGTTGGTCTTGGGGCTTCTCATCCACAAGAGACATCGATGACGCTGCATCACGTATATGGAATACCATATGTACCTGGAAGCGCAATCAAAGGAGTTACAAGACACTGGATAGTTTTGAGCAAATTTGGCAATGATGAGCAGCAAGCTTTAAAAAATGAAGAATTTAAAAAAATTTTTGGTACACAAGAAAAACAAGGAGAGATTATATTTTTCGATGCTTACCCAATAAACGAAATAAAACTAAAAATTGATATAATGAACCCGCATTATCCTGAGTATTATTCCGGCCTGCAACCTCCTACTGATTGGCAACAGCCGAATCCTATTTACTTTTTGACGGTGGAGAAAGCAAAGTTTGATTTTTATCTTGCAAGTAAAAACCCAAAACTACTTTCAGAAACTTTGACTTGGCTTAAAGAAGCATTAATACAATATGGTATTGGAGCCAAAACTTCTATCGGCTATGGATTTTTTGAGGTTTAAAGTTATAAATAAAGAATAATAATGAAAATAATGAACCCTTTAAGACAAAAAATTATCATTTTACAGCTCAGCTAATATTATACTTCAGCGAGGAAGAAATTTTAGACAAAATTAATGAACTTGAACATGAAAAGTTTATTTAAATTTTATAAGAGTTTATAATACTTGCCTGCATGGCTGCTGGTATTGCTATGCCAATTATAATAAAGAAACCGCCATCAAAAATTTTCAACAGCATGATCCCGATTCTGATTTTTTGCTGAATAGAAAAATTAAAGTAATAAAAGAGTTAAAAGAAGATGAAAAAGAGAAGGAAACCCAGTTGAGTCTTTTTTAAATATCTTGCCGTTACTCTTGAACAAGTACAAATCCACAATGAACGCAGACGGGAAAAATAAAAAACAAATAAACGACATAAACATAGAAGAAATGACATTAAGCTTTGTATGCAACAAATTTCCGGAAAGACTCATATCGTATCTGAAAAAACACGATAAAAAAATAGAAAAACCTTTTGAAGGCATATATTATATAAACGGCGAATGGACTCCTGTCCAGATAATAGTCCAGAGCGAAATAAAAAACATAGAAGAAAACTTCGCTTTAATGCTGCTGAGCGACAATGAATATTTTCAGGAAGCACTGAAAAAATACTTTCAAACAATAACAGGCGAAAAAAGTTCATCAGAAGCGAAAAGGCTTCTTGAAGCCGCCTTCAGGAAAAACATAATAAAAGCGGTGGAGGTGTATAAGATGTATGAGGATATGATAAATGAAGAAGTTCAGGAGTATGTGATAAAGACTCTAAAACAGACCAGGCTAAAAATCTATACCGAGCAGGAACTAAAGGAGAAAGAAGAAAAGGGCATAGAAAAAGGTATTGAAAAAGGTATAGAGAAAGGTATTGAGAAAAGGACTAAGGAACTTGCCGTAAAGCTGCTTAAAAAGAAGCTTTCGAATATTCCGGATGATATTATAGAAATCATCGGTAAATCAAAAGATGTTCAGAAAATCGAAAAAATGGTAGAGGATATTTTTAATATAAACAGCATAGAAGATGCGAGAAAGTATTTGAATTAAAAACTTATGACCCTGCAAATGTTGGCGATGGATGCCGGGTGCCAAGGAGACGAGTTTTCTGACACTTTTGGGAAGTTGCCCATTTACTGGCTTTATTCATGCGGGGCGATATTTTTTTTCAAGAAAGGCTGGAAAGGGAACAAAGTCATGAAAACATTTGCTGGACAGCGGCATCGGCTGCCGGCCTTATTTTACGCCCATACATCTGCAGCCTTTCTACAGAGAAATGTTCGGCTACAAACCCGGCGATTTCCCCGTAACCGAGCGCATCGCCTCCTCCACCATCTCCCTGCTCTTTCACAACAACCTCTGCGACGAAGAAATAGACTACGTGGTAGAAAAGGTGAGGGAAGGGATAGAGAAATTCGGGGGTGAGGGGGGTAATATTTTTTCTCTAGACAAAAAAAGCCCTTGGAAATATTAGCAACCATGTTATAAACGATTATAAGGAGAACAAGTGGGGAGACAAGACGGCAGTAATAAATAATATTTCTGGTGCCCCATATATCTCGAAAGCCTCTAAAGAACTTGATGAATTATATGATAAACTTAGCAAAAGAACGTCAAATTGTAATTGAATCAGGTGCATAACGTGAATATGACTAACGCTTATAAATACATAAAAATTATAAAAAACAATAAATGCTTAATTCGTATAAAGTTAAACCAGACCCCTGAGAGATACAATACTAATAAAGGTGAAGTAGATATAATATTTGATGCAAAAAGAAAGCGAAGAAGATATGAAGAAGAATATAGAAAATTTAGAAGACCAATAAAATCAATTGATACCGGACAATTAAAGTATAATATAATAAAAACGGGTCCAGATATTTTTAAAAATATTTTATGGAGGGTCATAAATGGATGAAGTTTTATCTCGAAAAAAAAGAAGTAACGATTAGCCCAACTCCTATTATTTTGGCGTATTTTGCTGAAAAACGAAAAGGTAATCGAAAAGAAGTGACCAAATTTGTTCTGGATGTCTTTAAACGCTTAGAGAATACGACAATAAGTACAAATGCAGTATTTAGGGGTGACATGACCGGAATGACAGACGATATAACCAGTGAAACAGTTGATAATATCATATAGTACTGGCTTTCTAATCATTTTTCTAGAAGAATGTAGTGCTCCTGATGAGGAAGATATTTGTTTTGAAGCAAAAAACCCTTTTGCTGAATATCGTCTAGATTCAATTTCACAAAACCTAAAAGAAATACAATGGCCATCAGAAAATGAAAGACAGAACTTTCTAAGCTTAGAGGATAATGCATGTGGTTTGGACGCGTCGAAAATTTAAAGAACGTTATTAGATGAAATTCCTGTAGACGAGCATTTATGGAGGAGGATATGTATATGGTCTGGCTCTTATATAGTGATTATTTAAAAGAATCTCTCAAAACAGCAACTTATATTAAATATCTTAAATGGTATGTTTGGGTAATTTTTTTAATACTATTACTGATCGATGTGGGCTATAATGGATAAAGAAATTCAGACAAAAAAATGACTTCCTTTAAGGTGATAAACTGTATAATAAGCATATGAG
>JANLFP010000013.1 GCA_024655905.1 Tepidanaerobacteraceae bacterium
CGATAAAACAGCGGTAGCTTTTTTGAAATGCGCTGCGGAAAGCCATATATTAAGGAGAATCTATGCTTTCCTGCGCATTATAAAAGGAGGAGATTTAAATGGCCACAATTCTTACAATGCCCAAACTCGGCACCACCATGGAAGAAGGAACCATAATAAAATGGCTTAAAAAAGAAGGAGAGCCCGTAGAAAAAGGCGAAGCGTACGTAGAAATACAGACCGACAAAGTAAACCTTGAAGACGAAGCTCCGGAATCGGGCATAATGAGGAAAATCCTCATACCCGAAGGTGCCGTTGTTCCCGTTGGAAAAGAAATAGCCATAATTGCCGGCGCCGACGAGCCTCTCCCCGAAATAGAAAAAGAAAAACAAAAAGAAACCGAAACATCACCCATCCAGAATGCATACGAAGAAATACAACAGCCACCGCAACAAACACAAATCGCAGAAGGCAAAATAAAAGCCTCTCCGGCGGCAAAACGAGTCGCCAGGGAAAACGGTGTAGATTTGTCAAAAGTAACTCCTACCGGCCCCGACGGCCGTATAATAGAAAAAGACGTTCTGGATTTCATCGAAACAAACAAAGTGAAGGCCACTCCGGTAGCAATAAAAATTGCCGAAGAACAGGGGATTGATCTTGCCACAATTCACAAGGCTCCGGGAGAAAGAATAACAAAACAGGACCTCATGCCACAGGAAGACAAAAAAGAACCCCCGACTCCGAGTACGCAGAAGGTTATCCCGGTGGTCGGCATGAGGAAAATAATAGCCGAGAGGATGGCAAAAAGCAAAGCCACTGTTCCCCATATATACCTTACCCTGGAAGTGGACATGACAAGAGCCATGGAGCTTCGAGAAAAACTGCTTCCAGCCATACAGGCCCGATACGGCTGCAAATTGTCCTACAACGACATTCTCATAAAAGCCTCGGCTGTGGCTATAAAGCAAAACCCCATAATAAATTCAAGCTTTATCGGAGATGAAATAATAATAAAAGAAGACATAAACATCGGCCTTGCGGTAGCCCTGGAAAACGGCCTCATAGTTCCTGTGGTGAGATGTGCCGATAAAAAAGGCATCGGAGAAATATCCAAAGATACGGCACAGCTCATAGAAAAAGCCCGCTCCGGCAAACTCCTGCCCGACGATTACCAGGGCGGCACATTTACCATTACTAATCTGGGGATGTACGATATAGAAAACTTCAAGGCAATCATAAACCAGCCTGAAAGCGCCATCCTGGCGGTGGGCAAAATAATGAAAAAACCGATCGTAATAGACGACCAGATTGCTATAAAACCCATGATGAACCTAACCCTTTCCTGCGACCACCGCGTCATAGACGGCGCCCAGGGAGCCAGATTCCTCCAAATGCTCAAACAGATTCTTGAGGAACCTCTGGAGATGTTAATGTAAAGGAGCTGTTTTACATGACCTACGACATTGCGATAATAGGCGGCGGTCCCGGAGGATACGTGGCCGCCATATACGCCGGAAAGAAAAAGGCAAAAGTCGCCCTTATAGAAAAAAGCGAACTGGGCGGAGTATGCTTGAACCGCGGCTGCATCCCCACAAAAGCCCTGGTCCATAGCGCCAACACAGCAAACGAAATAAAACAAGCCAAAAGATTCGGCATAACAGCCCGGGAAGTACAAATAGACTGGAATGCTATCCAGAAAAACAAAGAAACCATAGTAAACACACTCACCAGGGGAGTGGAAAACCTCCTTAAAGCAAACGGTGTAAAAACATATAAGGGAGAAGCAAAACTTCTAGACAAAACTACCATAGAAGTAACATACCATACCGGACAAAAAGAAACCATAACGGCGCAAAACATAATAATTGCCACGGGCTCTACCCCGACGATAGTTCCCATACCGGGCCATGACCTGCCTGGGGTAATCACCAGCGATGAAGCCCTATCCTTAGAAGAACTTCCGAAGTCCATGCTCATAATAGGCGGTGGAGTCATAGGCATAGAATTGGGGTATATATATAACACTTTAGGGACCGACACCACAATAGTGGAAATGCTCCCCCGGATACTCCCGAGACAGGACGAAGAAATACAAAAAGAACTGAGAAAAATTCTCGAAAAACAGGGCATAAAAATATACACCGACTCAAAAGTAAAGACCATAGAAAAGCAGAATGAAAAACTCATAACGACCTTTGAAACCCCGGAAGGCACAAAACGGATTGAAACAGACAAAGTCCTCGTGGCCACAGGAAGAAAACCCAATACCCAGGCAGTGGAGAATCTTCACATTGATATGCAAAAAACCGGTATAACGGTAGATGAGTACCTCAGAACAAACATACAGAACATTTATGCCATAGGAGATGTCACCGGAAAATCCATGCTGGCTCATGTGGCTTCCCACCAGGGCTTAAATGCGGTCAAGAACATCCTGGGACAAAACAAAAAGATGGATTATATAGTAATACCGAGCTGCATATATACAAGCCCTGAAGCGGCATCGGTTGGCCTTACCGAAGAAGAGGCACGACAGAAATATAAAGACAACATCAAAATCGGCCGATTCCCCTTCATAGCCAGCGGAAAAGCGTTGACCCTTGGAGAAAGACAGGGTTTTGTGAAGATAATATCCGATCCAAAATACGACGAAATCCTCGGCGTCCATATCCTCGGCCCCAGCGCTACAGAACTTATCGCCGAAGCTGCTCTTGCCATAAAGCTGGAGTGCACTGCAGAGGAACTGGCCGAGACAATCCATGCTCATCCCACCCTTTCGGAAGCGGTCATGGAAGCCTCCTTTGATGTCCTGGGAGAACCCATTCACAAGATGTAGGCGAAAGGGGTTCTCCCTCTTCATTTATCATTTTAATATTGATACTTTTAAGATTTAACGTTATTATTATATCGTATGGAGAATTCATCTTTAAAAACCTTTGTTGGGCTTTCATTTTGCCCGAAGGCAGAAAAGCCAACATAGATAATAATATAATAACAGCGGCTATGATTATCTTTGAGAGGGGGGAATAGGATGACCTCCAGAATGGAAGCAGAACTTTTCTGCCTGCATTGCAATAAGGATACACCCCATATGGTAACATACGCAGGCAATACTTTAAAAAGCGTCAGGTGCACTCAATGCGGCAGCGAAATTGAAATCAAAAGAGAAAAACTGTTGGGAAACTATGCAGTAGATTTTATTGAAAGAATCCTTACAAAGCCGTACAGAATGACGAAAGAACTTGAAGGGGACATCAAAAAATTCATACTATCCCTGCCCATCAGGATAATTACAAAGCCATATCGCATCGCAAAAGAAGTCGAAGATATTATCAAAAAAGATTGAGTTTGAGGGAGGTAAACATGTTAAAAGGGATTGCGGCATCGCCCGGTATTGAAATTGGAAAAGCTTATGTGCTCGAGGGACATCAAATCGTTATTAACAAGGAAAAAATAACAGAAGGCATGGTCGAAAATGAAATAAAGCGCCTTGAGGAGGCGATAGTCCGCTCTAAGGAGCAGCTGGAAAAAATAAAGGAAAAGGCTGAAAAAGAATTGGGTCATGACAAAGCAGAAATTTTTGCGGCTCACATAATGGTTCTGGAAGATCCCGTTTTTATTGATGAAATAAAGTCTAGGATAAAGAGCGATAAAATCACTGCCGAAAATGCTGTATCCATAGTATCACAGCATTATGTTGAAATGTTCAACAATATGAATGATGAATACCTGAAGGAAAGGGCTGCTGACGTTAGAGATGTAAGCGAAAGGATGATAAAAAACATTCTTGGAGTTCCAATAGAAACCCTTGCGGATATTTTTGATGAATCCATTATAATTGCAAAAGACCTTACTCCTTCTGATACCGCACAAATGGACAAAGAGAAAGTGCTGGCTTTTGCAACCGACATGGGAGGCAGGACTTCTCACACCGCTATTATGGCCAGATCCCTTGAGATTCCTGCAGTGGTAGGGCTTGTGGATATATCCCGGAAGGCCAGAACTGGCGATATTGTCATAGTTGACGGCAATAAAGGCATAGTTCATGTCAACCCTGATGAAAATACTTTAAAGGAATATGAAAAAATAAGGCAGGATTATATTAATTATCGCCTGGAGCTGAAAGAGTTGAAAGACCTTCCTGGCATGACCCGTGACGGGGTCCGAAGGGTGGAGCTTTCAGCAAACATCGGCACCCCAAAAGACGTAGAGGGCGCACTGAATAACGGAGCTGAAGGTGTAGGCCTATACCGAACAGAGTTTTTATACATGGATCGTGAAAACCTGCCTACGGAAGAAGAACAGTTTGCAGCATACAAACAGGTGGCTGAAGCCATGGCTCCGCGGCCGATTATAATCAGGACCCTCGATATTGGGGGAGACAAGAAGCTTCCTTATCTGGACATGCCCGATGAGATGAATCCTTTTCTGGGTTGGAGAGCCATCCGCATGTGCCTGGACAGGCCCGATATTTTAAAAACCCAGCTTCGGGCTATACTTCGAGCCAGCTTCTACGGAAATGTGAAAATCATGTACCCAATGATATGCCGTGCTGAAGAGATAATAAAAGCCAATTCGATACTGGAGGAAGCAAAAAAAGAGTTAAAAGCGGAAGGTATTCCTTTTGACGATAACCTTGAAGTGGGCATTATGGTCGAAATTCCTTCTGCTGCCGTAATAGCTGATATTCTAGCTAAAGAAGTGGATTTCTTCAGCATAGGCACCAATGATTTGATTCAATATACTCTGGCTGTTGACAGGATGAACGAGCACATATCGAATCTTTACGAACCGTTGCATCCGGCAGTGCTGAGACTTGTAAAAAATGTTATCGACGCCTCGCACAGTGCCGGGAAATGGACGGGTATGTGCGGCGAGATGGCAGGCGATGTGACAGCAACCCCTATATTGCTTGGATTGGGTTTGGACGAATTTTCTATGAGCGCATCATCCATTCCGCAGGTGAAAAAGATTATCCGCTCTCTCACATTTGATGAAGCAAAACAGATAGCAGAAAAGGCATTGAAAATGGAAAAACCTCAAGAAATTAGAAAAATGATGGAAGAGTTCATAGAAAAAATAAAGTAGCAAATTTCGAAGGAGGCGTTTTATTTAAGCGCCTCCTTAAAATTTTAAAATCCAAAAAATTGATTTAAGAGCACTCTATATGCTGGTATTACAAATATTGTGGCGATGGTGGTTGCGGCTATCATGAGTGCCACATATTCGCTGTCTGCATCGTAAGCTTTTGAAATTATGGCTGTGTTTGTCATAACCGGCATGGCAGCCTGTATTGCAAATACGTTCTTAGCAAGCGGCGGTAGCGGAAACAAGAATGAGAGCAAAATAACTGACATCGGTGAAATTATAAACCTGCCGGCGCACAAGACCAGCATATCTTTGCTGATTCTTAAATTTTTGAGCTCTATTGAATGAATGGTTATGCCAACGAACATTAATGAAATGGGTGTTGTAAGATTTCCGATATATCTAAAAGTATCCATAATAAAGGAAGGCAGCCTCATCCCCAACATAATCATTGCAACTGAAAAAAGAAAAGCGATTAGAGGCGGAGACAAAATTTTTTTTGCTGTTTCTATTGAAAATAATTTTTTGTACCTGCTGTTCACATCTTTGTTTATTTCATATACACCAAAAGTCCAGAAATAAACCGTATTTGCAATGTAGTACAACAATACGTAAGGAATGCTTCCTTCACCGAACAGGGCGTAATTAATGGGAAGACCCATAAAAACAGTGTTTGAGTTAAAAAACATGGATCTGAACACACCTTGTCTTCCGGCAGGTATATTTGCAAGCGCTGCAGCAACAAAACTTAGCAGATAGCAAATCGCCATGGATAAGAAGGGGACCAGCAATCCGTTTGAACTTGCAACAAGCTTCTCTTTATTAAAATTATTCAAGAGGTCGTGTATCATGAGCATGGGAAGGGATACTTTGACAACGAGCTTTACAAGCAGCTTTGAAGAATTTTCGTCAAACCATCCCCTCGATGTCAACAAATATCCTATCGAAATCATAAGCATTATGCTTAAAACGCTCTGAATTGATTGCAAAACAACCATTTAAAAACTCCTTCAGTTGTAATGATTTTATATATTATAAAACATAAAAGATAGTATAATTATGAAAAGCCATGCGTTTTGTATTATTTATAGATTCTTCCTGCGCATCCACACCAGTAAACCGGCGGCAATTATGATTGCAGGCAACCCTACCACTGTCGAATAAAAAATTGCCTGAGCCATATTTGCTGTTAAATTTACAAAAGGAGGTTCTTCAGATTTTGCCGGTATGCTCAGCAGATTGGTGCTCTGAAGCAGCCATGTCACTGAGCCCGCGGCAAAATCGAGATTTCCGGCAAGCCCCAGTGTTTGAGGCCCGAGAAACGCTGCATTTCCCGCCACGACGGCTATGGGGTCTCCGGTTTCCGGGTCGGGAGCGGTTATTGTATTCGGGTCAAGAGGTGTATCCTGCTTTTTTTCTTCAGCAGGCCTGGAAACGGCATATGCCAGGTGAAGAGGTCCCTTGATGTCTTTATTGTCTTTAGATACGCTGTTTTTGGTAAGGTCCGTTTCGCCGAATGCATCATTGCTGGTTATTAGAAGGGACCTTACCTGAAGATTATCGGGTAATTTTGCAATCGGCTCCAAACTTCTGCTAAAAGGGAAAACGACTGTAAGTTTTTTATCAAGCAAGCTTTGCGTGACATCATGGTTTTCCACCATCGGCACCGGTGTGAGCGGATCGGAATAAAAAGACCGCTGCGGATCGGTAACAACATCATCATGAACCTTCAAACCGATGCTATCTAGCAGATTTTTCCATTCGGCCATGGGGGCGCTGCTGTCGGTAGGACCAAGGAATATTAGAAGTTTACCGCCCTTCTTGATATAGTTTTCCAACATATCTCTCTCTGTTAATACAAGGTCCCTCTGGGGCCCTGCCGCTACTATCAGATCGGCGTCATCGGGGATTTTTCCTTTTACGGAAAGCTCCAGTTGATCCGTGACATATCCTTCGCCTTGGAGATAAGAGTTGAAGCTGTCCAGATCCGATATAATGCTGGCCTCGCCATGGCCTTTCAGGAAATAAATGTGAGCCTGGTTCTGGCGGTTTAAATCAAGGATGGCCCTGGTCACTGCCTGTTCTCCATTGAAGTCCATGGAATACGAATTCTCCCCCGGTGAATACAGGTTGTACTGGCTGATGGTGCGCCGATGCTTCAAATCCTCGACTATAATTGTGTTGTATTCCTGGACATCATATTTTTTTGCTATGGCCGGTTCTTTTGCCGGGTCATAAAAGTAAATTTTTATTTCAGGAGAAGCAAAGCTGTATTCTTTCAGCAGATTTTTTATATCGCTGCCTGTATTGCTGCCATCTGCAATAAAAGCAGTTATTTTGACCGGTTCCTTTAACCCGGCCAGAATTTCCTTGGTTTTTTGAGACAGGGTGAATCTTTTGGTTTTTGTTAAATCCCATCGCTTATGGTACTTGTTTGACGCAACATTCACGCCTACAAATGACACAATAAGCACTAAGGCAATGAAAAAACCTGAAAGTTTCCTAATATTCATATAAACATCCTCCCTATGACCAAGTCCTCTTGGCTACGCCGAGCATGGAAATCAGCAAAGATATAATTATGATGCTCAGGAAAAATACTAAATGTGTCGTGTCTATTATCCCCCTCAGAAAGTCTCCGTAATGCTCTGAAATCGAAAGAGCTTTTGCAAATTGACCCAGAGGTCCTGATATATTGCCTGACAGCCATCCCACCATCCAGAAAAGCAACAATATGCCGAAACCCGATATGCTTGCTATTATCTGGCTGTTGGTAAATGATGAACACATTATTCCTATTGCCAGGTATGAGGCTGTTAGTAGCATAAGCCCGAGGTATGAAGCTGCTATAGCACCTCTGTCCGGCGAAGATATCGTAAGCAATATGCCTGGGAAAATAAAGGTCATAATAATTATGACTGCAAACAGTGCCAGAGAGGCCAGATATTTTCCCAGCACCAGCTGAGGAATGGTCACAGGAGATGTAAGCAGGAATTCCATGGTGCCGTCTTGCTCTTCTCCAGCTATCATCTTCATGGTCAAAACTGGAGCTGCAAAAATAAGTATAACCGCCAGATTCATAAATAGACTTGTCATTTCGGCAATTCTGGAACTA
This sequence comes from Tepidanaerobacteraceae bacterium, assembly GCA_024655905.1. Taxonomy (GTDB): domain Bacteria; phylum Bacillota; class Thermosediminibacteria; order Thermosediminibacterales; family Tepidanaerobacteraceae; genus JANLFP01. Next base: position 8,183 of record JANLFP010000013.1, read on the forward strand.
AAAAGAGCTGCGGAAAAGAAATATCCCGCCAGAGCCATAATGACCGATATGACAGCATAGGCCAGCGGAGATTGAATGTAACCTTTCAATTCACGTTTAAATATGCTTAAAATTACTGACATTTTCGCTTGCCTCCTTAAAAGATGCAGGCATTCCATCTTCCTCGGTTGTAAGTTCCAGGAATATTTCTTCCAGGGACATTTTGGAAGATTTCATTTCCAGTATGGCAAATCCTCGAGAAGCCATGGCAAAAAAAATATCTTCCCTGATGTCCCTGCCTTTTTCTGATGTTGCTCTGAACTCGGATATATCCTTGCCTTTAGAATTTACGGATACTGTTTGCACACCCGGAACCTCTTGAAGAGTATGAAGCACATCTTCATCAGGTCCTTTTATCTGCAGGCTTATTTCCTGATGTCCCATAAGAGCGTTGCTCAGGTTTTCGGGAGTGTCTTCGGCTATAAGCCTGCCCTTGTTTATTATAGCCACCCGATGACACAGACAGCTCACTTCCGGCAATATATGGGAACTCAATATGATTGTCCTTTTGCCTGAGAGGTTTTTTATTAGCTGTCTTATCTCAATTATTTGTTGCGGATCCAGACCTACCGTTGGTTCGTCCAGAATCAGAACCTCAGGTTCTCCAACCAGCGCTTGGGCGAGCCCCACCCGCTGGCGATATCCCCGGGAAATGTGAGAAATAAGACGGTTCTTCACATCGGAGATTCCCACCGCTTCCATGACCTTGTTTACCCTAAAACTATTTTCCTTACCCTTAAAACCTTTTAATTCAGCAGAATAAGATATGAAATCTTTTACGGTCATATCTTTATAAAGCGGTGGATTTTCTGGCAAATAGCCGATAAGCCTTTTTACCGCAACGGGTTGCTTGACGACATCATATCCTGCCACACGTATGGTTCCGGAAGTCGGAGGCATATATCCCGCAATTATCCGCATGGTAGTTGATTTACCGGCTCCGTTGGGGCCTAAAAGTCCGATAATTTCACCTCTTTTTACGAATAATGATATGCCCTTCAGCGCTGTTTTGCTGCCGTAATTTTTTGTAACATTGGAGAGTTCTATCAAGAAGCTTCCTCCTTTATCTTTATATAGAGATACTGGAATAAATTTGTTTTTTAAGGGACATTATAAATTTTGAGGTGAGCTTATGGGGAAAAATATAAACAAACAAAAACAAAAAAAACCGGACCCCAGAGAAATACTAAAATTTGAAGCAGCCGAAGAATTAGGGCTAGCCGACAAAGCAAAAAGTGTCGGTTGGGACATGCTAACAGCAAGGGAAACCGGAAAAATCGGAGCCATAGTAAAAAAGAAACTGAAAAACTGCAGAAGTAATTCTTAGATTCACTCATTAATTATACCACAGAAGAATATCTTTTCAAATTTCATTCACGCAATATCTGATAATCCGGTTATTATAGAATTTATTATAACTTTTTGCGTCAAGAGAATCGTGATAAATCTGTAAAATTTATTTAAAAATATTGTGAAGTCCACTCCAAAGCCATGCCGGCGGTATCTAAAAATGATATTACCGGCAAATTTAATTTATAATGCAAATAAATTCTGCATATTAGCTTAAAGAATTTTATATTATAGATGATTTAAAAAAAAGCTTTTGCAGTGTATAATTTTCTTGGTGGTATTTATGACCCATTTATGGAAATATTCTCATGATATTATAACAAAGTATGGATATTTCGGTCTTTATGCGAGCCTTTTAGCTGAAGGCACCGGTTTGCCGTTACCGGTGGAGTTTTTATTTATGGTCGTAGTATATTTTATAAAAACAGATAAAATGTCACTGTGGCAGGTGATAATAGTATCCGCTGCCGGAAATCTTTCCGGCAACATTCTCGCTTACGTTATTGGATACATTGGAGGTCCCACGGTGATAAACAGATTGAATCGTTACCTTCGCATAGATGATAGAGAAATCGCTATGATGAAAGAATGGTTCGGCAAATACGGCGGTTTAACCAATATGATAAGCCGCTGGATTGGCATTACGCGTACTCCTGCCATTTGGACCGCTGGTATTTTCAGAATAAATTTTTTATCATATTCTTTATTTTCCCTTCTGGGTGATTTTATATGGGTGCTTTTTTGGATTATGACATATCTTGAATTATATTCACAATTTCATAAATACATTTACTCGGCCTGGGAATACAAATTGATTGCTTTTATAATAGCAGCAGCCTTTATTGTTGCAGCATGGAAGATATTTTTCAAATTAATAAGAAGGGGCGAGACGTAATTGACAAAACAAGATTTTTTCATTAAATCCACATGGGAAGAATTAGAAAAACATGACGAGATTACACCATTTTCTACATATGCATGGGCTTCCAACTGGGTTAAAATTTGGGGCAAAAAAGTTTATACACCGCTAGTAAGAAATTCCGAATCGATTATAGGTCTTGCTCCCTTCATACAAACAATGGGGAAACTGAGGTTTATAGGCTATAACAACAGCGACTATCTGGGCTTCTTGTATAAGCCCGGCTTGGAAAAGGAATTTTTAGAAGGATTGGCCGACGAACTTTTGGAAAAAAGAATCATGTTGCTAGATCTTGAACATTTGCCTGAAAAATATTTAGGGATCAAAATTAAGGGATATGAAAAAACCTGCATAAAGCAGGATGTATGTCCGTATATCATGCTGCCCAACAATTGGGATGCGTATATGTCGGGTTTAAATAAGCGATTCAGAAAAAACATTGAATACTGCCAGAGGCGGGTAAATAGAGATTATAATGTAAAATATGAACTGGTGAGCAAAGAGCAGGATGTAAAACCAACTCTGCTGAGAATGATAAAAATGCATCAACAAAGATGGCGGGATAGAATGTTGCCAGGAGCCTTTTACAGTAAAAGAATTATTGAATTTCACCTGAATCTATCAGAAGACTTGTTTATAAAAAAATATTTGGATCTGCACAGATTGATAATCAATGATGAAATTGCTGCGGTTTTATACGGTTTCCATAAAGGTAAAAGCACTTACTATTATTTGAGCGGTTTTGATAATAGATATAAAAGCTTGAGCATAGGGATTTTGCTAACTTTGCTGGCAATAAAAACTTCCATAGAGAGAAATGATGTTATATTTGATTTTTTAAGGGGAAACGAATCATACAAGCATAATTTTTGCAATGCAAAAAAATATAATTACAGGCTGGTATTTCACAGGGGGTTTTTTGGGGGTATAAGGTCGAAGATAATCCAAGGGGAGAACAGCCTGACCGGCGCGGTGAAAGCTCATTTCGAAAATTAAAAAGGGATTGTTGAAATTAAATTTAGATGTATTTGTTATATTTTTATAAACTTGTATAAGAAGTAAATTTGGTATATAATTTAAGAAAAAATCACATGCAACAGGTGCCGGAAGGTTAAAAGGGAATCGGGTGAAAATCCTGAGCGGTCCCGCCACTGTAACCGGTGATAAACTGCTATGCCACCGGGAAAACCGGGAAGGTGCAGCGAAGATGATCCGGCAGCCAGGAAACCTGCCTGTTGATGAAGGTACCAGCCTTCGGAAGAAAGGGGAGTACTTTTTGGGGAAAACAAAAACCCGGTCTTTCCGCAAGAGCAGCCGGGTTTTTAATTGTCTGATACAGAATTACAAGTTTATTAAAATATTTGAGGGAGGCATGGGCAGGTCGCCGCACAATTATGAAAAGAACAATTATTGAGCATTTATCGCTGTTATTAATATTATTCATAATAATTGGCATTTTTACCGGATGCAACTCATCAAAGGTTAATAAGGGCAAAACTTCGGAAAATCCTGCTGCACCCCGGGATAATGTTCTGCATCAAGAAAGCGCAGCATTTCCTTTAAAAGTAAAAGACCAGATGAACCGCCAAGTAATAATGGGAAAAGAACCGCAAAGGATAGTTTCCCTTGCACCAAGCAATACGGAAATTCTTTTTGCTCTGGGATTGGGAGAAAAAGTCGTGGGAGTGACAAATTACTGCGATTATCCAGAGGAAGCAAAGAGTAAAGAAAAGATTGGCGGATTTTCCGATCCAAATCTTGAAAAGATAGTTTCTTTGAAACCGGACCTAGTGGTGGCTACAGATATGCATCAAGATATAGTGGAACAGATGGAGAAATTAAACATTCCTGCAGTGGTGCTTGTCCCTAAGAATATCCCCGATATGCTTAACAGCATAAAAATATTGGGAATGATATCGGGAAAAGAGTCTGAATCCCTCAGATTGATAAAAGCTCTTGAGAATAGGATAAAAGCTGTGGAGGATAAGGTAGTGGATATACCTAAGGAAAAGCTACCAAAAGTCTATTATGAAGTCTGGCCAGAGCCTTTTACGACTGCTGGTCCTGGCACATTTGTCAATGACATAATTCAAAGCGCAGGAGGCCAGAATATAGCCGGCGATGCCGAAAAAGCCTACCCGCAGTACAGTCAGGAAATGATAATATCCAAAAACCCGGATATAATTATTTTTTCGCACCATGGTTCCAGCAAACAAACCGTTGAAGATATTTTAAAACGGCCGGGATGGGAGAACATCAGTGCAGTAAAGGACAAAAAAGTATTCTATGTGGATGAAAATATAATGCAGCGGGCGACGCCCAGGCTTATCGATGGGCTTGAACAGATTGCCAAGATTATCCATCCGGAATTATTTGAATAAATCATGTTTTAAACGACGGAGGAACGAAGTGGCAAGAAATATTCAGAAGGAAACGTATATCCGAAAATATGTGGTGCTCATCGCAGCCATCATCTTAGGCGGCATTCTGGCCCTGGGAATAGGTGCGGTGAACATTGGCCCCGGCATTATTTTGAAAATCGTCATTCACAAGGTACCATTCATCGGCAAAAATATAACCGCTGACTGGTCTTATTCTCAGGAAGCAATTTTACTCCAGTTGAGACTTCCAAGGATAGTGTTGTCTTTTTTGGTTGGGGCTGAACTTTCGGCCGCCGGTGTAATATATCAGGGCATATTCAGAAATCCTATGGCAGACCCATATGTGATCGGTGCTTCTTCTGGTGCCTCTCTTGGCGCAACTCTGGCAATACTGCTTTTTTCGGGCTTGAAAATTTCAGGAGTGGGTTCGGTGCCGCTTTTTGCTTTTCTGGGAGCGGTCGCTACTATCGTCGTAGTTTATGTGATATCAAGCGTGGGAGGCCGTACATACCCATTTGCATTGCTTCTGGCGGGAATTGCAATTAGCAGCTTTATATCCGCGCTGGTATCTTTTTTTATGTATTTCAGCGACAATAAGTTGCATCAGATATATTTCTGGCTACTGGGGAGTTTTTCTTCACAGGGGTGGGGGGATGTAATGCTCAATCTGCCCTACGGGGTTGCAGGATATATTATAGGACTCTTGAACTTGAGGGCGCTGAATTTAATGCAATTGGGCGAGGAAACGGCGTTTTTTACCGGAGTTGATGTAGAACTCACGAAGAAAGTGAGTCTCGCGGCTTCATGCCTTCTTACAGCGTCGGCGGTGTCGGTCAGCGGCATAATTGGCTTCGTGGGGCTCATAATCCCGCATATATCGAGACTTATAATAGGCCCCGACCATCGAAAGCTTTTTAGTTTTTCAGCCCTCGTAGGAGGACTTTATTTGATGATGACCGACACTTTATCGCGAATTATTTTAAGCCCTACTGAACTTCCTGTGGGCATCCTCACAGCGCTGTTTGGCGGTCCGTTTTTTATATACCTTCTTTTTATGAAAAAAAATAAGAATTACAGGATGTGAAGAAGATATTATGAGTATGACGTTTATTACCGGAGGAGCCCGGAGCGGTAAGAGCAGTTTTGCAGAAAAACTGGCAAGAGAATCTGGGGGAAAGGTTATTTACATAGCTACAGCTCAGGCTCTGGATAGCGAAATGGTTCAGCGGATAGCCATTCATAGGCAGAGAAGACCCATTGAGTGGGAAACCGTTGAAGAACCCATGCATTTATCAAGAGTTTTAAAGAATATCGGTGAAAACGGCAAATGGTCTGATTTTGGCACAGTCCTTATCGATTGCCTGGCTCTTCTGGTTTCAAACTGGCTTCCGCTGGAAAGAGCCGAGGATGCCGCCGAATGGGAAGATTTAAGAAAATCATTGCTGAATGAAATAAATTCTACTATACGGGAAGCCGGAAGATTAAAAAAACATGTTTTGGTTGTTTCCAATGAAGTGGGCATGGGCATTGTTCCCGAATACCCTCTGGGCAGGCTTTATAGGGATTTATTGGGAGAATCGAATCAGTTGATGGCATCTTCTGCCAACAATGTTTATTTCATGGTATCCGGCATACCATTGAAGATAAAATAATAATTGGGAGGGACCGTATTTGCTTGGGAAAGCCCGCTGTCCCGCCAGCTGCGGGGAAATAGTTCAGGGTTCAATTGATGGCAGGGACTTTTTGGTAACCTGTCCAATTTCTCTATATACTGAGATTACGGTTGAATTGATTTTAAAAAAAGATTCGGAAGAATCTTTTGGCGGATCAAATATATATAATCCAAAATCATATCTTGCCGCTCAAAAGACCCTTAAATTATTAGGAGCGAATGAATATAAACCGATCATAACCATAAATTCCCAAATTCCCATAGGCATAGGTCTATCATCCAGCACTGCCGATATTACCGCCGCATGTATTGCCGCGGCATCAGCCCTCGGGGAAAATATATCTCCTGATTACATAGCCGATATTGCCATTTCCATAGAGCCCAGCGACGGCATAATGTATAAAGGGGCGGTGGTTTTTGATCATATAAAGGGAGAGTGGAGGGAAAGCCTTGGAGACCTTCCGGAAATGGATGTATATATCATCGATACAGGAGAAACTGTGGATACATTGGAGTTCAACGGTCGCACGGATTTAAAAAGTTTGAATTCTAAGAAGGAGCAAGCGGTCAGACAGGCCCTGGAAATAGCGCGCGCCGCAATAAAAGATGGTGATGCGAGACTGCTGGGCATGGCAATGATAAACAGCGCCCTTGCCCATCAGCATATAATTTGCAAGCCACATTTGATGGAAACGATTGAAGTCGCTACAAGATTCAATGCTGCAGGGGTAAATATAGCGCATAGCGGTTCGGCTGTAAGTTTGTTTTTTGAAAAAAATTGCAGTATAGACGCCAATTTGTGGGTAGAGATGGATGGAATAATGAAGAAACATGGGAAAAAATTCAGGATCATCAAAGCGGGCATTGATAATGCCGGTCCGAGGCAAATTTATTTTGCCGAAGATGGATTGAATTGCAGCACGCATGACAACCAAAGTTTGAAGCAAGAGGAGAATCAATACTATGGCACTTCATGGAGGAAATGTGTATAAAGCCGGGAAAGAGCTGAATATGCCGCATGACAAACTCGTGGATTTTTCCGCCAATATAAATCCGCTTGGATTCCCTGATGTCGTAAGAAAAATCATAATCAGCAGAATTGACGATATAATCCATTATCCTGATCCTGACCAGGCGGAGCTTAAAAAAAACGCAGCAGAATATTATGGTGTAAACCCTGAAAATATCCTTCCTGGAAACGGCTCGGTGGAACTCATAAATATAATTATGGAAGCGTTGAAACCCTCAAAGGTTTTAATATTTTCCCCCACTTTTTCCGAATACGCTCGTTCCTGCCGGAGCAGGGGAATAAAAGTAGAACTTGTCGATATGACAAAAAATGATTGTGGATGGGACATTGAGCTTGTTAGGAAAATGGAAAATGTTATATGTAAAAATTCAATGATTATAATATGCAATCCTAACAATCCCACCGGTAAACTCGCCTCAAAAGAAGAAATAACTTGTTTGCTCGAGATATTGCAGTATAGAAAATCATTTCTTTTGTTGGATGAGGCTTTTATGGACTTTGTGATAAACAGTCAGACTTTGATTAAAGATGTCGAGAAACATAAAAATTTGATTATTCTCAGATCTCTTACCAAAGTTTTTGCTTTACCGGGCCTTAGAATAGGTTTTGCCGCCGGCAACAGAGAACTCATACAGAAGCTGGAAGAGTTGAAAGATCCCTGGAACATCAATACTTTTGCGGGTTTAGCGGGTTGTGAAGTTTTGAAAGAAAAAAGTTATATTGATATGACCAGAAAATTTATTTCCCAGGAAAAGGAATACCTCTGGAACAAACTGAGCGACATAAATGGACTTTTGCCATTTTACCCGGAGGCGAATTTTGTCTTTGTAAAAATTGCACGCGGTGTAAAATCAGGCGCTCTTGCAGACAAACTTAAAACATACGGAATTTTAATTAGACAGTGCGGCGATTTTGATTTTCTCGACGACACATATTTTCGGGTGGCTGTCAGAAAGAGGGAGGAAAACGAAATGCTGATAAATGCACTAACTTCAATTTACAATTAAAGCTTGATTCTTGTGTGGAAGCACCTCTTTAAAAATATGTTGTTTGTATTAACTGCATATTAGCGCAAAATGTATGCGATTTTATTTAAAAACGAACTTTTTACAGTAGAATCGAGCTTTTTAAATAAATTTTTTTAGAAAGGTAAGAAATTCATGAGTAAACTCATACTTGCGGCATTTTTGCTGGACTTGATTCTTGGAGACCCAAAGAGGACCACTCATCCCGTTGTGCTTATGGGCAAATTAATTTCATCATTGGAAAGCCTTATCAGAAGAATGTGTAGGACTTCTTCGGAACTAATGTTGGGCGGGATGTTGCTTTGGCTTATCATCGTAGGGACATCTTACTTTTTTACGTTTGGTGTGATAAAATCAGCATATGGAATAAATATCCGAGTCGGGCAGGCGGTGTCGGTTTGGCTGTTGTATACGACACTAGCAGTTAGAAATCTGTCCGATGAAGCCATGGGTATATTTTATGAATTAAAAAAAGGCAATATTGAAAAGGCTAGGCTGCGCCTTTCGGGCATTGTAGGGCGTGATACATGGGAACTGCCGCCGGATGAGGTCTGTCGGGCAACAGTGGAAACAGTAGCGGAAAACACCGTGGACGGCATTGTTTCCCCTCTTATGTATGCTTTTCTGGGAGGACCGTCACTTGCCATGGCGTTCAAGGCCGCCAGCACCCTGGATTCCATGGTGGGATACAGAAGCGAAAAATATCTGCATATTGGATGGTTTTCAGCAAAAATGGACGATATTCTAAACTATGTGCCGGCGAGGTTAGGAGGGGTCTTTATGTTAATAGCTGCTAAAGTTTTAGGTCTTGATGCAAGACAAGGGTTTATGACAGCGCTGCGGGATGCAAAAAAACATGAAAGCCCCAACGGCGGGATTCCCGAATCTATAATGGCAGGAGCAATGGGTGTGCGACTGGGCGGCATGAACTATTATTCCGGCCAGCCCAATTTCAGGGCATACATGGGCGATAAGTCGAGGGATATGATTGCCGATGATATAAAGACTGCCGTGGCTTTGAGCATAGTATCCTCCATTATTGCATTGATAGCCGGAGAATTATTGATGTTGTTCTTGTGATTTGAGTTTAGAAAAACCAGTCAAGCGAAATTAGATTCTGCGGATTTTGCTCGTTAGAATGCTTCATGTGAAGCTTGCGTCGCGGTTAATATAATACCATAATAATATTATGTAAACAAATTTATTCATCCGCGGTCATAAAGAAAAGTTGAAGGAGAAAAACTTTATGGGATTTTATGCAGCTCTTTTATTTTTGACCAGGATACCTTTTCCCCAGGTGATGCTAGATGAAAAAAAGATTGCTTCATCGGTTCCGTTTTTCCCTCTGGCGGGAAGCGTGATAGGAGGAATATCAAGTATCATATATTTCCTTGGCAGAAAATATCTTCCATTGCAGGTCTTATCGGTTATAATAATTGCCGGCTGGGCAATGGTTACCGGCGGAATGCATATCGATGGCTTTGCAGATACCTTGGACGGGATTTTCTGCGGAGGCAGCAGGGATAAAAAGCTGTCGGTCATGAAGGATAGCCGAATAGGAGCCTATGGCGCCATGGGAGTTGTACTGCTGTTATTATTTAAATTTTCGCTAATAACCGCCCTCTCTCAGCAATTTATAATACCGGCTCTAATTCTCGCTCCTGCTTTAAGCCGATGGTCGGTTACTTATGCAATTGTGTTATTGCCTTATGGCCGGGAAAGCGGGCTTGGAAAAGCCTTCAGCATGTATAAAAGCCCATGGCAATTTGTTTTTTCCAGCATTTTAGCCATCGGCATTGCAGCTGTACTTGCAAATTCTCGGGGAATTATTCTTTTGCTGATATTGTTTTTGGCAAGCTTTTTCATTAGCAAATATATAATAAGCCAAATTGGCGGTCATACAGGAGATACGTATGGGGCACTGAATGAAATTTGCGAAGTAATAGTGTTATTATTCTTTGTCATACTATCAAATAAATAAAGGGTGATTTTTTTGTCCAGATTTTACCTGATAAGGCATGGCGAGACCTTATGGAATAAAGAGTTTAAATATCAGGGCCAGTCGGATATACCTCTCAGTGATACAGGCAGGCTTCAGGCATTAAAACTTTCGGAAAGACTCAAGGCGCAGAAGATTGATGGGGTATATTCAAGCGACTTGCAGAGGGCCATGGAAACAGCCCGTATAATTTCGGTGCCGCACGAATTAGAGGTTTTTCCAGCCAGGGAGATGAGAGAACTTAGTTTCGGCAAATGGGAAGGCTGCACCTTCGACGAAATAAATGAAAAATGGCCGGGAGAAATGGAAAGGTGGAGGAAGGACCCTTATAACGAGCGGCCGGAAGGAGGGGAAAACCTGTCGGAACTTTGCGAAAGGGTGTCCATATTTTTGAAGGCAGCTGCAAACAAGCATCCAGAAAAGAATATACTGATAGTTACCCATGCAGGTCCTATCAGGGCATTGCTTTCGGTCATACTAAACCTGCATTACGATCTTTTCTGGAAGTTTAAAATAAGTAATGCTTCTATCACGGTGGTGGAATACGACGGCAAGGAAGAATTGGCTAGAAGCAGCGCATATGTAGTTGCTGTCAACGATACATATCATCTATATATATAGATGCAAAATAAGGCATCCGGGCCGCTTCGTAGTGCAAAAAGCTGCTTTAATGCTAGAGATGGCCAGTTACTTCCGCTCACCCTGCAGATGATTAATAATATAAGGGGTTTTCGAGATATTTATTACCGATATCCAAAAGAAAAAAGCAGCCGCTGGCTGCTCTTAAAACTTTTGTATTATTGAACCTGCTGTACTTCTTTTACTCCGGGGATTTGTTCTTTTAAAGCTTCCTCAATGCCGTTTTTAAGGGTCATGGTAGCAAATGGGCATCCGAAGCAAGAGCCGGTGAGTTTTACCTTTACGATACCGCTCGATTCATCGACATCTACTAGCTCAACGTCACCACCATCTGCCTGCAGGGATGGGCGAATTTTATCGAGGACTTCTTTGACTTTTTCCTTCAAAGGACACAGCTCCTTTCTATTTATGTCTTTTTTTAAAACCATTCCCATTATATCAGAAATTGTTTTGATTAGCAATTTTAAAGCTTACAGTATTAATGAAAGCAAAAAGCGAAATCATCAACGCATCCGCATATAAACAAATGTTTTTCCTGATTTGAACATAAGAGTTGATACATCAGATTTTAATGGTTTTGAACAAAATAATGAGTGATGAGATTTGGCGAGTCTCAAAAGGTTGAATCCTGCCTGATGGCCTAACTATGTAAATGAGAAAGAGTGTTGTAGAATGAAGGTATCAGAACTGAGAGAATTATTAAAGCATTATAAAGAGGAAGATTTGAGGTTAATTATATCGGAGATGTATAAATCAATGCCTAAAAAACTGCGTGAGGACAAGGATATTGATACGATGCTTCAGGATGTTCATGCATATATGAGCATCAGCAAGATTGAAAGGACACGAAATGAGCAAGTTGATGTAGATGATTTAAAACAGGAAATCGAACAGTTTATTGATTACGCATATAAACAGTATTATTTTGCTCCCAATAGTTTTGTGCACAAAAAAGAGAGGCCAAAATGGAGATTTAAAGTAAAAGCTTTCATCAAGGATTTGCAGCAAGTTCCGGTGGAAAGCGAAGATGGTGGGACAGCAACGGATTTGCTAAAAAAATTATACGAAATGCTATGCTATGCCTGCAATTATTATATTTTCAGTACGGACAACCCTTTCAGATCTGTTGGTGTAGGGCAGACGACGTTGCTTGACTCCGTTATCTCAAGAATACTTGGGCAGGGGGTAAATAAAGAAAATGTAAAGTCTGTTGTTGAATTGGTCATAAATAGTAGTGTAGATAGAGAAACATTGCATTCGCACCTGATTATGGAACTGGTTAGAAACCTGAAAACTCCTGATTCAAAAAAAATTGCGATTGAGCAGTGCAGGGTTTTGAAGTCAGAAATTGATAATTCTAAAAAAATGTCATCAAAGAAATCATACGATTCTTACGAATATCGGCGCGAAGAAAAAATCAATAACCTGGTTGAGACGGTTTTCAGGTTGAATATGGCGCTATGTGAATATGAGGAGGCAATTAAATATTTTCATGATAACTATGTGGAGTCGGACGATGAAGTGTCATTGTATGTGCTGCTTGACTTGCTGTTTGAATATGAACTTAAAGAATACTGGTTAAGGGAATACGATAAAGCATTGAAAAAAGGGATAAAGCCAAGAGGGTCATTGCAGAAGACACGAAAGTTCATACTGGAAAATGGAAGTTTACCGAAATATATTCATTATTAAAATGATCGATGACAAATCATTTACAAAAGAAAGTTGAGCAGTTTGGCTAATTAAAGCTGCTTTCATTGCTAGGCGTAAAGAATGAGAGCAATCAAGAATAGAGAGGTGAAAATCTGTTATAATCAGTTAAAATCGGATAAAATTATATCCAATGGCATTGACCGTAGAAAATAGGTATGGTAGTATCATTATTAATACTTTATTAATTTACCATATTAAAGGATGTTATATATAATGGATTATATCTTTCAAAAGCCCGCGGGGGTGAAGGATTTTCTTCCCCCGCTGGTCCGCAAAAAAAGGCAGATCGAAAGGGCCATTTATGATGTTTTTGAGAAATGGGGATATGAGGAAATAATAGCTCCCTCCTTCGAATATCTGGAGACATTTATTTCAAGCAACAGTCCAGGATTTTCTGATAAAATTTTCAAGTTTTTCGACCGGCAGGGAAGGGTCCTGGCCTTAAGGTCAGATATCACCACATCCATAGCCCGCATGGTGGCGACTTATTATGGTGAACACCGGCTCCCGCTCCGTTTTTGTTATATTTCAAACGTCTTCAGATTTCAGGAACCGAGGAAGGGGCGCGACCAGGAATTTTTCCAGGTGGGTGGCGAGCTAATCGGTATAAAGGGCATACAGGCCGATACGGAGATAATCCTGCTTGCATCGGAAATTTTAAAGAGAATTGGTATTTCCGATTTTATTGTTAATATCGGCCATATAAAATTTCTCGAAGGCCTGCTGGATGAAATAGATGCGGACCCAGGCAAAAAAGAGCAGATTGCCCATGCCATATTGGGTAAAAACTTTGTTCTGCTGGAAGAACTGATTAAAGATATTACTGTCAAAACGGGCACGAAACAGGTTTTGCTATCGCTGAGCAGTTTTTACGGTGGGCCGGAAATTCTTGAGAAATTAAGCAAAACTCCTTTGAATGAAAAATGCCGCAATGCCCTGTCGGAACTTGAGACGCTTTCCGAAATGCTAAAGGGTTTTAATAATGACGTAAGGCTCACCTTTGACCCGGGGCTTGCAAGGGGCCTTGAATATTATACGGGAATTGTTTTTGAAATATATTCACCGGGTTCCGGGTTCCCGTTAGGAGGCGGTGGACGCTATGACAATCTGATGGATAAATTCAACGGAAACCGGCCCGCCACGGGTTTTGCGCTTACTGAAGAAGCACTGCTTTCAATACTGGAGAAAGATATTGTAGATTCCTATGAACCCAACTATATATTTTACGACATGGAAAATTTCATACGAGCTCTTAAAAAAGCAGAAGAACTCAGGAGACAAAATCTTGCAGTAAAAATGATACCGCTGGAAAATGAAGAAAATATATATATGGATGCAAGTTTTGCTTCCAAAACCTTCATTATAAGAACTAAAAAATAGAAGCGAAAGAGATGATTTGCTTGAAAAAACTTTTTATTACTATTAGTGCCGCCATCGATAGGGGTGGAATGGAGGCTAAAATAATCTGTGGCAAATCGGAAACATAAGTGAAAGTTCATGCTGCCGCTTTAATATGGATTACATCAAATATGAAATTTTGAAAAGGAGATTTGCTTTGGAATTTCTGACAATAGCCCTTTCAAAGGGCAGGATACTCGGAGAAACGATGGAACTTTTCAAAAAAATAGAGATGCATCTTGATAATGTCAGCGAGGAGTCCAGGAAACTGATCTTTGAATTTGAAGACTATGGCATGAGATTGATTCTTTCAAAACCTCTCGATGTACCTATATTTGTGGAACATGGAGTGGCAGATTTGGGAGTGGCTGGGAAGGATGTGCTTTTGGAAGAAAGCAAGGATGTTTTTGAACTCCTTGATTTAAACTTGGCACGTTGCAGGATGGTAGTGGCCGTGCCGGAAGACAGGGCACCAGGCATCCCAATATACAGGGTTGCCACAAAATATCCACGCATTGCTGAAAGCTTTTTTTTAAAAAAGGCCCAGCCGGTGGAAATAATAAAACTCAATGGCTCTGTTGAACTAGGTCCGCTGTTGGGGCTTTCCGATGCCATTGTGGACATAGTGGCTACAGGCCATACATTAAAGGAAAACCGCTTGAAGATAGAAGATGAAATCTGCCCCATCAGCGCCCGCCTAATCGCTAACCAGGTCAGTTTTCGCCTCAAATCAAGTCGGATACAGGAATTATTGAGCAGGATAAGGGCAATTATATGATAAAAAAGAATTCTTCAGGACGCCAAATTGCCGGCAAACCCATGTGGAACGCAGTAGCGGACTTTAGAGCGGCTTACCGAACAATCCGGTGACAAGGACGTCACCGCCGCCAATTTGACTTTTTACACTCGAAATCATAATTATTAGAAAGGAAATATGGGGAGGGATTTAAAATAAATCCGGGATTAAAATTCGTAAGGCAGGAAATTGTAAACCTTGAGCCGTATAAACCTGAAAAAGGGGCTTGCTGTATAAAGCTTGACGCCAATGAAAGCCCATATGATATTCCAATTGAAATAAAGGAGCGTATCTGGCAGAGGCTTAAACGTGAAAAAATAAATTTCTACTATGACCCGAGTTGCGATGAGCTGAGAGAAGAGCTTTCAAAATATACGGGCGCAAAACCAGAACAGATATTTGTAGGCAGCGGTTCCGACGAGATAATAAGCGATTTATTGTTTGCCTTTGCCGGTCCCGGGCGGGATGCGATAATCCCTGTGCCTGCCTTTTCAAGTTATGAAATTTTTGCAACCGTTTCCGGGGCAAATGTCATAAAGGTACCGCTTTTGTTGGAAAAACAAAATGAAGCCTGGCGGTGGGACCTGGATGTAGAGGGCATAAAAAAGCACTTTAAAAAAGATGAACCCCAGATGATGTTCTTATGCTATCCAAACAATCCTACCGGCGATTACTTCAGCGAGGAGAAAATCCTTGATCTCATCGAATCTTTCAACGGCATCGTGGCAGTGGATGAGGCTTATTTTGAATTCGGAGAAAAGACCTTTGCAAACCGAATTTCAATATATCCCCATGTGGCTGTAATCCGTACCTTTTCAAAAATATTTTCCATGGCGGGCTTGCGGGTGGGTTATGCCGTGGCCCATGAATCCATTATAGACCAGCTATACAAGGTGAAACTTCCCTATAATGTCACTCTGTTTTCACAGATCGCCGCGATTGAGATTTTAAAAAACCTGGGCTGGGTGCACAAATTGAGGGACGAACTGGTTAAATCCCGGGATGAGCTTAAAGCAGAGCTGGACAGGATGCCCGGAATAAGAGTTTACCCGAGCTCAACAAATTTCTTTTTATGCGAATTTGAGAAGCCCAGGGATATTGTATACGAAAAACTCCTGGCAAAAGGCATCCTCACTCGCAGGCTAAATGGAGAAAAGCTGAAAAATGTATTGAGGTTTTGCGTGGGAAGCCCAGAACAGAACAGAGAATTGCTGGAAACCTTGCGACAAATTCTGACTGAATAGTTGGCATCGATTCTTGCCGACAAAGTGACTGAGGCGGATTCAATGATTTAACCGAACTGCACTTCCGTCGCTCAACGCTTCCAAAAAATTGCAGAAAGAAGTGAAATTTATGGAAAGAAGCGCTGAAATCTCAAGAAAGACGGCAGAAACCGATATAAGGGTAAGATTGAATTTAGACGGTACAGGCCAAAGTTTAATTCAAACTCCCGCAGGCTTTTTCAACCACATGTTGACTCTATTTTCCCGCCATTCCCTTTTTGATCTGGAAGTAAGGGCCGCCGGAGACTGTGAGGTGGATTTCCACCATCTGGTGGAGGATACCGGTATAGTTCTTGGAGAAGCTTTTCTGAAAGCCCTGAAAGGAAAGGAGTCAATCCGCCGCTACGGAAGTTTTTATGTGCCTATGGATGAATCCCTGGGTTTTTCGGCGGTAGACATCAGCGGAAGGCCTTATCTATTTTTTATGGCAGATTTTTTGAAAGATAAGGTTGGAGAGTTTGATGTGGAACTGGTGGAGGAATTTTTCAAGGCTTTTGCAAACAGCGCAAAAATAACGCTGCACATAGAGGTCATCCGGGGCCGGAATGCCCACCATATGATAGAAAGCATTTTTAAATCTTTTGCCAGATCACTGCGGGAAGCGGTAAGTTTTGATGAGCGGGAAAAAGGCATGCCTTCAACAAAGGGAATTTTATAGGGTTAAAATGCTTTTGAAAGATGGCTATAATGTATTTTTTAGTCCGGATATTAAAGGAGGATGCATTCTTGATAGGCATCATAGATTACGGCATGGGAAATTTGATGAGTGTGCAAAAGGCTTTTGAAAAATTGGGCTTTAAGGCAAAACTGCTCAAAAATCTGCAGGACTTAAAGAATATAAATGCGTTGGTCCTGCCGGGAGTAGGGGCTTTTCAAGACGCCATTGACAGCCTTAAATCTCTGGGCTGGATTGAAGTCATAAAAGATGTTGTAAAGTCCGGGATGCCTTTTTTGGGCATATGCCTTGGCATGCAGCTTTTATTTGAAGAAAGTTTTGAAGGTGGGCACCATGAAGGCCTGGGCCTCATAAAAGGTTCTGTCAGAAGATTTGAGCCGAAACAAAAAAACCTAAAAGTCCCTCATATGGGCTGGAATAGTGTTAAAAAAACCGGGGATTCCCGTCTTCTTGCAAACATACCCGACAACACCGACTTTTATTTTGTCCACTCCTATTATTGCGACCCCAAAGAGGATGCCACCATCGGGACCACCGATTATGACAACGTTTTTACTTCATGTGTCGAAAAAGACAACGTTTTCGGGGTGCAGTTTCATCCAGAAAAAAGCAGTCGGCTTGGGCTTGAGATTCTAAAGAATTTTGGGGAGATGGCCGGATGATCATATATCCAGCAATAGACTTAAGGGGCGGTCGCTGTGTAAGACTCATACAGGGGGACTTTTCGAAGGAGACCGTGTTTTCAGAGGGCCCGGTGGAAGTGGCAAAAAGGTGGGAAGATCAAGGAGCTTCATGGATACACGTGGTGGACCTTGATGGGGCAAAGTCGGGCAGCCCTCAAAATTTTGAAGTAATAAAACTTATCAGGAAAAATGTAAAGCTAAAAATCCAAGTAGGCGGAGGCATAAGAAATCTAGATGCCTTAAAAAAATATTTTGATACAGGGATCGATCGGCTCATATTAGGTTCGGCGGTGATAGAGTCTCAAGACATGGTAAAACAGGCGGTAGATTTTTTTGGGAAAGAAAAGATAGCTGTGGGAGTCGATGTTAAAAATGACATGGTAGCCGTTAAGGGGTGGACTGCTACATCTGAAGTGACTCTTGAACAAGTTTTAAAAAAGCTTCGGGAATTGGGGATAAAAAGAGTTATATATACTGACATCTCTAAAGATGGCATGATGTCGGGGCCGGATAATGAAGGTATTGAGAAGATACTTGACTTCGGAGGTTTTTCCGTCATTGCATCAGGCGGCATATCATCTGTGGAAGATTTGGAGCAATTGTCCCGCTATGAAAGTCAGGGCCTTGAGGGAGCCATTATCGGAAAAGCTCTATATAGCGGCGCTTTGCGTTTGGGAGAGTTAATTCAAAAGTTTTAATTTTTTTACGCTTACTTACCAATATATACGTGCCGGCTTAACAATATTACTATAATGTTGGAAGCAGATATCCAATTTAATCAAACTTCATATCTTGTGCTACTTGCGCTAGGTCACTGCAAGATTGATGTAAACTTACGGGTAGTGGAAATATAACGCCGGTGAAGGATGCTGAACAGCATAGAGGTCATTGAAGATACTTTAAAATGCGAGGTTTAATATCATGCTCAAAAAGAGAATCATCCCATGCCTTGATGTCAAGGATGGACGGGTAGTAAAAGGTACAAACTTCATAAACCTGCAGGATGCGGGAGATCCGGTCGAACTGGCAGCCTTTTACGACAGGGAAGGTGCCGATGAGGTGGTTTTTCTGGATATAACCGCATCGGCCGAAGGACGCAAGACCACGGTGGAAATGGTTAGAAGGGCTGCCCGGGAAGTATTCATTCCTCTCACAGTGGGCGGCGGCATCTCGAGCATTGAAGATATCAGAAATTTGCTCATGGCCGGAGCCGACAAAGTATCCCTTAACACTGCTGCGGTCCAGAATCCCGATTTGATCTATGAAGGGGCAAGACGTTTCGGCAGCCAGTGCATTGTGCTGGCTTGCGATGCCAAGAGGAATAAAAAAGGCTGGGAAGTATATATCCATGGAGGGCGCACTGCCACGGGAATTGACGCGCTGGAATGGATAGATAGGGCAGTGAAACTGGGAGCAGGCGAAATTCTCCTGACCAGCATGGATGCCGACGGCACCAAGGACGGCTATGATGTGAAGCTCACCAGGGCAGTTGCTGAAAGGGTGACTGTACCGGTGATAGCGTCAGGCGGTGCAGGCAAAATGGAGCATTTTAAGGAAATTTTTCAGCAAGGCAGGGCTGATGCGGCCCTAGCGGCATCAGTATTTCATTACGGCACTTACAGCATTCGTCAGGTGAAGCAATATCTGCGGCGAGAAGGGATTGAAATAAGATTATGAGCGAAACTAGCCTCAATAAGGAAATATCTGTTGGCAGAAAAGGAGATAATCTTGAAATACATTTTGATGAAAAAGGACTCATACCCGCAGTGGTTCAAGATAAAAACACCGGGGAAGTTTTGATGGTGGCATATATGAATAAAGAAGCTCTGCAAAAAACTCTTGAGACGAAAAATGCATGGTTTTACAGCAGGAAGCGCAGAACCCTATGGCAAAAGGGTGAAACTAGCGGGAATTTCCAGAAAGTGAAAGAAATCCTTTACGATTGCGATGGTGATACATTGCTTTTAAAAGTAGATCCAAAAGGCCCGGCATGCCATACCGGAAATAAATCATGCTTTTACAGGAGTTTGATGGCCGTAGCAGAGGATAAGAGTACTCAAAAGCTTGAAGATTTTGGAGATAAGAAAAATAGAGAAGAAAACAATCCGGAAAATGACTCGGTCCGGAAAAAAGGCCACAATAGTGAATTGGAAATGCTTGAAGATTTAATAGATATAATAGATTCCAGATTCAATGAACTTCCAGAAGAATCCTATGTGGCAAAGCTCTATAAAGGTGGCAGAGAAAGGATATTAAAAAAAGTGGGTGAGGAAGCCTCCGAAGTCATCATAGCATCCATGAGCGGTAAAAAAAGCGATACCATTTATGAGGCCGCTGACTTGATTTTCCACTTGCTCATAGCTCTACGCTATGACGGCATATCCATTCAGGAAATCATGGAAGAATTGAAAAGGCGGAGAAAATGAAAATCGGTTGTTTGTTACTGCGGTAAATTATTGAATACAGTTATACTTTATATTAATTCCAAATAAAAGAGGCCTTTGAGCCTCTTTTATTTTTAAATAATAAACAATTTCCGCATGTCCCAACAAGAAGTAATGAGGCCGGGCAGTAATGATATGGGATAAAATGAATGGAGATTATTTAACCTGGGATTTTTTATCAAAAAAGAAGGAAAATTAGTTTTTATGTAGAATATAATATACTGAACAAAATATTATATATGAACAAAATTTCATTTGTATTGATTTTTAATGGAGGAAGGTAAATATGGCTACACTTGTTAAAATGCCAAAAATAGGGTTATCGGACGAGAGTGCCATTATTGCCAAGTGGCACAAGAAAAAAGGGGAACAGGTAAAGGCAGGAGAAGTGTTATTTACCATCGAAACTGACAAATCCACCTTTGATGTGGAAGCTGAGGTAGATGGAACATTGCTGGATGTATTTTTTAATGAGGGAGATGAAGTCCCGGTACTAACGGATGTCGGTGTAATTGGTAGTGAAGGAGAGGACATCAGCAGTATTACTATCGCCCGGGGAAAACCGGAAAGTCAGGCGGCAACTCAAAGGCTGCAAATTCCGGAAGATAGTATTGAACTAGAAGTACCGTCGAAAGAGAAAATTGAAAAGGCCTATCCTGATTTGGCCGAAGCGGAGGAAAGTGGCATCATAAAAATTTCCCCCCGGGCCAGGAATCTAGCCGAAAGAGCGGGAGTGGACTTTAGGTTCACAAGCCCTACGGGTCCGGAGGGCAGGATCATAGAAAGGGACATACTTGCACTAATAGAAAAAGGCCCGGTATTTACCCCGGCTGCAAAAGAAGAGTATCAAAAATCGGACATGGACCTGCAGGTGTCAGAAGGCACGGGCCTTGGGGGCAGGATCACCACCGGAGATCTTCAGAAGAATTCCGAAGAACAGAAGGTGGAGAAGGAAGCTTCAATGGCAGCCAAAGGATTGGAGAAGCAGGAAACCGCACAAAAATCGGTTATTGAAGCGCCTCAACAGGCGTTGCAATATAAAGAAGTGAAATTTACGAATATAAGAAAAGTCATCGCCAGAAATATGATGAATTCCCTTTCCACTACGGCACAACTGACCCATCATGCCACCTTTGACGCCACCGAGATACTGGCTTACAGGGAAAAAATCAAGGCAACCGGGAAGAAGTACGGGCTGGAAAATATAACCTTAAATGATATGGTGCTCTATGCCGTATCCAAGACCCTTTTAAACCACCCGGACCTGAATGCACACCTAGTAGGTGAAACCATGATGGTATTTGAAAATGTGCATCTTGGCGTGGCTATTGACACTGAAAGGGGCTTGATGGTACCCACCATATTCAATGCAAACCTGAAATCCCTGAATGAAATTTCCAGAGAGGTGAAAGAACTAGCCGAACAGTGCAGAAAAGGCTCCATTAATCCTGATTACCTGAAGGGAGGCACCTTTACGGTGACAAACCTAGGGCCGCTTGATGTGGAACATTTCACACCTATTCTGAATCCGCCTCAAACCGGCATTCTTGGAATCTGCTCTATAACTTACAAGCCAAGGCGGGTTAACGGCCAGTATGAGTATTACCCGGCCATGGGCCTTTCCCTCACCTTTGACCACAGGGCAGTAGACGGAGCTCCAGCAGCGAGGTTCTTAAAAGACCTCAAGACAAACCTGGAAAACTTCAGCCTTCTGCTGGCTAGATAAGTTTTTATACAAATAGAAAAGTTTTACCATATATATAGAAAGGAACAAGGTTTTTCTAGTGATTCATGCGTCAACAGAAGATGTTATGCAGACTTAAAATATTAATTGATAGCAGGTGATAAAACATGGTTTATGATTTGATTGTCATCGGCGGCGGGCCTGCTGGTTATCTTGGTGCGGAAAGGGCCGCCCGGGCAGGCTTGAAGACGCTCCTCGTTGAGAAGAGGTTTCTCGGCGGAGTATGTTTGAATGAAGGCTGCATTCCCACAAAAACCATGCTCTATTCCGCTAAGATATATGATGGAGCAAAGCATGGCGAAAAGTATGGAGTTACAGCCGAAAATCTTAATTTAAACCATGGAATGGTGATTGCCAGGAAAAACAAGGTAGTAAAAATGCTGGTTTCCGGCGTAAGGTCCCAGCTTAAAAGCTGCAATGTCACTGTCATTGAGAGTGCCGGCGAAATAAAAGGCAAAGCCGTAGAGGGATATGAAGTGAGCGCCAGTGGAGAAACCTTTGTAGGTAAAAGGCTTTTGATTGCTACCGGTTCTGAACCACTGATACCGCCCATTCCTGGGACAAAGGAAGGCCTGGAGAAGGGCATTGTCCTGACCAACAGGGAAATCCTGGGCATACAAAAGGTACCGGAATCCCTTGTCATCATAGGCGGTGGGGTCATAGGCCTTGAGATGGCTTCTTATTTTAATTCTGCAGGTTGTAAGGTGACGGTTATAGAAATGCTGGACCACATTGCCGGAAACACCGACAAGGAGCTCTCGCAAATTCTTATGAAAAACTATGAGAAAAAAGGTATTGTCTTTAACCTTAACTCAAAGGTTGTGGAAATAAAAGATAATACAGTTTTCTACGAAGCAAATGGCCGGAAGAATTCCATAGAAGCTGAAAAGATTTTGATGAGCATAGGGAGAAAACCCGTAATTCAGGGATTGGGCCTTGAAAACATAGGCGTTGAGATCGAAAGAGGCTGCGTAAAAACCGATGAAACCGGCAAGACCAACATTCCTGAAGTTTACGCCGCAGGTGATGTAAATGGCTTTTCCATGCTGGCCCACACGGCTTATCGGGAGGCTGAAGTTTGCGTCAACAACATGCTGTGTCAAAAGGATATGGTTAGGTATGACAGTATCCCTTCGGTTATATATACCAATCCCGAAGTGGCTTCGGTGGGTGAAACAGAAGAATCAGCCCGGCAGAAGGGAATAGATTTTGAAAAATCCACCGTATCGATGCGGTTCAGTGGCAGGTATGTGGCGGAAAATGAACAGGGCGACGGCATATGCAAAGTCCTGGTGGATAAAAAGTATGGTAGAATCATCGGCGTCCATATGATTGGAAGTTACTCATCAGAGATCATTTACGGAGCTGCACTGATGGTAGAAGCAGAGATGCGGGTGAAAGATGTCAAACAACTTGTTTTCCCGCATCCGACGGTTTCGGAAATTATCAGGGAAGCTATATTCAAATTTTAACTTTACGGGAGGAAAAAATAGAATGTCCAAGACTCTTTTCATCGATCCAAAGCAAATGAGAAAAAGCGGATGGATTACATTCAAAGACATTCCGGTAAATCAGTATAACAGAAGTATAGATGATGAAAAAGCTAATTTTTCAAAAGAGGATTTTTTAAGGATTTACCGGGATATGGCCATCATAAGGGAATTCGAAATGATGCTTCATACGGTCAGGACCACCAATGAATATGAAGGCATACCCTATAAATACACCGGTCCCGCTCATCTTTCCATTGGGCAGGAGGCATCGGCGGTAGGCCAGGCATATCTTTTGGATAAAGATGACTATATTTTCGGTTCCCACAGAAGCCACGGGGAAATCATAGCCAAGGCCATGTCCTGTATCCAAAAAATGAGTGATGAAGAATTGCTTGAAATCATGAAGAACACCTTTGAAGGGGCTATACTCAAGGTCGTCGAGGGGAAACAGAAAAATACAAACAGCATAAAAGAACTGGCCATTGACTTTTTCATATATGGTGCCATGGCAGAGATATTCGGCCGGGAAAACGGATTTGCCAGGGGTTTGGGCAATTCCATGCACGCCTTTTTTACTCCGTTTGGAATCTATCCAAACAATGCCATCGTGGGAGGTTCGGCTCCGATAGCTATGGGAGCGGCTCTATACAAGAAAGTAAATAGAAAGAAAGGTATAGTCATCTCCAATGTGGGCGACGGCGCCCTTGGCTGCGGCCCTGTATGGGAAGCTATGAACATGGCGGCTATGGATCAGTTTAAGACACTGTGGGAGGAAGGATACAAGGGCGGCCTTCCCATCATATTCAACTTCTTTAACAATCAGTACGGAATGGGCGGCCAGACCAACGGAGAAACCATGGGGTATCAGATGCTGGCAAGACTTGGAGCCGGCATCAACCCCGAGCAGATGCACGCCGAGAGAATTGATGGATATAATCCCCTGGCAGTGATAGATGCTATAAAGAGAAAGAAAAAGATAATAGAAGAAAATCAAGGGCCCGTTTTGTTGGATACGGTGACATACAGGTTGACGGGACACTCTCCTTCAGATGCCGAGACATATAGGACCAAAGAAGAGCTTGATGCGTGGAAGGCAGTAGACCCCATGGAAACTTTTAAAGATGAGTTGGTGAATGCCGGTATTGCCTCACAGGATGAGATCAGCGAGATACGTCAAAACAGCAAGGAATTAATTTTGAAGATATTCAAGCTAGCCATTGATGATAGTATATCCCCCAGAATAGACCTTGTAAAAATTCCAAATTTCATAGGCAATGTAATGTTCTCAAATCAAAGAATCGAAAAAATGGATGACAGGGAATGTGATGTCCTGATTCCGAAACAAGAAAATCCAAGAGTAAAGCAGATTAAAAATAAAATCAGGGTTGGAGTCCAGGATGGCAAACCCGTTTCAAAGATAAAGACTTACCAGCTTAGGGACGCAATTTTTGAGTCTATAATTGATAAATTTTATACGGATCCTACTTTGATAGCCTATGGTGAGGATAATAGGGATTGGGGCGGTGCCTTCGGCGTTTACAAAGGACTTACGGAATCGCTTCCTTATCACAGATTTTTCAACTCCCCGATTTCCGAAGCTGCCATAGTGGGTTCGGCTGTAGGCTATGCCCTTTGTGGCGGTAGGGTGGTTGTAGAACTAATGTATGCAGACTTCATGGGAAGGGCCGGAGATGAAATTTTCAACCAGTTGTCCAAGTGGCAGTCCATGAGCGCAGGTGTTTTGAAAATGCCAGTGGTTCTGCGCATGTCGGTAGGCGCCAAGTATGGTGCACAGCATTCCCAGGACTGGACATCCATCTGTGCCCATATTCCGGGCCTGAAAGTGGTTTATCCCGCAACACCGTATGATGCAAAGGGCATCATGAACACCGCACTGATGGGAACAGACCCGGTGGTGTTCATGGAGAGCCAGAAGATTTACGACATAGGAGAATTGTTCCACATGGAAGGCGTGCCCGAGGGATATTATGAAATTCCCATCGGCGAACCGGATATTAAGAAAGAAGGTAAAGATGTAACCATTTTGACCATAGGGCCTACTCTTTACCAGGCAGTAGAAGCGGCAAAGATACTGGAACAAAAATACGGCATCTCCGCAGAAATAATCGATGCGAGGTCGGTGGTGCCCTTTAACTACGAAAAGGTCATAGAATCCGTGAAAAAGACGGGCAAGATCGTACTTGCTAGTGATGAATGCGAGCGTGGCTCAATTCTGAACGACTTTGCACGCAATATCACCGAACTTTCTTTTGATTATCTGGATGCTCCACCTGTTGTGGTTGGTGCCAAAAACTGGATAACCCCGGCTTTTGAACTGGAAAAATTCTTCTATCCGCAGGCAGACTGGATCATAGATGCCATCCATGAAAAAATAATGCCCATAAAAGGTCATATACCTGTAAATAATTTCACCAGAAATGAGCAAATAAGGTTGAGCAAACTCGGTGTTTGATCTTTTTATACAATATAGTTGACATTTTTGCTTAAAATAAGTAGCATAGTATTTGGATTTAGCCCGCAGATAATCTCTGCGGGCTAATTAGGAGGATTGACGTGGCGGACTACGATATTGAACTGATGATTAAAGTGGCTGAACTTTATTATCTGGATGATGTCCCGCAGAGGGAAATTGCCCAGAAGCTTAACCTTTCCAGACCCAAGGTTTCCAGATTGCTTAAAGCAGCCAAGGAACACAATTTAATTGACATTAAAATAAATTACCCCGAACCCGCGAGGTCAGAGCTTGAAAAAATATTTGAAAACAAATTTGGTTTAAAAGAGGCCATTATAATTGGCAACATGAATGGGAATTCCTCAAGGATTTTTGCACAAGTAACTTCTGCCGCTGCGAAGTATTTAAGAAGGATTGTAAAAGACGGGGATTCCATCGGAGTTGCCTGGGGAAGGACATTGAAATCTGTAGTTGATTCCATAGGCATAAGCGAAAGAAAAAATATAAAGGTAGTACAGATTATTGGAAGCTTGGGGCAAAGTTCGGAAAGCGCCAATGAAATAGTGCGGAAAATGGCTGAAAGTTTTGGCGGCCGATCTTTTATTCTTCCGGCACCAGCCATTGTGGACAGTCAGGAAATAAAGGATGCCATTATAAAGGATAATAATATACTGGAGATATTGAATATGGCCAAGACTGTAAATATTGCCGTGGTTGGAATAGGTAACATTGATGAAACCTCAAGCTTTTTCAAAACCGGTTATCTAAAAGATAAAGACCTGGAATCCTTAAAAAAAGAAAATGCAGTTGGGGACATATGTGCTCACTTTTTTGATATAGACGGAAAATTATGCACACAACTCGACAGAAGGGTCATATCCATCAGCACGGAAGATATAAAGAAAATCCCAAGAGTAATAGGAGTGGCGACGGGCGAAGAAAAAGCCAAGTCTATTCTGGGAGCGCTCAGGAGCAATATGTTGGATGTACTTATAACAGATGAAATAACTGCAAAACATATTATGGAAGGAAGATAAAAACTTGACAAATCGTTGGGATATTAATATAATTTAGACAATAATAATTATATTGCATGAT
Source organism: Tepidanaerobacteraceae bacterium (assembly GCA_024655905.1). GTDB lineage: Bacteria > Bacillota > Thermosediminibacteria > Thermosediminibacterales > Tepidanaerobacteraceae > JANLFP01. The sequence goes on from JANLFP010000013.1 coordinate 35,038, forward strand.
GGTTTAAAGGCAACCTTCAAACATTGAGGCTAGATATCCGGAGTAATTGAGAGCTATCAAGCGTATAATAAAAATAAATATGTATAATAATAATTAATGATTTTTGACACCCGCTAGATTCTAAGGTATACTTATTATTGTCTTCAGGGCGGATAGCTCAGTCGGGAGAGCACGTGCCTTACAAGCACGGGGTCACAGGTTCGATCCCTGTTTCGCCCACCAAGAAAAATTTGCGGCCCAGTAGTTCAGTTGGTTTAGAACGCCAGCCTGTCACGTTGGAGGTCGAGGGTTCGAATCCCTTCTGGGTCGCCATATTTGAGCCTTGGTAGCTCAGTCGGTAGAGCAGAGGACTGAAAATCCTCGTGTCGGTGGTTCGATTCCGCCCCAAGGCACCATAGGTTATGCGGAAGTGGCTCAGTGGTAGAGCATCGCCTTGCCAAGGCGAGGGTCGCGGGTTCAAATCCCGTCTTCCGCTCCATTTTGTATATTGCGGCGGCATAGCCAAGTGGTAAGGCAGAGGTCTGCAAAACCTTTACCCCCAGTTCGAATCTGGGTGCCGCCTCCATAATAAATAAAGGCCGGGGTGGCGGAACAGGCAGACGCACAGGACTTAAAATCCTGCGGGTAGAAATACCCATACCGGTTCGATTCCGGTTCCCGGCACCATCGAAAATCAAGGGTTTCAGGGTTTTGGAAAATATTTACAACGAGGGATAAAATTGATTTAATCCAGCGAAGCTGAAAATACCGCACAGGGGTATATTTTATGCGCTGGACTTTACACACAGGACCAGGCATATTGGCTGAATTGAAATTACATAACCCTTGTAACCCTTACAAAATAAATCCGGATTGAAAGGTTTAAGCCCTTCTTTCATATTACCAGCTAACCGGTAAATGCAAAGGAGGGTTTATTATTTTTTACTCGGATTCAGATTCAAATACATTCAGGTGGAAGGAAGCATTAGAAGGGTTCAAATGGTGGAAAAAAGCTCAGGGAATAAGCGAAGCCACAATAAACGATTATCAGGGGCATGTAACACGATTTTTTAATACATACCCACAGGCAGCAGATAACTTCAATACCCTGCGGCTGTGCGTAATGGAATATATGGCACAGAAGATGAAACCGGCCACATATAACCTTAGATTGGTTTATTTGAAAGCATTTTTTAAGTGGTGTATTGGAGAAGGATACCTTCAGAAAAACCCATTGGATGGGCTTAAAAGAAGGAAAGCTGAACCCAGGATAGTCGATATTGATACTGAAATCCTGCAAAAGCTCTTACATTTACCTCATAAAAGTACATTTGCAGGTTTAAGGGATTATGGGCTGCTTTTAATTACACTTGATACGGGTTTAAGGCCGAAGGAAGCCTGCTCATTACTTATAAACGATATTAATTTCAGGACCCTTGAAATAACCGTCAGGGCAGAAGTATCGAAAACAGGAAGCACCAGGACATTACCCATATTGCCAATTACGGCAAAAGCCATTAAGGACCTTATAAATGCAAGACATCCAGCCTGGAAAGAAAATATTCCGGTATTTTGCTCAAGTGAAGGGACCTTCTTTACAAAGGATTCATGGAGAAGCAGGCTGGATATGTATAGCAAGATACTGGGAACACACATAAGGCCATATGACTTACGGCATACCTTCGCTGTAATGTATCTTCGGAATGGTGGCCTTGAACTGGGCTTACAAAGAACTCTGGGGCATACCACCCTATTTATGACTAAGACTTATGTGCATTTTACAAACAAGGATATGCACGATATGAATAACATAGCCTCACCTTTAAACAATTTACTGCCTCAGAAAAATCGAGTTAGGAAGATTCGACGGCCTTAATTTCAAGGCCGTTTAATTTTTCTTTATGTATGCTATAAGCCCGTAAATGAAAGATACAAAGAGATTTGAAGCCTTATTCGCAAAAAATGGGTAAATTTAAACAATAAAGACATTTGGAAATATTTACTACTCAATCAAATAGAGGTATAATTGAAGAAGGTCAGATAAGGACAAATATTAATAAGGAGGTGTAAAGCATGGATACAAATACAGAATTCGGCTACATTACAACAGAGGAAGCAGCAAGGATACTCGGGGCAAGCAGGAAGACCATCGTCAGGAAGGTAGAGAAAGGACTACTGCCAGGTGTCAAAATAGCCAGAAGGATTCTCGTTGACAGGGAAGGTCTGGAGCAGCTTAAGAAGCAGTTTAAGCTGTGGAAAAGAAACAAGAACTATAAACCCGTTTTAAGTTGACCTAAATCCAATCAAGGTGGTGGTGAGGTGATAGACGATGAGATACAGGCTGATTATGGCTGTATGTTATTTGCTGAAGACTGTTTACAATAAGCTGCTTGATGAGCTTGATAAGGGCAAGGCCCTGAATTTCCTGTAAGGGGGTGATAAATTGAATGATATAGCTGCCTTTAAAAAGCTGCTCAGGGCAATCCGGAATAAATGCCTGGATTGCTCCGGGGATAGCCCACAGGAAGTCACAAGATGCCCTATTACCACCTGTGCGTTATATCCATACAAGGATGGTCTTAAAATCGATTCTATTTCTATTGGGAAAAAATGTCATAATTGTGCCTAAGATGTATCAAGGCTTTCAAGGATGGAAGAAACTTCTAATTTTAAAACTCTAACTTTAGGTATAAAACATCATGAAAGATGAAAAGGAGGCTTTAAAACAAAATTTAAAAGCGAAAGGACGTGATATTAATGGACAATAATTGGAGATTTAAACGTGATTGTGGTATTAACTGCTTTGGGTATGTTTGGGCTGTTAATGAAAAGTGCTATCAGTGCAGCCATGAAGATGCAGAAGGTATTTTTAATTGTAAAAAAGCTGAGGCATGTGGACTACCTCAGCTAACAGATAGAATGAAATTCCATTGGGTACTTTAACCTTCATCTTGTAGTAAATAGGGCAGGTATTGGGGGCAAACCATTTACCTGCCTGCAAAACCCTCCGTCAGAGGGTGTTCTTTAACTTTTTACAGTTAACATTCTACCAAAAAAGTGCCGAAAAATCAATATTTATTTTGGAGGTGTATATTTATGAATTCAACAATAGATATGATGCAAGAAGCATTAAAATATGCTGATATCGATGAATATGGTTTTGGTAAGGTTATACCACTAAAGCCTAAGTCAAAGGAACCTATAACTGACCCTGAATTAGGGCTAATTAATGGTGAATACTCAGCTATTAATGACAAAGAAAAGATTATAGCCTGCTGGAGCAAATACCCTGATGCCAATATAGGTCTAGTCTTGAATAGCAGCGACATAGTGGTAGTCGATGCTGACAATGAAGAAGCTATACAGGAACTAGAAGCATTGGGAATACCTGAAGATACCCAGATAGTGCAGACCAGCAGGGGCAGGCATTACTACTTCCAGAGGCCCAAAAACCTCCCTCAGAGGACCTACGTAAAGGTGGGAAAATCCAGAAGCATTGACATAAAGGCTAATGGATATGTGCTGGTTCCACCCAGTATCCATCCTGATGGGACCCAATATGAATGGGTAGAAGTATCTTTCCTGGGTGGGCCGGAATACTACATGCTGCCGGAAGCACCTGCATGGATATGGGACCTTATAGACGCACAGGGGGGTAAGGCAGCGAATAGTGAAATAGATGAACTGATGAAGCAGTATCCTGAACAGACACCAAGGGAAGTTTTACGTAAAAAATACTCTCATATAAGCATAGATGAGATTAATCTTAATGTAAACCCTTGGAAGGACAGGTCAGTGGGAAGCTATGCCACAGCAAAAGCCCTGGCAGAGCAGGGAATAACCGATATTCAGGATATTGCCACAGTAGTTTATCATACACCCTGGCACCAGGACAGATTAAAAAACCCTGACCCTGAACGGAGAAAATTCAAGGATGAATATGCTGCCTGGAGAGATGCTCTAGACTGTGCTAATGATGCAATAAAGAAGACACGGCAAAATGGGGAACAGCGAATAACAGTTATTGGCTTTAAGGACTCAGTATCTAGCAAAGGAGATGAGAACATGAGCATACAGGCTACTGAACCAGTAAGCGAAGAAGAAGTGGAAGTAACTACAGAAGCACAAGAAGCACAAGAATCAGCCTCAGATAAGTTTCCTGAAGAAACTTACACAGGGATTATTGCTGACATAGCTGAGGCTTTTGCTGAAAGGACAGAAGCTCCAAAGGAATTCTATTATATGGCAGGTTTAACAATACTAGGGGACCTTATAACCGGCAGAATAACCATTGAATCACTGCTAGATATACAGCCTAGACTCTATACAGTTCTACTGGGGCCATCAGCGGATGCCAGGAAATCCTGGGCAATAGAGTCTATGGTGGAGTTCTTTAGAGAAACCCTTGAAAGTCATAGGGAAATTGGGGTGGAATTGAATATCCAAAATGGCCTTGGTTCCATCGAAGGGATGGCAAAAGAATGTTTACAGCCAAAGGACGGCAAGCTAAATCCCTGCCTGCTCTTACTGGATGAGTTCAGGCTACTTGTTGATAAGACCAGATATAGCGGCTCGGCATTACTCCCGGTAATCTGCTCATTGTTCCACAAGAATGAATATGATAACTCTACAAAAGGCCATTCCATACACCTGAAGGATGCCCATCTATCGATGCTTGGAGCTTGTACCATAGACACATATGAGAATATATGGGAGCCTGCCTTCATGGACATTGGGTTGCCAAACCGGTTATGGCTGGTTGCAGGCAGGTCTAATAGGAGAATAGCCTTACCACCTGAAATTCCCGAGGATATAAAAAAGCCTTTACAGGAAAGATTAGCAGACATAATCGCACAGGTGTATGAAAGAAGTGGAGGTGGCCTGCAAGGTATACTAGATGCAAAAGGCAATATTATTCCCGTTTCCGACCCTACCCTGAACCCGATTAAGCTGAAACTCACTGACGAAGCCTCCAATATGTGGGATGAACATTACCAGAACATGCCCAGAAGTATTCATACCAAAAGACTTGACGCATACGCTATGCGGTTTATGATACTCCTTTCAGTATCGGAAGGGAACCTTGAAACGGTAAAAAAGCATATTGTGGAAAAGGCCATAAAGCTGATTGAACATCAAAAGGTCTTACGTATGCAGTATGACCCTATCGATGCAGACAATAAGATTGCCAGGATGGAACAGAACATCAGGAGGCATTTAGGGCTTTTTGGTCAATTGACTGAAAGGGAATTAAAACAAAAAGTCAATGCCAATAGAAACGGTTTATGGGCTTTTCAAGCTGCCATAAAAAATCTAATAGATGCTGGTGAAATTAACAATAAGACAAGAGGTAGGTCTCAAATATACTGGCTGGTTGAACCTGATTTCGATTGAACAAATTGAGCAAAGTAACCGCACAGGGGTAATAAAACGTAGTCAATTTTGTAGTCATAATGAAATATGCCCTGAAACCCATATGGCTGTAAGCACAGAAGGTATTCTATTTTAATATATAGGGGGTAGACAGAGAGAGAGAGAGAAATAATTATATTATCACCATATATATGGGTAAAAATAAAAATGGAAGCCCGTAATACTTACAGCCACAAGGGCTCGGGGGCTTTTTTATAAATGACTACAAAAATGACTACGATTATTCAGGAGGTGATTAAAAATCATCGGTTTAAATGGACGACCCTGACCGGGGATGGGGGCTGGATATATTTATTATTTATTGAATGTGGGGCTTGGCTGCGTGGGCTGGCTGGGCTGGGTTAGATTGGGTATTTACTACCCTGTGCGGTAAGCTTGCCTGTGGAGGACTTGGCTGTGGTTGTAATTATGGAATAATGGATTAAGCAGAAATAAGTAGCAGTAAGTAGCAACAAGAAGAAAATTAAAGATAAAAGACTATAAATAGATATATCGAGCACAGGAAGCTTAATAAAAGCTCAAGCTGGAATCGGGATGGGGATTGGGTTCATTAATTGCATACTTGCAGAGAAAAGAAAATAGGAGGATGACAAGCAATGAGTAAAAAGACGGTATGGGGTATTTTCGTCATATACCTTATAATACTTACCCAGTTAGCTTTTGGGGCCCACAGCGAAACGTTTGACAAGGGGCTATGCTCGATAGGCTTAAAGGAACCTGCAACATATTACGTGCCACCACATGAAGAAACAGTAGGGGATACCTTTACAGCCAACCTTTTTCATACTAGGATAGGAGAGGTAATTCAAGTGCCTGGGGGAATGAGGCAGAATGGTTATAGACCTAACTATGGTGGGTTTATAGCCTTTGTGGTAGGTGGGGCATTTATAGCATTTATCTCTAGTAAACCACCGGAAAAGAAGCCCTAATCAAAAACCAAAGCATACGAATTCAATTCCCATCCTTTTTTACATATATTACCAGTAAATTATTCAAGAGAAAATTTTGTGCAGATGGTGGAATCATAACCGGTGGGTGGATGGGACCCTGTGGGCCTGTATGCCGGTATGGTTCTGTGGAAAAGGTGAAAGTAAACTAATGCTGAGCCTAAAACGAAAATTCCCTGATTTAAAGCCTGGGCAGGCTGTAAAGCCAAATACCTTGACACAGCTTGACTTCAACTGACTAAAGCGGAAATAAATAGTAACGGTTCTTATTAAGGTATAGCTATCCATATTTAGGTATATAACTATATGTCACATATTCAGATAACTTAAGCACTCTGAAGCACCTTTACCCACCTGTGCGGTTTATAATGCTTTCAGAAGCAGCCTTTTATTTACGTCAAAATTAATTCATATCAAGAAGCAGATAAAAACACTTATAAAGCCATTTATGGAAGCATACGAATGGTTTACATAAAGTGAAGGCATAATGGGGTTAATGGGGTAAACCGTAGGACATCAGAGGGTTATGAGGAATAAATTTTTGTTTACATAATCCTTATTATCGGACGTTTAATTTTATTATTGACAGTGTATAACTGAGGGTGTATAATATAATCAATCCAGATAAGCTGGTATTGTGGAAGTGGGTTAAATCCTTATGTGATGCGGGTTTCAGGTCTTTAAAGACTTAAAATCCTGCGGGTAGAAATACCCATACCGGTTCGATTCCGGTTCCCGGCACCAGAGATGTGGGCGCTTAGCTCAGTGGGAGAGCACTTCCTTGACGCGGAAGGGGTCGTAAGTTCAATCCTTACAGCGCCCACCATTTTTTTGCTTGCCGAAAGCAAGTTTTTTTATTTTTGCATGCTCCCTTCAGTTTTTTTGTATATGGCATAAGCCATAGACATATAATATTTACGAAGGGAGTGTTGCCGATGCAATTATTATCGATCGGCATTATTGAACATGTCGACGGATTTGAAGATAGATTGAAGTTGGAATTTGATATTCTTAAAGATGAAGGGCTGGAAATAACATTAAAAAAATCCTGCAATGGAGATATCAGGTATTATTATTGCCATGCAGATGATTGTATATTATTAAAAGGCAATTATCAAGAATTAAAAAGCATGTTTTTGCATTGCGTGGCTAATGCCATATCTGATGTAATAATAAATTTCTGGGAGTCAAAGTTGCTTAAGAAAATAATAAAGGAAAACTATTTTTATTTTAATTCAAATGAACAAAATAGAATTTTTGAATTTGCCAAGAATATATTGAACTTCAATGAAACTTCCGGTCAAAAAAAGCTCCTATATCATATAAAACGGAAATCATTCGTGCTACATAAAATAATAGACTATTTAAATACCAGCAGTGTTATTATTCTGGATGGCTTTATTAATTTTCGACTAAAGGATTATATTGCTCAACTTGAAGAAGCGGTTGATAAAGCTATAGACGAATACCTTATGGACAAGGAATATAGGGAGTTTATAAAATTATTAAGATATTTTGTAGACCTTCAAGAACCTAAAAAGGACCTGGTCAATGTAATTCTGCGGGGTGGAGAATTATATCTTTTTGATGAAAAAATGAATCTTATAGAAAAAGACGAGAATATGAATCTGATTGCCAGGGAAAATCCGGATGTAAATCCGGATGACGTTCTTATTAGCACTTTGATAAATATGGCACCAAAAAGAATTATAATACACGGTTTTAAAGGAATAGAAAAAATAGAAGTAATCAATGCATTATACAATATATTTGAAGAAAGAATTGTTTTTTGTACCGATTGCAAGATTTGTTCCGAACTAAAACCATTGAAGACAAAATAGGGAGCTATAAGGCTCCTTTTTTTCTGGATATTTTTATGAAAGTATGTTATATTCATAATGTCATTTTTATTGATTTATTCAGCGATAAGCGCGCAAATGGTGGTTTTGATGAATTATTTTCAATTTTTATTGATGCCATTGCTAGGAGCATTCATAGGGTGGAGCACCAATCTCTTGGCTATAAAATTAATTTTCTGGCCACTGAAGCCTGTTAAAATACCATTGCTAGAAATAGAAATACAAGGCCTGATACCAAAAAGAAGGTTTGATATTTCAAAAAATATTGGAGAAACAATTGAGAAGGAAATTTTGTCACCGGATGAGATAGTAAATAGATTTGCTTCAGAAAATGTAAAGAATCAGATAATTATGCATATAAAAAATTTCGCAATAGAGAGGTCCCGTGAAAAATTACCGGCATTTTTTCCCTCAGGATTCAAAACCGCAATCTCTGACTATATTGGAGAAGTCATAGACCGTCAAGGAGGGACAATTTTTGAGAGCCTTAAAGGAATCTTAATGGAAAAAGCCAAAAATGAATTTGATTTAAAAACCATGGTAGAAGAAAAATTGAACTCAATGAATTTGGAACAGTTGGAAGACATTATTATAAGATTATCAAAAAAAGAATTGAAACAGATTGAAATTCTTGGAGGCATAATAGGCTTTGTCGTGGGCTTGATTCAGGCAGCGGCGTCTTATTACTTGAGCTTTTTAAGATGATTTAACTTGACAAATGCATACTCACAGAATTATAATAAAAAAAATTAAATATACAAAAAACGATGAAGAGAAGAGTAAACTTATGATTTCTCAAAGAGAGGGGTCGGAAGCTGCGAAAACCCTGGGAATAGTAAGTTGAAAACCGCCTCGGAGTTTTTTGGCATGTCAGCCATAAAGCACAATGAGTACAAATCAGGGTGGAACCACGGGAAAGCCTCTCGTCCCTTTATTGCACGAGAGGCTTTTCTTTATGAAAAAAAGCAAAAGGAAGGGTCGTTTATGGAACAGGTAAAAGTGAATTTCGGAGGAGAGCAAAAAACATTTCCTAGAGGAATTACCCCTCTTGAGATCGCAAAGGCTCTAAATGCAAAACTGGCAAAAGAAGCCCTTGCGGCAAAGCTGAACGGCGTTATAGTGGACATGGACAGCAAAGTCTATAATGATTGTACCTTAGAACTTATTACTTTTGAGGATGAAGAAGGAAAACGCACATTCTGGCACAGCACATCGCATGTGATGGCACAGGCTGTGAAAAGATTGTTTCCTGATGCAAAGCTTACAATTGGCCCAGCTATCGAGGAAGGTTTTTATTATGATTTTGACCGGGGTGAGAGTTTTACACCACAGGATCTGGAAAAAATCGAAAAGGAAATGGAGAAAATCATAAATGAAAACTATTCCTTCAAGCGTTTGGATACAACCAGAGAAGAGGCAATAAAAAAATTGATGGAAATGGATGAACCTTATAAGATTGAACTGGTTCAGGCATTACCAGAAAATGCCGATATAAGTTTTTACCAGCAGGGCGAATTTATTGATTTGTGCGCCGGACCGCATATTCCGGCTACAGGCAGAATAAAAGCTTTCAAGCTTACAAGCCTTGCCGGGGCATACTGGAGGGGCGATGAACACAATAAAATGCTCCAAAGAATATACGGTATCTCGTTCCCCAAGAAGTCTATGCTAGATGAATATTTGACCAGAATAGAAGAGGCGAAAAAGCGTGACCACAGGAAGCTTGGCAGAGAATTGGGAATCTTTAGTATGCATGAGGAAGGCCCCGGTTTCCCTTTTTTCCATCCCAAGGGCATGGTTATATGGAATATTCTTACGGATTTTTGGAGAAAAGAGCATAGAAAAAAAGGATATCACGAGATAAAAACCCCAATCATTTTAAGTGAAAAATTGTGGAGAATGTCCGGGCACTGGGACCATTATAAAGAAAATATGTACTTTACAAAAATAGACGAACAAGATTTTGCGGTAAAACCAATGAATTGTCCGGGAGGTATTCTACTTTTCAAGGCCGATGTTCACAGTTACAGGGAGTTGCCACTCAGACTTGGCGAACTGGGCCTGGTCCACAGGCATGAGCTTTCAGGCGTACTGCACGGCTTAATGCGGGTAAGATGCTTTACACAGGATGACGCTCACATATTTATGACGACATCGCAGATAGAACAGGAAATAATAGGGGTTATTGATTTAGTGGATTATTTTTATAAAATTTTTGGCTTCAAATACCATGTGGAACTTTCTACAAGACCTGAAAATTCTATGGGTTCCGACGAATTATGGGAAAAAGCAACAAAAGCTTTAAAGAATGCTCTGGATAAAAAGGGGCTGCCATATAAAATAAATGAAGGCGATGGGGCGTTTTATGGTCCAAAGATTGACTTTCACTTGAAGGACAGCATAGGGCGTACCTGGCAGTGCGGAACCATTCAACTGGACTTTCAGATGCCTGAGAAATTTGACCTGACATACGTAGGTCCCGATGGTGAAAAGCACCGGCCTGTCATGATTCACAGAGTCATATTCGGTAGTTTGGAACGCTTCATAGGAATATTGATAGAGCACTATGCTGGAGCTTTGCCGGTATGGCTTTCACCCGTACAGGCAAGAATTCTTCCCATCAGTGAAAAACACTTGGATTATGCAAAAGAGGTGAAAAACAAACTTGAGGAATCGGATATAAGGGTAGAGCTTGACGAGAGAAACGAAAAAATAGGATATAAAATACGAGAAGCTCAAATGCAAAAAATACCCTACATGCTGATAGTAGGCGATAAGGAGATTGCAGACGGCAATATCTCGGTGCGGCAAAGAGAAATAGGGGATATAGGTTCAAAAAATATTGTGGATTTTATTGCCGAGGTAAAGCAAAAAGAAGAAAACAAGCAGTAGTAGAAGATATTATTTTGGTTGATTAGATTTTAATTGACATGGTAAGCCTTATATGGTATATTAACCATTGATAATTTCATATTCATATTTAATTTTGCAAGAAGAAGATTTGCTTCTCACCTTATGGCGAAAGCTTATAAGGTTTATGTTCTGGATTAACGGGACAGGTGAATCTTCCTGTCCTTTTTTATTTAATTATGATGGAGGTGAATAGTATTAGCAAAGAAAAAGAGATACAGGTTAATCATGAAATAAAAGCAAAGGAAGTAAGGGTGATTGATTCTAACGGGCAACAGATTGGTATAATGTCGTTGAAAGAAGCCCTGCGTCACGCTCAGGAGGCGCAGCTGGATTTGGTTAAAATAGTACCAGATGCAAAACCGCCGGTATGCAAGATAATGGATTATGGGAAATTTAAATACGAGCAGAGCAAGAGGGAAAAAGAAGCTAAAAAGAACCAGAAGATAATTAATATCAAAGAAATCCGGATGAATCCCAATATAGAAGAGCATGACTTCCAGGTTAGAGTTAGAAATGCACAGCGATTCCTTAAAGATGGAGATAAAGTTAAAGTTACAATCAAGTTTCGAGGCAGAGAAATTACTCACACAAAACTTGGTGAAGAAGTTTTGAGGAGAATGGCGGAAAACGTAGAAGAATTTGGATTTATTGAAAAACAACCCCTTATTGAAGGACGTAATATGGTCATGGTTTTATCGCCAAAACAAAACAAAGCTAAGGAGTGAATTACATGCCCAAGATAAAAACGCATAGAGGCGCAGCAAAAAGATTTAGAGTCACTAAAAGCGGAAAAATCAAAATGTCAAGGGCCTTTAAAAGCCATATTCTGACAAAGAAGACTTCCAAGAGAAAAAGGCATTTGAGGAAAGCTTCCATTCTAAGCAAGGCTGATTATAAAAGAATCAAGAAGGTATTACCGTACATGTAACACTAAAGGAGGATAATTATGGCAAGAGTTAAAAAAGGCGTAACAGCGCGCAAGAGACATAAAAAGGTCATTAAATTGGCAAAAGGATATCGGGGCTCAAAAGGCAAACTGTTTAGACCGGCAAATCAGGCGGTGCTTAAGGCGTTGGCCTATTCATATACCGGTAGAAAACTCAGAAAGAGAGATTTCAGGAAACTCTGGATATCCAGAATAAATGCTGCTGCAAGACTTAACGGGATGTCTTACAGCAAATTTATAAGCGGGTTAAAAAAAGCTGGAGTCCAGATAAACCGCAAAATGTTGTCGGAAATGGCCATTCATGACAGCAGCGGTTTTTCGCAGCTTATAGATATAGCTAAAGCCAACAACCAGTAAAAAGCGGCTTCGGTCGCTTTTTTGGACTTTTTGGGGGCGGTCAAAATCAAACTATTTCTCTTAGGACTTCGGATACATTTTAAACCCACTCAGATTCTCGCTTTTGGATTTGCAGCGTTGATTTTAACGGGAGCGGTGATGCTTGCTTTGCCGGTGGCTTCCCGCAGCGGTCAAAGCGTGGGGTTTTTAAACGCCCTTTTTACAGCCACTTCTGCGGTTTGTGTTACAGGACTGGTAGTGGTGGACACTTATAACCAATATTCGCTGTTCGGGCAGTTGGTGATACTCATATTAATTCAAATGGGCGGCCTAGGAATTATGACTATGGCAACATTAATATTTTTAATTCTGGGCAAAAAGATAACTTTGAGGGAGCGACTGGTCATGCAGGAAGCGCTGAATCAGGGGACACTGTCCGGATTAGTAAAGCTTACCAGATATATAATAGCGACCACCATTATATTTGAAGGAGCAGGCGCGCTTCTGCTTTCCCTGCGCTTTACAAGAATTTATGGATTTTCTAAAGGAATTTATTTCGGGATATTCCATGCTGTGTCCGCATTTAACAACGCTGGTTTTGACTTGATTGGGAATTTTAAAAGCCTTACACCGTTTGTGGAAGACCCACTTGTCAACATTGTCGTTATGAGTTTGATAATTTTTGGAGGATTGGGTTTTTCTGTCCTATACGATATTTTTACTACAAGGAGTTTTCATAAGCTAAGTCTTCACTCAAAAGTAGTCTTAAGCACAACTGCAGCATTGCTTGCCCTGGGTTTTATCTCTTACTATTCTCTTGAGTATTTCAACGCGAAAACACTGGGTTCTTTATCTCCACTTGGGAAAATACTGGCTGCTGCTTTTCAATCGGTTACACCTAGGACTGCTGGTTTCAATACCATTAGCTTATCGGATTTGACAATGCCGTCTAAATATATTACAATTCTTCTTATGTTTATCGGGGCATCACCAGCCTCCACGGGCGGCGGTATAAAGACATCCACTTTTGCTTCGATTTTAATGATGATTTATACTGTTATTGCTTCAAAAGAAGATATAGAAATATATCAAAGAAGAATACCTCACGATAATATTTTTAAAGCGGTATCCATTGCAGTTGTTTCCTTAATGCTCGTGTTTATTAGTTCATTCATTTTAACCATAACCGAACATGCGGATTTTTTAAAAATATTATTTGAAACCACTTCGGCTTTTGGTACCGTTGGTTTGTCTTTGGGTATTACTCCTGAGCTTTCTAAAATAGGCAAAATAATAATTATTTTTACCATGTTTGCCGGAAGAGTTGGTCCTCTGACTTTGGTATTAGCACTGGGCAGCAGGAAAAATAAGGCAATATTAAAGTATCCGGAAGAAAGGATTTTAGTCGGCTAAATACGGAGGCGGTTTAATTGAAACAATTTGTTGTAATAGGTTTGGGCCGTTTCGGATCCAGCATAGCCAGAACTTTGTATAATCTAGGATATGATGTGCTTGGAATTGACAGCAATGAAGAGATTGTGCAATCAATGGCTGATTCTATTACCCATGCTGTAGAGGCGGATGCAACCGACGAAAATACATTGAAGGCTCTTGGGGTTAGAAATTTTGACGTAGGAATCGTAAGCATAGGCCAGGATATTCAGGCAAGCATATTGATTACGCTCATATTGAAGGAAATGGGCATAAAATTTGTGGTGGCCAAAGCACAAAATGAACTTCACGGAAAAGTTCTCTATAAAATAGGCGCAGACAGAGTGGTGTTTCCGGAAAGGGATATGGGGGTACGCGTGGCACATAATCTTGTTTCTTCTAATATTCTTGATTACATCGAGCTTTCTCCAGATTTTTCAATCGTTGAAATCGCAGCCATTCCCGAGTGGTTCGATAAATCCCTGAAGGAACTGGACATGAGGGTAAAGCACGGGTTAAATGTGATGGCTATTAAACGAAATGAAGAGGTGATTGTATCTCCTAAGGCGGATGACATTATTTTTGAGGGAGATATACTTGTTGTAGTAGGCCAGAACAAAGACATTGAAAAACTGGAGAAGCACGTTTGAGGTGGGGCAATGAAGCAGCAAAAACAATTTGCCATTATAGGAATGGGAAAATTCGGGACTACGGTTGCATCGACTTTGCTTAACCTCGGTCATCAAGTTCTCGCAATTGATAAAGATGAAAATCGCATAAAGGAAATATCCGCCTCGGCTACTCATGCGGTAATTGCGGACGCCACAAATGAAAATGCACTCAAATCACTGGGACTTCATAATTTTGACTGCGTTATAGTAAGTATGGGATATGATATCCAGGCTAGTATCCTGACTACTTTAATTTTGAAAGACATGGGAGTAAAAAAGATATTGGCAAAAGCCGTAAGCGATTTACACGGCAAGGTGTTGTCAAAGACCGGTGCTACTACCGTGATTTATCCCGAAAAGGATATGGCAGAAAAAATTGCCAAAAGCCTTGTATCATTAAATATTTTGAATATGATAGAGATTGCGAAAAATGCATGCCTGGTTGAAATAACCGCGCCAAAAGTAATGATAGGAAAAAGTTTAAGGGAATTAAATCTAACAAAGAAATACAATTTAAATATAGTGGCATTGAAACGAAAGAATGAGGTAAAAGTCATATTGTCGCCGGAGGATGTCCTGCAAGTGGATGATACTATGCTGGTGATTGGGCCGCGAAATTTCATTGAGGTGCTGGGTGAGATAGCATGATGCTCTCTGAAATCCCAAAAAAACATATTAAATTTATTAAAGCTCTTAAAGCATCAAAGAATGCAAGAGACAGAGAAAAATGCTTCATTGTGGAAGGTCTAAGATCCGTAGAAGAAGCTGTTAAATCCAATTTTACAATTGTATTTGCGGCGGTATCAAATAAATTTTTAAATAAAGGCGACGGCAGAAGTTCAAATCTTATCACACAGTTGCAGTGTTCACAACTTCTTTACATGATTTCAGAGGAACAGTTTAATTTGCTATCGGATACAGTAACTCCGCAAGGGATTATGGCTGTAATCAGAATGAAATCCTTTGAGCTAAAAGAGTTTGCAAGAGAAAACTTTTTTATCATCGCACTTGATAAAATAAAAGATCCGGGAAATTTGGGCACCATAATCAGAACTGCTGACGCTGCCGGAGTCAATGCAGTAATTGCAGGGAAGGGCTGTGTTGACTTATACAACCCAAAGGTAATTCGATCCACAATGGGTTCCATTTTTCACGTGCCAGTGATTTCAAGCGATGATATTATTGAAACTTTAATGGAACTGAAAAATAAAGGCGGTAAAATTGTATCCACCCATCTGGGAGCCAAAAAATACTATTATGAACTTGATATGACCGGTCCGACCGTACTCGTTATGGGCAAAGAGGATGCGGGTGTATGCGATGAGATTAACAGTATTTCAGATGAAATAGTTAAAATTCCAATGAAAGGCAAAGCTGAGTCATTAAATGTTTCGATAGCTCATGGAATCGTTTTGTTTGAGGCGGTTAAACAGCGCATGAAAACATGCCCTTTTGCTTGTAAATAAACAGAAGCTGTGCTATAATAATGATAAACCAATTGGAAAGGGCGTGGTTTAATGCTTAACGCCGACTTTTTTTGGAATATTTTTGAGGTTACTGGCTCTATTACGGCTTACCTTATTTATAAAAAGCTGATTTTACAATAAAAGCTGTGAGGGAGAGAGTAAGCGGGGCAGCCTTTCAGGGAGAGAGAGTCACGGACTGAAAGCTCTCTCAAGGCAAAACTGCCGAAGTTCACTCCGGAGCAGGGGAGCCGAAAATAGTAGGCTCCCACGGAACTTCTCCGTTAAAGAACAAGAGGGTTTAAGTTTTTAAACTGAAGAAGGGTGGTACCGCGGAAGTTAAGCTTTCGTCCCTGATGGGATGAAGGCTTTTTTAGTTAAAAACAGGAGGGTTAATGAAATGGAAGAACAATTAATTCTGTTAAAACAAAGGGCACTTCATGATTTGGCCGAATCGCAAAGTCTGGATGAGTTAAATGAACTTAGAATTAAATTTTTAGGCAAAAAGGGAGAACTTACACAAATTTTGAAAGGCTTGACATTGCTCTCCCCGGATGAAAGGCCAGCTATAGGAAAGCTGGCCAATGAGATAAAAGAAGAAATTGAAAGGGAGTTTTCCAGAAAAAATTTTGATATAAAACAACAACTAAAAACAAAAAAAATGGAAGAAGAATGGATAGATGTCACGATACCGTCAAAAGTTGTAATTGGCCATAAACACCCGCTTACTCTGATTCTGGACGAGATTCGGGAAATATTCGTAGGACTTGGATACGAGGTGGCGGAAGGCCCTGAGATAGAACTGGACTATTATAATTTCGAAGCACTAAACACCCCCAAGGATCATCCGGCAAGAGATATTCAGGATACTTTTTACATTACAGATGAAATACTCCTGAGGACTCAGACATCTCCTGTACAGATACGAACGATGGAAAAACGCAAGCCTCCGCTGAAGATAATAGCCCCTGGCAGGGTTTACAGATCGGATGCCGTTGACGCTACTCATTCACCCATGTTTCATCAGGTGGAAGGGCTGACGATCGGGGAACATATTACGATGGGAGACCTAAAGGGAACGCTGGAGGCTTTCGCTCGCGAGATGTTCGGAAAAGACAGGAAAGCCAGGTTCAGACCACATTATTTTCCCTTTACTGAACCCAGTGCGGAGATGGATATTTCGTGTATAGCATGTCAGGGAGAAGGCTGCAGAATTTGTAAATTCACCGGTTGGTTGGAAATACTAGGATGCGGCATGGTGCATCCAAACGTTCTGGAGAATGTAGGCTATGATCCGGAAAAAGTAAATGGATTTGCTTTTGGTCTCGGCATTGAGAGGATTGCTATGCTGAAATACGGAATAAATGACATGAGGCTTTTCTATGAAAATAATCTTAGATTTTTAGAGCAATTCTAGGAGGGGATATATAATATGCTTGTATCGTTGAAATGGTTGAAAGACTATGTAAATATAGATGATGAAATCAGCAGCTTTACTGAGAGAATGACCATGTCAGGCTCAAATGTCGAAGGCATAGAACGATTGGGCAAAGACATAGACAAAATAGTAATAGGGCGCATTGAAAAGATTGAAAGACATCCCGATGCTGACAAATTGCTGATTGTGCAAGTCGATATAGGAGATAGACTTATCCAGGTGGTTACCGCAGCAGCAAATATAAAGGAAAAAGACCTGGTGCCGGTAGCCATGGATGGCGCCGTAATCCACGGGGGAAAACAGATATCTACCGTCAAATTCAAGGGAGTGAACTCATCTGGAATGCTTTGCTCAGCTGCAGAATTGGGTTTTGATGACCACGGTCTTCCCGAGGATATGAAAAAAGGAATAATGATTTTGCCGCAAGATGCTCCTGTAGGAAAGAATATAAAGGAGTTTTTAGAATTGGAAGACACCGTAATCGACTTTGAGATTACCCCCAATCGCCCAGATTGTTTAAGCATTATAGGAATTGCCCGCGAGACTGCAGCCACTTACAGAATAGATTTAAATATGCCTGAGATTATTTTAAAAGAGGAAGCAGATGAAAACGCGCGGGATATGGCGAAAATAACCATTGAAGCCCCGGATTTGTGCAAGCGATATGTGGCAAGGATTATAAAAGATGTTAGAATTGAACCTTCACCGCTATGGATGCAGAGAAGGCTTCAAGCATGCGGAATTAGATCCATCAATAATATAGTGGATATAACTAATTATGTCATGCTGGAGTTGGGCCAGCCGCTTCACGCCTTTGATTATGACAAACTGGAAGGACATTCAATAATAGTGAGAAGGGGCAGGGATTCCGAAGGCATCGTTACCCTTGATGGTGTATATAGATTGCTATCCGACGACATGCTTGTGATTGCTGATGAAAATAAACCCGTGGGTATAGCGGGGATTATGGGCGGGGAAGAATCGGAGATAAATTCATCCACAAAGTGCATTTTGCTGGAATCTGCAAATTTTGTCGGCCCCTGTATAAGAAGGACCTCCAGAAAGCTTGGGTTGAGATCAGAGGCTGCGATGAGATTCGAAAAGGGGCTGGACCCCGAACTTTGTAAAACGGCTGCGGATAGGGCATGCCAGCTTATTGAAAAGTTGGGAGCAGGCAAAGTGGCAAAGGGTTATATAGATGTTTATCCGGAAAGGGTAAATCCTAGAAAAATTGTTTTAAAACCGGATAAAATTAATCATGCCCTGGGTACAGAAATACCAAAGGATGAAATGGTAGATATTTTGGAGCGTCTGGGCATAAGAATAGAAAAGGATGCCGGCTGCTCGTTTGCCATCATTCCCACTTTTAGGGCTGATATTGCAAGAGAAGCTGATCTGGTGGAAGAAGTAGGGAGGATATATGGTTATGACAGGCTTCCTTCTACACTGCCCAAGGGAGATGCTACCAGGGGAAAAATTGAAACTCCCATAAGAGTATCCTGCACTATAAAACAAATATTGGCAGATCTAGGTTATTCTGAGGTATATACATATTCTTTTGTGAGCCCAAGAGTATTCGACAGGATGAATGTCCCGGCCGACAGCCCTCTGAGGCGGGCGATTGCCTTGATGAATCCTCTGAGTGAAGAACAGAGCATTATGAGGACCACACTCATTCCGAATATGCTTGATGTGGTCGCTTACAACCTTAATCAGAAAATAGAGGAAATCAGGTTGTATGAAACGGGAACGGTATATATTCCAAAAGAACTGCCATTGAGAGAACTCCCCTGTGAAAAGAAGAAACTGACCATAGGACTCTGCGGAAAACAGGCGGATTTCTATGAACTCAAGAAAACCATCGAAACATTGTTTGCCGTATTGAAAATAAGACTATATGAGTTTGCGCAATATAGGCATTTTGCTTTTCACCCGGGCCGCTGTGCACTGGTTTTGATGGATGGAGAGGAAATCGGTATAGCAGGAGAAATTCATCCGGATGTAATGGAAAATTATGATATAAATTCAAGAGTGTATATATGCGAGCTTGACATGGATATCCTGCTTAAAAAAGCTTCCACCGATATCAAGTTCACCGATTTGCCGCGATACCCGGCATCTTCCAGAGACCTTGCAATAGTAGTAGAAGAAAGGTTGCCAGCCGGGAATATTATTAGGACAATAACAGATATAGGAAACGACCTGGTGGAAAAAGTGGAACTATTTGACATATATACGGGTGATCAGATTAAAAAAGGATTCAAAAGTCTGGCCTTCTCGTTAACATATCGAGCGAAAGACAGGACTCTGACAGATGAGGAAATAAACCAGGTCAATAATAGGATAAGAGAGAAAGTGGCAAAAGAATTTAATGGCGTGCTGAGAGAATAAATCCGATGGAAATACTGAATGCATTATAAGTTTATAAGTTTCGAGGTGTTGAGAATGGAGAATGCTCCTGAAAAGATAAAAAGAATTAAGGTGAAGATAAATGGAGAGGATTATTATATAAAAGGAACCGGTTCTGAGGAATATATCAGGGGAGTTGCTTCATATGTTGACAAAAAGATGATAGATTTATCGCGGAGCCACAAAAATTTAAGCGCAGCCAGGATAGCTGTCCTGGCCGCGCTTAATATAACAGATGAGCTGTTCAAATTAAAACAAGAGTATGATGAATTCTTGCACATGCTGGAAAGTGAAAATTCGAAAGGTTGAAGTTCAATATGAAAAATTTTGAAGTGGCCTTCATTTTCTCAGATATAGCAAATATTCTTGAAATCAAAGGAGAGAATTTTTTTAAGGTTCGGGCATACCGCAGAGCCGCACATGCTATAAGCAATCTGCCGGAAGATTTGCAGGATATAGTGGAAGAAAATCGTATTGAAGAAGTCGAAGGAATAGGTAAGGCTCTATCGGAGAAAATTCGGGAGATACTGAGCACAGGGACATGCAAACTTTATGAAGACTTGAAAAAAGAGTTTCCACGGGACATCGTAGCTATGCTTAGAATTCCAGGACTTGGCGCTAAAAAAATTAAAATTATATACGATGCTCTTCATATATCGTCTATCGATGAACTGGAACAAGCCGCCGTATCGCATCGGCTCAGAACGCTTCCGGGCATGGGCGTCAAAACAGAACTGGCAATATTAAAGGGTATCAGGATGCTCAGAGGCGAAGCGGGAAAAACCTTATTGCCGACAGCACTCGCTCTTGCAGAAGATATTGTCTCGATGCTCACGACCATGCCCGAAGTTGAAGAAATTGATATTGCGGGCAGTCTAAGGCGGAGAAAAGAATTGATTGGCGACATTGATATTCTGGCGTCGTCAAACAAACCTGATGATGTTATAGAGGGATTTTTGCGGCTCCCCGGCGTAAATGAGATTCTCGCCAAAGGTTCTACCAAAGCCAGCGTTAGGCTTGACTTAGGGATACAGGTAGACTTGAGGGTAGTTGAACCGTGCCTTTTCCATTGTGCATTGCAATATTTTACAGGCAGCAAAGAACACAATGCCAAACTTAGGAGCATTTTTCAGCAAAAGGGCTTTAAATTGAATGAATACGGTATTTATAAAGAAAACAGCGGAGAAGCATTTTTTCCAAGAAGCGAAGGAGAAATTTACAATTTTTTAAAAATGCAATATATAGCACCGGAACTCCGGGAAGACAGAGGAGAACTCGAGGCCGCTATGCAAGGCAATCTTCCCGTGCTCCTTGAGAGACAAGACATCAAAGGGGATCTTCATATACATACCGACTGGAGCGACGGTAATAATTCCATTGAAGCCATTGCTGCGGCCGCCAAATCAATGGGATATGAGTATATAGCTATAACAGACCATTCAAAATCGCTGAAAATAGCCGGAGGTCTTGACGAAAAGCGATTAAGAGAGCAGATGGAAGTTATAAAGAAGTTGAATAGTGAAATAGAAGGACTCAGGATTCTCTCCGGAATTGAAGTGGATATTCTTTCTAATGAAATAATGGATTTTGATGACGAGATATTGAGCAAACTCGACGTGGTGGTGGCATCGATTCACAGCGGGTTTAAGCAGGATCGCGAAAAACTTACAAGACGAATTATAGCAGCCTGTGAAAATCCTCATGTTGATATTATTGCCCATCCAACGGGGCGTATGCTTGGGAAAAGGGAGCCCTACGATGTTGATATGGATTTGATCATGAAGGCTGCGGCCCGTACAAATACCATACTTGAGATAAATTCTTCTCCGGACCGCCTGGATTTGAACGACATGATGGCAAGAAGGGCAAAAGACATGGGCGTAAAAATTGCAATCAACACCGACGCACACGAAAAAGAAGGTCTGAAAGACATGCGCTTCGGAGTATGGAATGCGCGAAGGGCATGGCTCGAAAAGGATAACGTTATAAATACCAGGCCGCTAAATATGCTTATTAAGGAGTTGAATGGCCGTTGAAGTCACCAGAAATATTGTCGCCCGCAGGCAGTTTCGAAGCTTTAAAGGCCGCTGTAGAAAACGGAGCGGATGCCGTCTATCTAGGCGGTAAAGAATTTAACGCCAGAAGGAGTGCAGCCAACTTTGACAGGAGTGAGCTGGAAGCCGCCTGCAAATATGCACATTTAAAAGGGGTAAATATATACGTTACTGTGAACATTCTTTTATCCGACACCGAGATGAAACAAGCGGGAGATTTTATAGATTTCCTGTATTCAATAGGTGTTGATGGCATAATAGTCCAGGACCTGGGGCTGGGGTATTTTATAAAAAAGAATTTTAAGGATATACAAGTCCATGCCAGCACCCAAATGACCGTGCACAATTTGGAAAGTGCGAGATTGTTGGAGGAGATGAATTTTGACAGAGTTGTACTGGCACGAGAACTTTCTCTTGATGAGATAAAAGAAATAAAGAAGAATACTAGTTTAAAAATTGAAACCTTTGTACATGGCGCCATGTGTTTTTGTTATTCGGGTCAATGCCTTATGAGCAGCTTCATCGGCGCAAGAAGCGGCAACAGAGGATTCTGCGCCCAACCGTGCCGCCTGCCGTACACAATAGTGGATATGGAAGGCAGGCCTTTATCCCCGAAGTTGCACTTATTAAGCCCAAAAGACCTCAACTTGATAGAACATTTGCCACAACTCATTGAGGCGGGAATAGACTCTTTTAAAATAGAAGGTCGGTTAAAAAGGCCGGAATATGTGGCTCAGGTTACGTCTATTTATAGAAAGGCAGTAGACAAATTTTATAAAAATCCCTTTAATTATAGTGTTGAGCCCGAAGATAAAAAAAGATTGGCGCAAATATTCAACCGTGATTTCACTACCGGATACTATTTTGGAAACCCAGGCTCAGAGTTAATCAGTGCAGAATTTCCCCGAAACAAAGGTGTTTTTTTAGGGAAGGTTTTGGGATACAATTCCAGAACGAACATGATTGAAATCCTTCTGGAGAATGATCTTAGAGCTGGCGACGGAATTGATATCAGAGGGGATGGAGGCTTTGGCTATACAGTTGCAAGATTTTATGTAAACAAAAAAGAGGTTAAAGAGGCAAAAGCAGGAACACTGATAGAGATAAAAACCAAAAAGCCGCTTAAAAAAGGCACACATATATACAAGACTTCGGATATTGCAATTTTAGAAGAATTACAGGAGACATACTGCAATCCCCTATGCGAAAAAAAGATACCTGTCGATATCGAAGTGACGGCAAAGAATAAAAACCCCGTTGAAATCAAGGTTGGCGACTGTGACGGCAATATATCGATTCAAAGATCCGATTATGTTACAGAGAAGGCAAAAAACAGACCGCTTGATGAAAAAACACTCAAAGAGCAGGTTGACCGGCTTGGAAATACAGTGTTTAAGCTTAGAAAATTTACTGCCCGGTTGGATAATGACATAATGGTGCCATTCAGTGTAATAAATGAACTTCGGAGAAATGCTGTTAAAGATATTGAGCGCCAGAGAATAAATAAACATATTAAATTAACACCGCCCGGAAACTGGAAACAGCATCTTGATTGCTTCTATGGTGGAAAAAAAGCAGCGGATTTGAGCTCGCCATTAAAACTCAGCGTTAGGGTGAACACTCCAGAAGCAGTAAGAGCCGCATTATCGGCCGGAGCCGATATAATATACTATGGTTCGGAAGATATTTTTGCAACTCTTTCTACCTATGAACAGGCATACGAATTCATAAAAGATACCGGTCGAGAATTTTTTTTAGTTTTTCCGCGAATAACTAAAACTTTTGAAATGGAGCATATATGTTCCGCCCTGAAAAAAATCAAAAACAAGGTGACAGGTGTTCTTGCGGGGAATCTTGGGGTTCTGAGTCAGGCAAAAAATAATGGCTTTGAGGTGGTGGCGGACTTTTCCCTAAATGTTTTCAATTCTTTGAGTTTAAATGTTCTGGAAAAACTCGGTGCAAAAAGAGCTATACTGTCTGTCGAACTAAACCTGAATCAAATAAAGCAGTTAAAAAGCGAAATAGAAACGGAATGCATTGTTCACGGCAGGATACCTCTTATGGTAAGTGAACACAATTTATTGGATTGTCAAACAAATAAAATGCAAAATGTTTTCGGAATAAAAGACAGGATAGGAAAAATATTTACTGTAAGAATTGATGAGAAAAGTAGGACCCATATATATAATAGTTACGAACTATGCATGATAAATTATATAGAGGAGATAAAAAAAACAAATATTAATGTGGCACAGCTCTATCTAGTCCATGAAAAGCCCGAGAGAATTCATGACTTGATATCATTCTATGTAACATCAAGAAATGAAAGCAGGATAAAAGATGTAAAAGATATAAAAGAAATAATTCCCAATTTTACACATGGTCATTATTTCAGAGGTGTAATATAATGAATTTCAGGTGATAGCTTGAAAAATAACTTTTCATTACTATTTGTGCCGCAAAACCTACCGGCGGAATGGGGGTTAAGATGAATAAGAGAGTACAAACCATTCTTGAATTTGATAAAATCAAAAAGATTTTAAGTGAATACGCCAACTCCGCAATGGCAAAACAACTCATATTCAACTTGGAGCCCTTTAGCGATGAATTTACGGTGAAAAAGTTACAGCGGGAAACAAGTGAAGGGGTTGCGGCATTAAAAAGCGGAATTCATTTTCCGCTTGACGGGCTTAAAGATATAAGGAATCCTCTGCGTTTGGCGAAACTGGGGTCGGTACTTGCACCAAAAGATTTTCTTGATATAGCATCAACTATGCGCACTTCTCGGCTCATAAAAGCATTATGGGTCGAGAAAAAACCCAAAAGCAGCCCCATGTTGGATGAAATTATACAGGGGTTGCATTCGTTTCAATCCATAGAAGAAAAAATTAAAAAAGTAATATTGAACGAGGATGAAATTGCGGACAATGCCAGCGTAAAACTCAGCGCCATAAGAAGACAGAAAAAGATTCTTTCTCAGAGAATTAGAGAGAAACTGGAGGATATAATCAATTCAAGCCAATACCAGAAAATACTGCAGGAACCAATAGTTACTGTTCGAAAAGACCGGTATGTCATACCTGTAAGACAGGAATTTAGAGGAGTTTTTCCGGGAATAGTCCACGATCAGTCTTCAAGCGGTTCAACTTTATATATCGAACCAATGCCGGTTTTACAGATGAATAATGAACTTGCCCAACTGGAAATTGAGGAAAAAAAAGAAATTGAAAAGATATTATGGGAATTTACTCTAAAAATACGGGAGAACCATGATTTGTTGTCGTATACTTTAGACAATCTGGCAAAACTGGATTTTATCATGGCAAGAGCGGGCTACAGTATTGACATTAAAGGCGTGGAGCCGTATTTTAATAACAGAGGCTTTATAAATATTAAAAAAGGAAGGCATCCGCTGTTAAAAGGAGAAGTAGTTCCTATAGATGTCATATTGGGTGATAAGTTTTCAATCCTCGTAATAACGGGTCCTAATACGGGAGGGAAAACAGTTTCCCTGAAAACTGTAGGCCTGATGGCAATAATGAGTCAATCGGGCATTCACATACCTGCTGAGGAGGGTACGGAACTTGCTATTTTTGATGAAGTGTTTGCAGACATTGGCGATGAACAGAGCATTGAGCAGAGTCTCAGTACTTTTTCATCACACCTGAAAAATATCAAGCAAATAGTGGACGAATCCAACAGCAATTCTCTAATTTTGCTAGACGAATTGGGCGCTGGAACCGATCCTGCCGAAGGCGCCGCTCTGGCTATGGCTATCCTGAGTTACTTTTATGAAAAAGGATCAAAGGTAATAGCCACTACACATTACAGCGAGCTCAAAGCTTTTGCATATTCTACAAATGGCATAGAAAATGCCAGTGTCGAATTCGATGTGAAAACTTTGAGCCCGACTTACAGGCTTACCATAGGCATACCTGGTAAAAGCAATGCCTTTGAAATAGCTCAAAGGCTTGGATTAAACAAGAGTATTATTGATTCCGCCAGAGGGTTTTTGGCATCAGAGAATATAAAGATGGAAGATTTATTAAAGCATATAGAACAGGAAAAAAATAAAGCCGAAGAAGAAAAAAAGGAGCTCGATTCCCTTCGCAGGCAGTATATAAAAAAATTGGAGAAACTTGAAGAGGAAAGAGAAAAGCTCCGCCAGCAGTATGAAAAAATCATGGAAAAAGCAAAGGAAAAAGCCAGAACACTGCTGGAAAAGGTTGAAAACGAAGCGGAGCAAATCATCTCACATCTTAAAGAGATTAATGAAAAAGACACGAGGCAAATGCGCGACAAAGCAATTGAGACCACCCGGGTATGGTTGAGAGAAACAGGAGAAACACTAATAGATTCAAAAAAGCATTTACTGTATGCGAGTTCAGCAAAACAGACAGAACCATTCAAACCGGGAGAAAAAGTCAAAATTACAGGGCTGAATCAAGAGGGTTATATTATTTCCATAAACGAAACAGAAAAATCAGCTTTGCTTCAGGTGGGAGTAATGAAGGTCAATATTCCTTTAAAAAGCCTTGTAAGAGCGCATGACGAAAGTCAGTCGTTTCAAAAGTCGAGATTTGCGAGCTTGGCAATGGAAAAAGCTAGAAATGTTTCAAAACAGATAGATATTCGAGGATGCACATTGGATGAGGCTCTGATTAAGGTAGATAAATATCTGGATGATGCTTTTATTGCTGGAGTGTCACCGGTATATTTAATTCACGGGAAAGGGACTGGGATTTTGCGCCAAGGTATTGCTGACATGTTGAGGAAGAAATCGGAAGTCAAATTTTTCAGACCGGGCAATCTTGACGAAGGTGGTCTGGGAGTAACGGTGGTGGAATTTAAATAATGATTTTGATAAGCGCATGTCTTGCCGGATTTAATTGTAAATACAATGCCAAAAACAATTTTAATGCTAGCATTGAAGAATTAGTCAAAAATAAGATAGCAGTGCCGATATGTCCGGAACAGGCAGGAGGTATGCCGACTCCCAGAGTTCCGGCTGAAATTCTGGGCGGTGATGGGTTGGATGTTATAGAAGGCAGGGCTCGGGTTATTACATCCGAAGGAGAGGATGTTACCTTAAAATTTTTCGAGGGTGCCAAGGAAGCTCTTAAACTAGCAAAGTTGGTTGGCGCAAATAAAGCAATATTAAAATCCAGGAGTCCATCATGCGGATGTTGCAAGATTTATGACGGAACATTCAAAGGTGTGTTAAGAGCGGGAATGGGGGTTTCTGCAGCATATTTACTAAAGCACGGCATAGAGGTGATCGATTCCGATGAGTTTATTAAAAAATAAAATATAAGGGGATAAACATCCCCTTATATTTTTTATTATTTTTAACATTATGCAGCATCAAGGTGTCTGAGTGTGTTGCTGCATATTTTCTTGTTTGTTATCATTCTGAGGCATTTCAGACTGGTTTTCAGTATTCCATGTATTGACGTCCGGAGGTTGAAAATTATCCGGCACTCCGCCAATACCGTGAACATTACAGTATTCGTAAGGAGCCTCATATTTTGCATCCAGAGGTATTTGACCTTTCGGGGATGCTTTATAAGGTTCTTGCCTTTGAATGAATACTTTGGACTGCACCAAATCGGGCGGGCAATAAGGCGTGGCTAGCAGACCTGTGGAAACATCTATTTGCTTTTCTACGTGAACATCGCAGAAGGAGGTCGGTTCGGTTCCTTTTATAAAAAATTCTCCACGAATCCTATTCCCTCTGGGATCTTTATAGCATAGTTCGGTTGGAAGTTTGCCCGAATCAATGCAAATATTTATCGGTCCTACAATTCCATCGGGTTTAATAAAGTTCTGTACTGGAAGGTCTTGCTGAGCTACGGTCATTATCTGTTTCCAAATAAGAGCCGGCTGATAACCGCCTGCCACGTTGGACATGCCGGTAGGGTCGTCGTGACCCATCCACACCGCTGCAACTAGTTGCGGAGTATACCCGACCCACCATACATCTTTATTGTCGGTCGTAGTACCTGTTTTCCCTGCTACGGGAAAAGGCAAGTTTGCCAGTCTTTTGCCAGTACCTTCAGTTACGACGCTTCGCAACATATCGGTCATAATAAAAGCCACCTGCTTGCTGATTGCAGGCCATTGCTCTGGTTTGTTTTCAATTAAAGTCTTACCATTTTTATCCACAACTTTTAATATAGCCAAAGGTTCTATATGGACACCCTGATTGGCTAAAGTTCCGTAAGCCGAAGCCAACTCCAGCGGCGTAACTCCTTTTGTCAGGCCCCCAAGAGCTATAGTCAGCTGACGGTCATTTTTATTTCCTGATAGCACTAAGTCTTTGATACCAAGTTTTTGAGCATATTCTATGCCTCTGTCTACACCAATACTTTTTAAAACTTTTACAGCTACCACATTAACTGAATTGGCAATTGCGGTTCTGATTGTTGTCAATCCTTTATAATCCCTTGTATAATTTTCAGGGGTCCAGGTCTTCCCGGAACCTGAAGGGTAGGAAACTGGAGAATCATCAACAACAGTGGCTGCAGTAAATCCCATGTCTATGGCTGCTGTGTATACTGCAATTGGTTTAAATGCTGAGCCGGGTTGCCTGAATGCCTGAGTAGCCCGATTAAAGCCCAGCCTTTGTTGATGTTCCCTTCCACCAACCATTGCCTTTATATATCCCGTATGGGGATCTATGACAACTACAGCAGCTTGAGGCTGGAGGATTCCATTTTTATCCTCTTTTGAATAAGGATAATTTTTTGGGTCGGCCAATGCTTTTTCTGCTGCTTCCTGTATTTTAATGTCCACGGTTGTATATATTTTTAAACCATCATTATATATCTTATCAAAAGCCTCATCCTCAGACATACCAAATTCCTTCTGCAATTGTGCCGCCAGTTCCTGAATTACGTAATCCGTAAAATAAGGAGCTTTATAATCAGCCTTGATGTTCTTTAATCCAATCAGTTGAAGTTTTTCATTCTTTGCCTTTTCGGCTTCCTCGCGTGATATGAAATTTCTTTCTACCATAGTGTTTAAAATTATTTCCTGGCGTTCTTTTGCTCTCTCAAAATTTATATATGGAGAATAGAGAGAAGGACTTTTTGGTATACCTGCCAGCATAGCAGATTCCGCCAGATCCAATTTGTCGACACTTTTGCCAAAATAAATCTCTGCAGCCGCTTCCACTCCATAAGCCGAATGGCCGAAATAAATCTGATTTAAATAAAACTGCAGAATCTGATCTTTGGTATAATGCCTTTCCAATTGTATCGCAAGCCATGCTTCCTGCGCTTTGCGCTTAAGAGCCTTTTCCGGGCTTAAAAAAGCAAGTTTTACAAGTTGCTGAGTGATAGTGCTGGCGCCTCTATGATAACCACCATGTACAATATCCGCCCATAAGGCTCCAAAAATTGATCGGACATTTATTCCTTTATGCTGATAGAAATACTGGTCTTCAATGGCTATAAAAGCATTTTTCAAATAGTCGGGCACTTGTTCAATATTTACCGGTACTCTATTTTGTTCTCCATGAAGTTCAGCTATTACTTTGCCATCTTTATCATAAACAAAAGATGTTTCACTTGGTTTCAACTTGTTGGGATCGAAAGCAGGTGCGTCTTTAATATAAGAAAAAAACAGACCAAGCCCCGCGCCTATACCGATAAACACCACAATAAGAAAAACGAGCATTATATTCTTAAACGACCATATTTTAAGTTTATTTTTATGCTTTCTCATGCTTTACCCCCCAGGATTGGCCTTTTGCATAAAAATATTATACCACAATAAAAATCACAAGGGAAATCTTAATTTGTTCATATTACCATCATTCACAAAATGCAACCTTCCCGCATAATATAAGTAGGAGGGAATTATTGTGTTTATAAAGAGATTTTACAAGCGGCGCAATAGTTACGGTTTTATAAATTTTATTGCAATAATTACTATCTTTATTTTCATCTTTGTGGGCATATTTATTTTTATTGAGAGACAACTTTCTCCAAGTATTTTTGCAATAGCTGAAGCGAGAGCGAGAATTCTAGCTACTGAGGCGATTAATATGGCTGTTAAAGACAAAATAACAAAAGATGTTCAGTATAAAGACTTGATTACGATTCATAAAAATGCAAGCGGTCAGATAACTTTAATTCAGATAAACACCATAGAAATAAATCGGTTAGAGACTGAGACTTCTCTAGAAGTGGTAAAGACTCTGCAGGAAATCACAATGGATGGAATAAAAATTCCGCTTGGAATGATAACGGGAAGTAAAATATTGGCTAATTTTGGACCGTCGATAAAAATTTCGCTATATCCTGTCGGAACAGTTTATGTTAATACTACTGAAGCTTTCGAAGAAGCTGGGATAAATCAAACCAGACACAGAATTATGCTGGATATAAATGCCGAAATAAAAATAGTACAGCCCTTTTTAAGCTCAAACATGGTTGTAAAGACCGACGTTCCAATTGCTGAAACAATTATAGTCGGGAATGTCCCGCAAGCGATACTTGATTTTAAATAGAAATGAAAAAATGAGTTATGTTAAGAAATTGCGAGAATAATAAAATAGATACAGCATAATTACTTTCGATAATTATTGAAAGGTAAAACATACTGTGTTATATTATTTTTTGCCGTGCAGTTCGCAATAAAAATAAAAAAATAAAAAAAGATATATTGACACAAAACGAACAGAATGGTAAAATAAAAAATTGTCAGGCCTAAAAATTTATTTCGGCAGATGTTGACAATAGATTAAAAGCATAGTATAATATAAATCCAGTCATTATTTTAGTATACTTGATATTCAATGTGGTCTTTGAAAACTGAACAGTGTTACGCCAGACAAAAAGCAGAAGCCGGAGGTCAGAAGTCAGAAGTCAGAAACGACAAAGACAAAAACCAAAGGCTAAAGCAAAAACACAAAAGACCCTGTCAGTTCAGGAGCCGGAAAGGCTTCAACGGGCAGAAGAAGAAATTGAAGCTCGAGAGAGCAGAGATAAGAGATTAAACATGAGAGTTTGATCCTGGCTCAG
>JANLFP010000014.1:0-23507 GCA_024655905.1 Tepidanaerobacteraceae bacterium
CCCTCAATTCTATTTTCTACGCAATACAGGGTTACAATCCGGGTGCCCAGCCCCCATTTCTCCGCGGCCTCCTTCACGGTCAAATAAAGCATGACGCCCATCTCCTTCATCCCGTAATTATACAATTAATATACTTCTTTTATTTGCATATTGCAAATAAAAGAAATATACAAGAGTCAATCGAAAATAGAAAATAGCCGGATAAAAAAGACAGGCGGTGCCAAACAGATACACTGCCTGTCTTTTTTATCTGTCCTGCCGGGCTTAGAAACCGTTGGAGTGGGAGTAATGCCGGTTGCCGGATACCATGACGGCGTTCACACTGAAGCAACACCGTTTTCAGCCGGCTTCTGCACCGATGTCCGATGAACGACGTGCCGCAACGAGAAATTATCAATTTAAAGCCTCATCCAACAGCAACTGAAGCACTTGCTTCAACGTTTCCCTGTCCCGCCAGGTCAGCGAGTGCAGTAACCGGTTGGCCATCTTCTGAAGAAAAATGTCCATTGCTTTAACAATCAGGAACCGCTGGCAAAACAGCAGGTTTAAATGCTCCATTTCTTTGATTGGAGAAAATGTCAAGTTAATATTGAGATTAAGTCCTCGTCCGTACTATATTCAACATCTCTTCGCCGGTTATCAATCTTTTCTGGTAATCGGCTTTTGCCTTGGACGCGGCCTTTGACCATATGCGAAATTCATCCCGTGTCATGTCCTTGCCAGAGAATTCAGCATCTGTCTTGCCGTCAGCCCTGTAAAAGCGGGAGTAGATTTTATTATACTCGGTTTCAAATTTACGTAGATACTCATCTGCCTCTAAGTTCTGTTCATACCGGAGCAGCGGGCCGACTTCCTGACAGGTCCTTCCCTCTGAATATTCTCTTCCGCAATACTCCCGTTTGCGCTTGTCAATCAGTACGAAATACCGGCCGCACAGCCTGCACCGCTTCACCTGGATGCAGCGCTTGAGCATTTCCATAAACTCAAGGAACAGCATTTCATCCAGCGACTGAATGCGATAATACGGCAGCAGGCTGACCATGGAACAATCCTCGTGGATGGCATCCAGCGTTTGTCTGGTGTCCGTGATGTTTTCTCTGTGTATTTCCGCAACCTTCTCGTAATCCAAAGCGCCCTTTTTCACCGGAGCCACCGCGAAGCCCGTCTGCACGGTAAAGCTGCTCAATTTCGGAAACTGAAAATAGAAGCCGACTAGCCTTTCGGATGCCGAGCGGCTAGACAAATTATCCTTGTCAAGGCAGAAGGTCAAAAATAAATTATTTGCATTCTCTGTATCATTTTACCACGGCATTTGTAAAAATGAAATCGGGGCAAAAGAAAGATTTAAAATTGAATAGCCGTACCCGGAGTGGATACTTTCAGGCGAAGCATGGCAGGACCCTGCAAATGCAAGTGAGCGTGCCAATGAGATGAGAACGCCGTGCTGGTCACGCAAGGCCGCAGGGCAGGAACCTGGCCGGGAGCGCGGTGCAAAAATCAAAACAAACTCTGTGGACGGAGGTAAGAATATGCAGAAAAAGAAAAACAGGCTTATCCGAATGAGCGACATTCCATCGGAGCAGGTGCAATGGCTGTGGTATCCGTACATCCCCTATGGCAAGGTCACTATCATTCAGGGCGATCCCGGAGAAGGAAAAACCTCTTTTGTTCTGGCGATGATCGCGCTGCTGACAAACGGCGAGCCGCTGCCGGAGGAAGAAGCGGCTAGTCCGCCTATCAACGTCATCTACCAGTCGGCGGAGGACGGATTAGCGGATACCATCAAACCCCGTCTGGTACAATCGGGCGCGGACTGTTCCCGCGTGCTTGTCATTGATGAATCCGACCGGGAGCTGACCCTATGTGACGAATGTCTGGAACAGGCTATTTGGGAAACGGGCGCGCGTCTGATCGTGCTTGATCCTTTGCAGGCATACCTCGGCTGTGACGTGGACATGTACCGCGTCAATGAGGTGCGTCCGGTGATTAAACGTCTTTGTTCCATGGCGGATCGTGCCGGCTGCGCTGTCATCCTCATCGGCCATATGAACAAGGCGCAGGGCTTGAAAGCTTCCTACCGTGGTTTGGGTTCCATCGATTTCCGCGCGGCGGCAAGGAGTGTGCTCTTGGTCGGCAGATTGAAAAGCGATCCGTCTGTCCGCGTGGTAGCCCACGACAAGAGCAGCCTGGTACCGGAGGGTAGATCCATTGCATTCTCTCTGGATGCGGAAAACGGTTTTCAGTGGAAAGGCTACTGCGATACTACTGTTGATGAAGTTCTTTCCGGCGCAGGTTCGGTACAAACAAAAACTATGCAAATGGAGCAGGAGCTCAAGGAACTGCTCAGTAAGCCTGTTCCGGTGGAGGAAATATTCCGACGAGCAAAGGAGCTTTGCATCTCGGAGCGTACAGTCAACATTGCAAAGAAAAACGTCGGCGTTCAGGCAGTTAAGCATGCAAACCATTGGTACTGGCAGCTTCCTGGTTAAGGGTGCAAGGGTGCAATGTCTTATACACTTTGCATCCTTGCATCCTTCCTGAAGTTCCACGGAGCGAATTGTAACCATGATGGCTAACTTTGCGGTATGGCGGGAATCGAAGTCAGCGGAAAGTATACCATGTTGGCTAACTTTCGGAGCTGCGCCCTTTGATATAGTAAAACTGAAACCAACTTGGCTCACATTTGGTGCTTCTTGAATTAACCAAACAAATCTTAAACCAAGATGGCTCACTTTCTGCAAAGTCATGGAAGTATAAGCAAAAACAACAAAAAAATCCATTCTGCAAGTCAGCTAAGGGATACA
The DNA here is from genome assembly GCA_024655905.1 of Tepidanaerobacteraceae bacterium. GTDB lineage: Bacteria > Bacillota > Thermosediminibacteria > Thermosediminibacterales > Tepidanaerobacteraceae > JANLFP01. The sequence goes on from JANLFP010000014.1 coordinate 2,805, forward strand.
AAACGCGGGATACCAGGTAGACTTTTCCCAGGTTACCGACAGGGAAATGATCGAGGCCAGCGCTGAAGCCTTTGCATGTCATTACGATAAAATGGATGCGCTTTTTCAGCGGATCACCACACCCTTACAGGAACCAACGATGGGACAAACCTTCCGATTAGAATAAGATATGGCACAAAGGCAGTCCTACTAAAAAGAAGATAGGACTGTTTTGTTTTACTCTGCACTTCAAAGAAAGGATAATGATCAATTATGGATATAATGAAAAGTCAGCCATTTTTCAATGCTTACGCATTCCCCGGATGCGTTATCGTGCTTCGGGACAAGCATCCAAAGACATCACAAACCGAGAGAGTGTTTGAAAAATACGGCATAATGAAACGGCGGATATGGGTCAGGAGGGTCAAAAACGCCAATCGGCACTACCTTGAAACCGGTCTTTGCGGCAGCTATGACACGGCTGGAATTGTTGACAGCGAGCTTGACGGCACGCCGGTCGCGCTGTTCGAGGATACGGAGTTGAAAGAGGAACCGGACGATATTTGCTTGGAACGCAGGATGATTGTAGGCGGAAAAAAGTTCGTCATAAGCTCGGTGTTCCCGAAGGATGCGCACCTAACCCCAACCGACAAGCTGCTTTCTCTTATCGATAAAGAGCAGGAAGCTGAAAGAAATTCTTTCTGAATCCGCTAGACTAGCGGCAAATCCTTCGGTATGATTGGGATTGCGGAAACTCCGCAATCCCATTTTCCGTATCGGTTTGCCATCAAGAAGGAGGTATTTATGAAACAGGCAAACCAAAAATATACAATACTTTACGCCAGGCTCAGTCAGGAGGATGACCGCGAAGGCGAATCCAACAGTATCCAAAACCAGCGGATGATGCTGGAGAAATATGCCGCCGACAACGGCTTTGAAAACACCTTATTCCTTTCTGACGATGGCTACAGCGGCACGAATTTCAACCGTCCGGGATGGAATGAGTTGATGAGGCTGGTGGAAAACGACAAAGTGGCGACCATCATCGTCAAGGACATGTCCCGGTTAGGGAGAAACTACTTGCTGGTCGGACAGTACACCGAGATGGTATTCCCCAGCTATGGCATCCGCTTCATCGCTGTCAACAACAATGTGGACAGCCTTTACGGCGACAATGATTTTACCCCGTTCATGAATCTGTTCAATGATTTTTACGCTAAAGATACCAGCCGGAAGATCCGTGCGGTTAAGAAAGCACAGGCGGAACGGGGCGAACGTGTGGCGACCAGAGCGCCCTACGGCTACAAAAAAGACGAGAACGATCCGAAAAGAAAGATTATACCAGATGAGGATGCCGCGCCGGTTGTGCAAAGGATTTTCAGCCTCTGCGCCGGAGGGAAAGGACCCAGCCAGATCGCAAGGCAGCTTAAGAAAGAACAGATTCTCACACCCGGTAATTATTACTACCATAAAACCGGTGTGCTTCTGACCGGCGTGGACACCACTAGGCCCTATGACTGGAGCAATACAACAGTAGCCAGCATTCTGGAGGACGAGGTCTATCTGGGACACACTATCAGCCTGCAGTCTACCACGATATCCTACAAAAACAAGAAGCGGATCGAGCGCCCCAAAGCGGAACAGCTTCGGTTTGAGAACACCCACGAGCCGCTGGTGACTAAAGAAACCTAGGATATCGTGCAGGACATCCGAAAGCACAAGCGGCGCAGGGCGAACATGGCGGAACAAAACATGTTCTCCGGTCTGGTCTACTGCGCAGACTGCGGCGGGACGATGGTACTCCATCGGGCGCATACCATGGACGCAGTGAAAAACAACTTCATGTGCTCCACCTACAAGAAGCGCGGTAAGGAAATGTGCACCGCTCATTACATCCGGGAAATCCAGCTGTCGACAATCGTTCTGGACGATCTGCGCCGGGTTACCCATTTCGCCAGGCAACAGGAGGCATTGTTCATCCGGCATATCAACCAGAGAAACAGTGCCGAAACCAAACGGGAGATCGACCGGCTCCAGCGGGAGCTGGATGCAATGCGCCGCAGAGAAACCGAACTGGCAGCCTTATTCAAGCGGCTCTACGAGGACAATGTGCTGGGTCGTATTACCAACGAGCAGTTCCGGATGCTGTCCACCGACTACACCAATGAGCAGGACAGCCTGAAGGAACGAATTCCCCAGGCTGTGGAGCGAATAAACAAACTCCAGGAGTCTATCTCCAATGTCTCCCGGTTTGTTGAGAAAGCCAAACGCTATACCGAGATTCCGGAGCTGACCGGCGAGCTTCTGCACCTGTTTATCGAGCGCATTGAAGTGGGCGAACGCGGCGAGCGTTATTCCAGAACAGCGGAACAAAAGATTGTCATACGTTACAGAGACATCGGCATTCTCGGCGCATTTGCTGAAGAAGCACAGAAAATAGCCGGTTAACGGCAAAGGCAGACAGCGGAATCTGCTGCCTGCCTTTACAAAACCCATGGTTCAGTATGTGTCCCTATGAACACGGACATAAAGGCGGCCTCTATTTTTTTCCATCTCATTATTCGCATCATCATACCAAAATCATATTATTTGTATTACAGCCGGCAAGATTTACATTTGTTCAAAATAGAGTATCCAGAATGGTCATCAGAATAAATCCCGAGACGAGTGAAAAAGTAGCCAGCCGTTGATGGTCTCCGGAATGGGTTTCGGGGATTACTTCATCGCTGATGACAAACAGCATGGCGCCTCCCGCGAAGGCCAGGGCATAGGGCAATACGGATGAGGAGATGCCCACCAGTCCCGCTCCAAGCATCCCTCCCACGGGTTCGGCCAGACCTGAAAGAAATGCTATGAATACAGCATAGCCTGGGCTATATTCAGCAGCAATAAGAGCGGCTGCAACCGCTAGGCCTTCGGGAATATTTTGCGCTCCTATGGCAAAAGCAAGTGAATATGCATGCTTTGAAAATCCACCAACCCCCACAGCCAGGCCTTCGGGAAAGTTATGTATGATTATAGCAAAAACAAACAGCCATATTTTTCTCAGGCGACTCATGCCCGGTCCCTCATGGCCCTTGACAAAATGGTCGTGTGGAATCATTTTATCCATGCGATCCACAAATAAAACTCCCGCTGCCATTCCAACAATCATGGGAATAAGGCCGCCTTCCTCTATGGAAGCAAGCACCAGACTGAACGCCGTGGCAGCCAGCATCACTCCCGCTGCAAACCCCAGGGAAGCATCGATTATGCCGCCGGAAAATCTCTTTCTGATGAAAAGAAGCGGCAGAGCCCCCAAACCTGTTGCCATACCGGCTAATATGCTCAATATGATTCCGCGATAAACCGGTGAAGAGTAATTTAAAAACTCAAGCATGCAAGATATCCCCCTTTGAAATTATTTTTCTACATGATTATTGTATTTTCCTGCCGGTAAGGGGTATTTCGATAATCATCACCACCTGCATAGCAGACCCTCTATGTCAATAATCGATTAAATTAAAAAATCAATAATATCCTAAATAATAACAAATATGTTATACAATGGAAACGTAACCCCAAAAATAGACTATTGCAAGAAAAGCCTTATCTAACAGTTGCTGCTGCTATGCTGCAGCTAAGCTATGTTTGGCTTTTGCTGAAAGAAAGATTGATTCATCATAAGGTCGGCAGCTTTTCCACATAGCAAAGATAATCCTAACCCAGATATTAGCCAAAGCCCTTACAGCTTCATGATGAGACTTGCCGGAAGAACGCTTTTTATTGTAATATTCACGAGCCCAATCAACCCAAAGTACTGTTTGATAAGCAAATTGGTGCAATACATTGCGGAAAGGTTTTACACAGGATTTTCGTCTTTTAGCAAAGCAGTATTTGCCGCTCTGGTATAGTACCGGAGAAGTTCCAGCCAGTGCTTGGACTACAGAAGCGTTCAGAAAGCGTTCTCTATCGTCTCCCCACTCCGCCAGCAGTCTCGGTGCCAGCCGTGGACCCGCTCCAGGCAGACTGTCAAACAACTTGCTGTCGGAGTGGAGCTTAAAAAGGCGCTCTATCTCCTCATCATACTCTTTGATTTGCTCGAGGAGCGGTTCGAGCTGAAGAACTATAGCCAGCATCAGACGGGCTTTAGTTCTTGTAACTATAGGGTTTGCCTTAAGCTGAGGAGAATGTAGCTTTTGATATATTTCAGAAGCTGTCTGATTAGGCTTTGGATGCTTATGAGACTTTAAAAAAGCTGCCAATTCCGGTACAGAAGCTATTTGTGCTGATTCCAATGTAGGGTATTTCTTCAAAAAATCCAGAGTAACAGGCAAAGTAGGTTTAGAAAAAAGCTCGAGGGCTACCGGAAAATACTCTTTCAAGCAAGAAATCAAGCGGTTAGTTAAGCGGGTAGATTCCCGGATTAAAGTATCCTGGTCACGGGTTAAGATTTTAAGCTCCTGGATTAATTCAGAATCCGGCTTAAGTTGCCGCAAGATATTAATATCTGTTCTGCCAAGTTCAGCTAAGATGCGAGCATCCAGCGGATCGCTTTTAGCGCCGGAAGGCTTGCGCCGCCGGTCAACAACCTTGGGATTTACAGGATATACAGCGAAGCCTTCTTCCAGCAAGAACTGTATCAAAAGCCCATGCTTAGTTTCTATAATACAGGCTAATGATTGAGGATTTTGAGCTAATTTAATGAGTTTTTCCTTTAAATGTTCTAAGCCTTCTCTGTTATGAGGAACAGTGAAATTAGCTTTTTCCACCCCTTGAGAGTCAATGATAGATACGCGATGTTGGGTATCGGCCCAATCAATACCTACGTAAAGCAACATTACAGCCCCCTTGCTTTAGAGATATTAATTGCTGCAGTTCGGCGGTCAGCCTTATCTAACAGTGGTGCTCGAAGCACGACCCCTCTATCGACCATTGCCGGCTGCAGTCTTAAATGTAAATTATGTCCATTACGAAAAATATCCCCAGAAGAAAAGTTATCTTTCATACCAAGTAATTTGCTTAGCTAAGGAGTATCGACAGGTTTAAAAATTTGATTTTAAATGCCTCTTTATTATATCAATTATATTAGCCTCTGTTAAACCATATTTTTCAAAAAGTTGCATTGTATCTGCTGATTCTGCAAATGTATCTTTTACTCCCACTTTTATAATAGGCAGTGGATATAGTTCTGCTAGAATCTCGCTTACTGCCGATCCCATTCCTCCTATTATGCTGTGATTTTCAATTGTCAGTATAAATCTTACCTTCCTTGCAATATCTAAAAGGGTATCGACATCAAGAGGTTTTATACAATGTATATCTGCCACCAGAGCATTTATATGTTCTGTTTCAAGAATTTTTGCAGCTTTTAAAGCCTTGTCAACCATAAATCCGGAAGCCAGAATTCCAACATCGTTACCTTTTTTTAATATATTGATTTTTTTAAAACATATATCATCAATATTACAAACTTCCGGAGAGCCTCCTCGATTTATTCTTATATATACAGGACCATTATGTTTTATAGACTCATTTAAAACAATTTTCATTTCTTTTTTATCAGCCGGTTCCAGAACCATCATATTAGGGAGGTCTCGCATTAAAGCAATATCATCAATGGCCTGATGGGTTGGTCCGTCAGGACCAGCGGTTAAACCCGCATGGCTTCCTACTATCTTGACATTTAATTTTGGATATGCAATAGATATTCTGATTTGATCGTAGCACCGCCCTGTGATAAAAACCGCAAATGAAGTTACAATCGGTATCATACCTTTCAAAGCAAGACCCGCACTTATTCCCACCATATTTTGTTCTGCGATTCCGCACTGTATAAATCTTTGCCCCAACTCTGAAAATTTTAATGATCGTGTTGAGCTCCCAACATCCGCATCCAGGACAATAATCCTTTTTTCTTTTTTCCCAATTTCTAGTAATTCTTTTCCAAAGATATCTCTAATTTCTTCCACTTTATTCACCTCATTTATTGTTATATTAATAACTCATTCAATGCTTTCTTATAATCATCTTCAGATATTTTCTTCGAATGCCATTCAATTTTATTTTCCATAAAAGAAATACCTTTCCCCTTAATAGTATTGGCGATGACTATCTTCGGCTTTTTAGTCGGATAAAGAACTGCTGAATCAATCTCATCAAAATCATGCCCATCGATTTCAATGGATTCCCACCCAAAATCTTTCCATATCAAACTTAAGTTTCTCTTTCCGAATATCTCTTCAACTTTTGATGTCAACTGCAGTTTATTATTATCAATGAACACACACAAATTATCCAGATCATTTCTTGAAGCGAATATAGCAGCTTCCCATATCTGACCTTCCTGAAGTTCCCCATCTCCAAGTATTACATAAGTTTTATGGTTATCTCCTTTAATTTTATCGGCTAAAGCACATCCAATCCCCACAGATAATCCCTGCCCCAGTGAACCTGTACTCATATCAATGCCTGGAGTTTTTAATCTATCGGGGTGACCCTGCAATATACTATTTAGTTTTTTATATGTTTTTAAAACATCTTTGTTAAATAATCCAATTTCCGCTAATACTGTATATAAAGCCGGGCATCCATGGCCTTTGGACAATATAAGCATATTTCTTTCGGTACTTTTAGGTTTCTCCATATTAATTTTTATTTCTTTAAAATATAGATATACAAGGATTTCAACAAGCGACAGCGAACCTCCAGTGTGCCCGGAGCCTGCTTGATACAACATTTCGATTATAGTTTTTCTGATCTGTGCAGATTTTTGTTTTAGAAAAAATATTTCTTCTGTATTTAACATAATATTTCCCTCCCACAAAGTTTTGCCCGGGAAATTCCCGGGCATTGAATTTTTATCTATACAGTTTTTTGCGATTTTGCAGTATCAACATATCTTTTAGAAAATGAAGGTATGAAAAGAACAAGCAGCAATACTATAATAAGTATATATATTCCTGTACTTCCAAAAAATCTTGCTACATTTCCTGTTATTATCCCTGTAACAGTAAAATCCGCATCGCTAAAAGTGGTATTTGCAAAACCCAGATTCCCGAGAACGGGCATTAACCATACCGGTAAAAATGTTATCAACAGACCATGAGCAAAAGAACCAATAACTGCTCCTCTTCTGCCTCCCATGGCATTTCCAAATACTCCAGCCGTTGCTCCACAGAAGAAATGAGGTACAACTCCAGGAATTATAACCGTTGCTTTCATGGCTATTAGAATAAACATTCCAACTATTCCTGCTAAAAAGCTTGATAAAAATCCGATTAAAACCGCAGTCGGTGCATAAGGATAGACTACCGGGCAATCCAGTGCGGGTTTTGCATTAGGTACAATTTTAAGGGCAATCCCTCTAAATGCCGGTATAATTTCGCCAAGAATCATACGTACGCCTGCCAGAATGACATATACACCAGCTGAAAATGTTAGTGCCTGAAGAATCGAAAAAACTAAATAATTCATTCCTCCGCTCAATTCTTTTTCAACATAGCCTTTTCCTGCAAAGAGTGCCGTGATAACATATACCAGCATCATCGTCGTGCCAATAGCAACAGTGTTATCTCTTAAAAATGTTAGACCTTTCGGCATTTTTATGTCTTCAGTAGATTTGCTTTTATCACCTATATATTTACCAATATAACCTGATAGAATATAGCCAATAGTTCCAAAATGGGCAAATGCAACATCCTCGCTACCTGTTATCTGCTTCATTATAGGCTGGGCAAGGGCCGGAAAAATAACCATGGTTATTCCCAAAAGAATTGAACCTGCAACAACTAAAGATATCCCTTTAAAACCCGCTGCCAGTAGTATAGCCGCCAGCATACATGCCATGTAGAAGGTATGATGTCCTGTAAGCCAGATATATTTAAATTTTGTGAACCTTGCAAGCAGAATATTGACAGCCATACCACATGCCATAATCAAAGCGGTTTGCGAACCTATAGTCTGTATTGCGAGCGCCACAATAGCTTCATTGTTTGGAACGACTCCAGTAATATTAAAGCCCTTTTGAAACATTGTTCCGAAATGACTCAACGAACCTACAACTATATTCGCTCCACCAGAGAGTATCAAAAATCCTATTATTGTTTTGATTGTTCCGGTTATGATTTGTTCCACAGGCTTTTTCTGAGCCAAAAGTCCGATAAGTGCGACCAAACCTACCAATACGGAAGGTTGACTTAACACATCATTCATAAGGAATTTAAAAAATAACATATGAATTCCCCTTTCCAAGTATATTTATTTTATTATTTTACTTTTTTAACTTATCAATAGCTTCTATTAATTTTGTTTTCATGCTTTCAATATCAATCATATTATCAAGTGATACAACCTCAGACCCTATATCATAAAGTTGAACAGCTATGTCTCTTGTACCAACAAGTATATCTGCACCAGACCCTTTTGCCGATCCCAGATCGGCATGATCTACTTCTGCTTTCAATCCCAATTCCTGTAAAACTTTCTTTATATTCATCTCAATTAAAAAACTGCTGCCCAGACCACTGCCACATACTACAAGAATTTTCATTCAATATTCACCTCCATATTCGAGCAATTATTGATTATTTTTAATACTTCGTTAATATTAAGAGTATTTATAACCGATTCCGTATATTTTTTGCTGGTAAAAAGATTCATCAGTTGCGAAAGTGCCTGTAGATGGGTATGATTGTCAATCGCCCCAAATTCAATAACAAGTTTCACCGGATCATTTGCCTCATTCCCGAAGTTCACCGGTTCTTTCAGAGTGATTAAACTCATACACACTTGTTTTACCCCGTCTTCCGGGCGGGCGTGGGGCATGGCGATGCCCGGGGCGATGACGATGTAGGGCCCCATTTCCCTTACAGTCCTTATCATGGCATCCACATAGCGGGGCTCCACGAAACCATTTTCTACTAATATCTCACCTCCTATTCTTACGGCCTCTTCCCAATTTTTTGCTTCTACATTTAGTTTTATGGTCTTTTCCGTCAATAAATCTTTCAACACCGGCTTGACAACTCCCTTCGAGCATTCATGTAGCGGCAATTTTAAATATTCTGCTAGAGCTGAAACAAGTTCTTTGCGATTTTTGATGGTGCAGTATCTTTCTATAATCGCCAGGATTTCTTCCATTGAAGGCTTCAAAACATTTTCCCTTTCCGATTCAAAGCTTCTTGGAGGTCGACGGCTTATAAACCTGTTTATCTTTTCCACGTCTTCTGGCGGCAGCAACGGATTTACGACTATTTCCGGCAAATCGGCGCAGCTGGTGGGCACCGTGGATATAATGATATCTATATGTTTATCGTGATTCAAGTTTTTTTCCTTAACCTGATGGCTTGCCATGGTACCCACTATTTGTATATTCGCAAATTCCGATTTTAATCTGGAAGATAGCAGTTTTGCCGTCCCTATGCCGGTGCCGCATACCACCATTACCCTGTAAATCCCGACGTTTGGGAACTTGCACCTCTCCAGTGCTGCACCAAAGTGGATGGTGATGTAACCTGCTTCTTCCTCGGGAATTTTAGCCCCCACAAAATCTTCCAGCGCTTTTAATCCACCTTTGACTGCCGCAAATATGTACTCATAATTAATTTTGATTTCTTCGAGAATGGGATTTTTCAGCGGCATTTTATGTTTCAGTCGATAGATGGTAGGCCCCAGGTGCTCAATCAAACCCTTGTACAGTTCATCATCTGCAGAAAAGTCCATGCCGAGCCTTTTCTGTATGTCTTCAATTAATTTTGCGGTTAAAGTTTGAATTACGGCCCAATTTTCTTTCATGTATATTTCCGAGGCCGCGACTTTGCCGCCCAGCAGGTGGATGGTGATATATCCGATCTCATCTGCCGGAATCCTTACATTATAACTCTCTTCCAGCTTTTTAACCATACTCGACGCTACGGCAAATTCTTTTGTAAGCTTCAGGTTCAACAGTTCTTCCTTCGGCATGACGATGTCTTTTCCCAGTCGAATCCTTTTTAGAGCCAGCGCCATATGAATCACCAGCCCCGAATAAGCTCCATCTGAGAATACAGTCCCCATCTGTTCTTCCGCCATGTGCACCGTTTCTTCTATCGGAGCTAAATCCATGTCTTCAAACAATTTCTGCAGCCGGCGATCCACCGCCACACCCATTCGCCGGTGAATGGGAACTTTTATGATGTTGAGAGCCTTTTCCATTTCCAAATTTTCGGTAAGGAGGTTTACGACAGCGCGGCGGACATCTTTTTCGTTGCCCTGTACTTTTATGCCATACCTTGGCGAGGACTCAAGTTCCAGATTCTGATCTTTAAGCCATTCCTTCACCTTTTTCAGATCGTTTATTACGCTCCCCCTGCTGACGCAAAGCACCTCCGCCAGATGCTCTATGGTTATATAATCCTTTGCCTGAAAAAGTTCGCTCAGGATGATTTTTCGCCTTTCTTCAGGCGAGAGCACATAGTTATAACTGTCAATTCCGGCAAGCAGGGATAAGGCTTTTTCTTTCAAATTGTGAGAACCGGGGAATTCTATGCCACAGTTTGGCTTCCTGAGTAATTGTGGCAAACCGTTGTCCATTAAAAAATCATCTATCCTATCCAGATCATACCGGATAGTCCTGGGCGATACGCGGAATTGTTCAGCGAGATTGGAAATTTTTACAGGCTTTTCGGCCGAAATTATGGCATTCAAAAGTTGTGCACACCTTTCATCCATAGGACATCGGCCCATCCTTTCCTTTCATCTCAAATTATATACCGGTATTACTTTTATGAAAAGTCTAACATATTTCAATATGATTGTGGCAAAATTGAATTATTTTGCGGGCTGAGTAAAAAAACATTATTCATGATTTGGCTGGTTGGATGATATTAACTTTAACACTATTGACGTCAAATATGATAAAATGGTTTTGGTCGGGAAAAAATCGTTGAGATTCCAATTCATAACAGAAGACGGGGGTTTTTATGAAAAGGATAGTTGAAATCGACTTTTTCCGGGGGATTGCGATACTATTGATGATGATTTTTCATACGGTGTTCAACTTGAATTATTTCTTAGGCATGAATATAGAATATGCAAAGGGTTTCTGGTACTATGAGGGAAAGCTTTCGGCCATAATGTTCATTCTTCTTGCCGGTATTAGTTCCAATTTCAGCAAAAGGACAACAAAAAGAGGGCTCATGATATTCACCCTCGGCATGCTGCTTACAGCAATAACCTTCTTACTGGACAGAGAAATGTATATAAAATTCGGCATACTTCATTTCATGGGCATAAGTTATTTGCTTTCGCCTTTATTAAAAAAAATAGATACGGCAATATCTTTTTTGCTGGGTATAGTTATCATAATAATCGGAGATATTTTTTATGAGTTGACAATTAATTTTTCGCAATTGTATCCCCTGGGGCTCATGAGCAAAGATTTCAAGTCCCTCGATTATTATCCTCTTTTTCCATATCTCGGGGTGTTCATATTTGGAATCGTTTTTTACAGAATGGTGTATATGCGGGGGAAAAAATTTCTTCCCATGGATTTAAAACCCAATATATTGTCAGAAATGGGCAGGCATTCCTTAGTCATCTATCTCTTGCATCAGCCGGTGATTCTTGGATTGTTGTATATGTCAAAATGTCTCAACTTTATTTAAGATTTATTGCAAATTTTAAGCGAATAAGTTTGCATCTTTCATTCCTTCCTCTTTGGCTTTCTGCCAAGATATATTCTTTGGGGGTCCACCTTCATGCGAAGTATCATCAGTTCTTCACGTGTGGGCGGCGCCATGACCTCTACCCTGGACACATCGAGTTCCCATCCCGTATTCTCCTTTACATAATCGACATCAATACCCGGATATATCTCGGTCATATACAATACTCCCGTGTCAGGATCGGGTTTCATTTTGCAAAGGTCCGTTATTACCACCAGGTCTCCTCCCCGGTAAAGCCCATAATCGAATCTTGTCTCTCCTCTTGGGCCTCTCATTCCCGCCGGCGTGGTGAGATACTCAACCCTCTCCGGCATGCGGCGCTTTTCATGCACCATCATGGCCACTATCTTATCCGCAACCGAGGCTATGCTGTTGGCTCCGCCGCTGCCGGTAAGCCTCACAGCGGGACCCATCCCCGTACCGGACACACCAGCCGGCCAGTATCCCCCCAATGAAGTTGAATTTAGATTCCCGTACTTGTCGCACTCGGCTGCCCCCAGAACTCCGAGAGTGCAAAAGCCGCGGTTTGCTATGGTGCCGAAGGCATCGGCCAGGGTGGAAAGGGTCGAAGCCCGAAAGGCCGCCCTGGGATCTGCCACCGAAAGGGGGAGGTGTTCTATTTTCGGTCCTACAGTCCCTGCTTCTAAAATGACCGTCATGCCAGGCGCATGCATGTGCTGGGCCAGCATGGCAGCCATCAGCGGCAATCCGGTCCCCACGAAGGCAAAGGAACCATCGGGCATTTCCCTGGCGGTGGCCACCGCCAGAAGTTCCATGTTGGTATATTTATCTTCTTCAAGGCCGTTCTTTTCAAGATAAGCTTTGTATTCGCCGATATCCATATTTTGCACTAGCTGATAACTCCTTTCAAACAAAATACGAATCGGTTATAAAAAGCTTTTCTGCCGGAAGTTTCCGGCAATGAAGCTCTCTACCGATATTGAATTTTGTCACGGATTGGCTGAGATTTGCCCTCAATCCGGCATGTACTTCGTATGCAGGACGACTGACTCGGTTTTTGCAAAAGCGTTTCAGGTTTTTGGAAACCTGTCGAGCTCAGGATTGTAGTGGTATTCAGGCTTTGTCCTTAGTGAAAAAAGCTTTTCCATGCCGACCCTGCTCAGATATTCCCATTCATCGGCGGTGCTTCCCACATGGTTCTGCCAGAATTCCCTCACTTTTTTTACAGGCTGATGGTTAATCTCTTTTGCATATTGTCTGAACCAATCGTAATCATAATCGTAATAATTGGGAACAGCGCTGGGATATGCTCCGAAAGGCTGCTTAACTATGGCATGGACAAAATGGGCCGCAATCTGGTTGTGTTCCGGCACCGCCCGAAGTTCTTCCGGCGGGCAAATTCTTTCGCATTCCACGATAAGTATCCTTCCGCACAAAGACTGGTCCACATCCGGCCCGATTAAACCTTCTATTCTAACCGTACCGTCAATTGCCACGCGTTGGGCATGGATGACGCACACTTCCGGCAAAAGCGGCGGCACCAGCAGGACTTTTACTCCTTGCCTGCCGGTGTATTTGTCCGATTTTATTTTTCCATCTCTATACGCATTGGTAGTGTTGCCGCAAGTATCTTCGCCTGTATTGAACCTCCTCGGCCGCAGACCAAAACCCTCGAAGGGATCGTCTATTACTTCATATTTTTTTGGTGGAATTCCCGGATGTATAAATTCCCCATTTTCGTCCCTGCCCCTGAGGCCCGCTTTCCCGAAGGTGTCATAATTCAAAATATCGCTACCCAGATCACCCATGCAGGGCATGAACGGCAGGCCGTATTTCCCGGCCAGGGTTCGCTGGGCAAAGCTCCAGTTGCTGTAATCTTCCACCATCTCTATTTCGCCAGTCTCGATCCCCTGCCTTATGGCATAAGCCACCGGCATACCGCCCTCCAGACCCAGATATGTGGTTTCCAGCCATTTGATGAGCCCCGCCCCGGCCAACATTTCTTCTGCCAGGGTGCCGCCGTTCATGGTCACGAAAAGTTCTCCGATACCCTGTCTCACTATTTCCCGGGCAATAGCCATAGGGCGCCGGAGAATGGTAAACCCTCCGAAGGCTATGTGAGTTCCGGGTTTTATAAAACGTTTTACCGCCTCCCGGGCTGTCATTACTTTTTTATTTATGTCATCGTTCAAGTTAACACCTCCAGTAAAAATAGCCTCTCTTACCCTTCTTCGGTTTTTATTGCTTCCGTCAGGTTTTCCAGCATGGCAAAAAGCTCATCTTCAAGCTCATTCAACTTTTTACCCGTCTCTCTTATATATATAAGAGAATTCTCAAGTTCTTTCCTGATAATAACAGCTTCTTCCCTGTCGATCTCACCCCGCTTAAATATATCCTCATATTCCCTCGCTTGCTGCACGGCATTTTTGGTAAGCATCATCGGTTCACACAGGCTGTTGACCTGAGAATTTAACAGCCAGATAAAATCCATCAATTTTTCTATTTTCCCCATCCCTTAACACACCCCGCTTAAAAATCTATGATTTTCCGCCGGAATCTGCAGCATTAAGTTTTTCGGCTAATTTTCCCCATCTCATGGTTTCCCATGCTAATCCCATCAGAATAATGATAAAATTCACTGCTATCCCAAGAAAAAGCGGATCGACATTTTTAGGCAATAGGTTCTTGCCAGCAAGCATGGAAAGCGGCCCCATTATCATGGATAGGATGGCAAAATTCTTATTAACCCTTCCTTTAAAGAAAAGTGCAGCGCACAGCGGAATAAAAATCCCCGCACCCCTGAGCCCCATGGACATAAAATTCCAATTCAATATCATGGATTTAATGTTTCCTGCTATAAAAATCAGGGTAAGCGCCAGTACAAACACTATCATAAATCTTGTGAATTTTAACTTGGATAAATCATCTGCATCTTTTTTTATATAACGCGCATAAATATCATTGGTTAATATCGTGCTGATTCCAAGCGCCAGCCCCGCACCTCCTCCGACGGTGGCTACAAGGAGGGTCGCCAGCACAATTCCTCCGAACCACGGATTGAGGGTTTTAAGTACAAAATATGGAAATGCCAGGGCGGGATTTATATCGGGAAAATGAATTTTCATGTAAAGCCCTATGAAAGTTCCAGCCACCCCGATGGGGGGAATTACAGCAGCGCTTATTAACGCTCCGGCCCTCGCCTCTTTTAAACTTTTCCCGGAAATCACAGCCTGTATATAGGTTTGGGTGGACAGCACTCCTATCACCAGAGAAAAGCCTGCTGCAAAATCTACCCAGAATCCCCTGCCGAAAAGGCTGAAATAAGGGAAAGCGGGGAATGCGGCTTTATAGCCTGCAAGCCCTCCACCACCGGAAAATGCGATAACGCCCCCCACCAGCATAGAAATATAAATGAGCAGAAGTTTGGCTATTCCTACAAGGCCGGTGCCCCATACGCCGCCGAACACTACATAAGCCGCCATCAATATGATTGAAAAAGCGGCAGCTGCTAATGGCGGCATGTTGAACATAGCCGTAAGAAGTGCCACTGCCGATAGAACCTGGGCCACAACGCTCAAAAAAATCCCCAGCGATGAAAAGAAACTGGATACGGGCCCTGCCGCCGGCCCAAACTCCTCCGCCAGCATCTGAGGAACAGTGTGCTTGTCCGTATTATAAAGGGGCTTCGCAAACAGCAGCCCCAGTATCAGGCATCCGATGCCCGCTCCGAGATTGAACCACCAGGCTGAAAAACCATATGCGAAAGCGAGCTGGGCGGTCCCTATGGTGGATGCACCTCCCACCAGTGTCCCTATGATTGTGCCAGCCACCACAAGAGAACCGGCCTTTCTGCCGCCCACGGAAAAATCTGCATTGCTTTTTATGTTTTTGCCGGAATATACCCCCACTGCGGTAATGGCTGCCAAAGTTGCCGCAATGCCTGCTATATGTGCTGCCGTCAAATCCATCATATGACCTCCTAGTCGTTGCTGGTTGATTTACAATTGTTTTTAATATATTACATATTATGAAAATGTTAAATAGCTTCGCTCTTATAATACTATAATCTTTTGAAATAATCAATCGGATAAAATACAGGCTTATCTATTGATATTAAAAAGTCACCAATCATAATGCATCTATAAACCAATTTAAAAAGACACTTTTTTGCAGTTGACAGAGTATTATAAATTGCATATGATAAATATTAGCTATATTGGATATTTTAGCTAATATGTTAAATAAAAGAGGGGCGGCTGCAATGCACGTAAATTCCACGGAAATACAGAACAATTTCGGGAAATATCTGATGATGTCTTTACAGGAAGATATAATAATTACAAAAAACGGCAGAGAGGTAGCGAAGCTCTCTGCTATTCAAGACAAGACATCCGTAGAAGATGCCGCTTCAGCAGTAAATGAAGGAGCTGCAGATTATATTTACAGCGGGAGAAAGGCTACTTACGAAGAATATTTAAAGCTTGTAGAAAACAGTGAAGAAAGATATGAGTACGTAGACGGAGAAATATATTTTCTTGCTTCACATAAAACAACACATCAGATAGTCTTGAAAGAATTGTTCGTAATCTTCTACAACTGGTTTCAGGGCAAAAAATGCACACCTATGATCGCACCTTATGATATCACTTTGAAAAGGGGCGAAAACGATATAAATATTGTGCAGCCCGATTTAATGGTAATATGCGATCTTGAAAAAAATCTCAATGAAGATGATTATTATACGGGTATCCCCACACTGGTAGTGGAAATTATATCCGAATATACCCGTCGCAAGGATTTCGTCAAAAAGCTCGATCTTTACATGTCCTGCGGAATTCAGGAGTATTGGATTGTAAATCCTTATAATAAAGAAGTAACAATATTTCTTTTTAGGGATAAAGACATTTACAAGAACATTACATTCAGGGGGCATGAAACGGCAAAGTCCTTTGTGTTTCAGGGATTGACCGCAGACCTTGAGAAAGTATTCGGATAAGTTTTCACGCATCAACTCCGGCTTTAAACAATTCCATCACTTCTTCTTTTGTAAGGGAGTTTATAAATACTTCGCCTTCTGTGATGATGGAACCGACCAGATCCCTTTTTCTTTTCTGAAGCTCATCGATTTTTTCTTCTATTGTCCCCTTTGTTATAAGTCGGAATATCTGCACATTGTTTTTTTGCCCTATTCTGTAAGCCCTGTCGGAGGCCTGTTCCTCCACCGCGGGATTCCACCAGGGATCAAAGTGTATTACGGTATCCGCAGAAGTTAAGTTCAATCCCACTCCTCCGGCCTTGAGGGATAGAAGAAATACTTCACCTGAGCCGCTGTTGAAATCTGAAATAATTTTTTTTCTTACTGAAACCGCAGTACTTCCGTCAAGGTACGTATATCTTATGTCCATTTTATCCAGGGTATTCTTAATTATATCCAGCATCGAGGTAAACTGCGAAAACAGAAGCACCCTGTGCCCTGCGCTCAAGAGCTCGTCCAGAAGTTCGCGCAAAAGCTCCATTTTGCCGCTTTCTCCCCTGTAGTTTTCAATGAAGAGCGCAGGGTGGCAGCATAGCTGTCTGAGTCTCAATAGCGCCGAGAAAATGTGCATCCTGCTGTTTTCAAAGCCTTCTTCCTGAATGCGCTCCTCCAATTCCTCCTTCACTTTTACAAGATAAGCCTGGTATATCTTTTTCTGCTGTGGAGTCATATCAACCATTAGAGTCGTTTCTATCTTTTCCGGGAGTTCTTTCAGCACCTCTTTTTTTGTCCTCCGCAGCACAAAAGGAGCAATGAGCTTGCGTAATTCTTTTAAGGCTTTGCTGTCGCCTTCTATAATCGGTTTTTGGTAATTCTCCTTGAAATATTTATAAGAATAAAGATATCCCGGCATGATAAAGTCAAAAATAGACCATAGTTCTGCCGGTGAGTTTTCCATGGGGGTTCCCGTCAGGGCAAGCCTTGCTTTTGAAATGATGCTTTTTACGCTCTTTGCATTCTGCGATTCATAATTTTTTATGTGCTGTGCTTCATCCAGTATGCAGCAGTAAAATTTATGGCGCTCATAAAGCTCTATGTCGTTTCTTATCAGAGGATACGAAGTAATAACCACATCGTACTCTGGCATTTTTTCTGCAAGCGATGTGCGGGTTGTTTTGTTCCCGTCAACCACAAGAGTCTTCAGGGATGGCGCGAATTTTTTAATCTCGCTCTCCCAGTTGTATACTAGAGTGGAAGGCGCCACAATCAGGGATGGGCGGCAGGAGGCATCTTTCTCCTTTGCCGAAAGCAAAAGGGCAATCGCCTGCAGAGTCTTCCCAAGGCCCATGTCGTCTGCCAGGATCCCTCCCAGCCCATTGTTTGCCAGCACGCTGAGCCATTTAAAACCGGTCACCTGGTATTCCCTCATATTGGCCTGCAAACCCCGGGGAAGTTCCATCTTCATATTTCGGGATTCAATAATGTCATCTATTACCCTGTTCAATGAATCAGCATTTTCTATCAGAAGCGGGGCACCAGACCGGTATTTGCCAATTATCCCCATCATTCTGTATCTGGAAATGTTTATTGAATTTCCCTTTATTTCCTCTCTTGGGATATCGCTCAGTATTTCTCCGAGCTTTTTTACGTTTTCATCTTCGAGGCTTAAGATTTCGCCGCTCTTGAGCTTAAAAAAGCGCTTCTTTTCTCTGATGGATTTCAGAATATTTCCCGCGGTCTTCCTGTCAATGCCCAATACATCCAAATTTATCTCGAGAAGGTTCCCGCCCAGGGATTTCATGGATGTTTTTATCTTTGGAGATTTTATAGAAAAAAGGTGCTTCACCTGGGAAGAATAATACAAATCTCCCAGTTCCGCAAGGCGCGGCACAACATCCTTTATGAATATATAAATGCTATCGTCATCTTCTAGATACAGCATGTCATTATTGCGTCTAAAACCGCATCCCGCGAGGAGCTCTTTCACATGCCTTTCTTTATCGTATTCCCTGACAATAAAGCCTGCCTCGACGCTGTCGCTTTTTTCATCGAAGGGATCGACCGGATGTTCTCCATACAGAAACTTCAGCTTTGCCGAAATGCCCTGCCCGTATTTGTCAAAATAAATCTGGATTTTTAGCGGTTTCTTAATGTATAATTTGCTCATGCTTTGCCCAATGGTTATATTGGCGCTTTTTTCCAGTACAGGCATCATATTAATCAACTTTTTTACGTTTTCACCTGAAAAAACAAGCTCCTGTTTGTTTTTCCTGAGCAGGCCCTTTATAATTGGATAGGCGGGATCGCTCTCATCGTTTATGAAAACCGTATCATTTATGAGAATAAAGTTGTAGTTTCTGTCGAGGACAATTGAGCCCTTGATATCTTTGCTTCTTACTGAGATTTTGCCATCCTGGCTTTCCATTGCTATCGAAAAAGGGACTCTGGACTCGAAATGAGCCTGCATCGTTTTTTGCGGAAGGCATAAGGTAAATCTTTTTTCGCCCATAGCTGAAGCAATTTTTTTCAGCAGCAGAAGGTTTAAATTCAGGTTTCTTCCTTTAAAGAAAACCTTTGAATTATACGGAACAACACTTGCAATGCTTCCCTCCAGCCTATACAGTTCAAGCAAGACTTCCAGCATTTTTTTATCTTCTTCTGCAAAATCGTGCAATATGGGATTAAACACAAACTGTTTGCCAAACTCATATGGCTTTTTTTGCAGAAAAGCCTGCAAAAAATCATAATAATTCCTAATGCTGTACATGCGCTCCGCTCCAATTTTCATGCGCATTACAGCAATAAAATCCAAATCGTGGTAACCGCCGAAATCTATCTCGTAATCGAGTTTTACTAGGTTTCTGTTTTCGTTTGTGCCAAAGCACAGCAATTCCTCCAGCACCTGATTTTCAACGTCGGCATGCATGCGAAGAAGTTTATCGATCAATTCCTGTTTTGGGTCCGGCTCTTCCGCCGTTTTGTGGCCGGAGTTTTGAAGGTAATAAAGCAATGCAACAATATGCTTGCATGCTTCTTCATTTTGGGTAAAGTATGGACAATTGCACTGAGCGCTCTGCAATCGCCTGCCATCGGTAAACAAAACGACCTGATAATCCCTTTCCCCGCTGACTATGGCGTAAACCTTCTTTTCTACAAAAAAGACCTTCTTTACCGCGCCGCTACTGTAATAGTCAAACCCGCGCCGCCTTATTGTTTCGGAAGCAATGTCTGAAATCATACCCTCGTTTACAGTAAACACGAAAACCACCCTGATATGTAAAATTCTGTGCCTAATGATTTTGGTGCAGAAAGTCGCTTTGCAGCCAGAGATGGCTAAGCGCACTGTTTAGCAATCTTTGACCGCCAATTAGTTTTTTCGCCGATATCCATAATAAATTATAGTGTAAAAAAACTCCAGTGTCAAAAAAAATCGCCTCCATGAGCTATGAGGCTGATTTAATGAATTTCCAGAATCATTCGGGCAAACGGAACTTCGTCATCAGTTCGATTATTTTATAAAGAAAGGGCAGCCAGTCTTTGAGGCAGGCTGTGCCACAGCCTAGCCTTTTACGGCAGGAACAAATGGCCGTGACTGCGGTTCGTCTTGCCTCCGGTGGTCCGGTCGGCATGGCATTTACAACTTGATGGACCTTTTGATCTCCTCCACCCTCACGGGCTGCCCATTCTGGATGAAGATGCTCACTTCTCCATATTCCATGCTGTGGATGAGCTCGATAAGCTTTCTCTCCTTTTCGGTCAGCATAAATGCATCCTTCTTTACTACGGCATTTTTGTCATTCAAGCTTATTCCCCCTTTTTATCCCCTGAAAAAGCGCACTGCTTTAGCATATGCGAGATTGTATATTCCTGCATATACATTCATCTTTATGCAAAAAGCCCCGGCTTCCGTTGAAAGCCGGGGTACGAAGATTATGTAAAACCCGATTCCACCTGTTCAGACTTTGCGCTCACCGTCGGCCTTTTCTCGGAAGGCTGTGAAATGCCGATAAGGCAGGTCTCCTGGCTTGCGGTTCCTCGCTGCTTTTCCCCTTCCCGGAATATATCCAGTGGCTTTTGAAAAGCTTCTCCCCGCTCACAGTGGCC
>JANLFP010000014.1:23517-63715 GCA_024655905.1 Tepidanaerobacteraceae bacterium
GCAATATGGATTTTAAAAGGGAACCGGGTGAAAATCCATATTGCATTGGATTACCTTTATCGGTGTGGTCTATTAAATTTTCACGCTGCATTGAACAGCAATATAATATAATGTGATATAAATTGGTCCTCACATCCGAATATCCATGCCGTCAAGCAGTATAAGGAAAAATGAGTTTTAATTTAAAGTCAGCTTGGTGAAAGAATTAAAACTTTATACGAATATCTATATTGCAAAACGGCATTGCTGGTGACAGAACCAATTTTAATACAAACCGTCATTTTAAAACAAAAAGCACCACCCTTTCAGGCAGTGCTTCCGTTGTTCGGTCGGCGCCGCTTTGATAATACCTTTTTATTGCTTGTCCATCGATTCCATTTTCTATATTATACCAAAATTCGCACATTGTCAAGAAATCATTTAATAAGAGCTTTTTGTACAGTTGCCTGATGAAGTGTTAAAGCCTTATTCTCTATTCAATCCCCATATATTTCCTCAGCCGAACCACCGCCCAGGAGCACTGCGCACGAGTGGCGGGCTTTTTGGCGTCAAATCCGGGCCATAAAAAGCCGTGATTCTGAGCAGCCCTGATGTATCCCGCCGCCCAATCCTCTTTGCCCTCTTTGAGTGATGAGGCTTCTTCCGCGAGCCCCGCAGCCCTCACCAGCATGGCCATGAGCTGTTCGCCAGTAATGCTTTTCCCGGGCGAGAAGGTTTTTTCGCCGGTGCCGCTGACAAAGCCTTTTTCCGCGCACAGCCCGATGCATCCATCCGCCCAGTGCCCTTCCGGCACGTCGGAAAACAGCTTGGAGCCTTTTTTATCATGGCTCTCTTTCTTCATGCCTAGGCCGTATACCAGGTACTTCGAAAACTCCGCCCTCGTCACAGGCTGTTCCGGACCGAAGGTGCCGTCGGCCCTGCCCGATAAAACATAGTCGTAAACCAATTCCATGGTCTCGGAAAACCCAAAATCCCCAGGCTTGTAATCCGAAAACAGGTGTTTTTCCGCTTCCGGACGGTATTTTTCATGCAGCACGTCGTATGCAGCTTTCTTATTGTATGCGTCAGCCATCGCATACAGGGCTTCATATGTAGATATTCCGTTATCATATACCGGAAGGTTGTCCTCCTCGCTCAGCACATGTGAGAAGCTGCCGTCCGGGAGCTGGAACCGAAGCATGGCGCTCACCGGGTTCCCGCCGGATGGCTTTGTCCATTCCGGCCCCATGGGATCCTGGCCCAAAAGCGTCAGGGCTTGAATAACCCACGCGCAGCTTTCCGGGTTTTCGGTGCCCCATGAATAAAATCCGCCATTGTCAAGCTGTTTTTCTTTTAAAAATTGCAATGCTCTTGCCACATGCGGATTTGACTCATCTTCCCCGAGGATGGCAAACGCCATGAGAGCCGCGGCAGTCATATCCACGTCCGAATCAACAAGATCGTAATCCGCAGGGTCGTCAAAATACTTCACGTCCCAGGTAAATCCTCCGTCCTTGTGCTGCTGATTTTCCAGCCACTGCAGGCATTTATCCCTGTTCGGTATGGGTTCGCCAGCACAATGAAGGGCTATTATTCCGAATATATGGGCGTTTACCAAGTCCTCCCCTACGGGTTCTCCGGTTTTGTTGTCGGCCACCGAGTCTGCAAAATGGCCACTTGGCAGCATCGTATTCTTTACCGTTTCAACCAAGTTTATACCGCCGAAGTTTCTTGGGTCTTTCCCAGCGGCGCACACTCCGATGATTGTGCGCTGGAAATCGGTGTTCTTTGTCTTGGAAAGCCCGACTCCGTTTTTGACCTCCTGCTCCCGCCAGTAAGCGCCGTTTTTCACGTCGGCGGTGGTCCATTTGGGGCCGCTAACATCTTCCCCGAATCCGAAAAGCCCCAGAGCAGGCCAGTCAAGCACACCTTTGAACTGCTCCTTTTTAAATGCATTGTAGTAATAATCGATGGTTTTCTGAGCGGCAGCGCGCACATCCTCCCGGGTAATACTGCTCTGCGCTGCCTGGATGCTGCCTGTATACGAGATGAAAACAATCATTGCGCACACAAGCACCATAACAGATGCTTTAAACCTTTTCTTTTGCAACCTTCCTCACCCCTTTTTCTAATATTTTGTAATATTTAAAGAATATAGTTGTTGTGTGAAAAGCTATCTTGCTGCCGGAGATGACCCTATACCAAAAATAAAAGCACCACCTTTTCAGGCAGTGCTTCCGTTGTTCGGTCGGCGCCGCATTAACAAAAACACAATAAACTTTTCTATATTTTTATATTATATTATAATTCGAAAATCGTCAAGATTTGATATATATATATAACCGGAGCACGTCAAGTATTTTTAGGTGTTTTTTATATACGATCACCTTCTCCCTGCTTTTTGACTTATAAAATTATTATCATATTTCCTTAATATCTGCAATAAATCTAAAGTAGCATCTCCAAGCCCTCCAAGCCTCCACAGTGCTATGTTATGGTAACCGGCCAGTCTGATAGCTGAAATCCAATTTGACAGCGTAACTTCATCCCCATACCAGACCGTATGCGCTGAATTGTTTCCATCTACGTAATTAAAATATTGACTTCCGCTGTTTTTATCCCGTACCGGCAAAACACGGTGCTCTTTTGCCAATTCTACAGCCTGTTTTTCCGTTAATGAAGTAACTTTTCCCGTTTCAGACCAGTCAAAACCTCCCGTTGCAATAGCCATATACTTGTCTCCCGGTACCTGGTTAAATTTTCCTGACAATTTTAAAATGAATGGCGGGTCTGCTTTGGGACCAGGCCCGCTGTTAGTGCCGTACATATTGTAAGCCATCATGATATATATCGGTCCTTTTGGATACATCTGCTCTTTGATTGGAGCATCGGGTTCAAGCACAATTCTGAGGAATTTGCCTTTCCTGTGCAATTGTTTATAAAGTTCCGAATAAAAGTCTTTTACGTGTGACCAATCATCATTATTAATATTCTCGTAATCGATTTCTATCCCGGAAAGATCATACCTGTCCACAATACTTAATATCTCCTCAATGTGTCTTCTGCGGCTTTCAGGGGTAGCAAGCAATTTTGCAACAATTGCAGGGTCTTTGTGAATTACCGAGCCATCCCGATCGAATCTGTCATTGACCAGAGTTATCCCAACAGAGCCGGAATTTATGCCTTGCCTTATATCGTCAATATGCTGCAGCACCTGAAGTGCATCATCAGTAAAATAAATCCTGCCATTATCGTCCAAATAAGCTGCAAATATCTGTATATGCGAAATCCCACCCCCTGTTTTTTTTAGATCTTCGATGCCTTCCTCCCACTGCCAGTCCACTATCCATGCAGACAACTCTATTTCTGGTGCTTTCTCCCTTTTAAATATAAATATGCTTCTCAAGATTATTACCATGCCTGCAATGCAAAAAAACGCTGCGATTGCTAAAAGAATTTTAATTCTTTTATTAGTTGGCTTCATCACGCCTATCTCCCCATTATCTTGCTCAATCCTGTTTCAGAGATATCTTTCGAAAACATGATTTTCCTTCTGACAGCATCATATACGTGGCATGAATTTAATATACATCAATCATCCAGTCAATCATTGAATTGAACATATCCTCGGCCTTTTTTACAACAGCTTGAAGGACATTTATTGTATTGCTGAACAATATGGTTTTATTACCCTTGCCTTGAGTAACTGTGGTGATTCTTACATCCTCGAAAACACCGTCGTAAATGTTATCAATTTCATAGTCTTTATTTTTCGGCGGACTGAAAGCCGCCTCAAGCTCAATTCCACCCCGGTGAATACTTGTATCGATAATCTGATTATTGATAATTGGCTTTAAATCCACATACAGGCTTAGCCTGTCACCCTCCAATGTGATTTCCAGCTTCCGCACATTTTTAATATTGGTAGGATATCCTTCTTCTGCAACATTTCCATCAAAGACGCGCTTTGTATACATGGTGGCCTTATTTGCTTTGTAGTCTTCCGCTTCCCATTTTACTTCATCCAGCCTTTGTTCAGCCAAAAGTTCGGGAGATTGCTCTGCTTTTTTCTGTTCCACCTTTATTTTATTATCCTCCAGCAGCACGCGTATATATGATTGCTTCTTCCTGTCATAACGCAGATAAATTGCCTGCTTTCCAACCACATTGCCGGCAAGTTTTGCCGTGAGCGTTATATCCCCGTAGTTATCGCTGTTTTTAAGATACAGCCTGCCCGATTGTGCGGGAGGCGATGTAAGTATAATCTTGTTATCAATGAATTCCGCTGCTCCGCTCAAAAGCTCCCAATGCAGTGCACGTTTTGCATCTCCTGTTACAAATTCCATTTTCTTTCCGGTATCTTTCTGTATTTTCATTAGCAGGTGATTGGTGTACCAATAGCTCTCAGCCTGAAGCCTTGTCAGATTGTACAGGCTGCTGTCCTTATCATTATATGCATTCCCCTCTCTAGCAAAATGAATTTTAAACAACTGCTTGATATATTTATCATTCGCCCGCTCTACGAGTGGATTCATTCCTTCATACATTGCATTTGCATGCATAATCATATAAACCTGTGGCACAAAGCCCAAAGAACCCATATAAACATTCCTCATAGCCTTGTAATCCCCGCTAATTCGGGCTTCCATCTCTATCGCGTCTTCTACGGGAATCATGTTCTCATCGCGGATAAAATCCATCAGGTAATGGTTATAATAACCTATATTCCTTTTATCCTGCAATTCACTTTCATCTTTTGTGCCAATAAAGTTGCCTTCCTTGTCAAAAATATTGATGTATGCCAATCGATACCCGTTGCTCCCAAGCTCCCAATATCCGGATTTCATCAAAGATAGCATGTCTCTAGGCTGCAAAAATTTATTCCTGCCATTTCCAATATTGATAGCGTAGGAAAGAATAGTCGCTTTGTAATTATATTTTTCCAATAACGGCTGGGCAAACAGCGCAGAATCATTGCGGCCGTCTTCAAACGCAAGAAAAAGGGCTTTCTCAGGCAGCATCTTGCCCTTGCTGTAAAAATCGATAATGTCCTGCTGTGAAATTGTAACATAGCCTTGATCATGCAGCGCTTTAAGATGGCGGTCAAGAAGCCTCTGAGAAATCAATTTTGAGTCTCCTGAGCGGCTTACGCCAAAATAGGATATGGCTATAAATCCCTGACTATTTGACCAGCAGATTTTATCAGGCTCTTTGTATCTATTTATAGTAAAAACCGTCTTGATAAATAATATAAACAAGGCAAGTAATACCACCCATTCCAATACGGTTCGAATGACTTTCATCCTATCTTTTCTTTTGTAATCCAAAGCAAAATGCTGAGCCTGTATCATAATTCCTCACCCAAAAGTTTCTCATGAACTGTGCCAAAACGGCAGTTTGAGTTTTCTTTTTTTGTTTCTTTCACTCTTTTTTTTCTTTTCCTCAACATCTTGAGGCGTTTCTCTTGTACCCCAGGTGGATTTCCAGAAAGTAACCCATGCAACAGGCATTTGCCAGAGCAATACAAACTCATAAAAAACAGCAAAAATTAGTCCGAAAATCCACAGCTTGCTCCTTCGAAAAAGCAAATGTGCAAAACTCATCATCAGCGCCATTAGAAAGAGCCCCATGATAAATGTTGAGGGAAACACATGATAAACCAAAGGAACATACACGAAATTAAATATCACAACAACTGGCGATGCCACAGGCACAATTAAGCCAATATAGAAGAACGCAGCCATAAATGGTTCTTTTTTCCATATAAATGTAGCAGCCCGTATCGATTCACGAAGCCATGAACGCTTCCAGCGCATCTGTTGCTTCAAAAAAACTCTCATGTTTGAAGGTACAATAGTTGAACAAATAGCCGAATCTTGATAATATGTTCTATGAGTCTTTAAAATAAAATTCGTCAAGCTTCGATCGTCGCCGAATGTGGCCGGGTGTCCCAGAAACTTTTGATGGAGCCATGATTCAGCATTTTTCAACACAAGATCCTTCCGATAGCAGGACAAAGGACCGGAAAGACAAGTAACGCTATCGAAAAATGCTTCAGCCGCTTTCATGATACGAAAGGCTATATAATATCTCACAGCCTGCATCTTTGTAATGGAATTGGTATATTTGTTCTCCACCTCAGTGCGCCCTGACACGCCTCCCATTTTCGGATCTTGGAAAGGCTGCACAAGGTGTTTTATGGCTGTTGGCTCAAGAAAACTGTCCGAATCCACAAACGCCACCAGGTCATGCCTGGCCAACTTTACTCCATTTATAAGGGCTGACCTCTTGCCCCCGTTTTTTGGCATAAATACGGCTTTCAAACGATCTTTCGTCAGAAAACGGTCTTCCTCTTTATGAAGATCTTCAATAACCTGCTTAATCCGTTCTGCCGAATTATCTGTGGACTTGTCGTCAACCACGATAACTTCCAGTTTGTCAATGGGGTAATCCTGATTGATGCAGCTCAATATGGTACGGTGGATCCATTTTTCCTCGTTAAAGCATGGGATTATTATGGAAACACCTGGAGTAAACTCAGGGTTTACAGGAACCTCCCTGTATAATGCACCAAAGAAATAGCGCGACAGAAGGAATATAGCAGCGATAATACTGTATAAATATAAGCTGATATTATATTTAAAATAGATGATGCTCTCTGCCCGCATGAGCATTACAAGGGCCGTAACAACAAACAAAAAACTGCTGGCCCAATAGATGGAATATCCCCATCGCTTACGCTGCAAGTAACTCGTCAACGGCTGGGAAAACTCAAATCCCAGCATAATCTTTTGCTGTCCTTCTTTTAAGCTCCACGCCCGCCGAACCAACCTGGCATCAATATTTACAGCAAACTCAAAACCTTCAGGCATTGTTCCCGGAGGGATATTAAAGTCCATTCTGACTATATCCCCTTCAGAAAACTCATGTGACTGCTGTTCGAGTTCCACCAATATGCCTGTTGAAGAAATGTCCACTGCCCTTCCTTTCAAGGTTATCTTCTTTTGCTTCTCAGGTATGATCAAAACGTCAAAATCCGCAAGATACCTCTGACTGAGCAGGCGTATTTTATTAATATAATAAGGATCACTGCTCTTCCCTTTTGATTCTACAGCTTTACTCCCTCTACGGTCTATTACCACACGAATCTGTTCGGGATCCGGCACGTATGGTAGTTTGCGCCTGTCTGGCTTTGGAATTGTCAAAACCTCTTCTGACTTATTATTTTTTGTTTTTTTCAATATGCGTCTTTTTTCGTTGTGCAACGGCAAAACCCTCACTTTTTCTAAGCCGCTATCATACTTGATAATTTTTCAGCCGGTTTATTGTTTCAATTTAAACAAATCAGCCATTTTTACAAAATTATAACCTTTTCTCTTCAGTTTTTCCAGTACTTTCGGAAGGGCTTCCACTGTATTTGTGCCGTCGAGAATGTGCAGCAGGATAACGCTGCCGTCTTGCGTCTGCTTTAAGATATCACTCACTATATCTTCTGCACTCTTTTTTGTGTCCCAATCAAGTGCAGTCACATCATACATAACGATTACCGGATATCCAGCAGCAGCAATTGCCCTGGCAGCCGTATCATTAATTACGCCTGTAGGCGGCCTGAAGAGCATTGTCGGTTTCTGTTGAATGGCTCCCGTGAGCACCTGGTGGGCTTTTACAATATCCTCCTGCAATTCCCTGGGTGTCATAGATGTAACGTCCAAGTGCGCATACGAATGATTGGCAACATCATGCCCACCTTCAACAATCGCCCTTGCCAGGTTCGGATTGCTCTCCACCCCTTTGGCGCGAAGAAAAAAAGTAGCCTTCACGTCATATTTGTCCAAAATATCTAGAATCCTGGTAACTGTTTTGTCGCTGGCCCAATCATCAAAAGTCAATGCGATTTCTTTCTTATCCGTTGAAGCCTTATAAATCAACCTATATTTAGCATTTTTATAATCCGGATTAATCTTTGCCGCATCATAACCCGGAATCTCCTCAAGAGGCTTGCGTTCACCCCCTGATTTTATCAACTGCTCCAGAGGGATAAGCTTGTAGCCGATGTTATCTGCTGCCCTGGCGATATATCGGATTGCCGGAATAATTTCGGGGTTTATATCCGTATTAAGTGCAATAATACCGCCCCTGCAAATGAATCTTTCCACATACTCCCCTATTGCTTTTGCGTCTTTCATATCCCAATCCTGCGGATTGATATTGTAGCTCACAACCGCCTCCATGCCGGCATGTGCTGCTGCCAGAAGCACATCTTCGTTATAGTCTCCTGATTTAGTCCTCACATAGTGCGGCGTGACGCCCGTCTCCCGCTTTATAACATCATTGCATAGCTTGATTTCTTTATATATTTGCTCATAGGTGAGGCCGGTCAGGTCAAGCCGGTTAAGGGTATTATTCTCTATCTCATGCCCCCTGCCCAAGATTTCCCTAGCAATGTACGGCTCTTCAGCCACCCTCATTCCCGGAAGAAAAAAGGTAGCCTTAATCCGGTAGGCATCAAGTTCATCCAGCAGCCGTTCCATGGTCTCTTTGTCCGCCATTCCGTTAAACGTAAGGGCCAGTTCCTTGCGTGCAGTATAGACCGACTGGATGGCCTTGCATTTGTCTTTCTCATACCGGACAATTTCCTGGCTTTTATCCGCCTTTTCTTTGATTTTTTCTTCGTGACTATTTATTTTTTCCGAGTTGCATCCCACAATCGAAGTTACTATGAGTAATATAAAAATTATTCTAAATATATACTGCTTCATGCACCCTCACTCGCAAAAATCCTCAAGATATTTTAAAAAAAATAATAAAATATTTTTATTGATTTTGTATAAAAATTTACATTAAAATTAATTTTATCATGTTGGGCTTTTTGGTGCAACTCTCTTAAAAAGGGATAAAATAACGTCAAATATATCATATCACCTTATCTGCGATGCCTTTGCGTGTTTATTGCAAAAACTTTCTTGTCCAGATATCCATGGTGAAAAACAGCAGGGCCAGCGGCAACAGTATATAGTCGAGAGGGCTTTGGCTCCAGCTTTTTTTCTGCAGGGGAAGCCGAAAGACATCCGTGTCCTTATTGGCTATGCCTCCTTTTGCAAGGAGGTACGCCGCCTGGCTGCCTTCTGTCCCTATGCTGTATTCGGGCGAGTAATCCAGATGGATTATTCGAGAGGCTTTTTTTAAAACTTTTCCATCCTTTATCAGGCTTGCTGCCAGCAAATACTCTCCCGGCTTTTCCATAGCAATGTTTCCTTCGAACTGGCCGGGTCTTATTTGAACAAGGGGAATTTTTTTCATGAATCCCTGGCTGCTTTGGAGGCTGGCTTCCGCCGATTGTCCAAGATCTGCAAGATTTGTGGCCACATATACTTGTGCATCGCATCCCCTGCGGGTGATTCTCACATCCATGCCGTTTTCCGGCTGGAAAGCCAGGCATGAGTTTACCAGTCTGCCCCATTCGCGCTGGAAGCCTTCCCACATAATCCAGTCCCTGCTCCACTGGCCGCTTAAATCAGAGGTCCATACCGCCACTTTTCCCAGGCCATAGAACCACTGCGCCAGCACCGGGTCATCGGAATCGCTTTTCAATACAAGCTCTGCTTTTTGTTTGATGCCGGTAGCCGTATACCCGTACAGCGCCGGGAGTCGTTCATTTTTAAAGAGTTCGCCCGAATCGGCTTTTTCAGGAACAAACCTGTCATTATTCAGGTATTTTTTTGTGCCGAGGTAAGTTTCTTTTATGAATAATTCGGGTATGTCGTACAAATTTTCCGCCACATAGCTTCTGCCTCCGCCCTGCTGGGCCAGGGCCCTGAGCATGGAAGCGTCCGCATCCTTGCCGACGGCCACAGTGGAAAGGGTGATGTTTGCCCTTTTCAATCTTTCCAATATGCTTTCATACCCGCTCTTTTCCGCCTGGCCGTCGCTGAGCAGGATGATGTGCCTCACTTTCACATCAGCATCTTCAAGGGCTTCCACAGCCTTTTCCACGGCCGGAAGTATAAGCGTGCCGCCTTTAGGCGCCAGACTCTCCATCTCCTCACGGATTTTTGTCTTGTTCCCGACGGGGCCGAAAGGCACAACCCACTCCACCACATCGGAAAATCCTATCACCCCCATTTGGTCCTCAGGCTCCAGCACCTGGGCCGCTTTTACAGCAGCCTGCTTTAACAGATCGATTTTCCTTGCGCCCGCGCTTTCTTCGTCCATGCTACCCGAGCAGTCCAGCACCAGCACCAGACCCGTATCGGGCTGCCTTTTTTTCCCCTTCGGCGTACACGATACCGGCAGCATTTTTTCCAGCAGGGTGTCTTTGTAGCCGCCGGGCGCGAATGCATTCCCGCCGCCCACCACAATTAAACCCGTGCCTTTTTCCCTCACGCAAAGCTCGAGGTTTTTTTCAAAATTTTCCGATATCCTGTCATGGGACACATCTGCCAGTATAATCTCGCTGAAGGATGAAAGAAATGTGAGAGTGTCCGGCACCATACCCGGAGCATAGGTTTTATGTTCCAAGCCCAGACTGTCGAGGAGGTGCTCGACGTTTTTGACATCTTTTTCTTCGCCGATAACCAGGACAGACGGCATGCCTTTTATTGATGGAATCAGGGTGAATGTATTGTTTTGAGGGCAGGTGTCTTCCTGAAAGCGTATCTCCCCCTTAAAGGAGGGAACCTTTTTTCCCCCTACTTCCACATCATATTCATAGACGCTGGTGCCTTTCTGCACCCGGAGGGGCTGCTGCATTATTAAATCATCGTCTCTGTAAAGGTAAAAATAGCCTTCGGTTTCCATGTTTGAATCCAGCGTTATCTTCAATGGCGCCTTTTCCCCGGGGTGAAGGTTTTCCGGCAGCTCTATGGACGTCAGCTGTACATCCCCGCCCTGCGAGGGATTCAAACGGTAGAGCACCGCGTTTATCCCGCTTTGTTCCATGCTCTTCCACACCCTTGCCGCACTGCCGATGTTTTCTTTCCCGTCGGTGAAGACCACCAGCCTCTTGTTGACATTGGAAGGAAAGTAATCACGGCAAAATTCCAGTGCTTTTTCAAGATTGGTGGTTTCTTTATCTGGCGCTGCCTGCAGTTTTATTTGTCGGGGCTCGCCGGTAAAGGCCATCTCTATCATGGGCTCTTTGGCAAAGCTTACCACCGCCACCCTGTCTCGCGCTTTTTTGTTGTTCATCTGACGGTTTATGTATTCCTCCATCTCGCTCTGATTCTGGCTGGCGCTCAGCGAACGGTCTACCAGGAATATTGTGGCTGTAATTCTGCTCGGCATAATCAGCCTCGCCCCCGCCAGAGCCAGCAGGAGGCATGCAAGGGCGGCAAACCGGTAAGCTGCCCACAGGATGAATTTTTTTCTGGAAAAAATCCTGTAAAAAATCCCGGCACAAAAGATATAATGAAGCAGCACAGCCGAAGCTGCTGCTATTGTTATGGCATCAATCGATGAATCAAAGCTCACGCCTGTAGACCTCCAGTTCCAGCGCCATGAAAACCATGGCTGTCAGTGCGAACATGCGGCCGACATCCCGGGCAACGGGATTCATCCCGGCTGCACCTTTTCGAGCAGATCCCTTTCGGTCAAGGAATTCGGCTCCGGTGACGAAGGTTTGGGGGGGATTTGCTTCAAGGCTTTTCGCCATGCCTTCCGAAAGCCATTTTATAGAGCGGTGAACCAGCACAGGAAAAGCGGGGGTCATGACCATGTTGATTTTTGAAAAATCTATGGAAGAGATTATCTGCCGCCTGCCGTTTTCCTCTCCGCAGATCATGACGGGCCTTCCATCTGCCAGCAGCATGCTCTTAAAACCTTCTTTTTGCTTCAGGAAACACCCCCTGTCCGCATATATGCCTGCAAGAACAAGGCCGGACGACATGGAAGAGTTCCCCGGCTGTAAAAGTACCGCATGATCAAAAGCTTCGCCGCAGTCGCCCTCATCCGGATACAGTTTCCACACGCCGCATTCCTCCGGAAGATGCACTGTGGTCTGCTTTTGGGCCAGCACGAATATGTCGAAGGTTTTTGTTATGTCGTCGAATGACTCAGCCTTCTCGAAGTGTATCTCTGCCATGGACTTCAGCGCCGCCTCCATATATGGGTTTTCCCCTATCATCACAACTTTTGTTTTATATTCATCCCCCAGGGGCAGCACATAGCTGTCGTCTTCAGCCAGCATGTCTGTGCCTATTATGCCCAGCCTGACCATATCCGGAATCCGATCCAGCTCAAAGCTTATGTATTGTTCCCCTCCGGCTGGAACGTATGCCCTGCCTATTATTTTCCCGCCCCAATCATCTTCGGCCTTTACGGCAATGGTTTTGCCTTTGTCCGAGTAATTTTTCAACCTGCACAAAAGAGTTCGGGAGTAGTAATCGAAACTTGCTCCGGTGATGCCCGCATCGTCCAGCCTGCCGCCTATTTTTACGGAAGTTGTGCCAAAGTCCAAATCCTTGTCCGTGAACACCACTTTTTCGCCGGGGTAAGTTTCCAGCACTGCTGCTGCTTTTTGCACATCCAGGCTATCCGAGGTGCATGCGAGCGCTTGCAGCTCCTTTTGCGCCCTGCTTTTTTCCGCATCCCGCAGATATTCCTCCGCGCCGCTTTTCAGAAGCAGAAGGCTTACAGCCGCATCAGCCGGCAGGGCTTTTATATATTCCTGCGCCGCGGCCTTCGCTTCCTCAAAGCGCGTTACTCCGTTTTCCCGGGCATTCATGGAAATGGAGCCGTCCAGGGCTATAACCACTCTTTTTTCCTGCTCGCCCTTTGTCAGCAGAGGCTTTGCGGAGGACATCACCAGCATCAGCGCGCAGACAAGCTGAATGACGAGCAGCAGGTTCTTTCGCAGGCGGCTCACGTTAAGACCCGCTTCTTCCACTATCGCTTCATCCCACATTTTTATCCAAGAAACCCTGTATTCTGCCGCCTGCTTTTTCCTGAGATAAAAAATTGCAATAATGGCGAGGAAAATTCCGTACAAGAGGTTAAACGGCTGTGCAAAGCTCATGCATACACCCCCGGTATGCTTTTTATTAGCTTTACGGGCGGTTCTTCGCATTCAGCCATGAAATAGCCCATGCCCCTATCCATGCACATATATTTAATGCGGCTCATGAATTCTCTCATCCGTCGCCGGTATTTTTCCTTCAGCTGCTGGGTGGCACGGATTCTCCGAACAGCGCCCGTTTCCATGTCTATCAGTTTTAAATCGCCTTCTATGGAAGGAGATATTTCCTCCTGCGCCAGGGTGTGCACCAGCACGCTGTACTGTGTGTCCTTCCCGAGGAAATCCACGGTTTTTTCAACCCATTCCCCGAAAAAATCGGAGATGACGTACGTCATAGTTGTGCTGCCGGTCATCGTCTCCATTATTCTTTCAAAATCGCTTGCCCCTTCGGGCCTTATTTCTTTCAGGAGGCACACAAGCTCGAAAAAGCCTTCAATGCCTGCCTTCTCCTGTTTGAGCACCTCCATTTTTTGTCCTGCCAGCACAAAACTCAAGCGATCACCCTGTTTTAAGGCGATATGGCTCAGTCCCAGCGATATTAGTTTTGCCGCTTCCCACTTGCACCGGCCTCCGAAACCCATGGAAGCGCTGGCATCCAGAATTATCCTCACGTGCATTTGTTTTTCTTCGGTAAATTCTTTGACAAAAAGCTGTTCTGTTCTGGCATACGCCTTCCAGTCGATTTTTCTTATGTCTTCTCCGGGAATGTAGCCGTGGTGGCCGTAAAATTCCTGCGAATGCCCCGCTGCCGCTCCCCGGTGCACGCCGGTTCCTCCTTTGATCACTGCCGCCGGCAGGGCGAGCCTTAACCGCCCAATTTCCCTCAGAAAATCCTCCATGTCACTTTATCCTCCTGAGGATTTCATCCAGAATCACGTCGGCATCGACTTTTTCCGCAGAAGCCTTGAAATTTAGAAATATCCTGTGCCGCAGGGCAGCATATGCCATTTTTGCCACGTCTTCAAAGGACGCGTTGAATCTCCCCTCTGCCAGCGCCCTAACCCTGGCACCCCTGAGCACAGCCTGCAGGCCGCGGGGGCTGGCGCCGCAATTCACGTACTCCTTTACAATGCTCAAGGAAGTTCTGTCGGGATGTGTTTCCATCATGAGCCTGACGGCTTTTTCCTTGACGCTGGCTGCCACAGGCACCTGCGCCGCATGGTTCTGCCAGGCAAGAATGTCTTCCCGGCAGGCCAGCTTTCTTATTTCCGGCTCTTCGCTTCTGTCAACCGTCACATCCAGTATGCGGTATATATCCTTCTCGGAGGGCAGGCTTATTTTCAGCTTGAACATGAAACGGTCCAACTGCGCTTCCGGTAGGCGGTATGTTCCCTCCATCTCCAGGGGGTTCTGAGTGGCCAGAACAAAAAAAGGCTCGGGCAGCCTGAAGGTGTTTCGGCCTACGGTGACGGTCTTTTCCTGCATGGCCTCCAGCATGGCGCTCTGGGTTTTGGGCGTAGCCCGGTTGATTTCATCGGCCAGAATCATTGAACTGAATATGGGGCCTTCCTGAAATTCAAAGGTCAGGCCGCTTTCGCTCTTATTCACTATGTACGTGCCGGTGATGTCCACGGGCATGAGATCGGGCGTGAATTGTATCCTGGAAAAGGGCAGGTCCAGCACCCTTGCGAAAGTCTTCACCATGACGGTTTTGCCCAGGCCAGGCGCCCCTTCCATCAGTACGCTGCCGCCTGCGATAATGGCGATAAGAATATTTTTTATGATTTCGTCCTGGCCCACCACCTGTTTCTGTACCTCTTTTTCCACTCCTTCAAAGAAATTCCTGAAATTTCTCACATCGCTGCTTTCCATTCAAAGGCCCCCGTTCAGTTTGCTAAAGTATTCCAGCACCAGCGGCCTTTCTTCCGCCGGAAATTCGTATTTATCCACGTACTCCATGCCCTCGGCCAGAAATTGGCGGTATAGGGTTTTTGTGTTTGTGAATTCGCCTTTTATCTCAATTGTTCTGTCAGACTTTTTTTCTTGTATAGTCCCTCCGCTCTGCCACTGGCCTTTTACCTCCTCCGAATATACTTCTCCGGCATCGGGAAGCAGCGAGGCTGCTTCTTTCTGCACTTTCCCCATCTGCCCCTGCCTTCCGTCAACCGCTTCGCCCGACACGGCGCTGCCTCCCACCGCCTCCCGGCTGTCCGAAGCCATCATGCCCTCTCCTCCGGATGCCACCGAAGAAACGTCCTGGGTGCCGGGCTCTCCATTTTTCATTCCCTCAGTATTTCCCCCTTCGGCAAAGGCGCTGCTCTTATTCTGCTCTCCATAACCTTCAAAACCGCTGCCCGCCTTTGCCAGCAGCCTCTCCTTCAAGCTCTGCAGTTTTGTCTCCACTTTTTCGGCGTAAGACTTTTGGCTTGCGCCCGATGCCGGACGGGTGAACTGTTTTAAGAAAGAAGCCAGCAGTTTTCCGTCCAGCTCGCCTTTTTCGGCTGCTGTTTTTATTTTTTCGAGCAGCCTTTCTGCATCGCCGCCTTCTTGCAGTTTAATCCTGCCCTGGATTTTATCTATATTTTCCAGCACTTTTTGCTGCGCTTGACGGCTGGGCGCCTTATTCTCCACAACCCGGGCCGCGCCCTCGGCATCGCCTTGCTCCAGAAGCTGCTTTCCTTCATCAAAGTCATTCCCCGCTCCGTCGAATATACCGGCAAGACCCTTAGCGCCATTTGCATCCCCGCCATATTCATGCAACCCAAGTTTTTTCTGGACCTGCGAAACATCATACACCGCCTGTTCGAAGCTCGAGCTTTTTTCCATCTTCTCCGCCAGGTCGTACAGAAGGCGCGACAATTTTTGGTCGGGCTGCGCGGCGCTGTCTCGATTCTCATCATCAGAAGTTTTTTCTATCCTTTCTGCCAGCTCTTTCAGGTTTTCAGCCTCGGCCTTCAAATCCTCGCGCACGCTCTGCATCTGGGCAGCCTGCTCCATCCGGGGGGATGGAATCAATAATATGCCGGCCGAAATCATCAAAATCAAAAGACAGTGCCAAAGTCTTTTCCAGCAGATTGCCGCCCTGTATTTTCTTGCTGGATTGAATTTTCCAACCGCTTCCAGCACTTCTTCCCTGAAAGCTTCCAGCACATGACCGCTTTTCCCAATACATTCCAGATATGCGGACAGCCTGTCCTGAAGCCCCGTGGCGTCTCCTGCCAGGGCTGCGGCCTTCATGCCCGGTCGGCGTAATGCACCGGCGCAAATGCCCGCAAAGGCAAACGCGGCTGCTCCGGCTTTGACTTTTTGCAGGAAATACGTGATAGCGACGAGGTGTGAGGCTGCCGCCAAAATAAATATATACCATGCCCACAGCAGCGCAGAACAGATAAGGCTGTCGGCGATGGCGCAAAACCACATCTTAAACCTTATTTTCTCTATGGAACGTATGACCGGATCTTTAACAGAAAGAAGGTTTCGGCGGGGATTTCTTATGAGTTTCACTTGTGTCATCCCTTCCTACGCGTTTTGGAAGCCCATATGAAAGCAGCCATGGACACCGCTGCCCAGAGTATGATGCACTGCATGAAAGGCATGTATCCCTGCTGCACGTATCCACTGCTCTGAGCGTATAAAATTCCGGCCTGGGCCAGAGCCGGCGAGAGGAAAAACTGCCATGGTATCCTTTTGTCAAAAACTGTGGTTATCACCGTCTGATTATATTCAATATAAAGGTAGGTCAGAACGGGAACGACCATGAGCACTGTGAAAATGAAAACCGCCAGAGTCAGCCCCCGCCATTTCTCATCGATTTTCAGCGCCTTCAATAAATATTTGACCGCAAGCAAAGCCATGCCCCACGATGTTTGAATGGCCAGAGGTATGGCAAAATTCACCCCTTGCAGCTTTCCCATCGCAAAAATGGCCAGCATGAGCGGCAGCTGGGAAAAAGTGAATGTCGCCGCCTGAAAACACAGTTTCACGCCTTTCATGCCTTCCCGCCCGCCCTCTGTTTCCCAGAAGGGCAATAGAATTGAAAATAGGAGGAAGGAAAAGAGGACAAAATACATGTACCCGCGGCTGTAAAGCTCGGGATGATATCCCTCCATGCGCAGGGGCACAGCAGAAATATAAAGCGCCACTGCCGCTGAAATCATGCCCAGGTAAACGAGCATTATTATTTGATTTTCCCTTTCGATATCCAGCAATTCTTT
The DNA here is from genome assembly GCA_024655905.1 of Tepidanaerobacteraceae bacterium. Lineage (GTDB taxonomy): Bacteria > Bacillota > Thermosediminibacteria > Thermosediminibacterales > Tepidanaerobacteraceae > JANLFP01. The sequence goes on from JANLFP010000014.1 coordinate 40,663, forward strand.
TATGAAAGCAAGGCACTTATTTTTTTCCATGGCTGCTGTACGCACCCTTCACATAAATCTCCGGAAAAATCACCCTTGAATCGCATTGAATTTTCATAAGCAACGGCCCTTCCGACGTGCTGTGCACCAGCCTTTCGCCCCGAAGCGTGCCGCCGTCGAAGGCTTCCCACGCAGAATCGCTCCAGTCATATATCTGAATGCTATTATACTCCGAAGGCTCGATGTAAAAATCAATCTCTTCGGCGCAAAATTCCGGCGGAAGCAGATAATACAGCATAACCTGTCCGGTATTCTGCGGCACGAACTCCTTCCGGCCTAAAGACCATGCCTCACCGCTTGCCAATGCCGCGGGTTTTATGTAACCCCACGGGAAAAGTATTTTACCGCCATCCCAGGTTAAATTCACATTAAAAACATACAGGGTGCAGGATTTGAGATTTCTCTTTCTTCCGTCCACTTCGGCCCCGACCTGTTCCTGCCCAAAACCGAAAAGCCTGCCTCCAGTAGCCCCGTCCTCCAGATTGCCAAAATAGTATTCCAACAGCGCTCTCTCAGATGTGCCAAGGCCCGAAAGTCTTTCAACCTCCTGCAGAAAGTTGAAATCTCCCATCCCCCTCAATCCATAATCGAGCCGGTACTTTACCTCCACTTCTTCCCTACCGTCGATGTCTCCCAGGTTGATAAAGGTATCGCCCAGCACCAGGAAACATTTGTTCAATCTGTATGGAAACGGATTTTTTATGACCCCGGATACAATCTCCTGCCCGGCAAGCTTCAGTTCAAATTCTTCCAAATCCGAGTTTTCCGCTGAAGCGCTGAAAACATAATTGGGGCCGTCTCCTGAAAAAACCGCTCTGCCCTCGCCGGGCATGTATTCGCACGAAGCGTCCGGCGGGCACATAGCCTCCCCCGACGGTATGCCGACGGCACAGGTTTTCCCGCGGGCGGGATATACGCCGATCAAAACGTATGATTCAGCGGTATTTTTGCTCCCCCAAAGTTTTACGGCAGCCGATGCCGCAGAGGTATCCCGCAGCCCCGCCCCCAGCGCCGCGATGTAAAAGGCGGCGCAAAAGGCCGCTACCACCGCGGAAAAAAACCACTTGCTTTTTTTTGACAAATAAACCGAAAAACACCCCGCTGCAAGATAAAGAAGCATCAGTAACAGCATTAAATAAAACATCCTGCGCGATGGTCTAAGGCTTTCATCCACCACAGAATATAGGCTCTCTGCTCCGGCGAGTTTTTTTGAAATGCTGCCTTTGCCCCACATTCTGCTTATCATGGGAGTTGTTAAATGCTTTTGCACAAGGCTCGCTACGTACTGCGGGTCAGCTTCTTCCAGATCCTGCTGGACAAAAACCACCGCTCCCTTTCCCCAAGCAATGGTCGATGTCCCGGGAAACTCAAAAAGCCCTTTCAAATTTTTATAAGCGTACTTTTTCGCGCCTATCAAAATGCAATTTCCCTTTGAAACCCATCGCTTCAAAGCATTCTGCATCCCCTCATCGAGCCGGGATGCGTCGAAATCGTCAATGATTATTATGTTGAAGCTGTCCAGTGCTTCATCGGTCAAATCCTTTTCCTCGTCCAGCGCTGACATGAACGTCTTCTGCCCGCCGATAAAAGAAAAATCTGTAGAGCTCAGATAATTGTACTTTTCAGGCTCATCGCTGAGCACTCCGATGAAAACGCTGCTTTCCGGCAAAACCTCAGGTTTAACAGCCGCCTGCCCAAGAATCCGCCCGTCTTTTTCAAAGCGGGCTGAAACCTGAATGTCCGGTTTATAGACAGGCGCGAAAAAGCGGATTGTTTTCCTGCTGTCTTCCGGTATTTGCAATGAATATGCATATGAGTTCCCGCCCGCCTTCACCTTTAAAACGCCATCCGCACCGCCTTCGCCTGCCTCAACTTCCACGGCCACAGGGGTTGTGCAGCCCATTTTGCATTTTCCTTCAAAACCGGCTTTCACGGATACGCTCATGTCCGGCATTGCCCTGGCGCATGTTTGCAGCGCGGGCCAGAAAAGCACCAGCGCCGCCAGCAGGAACGCCGTGCATGAGGAAAAGCCCAGCCTTCTTGCAATATTATTCGCCATAAGGAATATGTATCACCTCGTTTTCTGCTATCACCGCCCCAAAACAGCCGCTTATAGATTCGGGATGGTTGAGGATGGTGTCAAAAGCCATTTTATATCCTTCGTCATCCGTGCCGGTGACAAGCCATATGGGATTTAGGCTGCCTATGGTAGCGCCGTAGGCATAAATGGCCCCGGCCTTGTCATGGCTGCTCACCGCTTTGCCTTTGAAGTTTAAAGCCTGGAGCTTGCCGTCTTCAAATTTGGCGTAAACTCCCACCAGCTTGTTTTTGGTATTGATATCCTTGAGATAATCATTCCCCTGAACGAGGCTGTCCCACTTGCCCAGCAAAATGTAGTATTTTTTGGGCGTCTGAATTGCAGAAGCATCAAGCTCAGCAATATCCACCTGCTTTACTCCCTTATCTTCAAGACTTTTCTTTAATTTTTCCGCATCTTCTTTGCAACCTTCAGCATACATAATCACTGTACCCGGATTTTTGCCACCGTATCCGCCTTTAAAGGGCTGCGGGTATGAGCCTATGATTGCCGGTATGAACATCGTCACGCTCCAGTCGTGATAATCCCACCATATGACATCGCCCGGCTGAGGCCTGTATTCCGCAACGCCAACAGGCGCCAATATGCCGTTCACCCAATAAAACCAGTCCAGCTTTTTTCTATCCTTGCCGGTGTAAAAAGTGTAATGGGACTCCAGGCCGTTGATGGCGTTTACAAACCCTCCTCCATAGGCGGTCTGTATGTCCAGGTTCCGGAACATTACTTCCATTCCCACTTCGTCTCTAACCAGCCCCACATTTTTGGCAAAAATTTTTTTATGGCCAAAATCCCGGGTGACTATTAAATCCACTTTATACGGGCTTTCTATATCGCCCGTCGCTTTGTATTCCCGGGAATTTTCAGACGCAGGGGTGCCCTCCTTGTATTTCACCTCTCCCTGCACCGGGCCCTTGTAGCCTTTATATATTGTTGCGGCATCAGGCTGAACCTCAGTTTTTGCTGTGGAACTGGCTTTGTTATCCGATTTTTTATCCGAGGGCTGCTCTTTATTTTGCGGTCCAGCTGGATTTTTTGAGATATCCTGTTTTTCGGGCGATTTTTGTTCTGGGGAGTCTTTCACGTCGGAATCTCGCACACCGCCTAATTCCTCGACTTCTTTTTTGTCCGAGTCCCTCAAAGTTGTTTGGCCGGGTTCAACAGCGCCTCCGACTTCGGAAGTCGCGACCCGTTCATCTTCGCCGATGTTGGTGACTACCCTGGGCCTGTCCTGCCCGCAGGCAGAAATCATCGCCAAAATCAAAAGGGAAATCAACAGAAAAGTTGAAATGCTTTTAAGCCTTTGGCTCATCAACTGCACCTCCAAAAAATAAAGCACCGTCTATTTCAGACAGTGCTTCCGTTGTTCGGTCAGCATTTGTCAAAGTTTTATCGACTTTTTTATTTCCTCGATCCGCACAGGCTGCTTGTCCTGTATAAATATCTTGATCTCGCCGTAATTTATCTCCCGAAGAAAGCTCAGCAGCCTTTTTTCCTTGTCGGTCAGCGCACCCTTGGCCAATTCGTCCCTATCATTCATGGAATCCCTTCTTGCCGCAATTATGCCTTTTTCTCGGTGCGCCGCAATCCAGCAGGCTTGTTTTTTTTACATCTCTTTTCGTACATGCCATTGCAAAACCCCCTCCCTATCATCCGTAGAGTTTTGAGGTGCAAAAAACAGGCAGGTCTTCTGGCTCGAGCTTCATCGCCCTTTCCGCCTTCCCGGTTGCCCAGTGGCGTTTTGGAAAAGAGCTCCTCTCTCACAGCGGCGGGACCGCGCGGGATTTTCACCCGACTTCCCTTTTCACTGGCCATGGCCCAACTACCCACGCCGGCACCTGTTTTCTAAATTTCAAATATATGATATACCAACCATTTTTTGTTGTCAACACATAACTCCGCCTTTATAAATGAATAACGACTGCCGGTAACCATGGTGAAGCCTTGAAAGCAGTGAAAATCATGCCAAAACAACTCAGTAAAGCAATCCAATACCCAACATTTTTATACTTCTAAATTACAAACAGTAATGTATTTGCTTAATAGTATCAATATGTTAAAAAAGTTTTAACTTAATTTTACAAACATTAACAACGGTTTAATATATTCTTAATATACCACCTGTAAAATTATAATCGGTGATCCCGGTGCAGAAAGCGCTTTGCTGCGGGAACTCCCCATCTCCACAGCGGTTTTTATGTCAATATTCAATCAATAAATATAATTGAAAGGTGAATTGGAATGTTAATCAGATTCGAACGGTGGTGTCTTGAAAAAATATCATGGAAAGACTAATAATGGTGATTATGGATGGCTTGAGATACGACGCTGCTGCGTGTTCCATGGGGTTTATGAATCATCTCATACAAAAGAATATGGCTTCGCTTTACCGTGTGGTGGCAGAAACACCCACCCTATCAAGGCCGCTTTATGAAGTGCTGCTGACGGGAACTCCCGCCCATATTAGCGGTATTGTTTCAAACAATTCGGTCAGGCTTTCCCGGCAGCGCAGCATATTTCACATGGCTCGGGAAAATGGGTTGACTACCGCCGCCGCTGCTTACGCTTGGATAAGCGAGCTGTACAACCGCGCCCCCTTCAATCCCCTTTTGGACAGGGAGCAGGAAAGCGAGAGGCTCCCCATTCAGTACGGCCGCTTTTATTTTGAAGACAATTACCCCGATTCACATCTTTTCACTGACGCTGCTGCATTGATACAAAAGTATAATCCCGACTTTTGCCTAATCCACTCCATGGGCATCGATTTTGCGGGCCATCGCTTTGGAGGAGAATCTAAAGAATACCGTGCGCAGGTTATTCTGGCGGACAGTATGCTGGCGAATCTTTTGCCTGCATGGCAGAACTCAGGTTACCATATCCTCATCACATCAGATCACGGCATGGGAACCGATGGGCTGCACGGCGGCTCCAGTCTTGCCGAAAGGCTAGTTCCACTTTTCGCACTGACCGACTATCTCGCACCGGGCATTTACATGGATGAAGTGCCCCAGCTTGCCGTCGCACCGCTGGCAACGCGGCTGTTGGGAATAAGGGCTTCGCAGGAAATGATGAAATATTCCTGGCCGGGTTGGATGGACGAACGAATTTACGTTTTATAGGCTGGCCGGCACGCAAAGCGCATGCCGAATGCAGCGAATTCCCAGAAACGCAGGAATGAACTTTAGAGCAGCAGGGCAAGCGAAGGTGCGGGGCCATCTCCTGCAGCAAAGTGGCATTCTACGCTAAAATACCCATGCCGCAAAGCAGCACAATGAAAGATGAAATTTTAGTTAGCCTGTTGAAGAATTAAAATTTCATATCAATCAAAAATGAAAAGGAGCTGTGAACACATGAAAAAACTCATGAATAGCGTTCCAAAACTCATATCGGTATTTTTACTCATATGCGCCTTGCAGCTTGCCGGGTGCGGTCATGGTAAAACCGGCGGCAAAAGCGAGGCTCCAGCCGCTCAATCTCTGGAAGAAATCATTAATCTGGCAAAAAAGGAGGGCCAAATCGTCAGTGTGGGAATGCCCGACACCTGGGCGAACTGGAAGGATACATGGAAGGACCTCGAAGAAAAATACGGTCTTAAGCACACGGATACCGACATGTCCAGCGCCGAAGAAATCGCCAAATTTGAGGCGGAGAAAAACAATCCAACTGCTGATATAGGCGACGTGGGAGTCGGTTTCGCACCGATTGCCGTTGAAAAAGGCGTAACGCAGGCATATAAAACATCTTATTGGGATGAAATCCCCGACTGGGCCAAAGACGACGAAGGCCACTGGATAGTGGGATATCAGGGGACTATGTCTTTTCTCGTGAACAAAAAGCTTGTGGATAAGGTGCCCGAGTCCTGGAAAGATCTGCTGGAAGGAAATTACAGAGTCTCCGTCGGCGACGTGATGAAAGCCGCACAGGCTCAGCATGCCGTTCTCGCCGCTGCCATGGCCTTTGGTGGAGACGAAGGCAATATACAGCCCGGCATCGATTTTTTTGCAAATCTTGCAAAACAGGGCAAATTATCCAAAGCAGATGTTTCTCTCACCAATATTGAAAAAGGCGAAGTGGAAATCGCACTGCTGTGGGATTTTAATGCACTTGGATACCGCGAAAGAATAGACCGGAAAAGCTATGAAGTGGTCATACCCAAAGATGGAAGCATCGTCAGCGGCTATGCCACAATTATAAACCGGTACGCGCCACATCCCAACGCCGCAAAACTCGCGAGGGAGTACATCCTGAGCGATGAAGGCCAGATAAATCTTGCAAAGGGTTATGCGCGCCCTATTAGAAGCAGTGTTAAACTTCCCGATGACGTTCAGGCGATGCTGCTTTCTCAGGATGAATATAAAAGCGCAAAACCGATCAGGGATTTTGCAGCATGGGACAAAACCGCAAAGAGGCTGCCCGAACTCTGGCAGCAGTACGTGCTGTCAAATCTCAAATGACGGAGGTTGCCATGAAGCAAAAATCTATGCTGCCGATTGTCCTTATCTTTTTCGCTTTGATTGCAGCCTTTCTCCTGGCTCCCATAGCAATCACCATTGTTTGCAGCTTCAAGGATGCAGAAAGCCGCAACTGGGGGCCGGCGAATTATATGGCTGCAATAAAGAACCCGTATTATCTTCAGGCTTTCCTGAACAGCTTTCTAGTGTCTTTATTCTCCAGTCTTTTTGCGCTGGCCGCATCCTTCTTTATTTGCTGCGCCCTGCGCGCCTTTTCGCCAAAGGTGCGGGAGCGACTACTGGCATTTTCAAACATGACGTCGAATTTCGCCGGTGTTCCCCTTGCATTTGCTTTTATAATCCTTTTGGGAAACAACGGTGTCTTCACGATTTTGCTCAGGAACCTCGATTTTCCTTTTTCATTCGACCTTTACTCCTGGAAGGGTTTGGCCGCTGTTTATACCTATTTCCAGCTTCCCCTGGCAGTACTCGTTATGTTCCCAGCTTTTTCGGCCATTCGCGATGAATGGAAGGAGGCTGCTGCGCTCTTGGGTGCAAATCCCTTCCAGTTTTGGCGTTTTGTTGGACTGCCCGTGCTTATGCCGTGTTTTTTGGGCACCTTCAGCCTTCTGTTTGCCAACGCCATGGGCGCTTACGCAACTGCATACGCTCTGGCCGGAAGCAGTTTCAACCTCGTCACCATCCGCATTGCCCAGCTGATCGCAGGAGATGTATTCCTGAAGCCCGAGCTTGCCAGCGCTATGGCGGTTTTGCTTGGAAGCATTCTGTGGCTTTCAATATGGCTTTATCACAAGACAATGCCTGAAACGGGGAGGGATGCCGCTTGATGAGAAAAAAAAGTGCGATATGGCATCGCATCATAACATCGGCTTTTATATCTTTCTTGCTGCTGCCGGTTGTTGCAACCTTGATTTATTCCGTTGCCGGCTCATGGCAAAACACCCTTTTACCCGATGGATGGACCTTGAAATGGTATGCCGACCTGCTGTCAGACTCCCGTTTTCTAAAAGCGCTGAGCCGTTCTTTCACCGTTTCTTTTGCCGCCGTATTATTGGGAGCCGCATTAATTACTCCATCGGTTTTCATTACTGCGGCATATTTCCCCCGCGTGCAGCGCCATATGCAATCTGTGGTGATGCTTCCCTTCGTATTCCCGGGCGTCATGCTTTCCGTGGGCCTTTTGCGGATATATTCTCAGGGGCCCGTTCCTCTGGCAGGCACTTTTTGGCTTTTGCTCGGAGCTTATTTCATCTCAATCATACCATTTTTCTATCAGGGCATTTCAAACAGCCTTCACGCCATAAATGCGCAAGAACTTTTCAATGCAGCCATAGTTCTGGGCGCAAGCCCGCTCAAAGCTTTTATAAATGTTATATTGCCGAATATTTTCTCCGGAATCGCCCTTTCCGCTCTGATGTCCTTTTCCGTATTGATGGGGGAATTTGTCCTGGCAAATCTCTTAGCTGGCGGCAGTTATGAGACCGTACAGGTTTATCTCTATAAAAAATTGAGCGAAAACGGGCATATAGCGAGCGCCATCGTGAGTTCATACTTCGCGATGACAGGTGCAATTGCTTTGATTGTCCTCAGCACCGGCAGAAATAAACTTTCGCAAAATGCATTTGAAACCGGTCATACAAAAATTAGTGCCGTTCATATTCAGGGGAGGGAAGTCGTTGAGTTACCTTGAAGCAAACGATCTTTGGTTAAAACTGGGACAAAATGAAATCCTCCGCGGAGTATCCATGAGCGTTGAAAAAGGGGAAGTAATATCGATCCTGGGACCAAGCGGCTGCGGCAAGAGCACGCTTCTTCGCACAATAGCCGGGCTTCTGGAACCCCAAAGGGGCACCATATGCATAGACGGCAGGGACATCACCCGCGTCGAGCCGCAATTCAGAAACATAGGCATGGTCTTTCAATCTTATGCGCTTTTCCCGAACATGAATGTCTTCGATAACATAGGATTCGGGCTTCGCATGAGGGGCATGGATAAAGACATGCGCAACAATCGCATTCGCGAAATGCTCGAACTCGTAAAACTGAAAGAAAGGGCTTCGCATTACCCCCATCAGCTTTCCGGAGGCGAACAGCAGCGTGCGGCGCTGGCCCGGACCCTGGCGCCCTCTCCGAAAATAGTTCTGCTGGACGAACCGCTCAGCGCTCTTGACGCAAAGATACGCAAAGCATTGCGTCAAGAGCTCAGAAGCATATTAAAATGCGCCGGCGCCACGGCCATATTTGTCACGCACGATCAGGAAGAAGCCATGTTCATATCCGACCGCATTTTTGTAATGAACATGGGAAGATTTGAGCAAAAAGGGTCTGCAGAAGAAATATATTCCTCGCCGCAAAACCGGTTTGTAGCAAGTTTCATCGGCAACTATAATCTTTTAAGCGGCGAAGAAGCATCATTTTTCGCAGAGGATATCCCCGGGGGAAGGGACTATGCGCTGCGGCCCGAGGCAATATCGCTATTTTCTCTGGACCATTTGAACGTTTTGAAGGGCACCGATAAGAATCTAATCCATAGCGAAGGCATAATTGAAAACAGCCATATATCAGGCAGCATCGTGCATTACCTTGTAAAAGCCGGGCCTGTCAATCTTGCCGTAGATGCGCTTTACCGCGAGGATGGCGCCAAGTATTCCAGAGGCGAACGAGTGTTGATATGCTTTTCTCGGGATGCCCTCAAAGGCATCGAGAGAAATTAAAATAAAATAAATTTACGGAGGTGTTTTTATGTTTTCCAAATCAAGGTCCAGGCTTGTATTAGTTTTATCCTTGCTGCTTATCCTTGCGGCGCTCACTGCTCTTATCCTTCCGCAGAATTCTTACGCTGAGGCATCTTCCCAGACAAGCAGTTCCTATTCAGGCATCAGTCCCAAGTACGTCTTTTTGTTCATCGGAGACGGCATGAGCTTCCCTCAAATCAGCGCCGCTGAGATGTATGCCGGTGCGCTTGCCAGCCCTTCCGAAGTCAAGACAAATCCGCTCGATTTTACCGGCTTTCCCGCGTCGGGCGTTGCATCCACCTATGAAAGCGATTCGTTCATCCCTGATTCCGCCTCGACAGGCACGTCTATCGCTTCAGGCTTCAAGACTGCCGACGGCATAATCAACATGGATCCCGCAAAGAAAATAAAATACGATCCCATAACACGTCCTCTCAAAGCAAAAGGCTACAAAATAGGAATTATAAGCACAGTATCTTTAGACCACGCCACGCCTGCGGTATTTTATGCAAATCAGGAAAGCCGCAATAATTATTACGATATCGCCCTTCAGCTCGCAAACAGCGGCTTTGACTTTTTCGGCGGCGGAGGATTCAAAGACCCGAACGGAAAAAACAGCAGACTCCAAAATCCGGAGAATGCACTCGATGTGGCGAGAAGGAACGGTTATAAAATTGTGAACACAAAACAGGATATCCTGAACCTTACTTCCAAATCCGGCAAAGTTATCGCCATAAACCCAGAGCTCGACCGCGATGCGGCCATGCCTTACGAAATAGACAGGAAGGCCGGGGAACTCAGCCTGTCCGATTTCGTCAGAAAAGGGATCGAAGTCCTGGACAACAACAAGGGCTTTTTCCTCATGGTTGAATCCGGGAAAATTGACTGGGCAAACCACGCAAACGACGCAGCAGCTTCCATCCACGACACCATAGAATTCAATCGCGCCATAAACGAAGCGGTCAAAGTATACAAAAAATATCCGGATAAAACCCTGATCATAGTAACGGGCGACCACGAATGCGGCGGCCTCACAATCGGATTCGCAGGCACCGGTTATCAGACGTTTTTCAACAAGCTCCAGAAACAGACAATGTCATATTTAGAATTTGACAAGATCGTGGAGAGTTACAGAAACAGCCGTACTCAGGACAGCGCCAGCCTTGAGGATCTTTATCCTCAGATTAAGGCCGCATACGGACTTATAAGGGCCGAAGACCCAGACGCAAAAAATTTCCCGGATATGGTGCTAACCGATGCTGAAATTCAAAGGCTTAAAGACGCCTTAAAGCGCAGCATGGTAAAAAGTTCCGAAAGAAAATTGACCAGCGCCGAACAGCTCCTGTACGGCTCATACGAACCTTTGACCGTGACACTGTCACACATACTCAACAACAAGGCGGGCCTGAGCTTCACAACTTATTCCCACACAGGACTTCCGGTGCCGGTGTATGCAATCGGTGCAGGCAGCGAATTGTTCAACGGCTCGTATGACAACACTGACATATACAAAAAAATGGCATCAATCCTCAAGATAAAATAACAGGCTTGCAAATATAAAAGCCGGAGCAGGCCGCGGGCAGAACACACCAAAGGCTTGCCCGGCTTTGATTTAAAAAACTTTAATAAAAATTATGATGTAAATCGGCAGCCAGAGATGGCGGCAAAGCAACTTTAACTTTCTACATTTTTCTATACAAAGAAGGGATATTAATGCAGAACAAATGCCTGAAGCTGGTTCAATATATTAATCCGAAAAAGGATGTCCTTACATGCGCCGTTTCATTGCTGATAATCCTGATATTGCTCTTTATCCCAACCGGCATCCCTGCGGACTGCTACCCCGACAGCTACAGGGCCTGCGCTCTAGTCACTGACACGAACGATTCCACGCTTTACAGCACCGGCATAATACTCCAAGGAGAGCAGGTTTGCACGCTTCGCATCTTAAGCGGGCCGTTTAAGGGTCAGGAGATTCAGGGCGTAAACCGCCTGATGGGAAAGCTTGAATTTGACAAGGTGTTTTCAAAGGGCGACAGAGCGCTTGTGGTCTTAAATACGCAGAATGGCAAAATCGTTTTTGCAAATATAATCGATCATTACCGCATCGATATTGAAGCAATACTTTTTGCAGCGTTCGTGCTTCTACTTCTGGTATTTGCGGGATGGGTCGGCGCAAAGGCGCTTTTTTCCTTTATAATCACCGTGCTCATGATCTGGAAAATATTGATCCCCAGCCTGCTGAAGGGCTGGAATCCCATCATAACCGCGCTGGCCGTCGTCGTGCTTCTGACGCTGATCATCATTACACTGGTCGGAGGCCTGAATAAAAAATCATTTGTAGCCGTTTTGGGTTCATTATCCGGGACAATACTGACATGCATCCTGGCCATGCTTTTCGGCAGGTTTTTTAAAATTCACGGAGCCGTAATGCCATTTTCTGAAACCCTGCTCTACTCCGGATATCCGCACCTCAAGATTACAGAAATCTTTATCGCCGCAATTTTTATCGCCTCTTCGGGAGCCCTGATGGACCTTGCCATGGATATTTCGGCAGCAGTGTATGAGCTGGTCGAAAAAAATCCTCTCATCACGCAAAGAGAAGCCATAATGTCCGGTTTCAACATCGGCCGGGCCGTCATCGGGACCATGACCACTACCCTGCTCCTCGCATATTCCGGAGGCTATCTTGCGCTTATGATGGTATTCATGGCTCAGGGAACGCCAGTCGCAAATATCCTCAATCTCAAGTACGTGGCCGCAGAAATGCTGCATACCCTGGTGGGAAGCTTTGGGCTAGTTGCCGTGGCACCTTTCACAGCAATTGCCGCGGGAATCGTGTTTACAAAACCTTGGTGTGCAGTGCATCTCAGCAAAGGAGGTCATGAGTATAATGGATAGGCAACTGGCAATTTTCGGGGCATATTTGCATAATAGGAGGGTGTTATCTGGTATCATGGGGAATTTATCTATTGTCTGCAAGTGAGCCATCTCAAATAGGTATACTGCGCAGTCGCGACAACCGGAAATCTGAATATCAAATTTAATGAGAAGCACAATGCAATCCCGGTAGCTGTATTTATCAAAAAAGCAATTAGAGGCCATTTTATGCTCTGGGTTTCTTTGTAAATTGTGAGGAGCGTCGTGCCGCATGGGAAATGATTCAGGCAAAAAAGCATGGTGCACACAGCAGTAATCCAGGTCCATCCGTTGGCCAAGAACAATTGGCGCATGGAATTTAAGCTGTCCAGTTCAACCATGTGGCCGTAAGACATGTAACTCATAATGAGAATGGGAATCACTATTTCATTGGCAGGAAAGCCCAGTATAAAGGCTGTAAGAATAAAACCATCTAGGCCAAGCATGCGGGCAAACGGGTCCAGAAAAGTGGCGCAATGATGCAGCAGACTGGCGTCGCCCGCATAAGTATTGGCCAGAATCCATGTTATCAGCCCTGCCGGTGCAGCGACCATTACAGCCCTGCCCAGGACGAATATAGTCCTGTCATAAATTGAGCGAACAATAATCCTTCCTATTTGAGGTTTTCTGTAAGGAGGCAATTCCAAAGCAAAAGTCGAAGGCAAACCTTTCAGCATGGTCGCGGACAAAATCTTTGACACAAAAAGGGTAATTATTATCCCCAGGATAATTACCCCTATGATCGATATGGCTGCAACCACTGCCCTGTACTTTCCCTCACCACCTGCGATAAAGATCATCGCCATAGCTATTAGAGTAGGGAATCTTCCGTTGCAAGGCACATAGTTATTGGTCAGAATTGCTATGAGCCGTTCTCGCGGGGAATCAATTATCCTGCAGGCAATTACTCCAGCAGCATTGCATCCAAAGCCCATGCACATGGTAAGTGCCTGTTTTCCATGAGCGCAGGCTTTTTTAAAAAATTTGTCAAGATTAAAAGCCACCCTCGGAAGATAACCCAAATCCTCCAGTATAGTAAAAAGAGGAAAAAATATTGCCATCGGCGGCAACATCACCGAAACTACCCAGGCTGTTGTGCGATACATGCCAAGGATCAGTGCCCCATGAAGCCATTCTGGCAGGGCAGTCCATGCAAAAAATTCCGTCAGGCGGGATTCTATCCAGAAGAGCCATGAGGACAATACCTCCGAAGGATAATTGGCTCCTTGAAGAGTAATCCAGAAAATACATCCGAGCAAAAGAATCATAACGGGAATGCCAAAGGTGCTGGAAGTAAGGATATTGTCTATTTTGCGATCAAAATGATTATACTGCACATCTTCAAACACTACAGATGCTCTGCAAATTTCTTCAGCCTTTTTTACAATGCTCGCTACAATTCTGTCCAGAACTTCTTCTTCAATACCATTTTGTTTTAAGTATTGTTCTGTTTTTTCCATGGCACAGCAAATGTCGTCATTTTCTTCCAAAATTTGTCCAATATATTTTTTAAACGAATCAAGAACGGTTTTGTCTTTTTCAATCAACCTCAAAGCAAGCCATCTACTGTTAATTTCTGGCATTATATTTTTTTCTATATATGGTTGAATTAGCCGGACCGCGCCTTCCACAACATCATCATAAACAACTTTTACGGGATTGACTTTAATTATGCCGGCAGCCATTTTGTACATCGCATCCTTCAGCTGCTCCATGCCGCGCCCATCCCTCGCATTTGTACCTACCACAGGCACGCCGAGCAATTCTGACAATTTATTCAAATCAATATGAATTTTTTTTCTTTCGGCTTCATCCAAAAGGTTCACACAAACTATGACATCGCCTGTAATTTCCAGTATTTGCAGGACCAGGTTCAAATTCCTCTCAAGGCACGTCGCATCGACAACTGCCACCACTGCGTCCGGCATGCCAAAGCAGATAAAATCTCTTGCCACCTCTTCTTCCGAAGAATTGGCACAAAGAGAATAAGTTCCGGGCAGGTCTACCAATGTGAAATTGCAATTGTTATGAGTAAATCTGCCTCGGGCATTCGTTACTGTCTTGCCAGGCCAGTTTCCAGTATGCTGGTTCAAGCCTGTAAGGCTGTTGAAAACCGTGCTTTTGCCGGTATTTGGATTGCCTGCCAGTGCAATAACAAAATTGCCAGGCGATTTAATCTGATCCAGCAATATTTCTTTCATCAGCTCAAGCCCTGTGGACTGATGAGTCAGACCCATCGCAAAATCTCCCCTCTCCATGCTTATGGAAGTTCGACCAATATTTTTGACGCTTCCTCGGAGCGAAGTGCTATCACTGCGCCCCGAATTTCATAAGCCACCGGGTCCCCTGCAGGGCTTTTCCTCAACGCTTTGACTTTTGTATCACATACAAGCCCCAGGTCCATCATTCTTCTCCTGATATTGCCGCAGGCAGTCAGTTTGCGGACTTTCCCGAAGCTGCCGATCGGCAGGTTATTCAAAGGAATCAAGTTTTCCATAATGCTCACCTCTTAAAAGTCATATTTCTCGGATTCATAAAATAAGTTAGGAGTGAGAAAAAATTTTTCTCACTCCTAACTTATGATGAATCTATTCTATTTGTTACACCTGCAGGACTCGGCATGAAAGGCAGGGGCTTATAATGGAAAGCAATAATGAATTTCATACGGTCAGAGGATACGAAATCCTCAAAAAAAGCAAAAAAAATCTTACGCCCAGCATGGAAGACTATCTCGAGATGATATACAGAAGTTGTTCTGCAGAGGGTTATGCGCGCATCAACCAACTGGCAGAACAACTCAACGTCAAGGCTTCTTCCGCATCAAAAGTTGTCCAAAAACTTGCCCAAATGGGATATCTTGCCTATGAAAAATACGGCATAATTCAGATGACGCGAAAAGGCAAGACTTTGGGCAGTTTTCTGCTGAAGAGGCATAAGACCGTAGAAAAATTCTTAACGAATCTCGGAGTCAAAGATACAGTCCTGGCCGATACTGAAATGATCGAACATCACATCAGCATGGATACCCTCGAAAAAATAGAAATATTGAATGATTTCTTAAATGCAAATCCTGAGATAGCTGAAAAACTTCGTCAATTTGATAAGAATTGCAATAACGATGAAAATGATTACAAAATAACATAAATGGTTTAGGAAAGTTTATGACATAAAAAAATAAATGCCTCTTCGCTATAAATATGTGTATAGCGAAGAGGCTTTTTAGCGGGGAAGCCTTTGTTATGGATTTCATGATATGAAGCCAGCAATAACTTATAATGTACAATTTATATCTACATTAATGAGTCATTTTTTAATTTTCTTCATTTGAATGCATTTGCATGAAGAATGCATATTAGCGCAAATCCCGCCAAAGATGGAAAACAAACCCCAGAATAATGGCTTAGTTAATATTCCTATTGGTGATGGTTCGCTCACAGGCAGCAGATAAATTCCCCATGATATCAGATAACATCCTCCTATTATGCAAATATGCCCAAAAATTGCAAGTTTCTTTTCTAACACCTTCATCACTCCCTATTATATCCATTTAATTCTTATTTTTATCATTATTCATAAATTGCAATCACTTAGACTTTTTTGTCTCTAGAAAACGTTTGACCAATAACAATATTACATTAATATTGAGTCCTCGTAAACCTATACCGAAAATATAAATATAAAGAAATATTTTCATTGTCTGTCGGTGAAGGGTTTTGCGTCATGAACGTCTACACCAAATATAACAAACTTCATTCAAAACTATTCAAAACCAGCTCAACTATCATTAAGGTCCATTACCCAGAATGGAAACGAAGGACAGCATGAGCGGTTTCAATTCCTCTTAGGGAGGCTAAAAACGCTTCTGGGAAGAAACAATACCGGAGTTCATTACTTGTTTCAATTCCTCGTAGGGAGGCTAAAAACCCTTGTCTATAAACTCCTGATACGGCAGCTTCTCCGCGTTTCAATTCCTCGTAGGGAGGCTAAAAACAGAATCTCCGCCAGGTAATTTACGAAATCCAACTGAGTTTCAATTCCTCGTAGGGAGGCTAAAAACCTGCCGCAAAAGGGAAAAAGATATTATTCATATCCCGGTTTCAATTCCTCGTAGGGAGGCTAAAAACCCTTGGGAAGAAAAACGATGCATCGGGCGTCTTTGCTAGTTTCAATTCCTCGTAGGGAGGCTAAAAACTTTGAAGAGTTGTACTTAGCCCATTATAGTTGTAGCTGTTTCAATTCCTCGTAGGGAGGCTAAAAACTTTACCCAATTAATTTTCGGTGTTTGCCAAGCCATCGTTTCAATTCCTTGTAGGGAGGCTAAAAACTTTCCAGCGTGGAAGCGTATACATATAACCCGCCCTGTTTCAATTCCTCGTAGGGAGGCTAAAAACGGGGGGAGTGTCTTAAATTGTTGCGTTCTCCACATAGTTTCAATTCCTCGTAGGGAGGCTAAAAACAAATGTATCATGCTTTTGTTGCTTTTTCCAAAGAGGTTTCAATTCCTCGTAGGGAGGCTAAAAACTCCGTCTGCACTCGCATATCTACATGGACTATTTATGCTTTCAATTCCTCGTAGGGAGGCTAAAAACCTTAAATTGATGTCTATGTGACGCCATAAGTATATAAAACTTTCAATTCCTCGTAGGGAGGCTAAAAACGCCATTGGGGGAGCCATGCTTCGGGGTTTGATATACCTTTCAATTCCTCGTAGGGAGGCTAAAAACCATGCTGCACGGCTTATATTGCGGTTACACGGCAGGCCCTTTCAATTCCTCGTAGGGAGGCTAAAAACTTCTTTTGACTTTTCTTGCCCAACATATTCATCATCCTTTCAATTCCTCGTAGGGAGGCTAAAAACATATCGCCGCCAGTTCCGCCGCGTTTTCTTCTGCTTCTTTCAATTCCTCGTAGGGAGGCTAAAAACTGAAAGCATACTGGATTTGCAAATAATGATTGGCGTCTTTCAATTCCTCGTAGGGAGGCTAAAAACGTAAAAATATAATAGTTACTGCTCAATTAAAAGACGTCTTTCAATTCCTCGTAGGGAGGCTAAAAACGTGAGCATAAGCCACCACCTAAAAGATTGAATAAAACTTTCAATTCCTCGTAGGGAGGCTAAAAACGCCATTGGGGGAGCCATGCTTCGGGGTTTGATATACCTTTCAATTCCTCGTAGGGAGGCTAAAAACCATGCTGCACGGCTTATATTGCGGTTACACGGCAGGCCCTTTCAATTCCTCGTAGGGAGGCTAAAAACACATGCAAAGCTCGCCGCAAAACAGGGAGATCCTACTTTCAATTCCTCGTAGGGAGGCTAAAAACTCTTAACTGGAGTCTGGAGCTGTATCAACAAGCCAACTTTCAATTCCTCGTAGGGAGGCTAAAAACTTCTGATAGGTTGATAATATAATCTTGCAAAAAAGGCTTTCAATTCCTCGTAGGGAGGCTAAAAACGAAAAAATTGTAAAAAAGATAGCCGAAAAGGTAATCTTTCAATTCCTCGTAGGGAGGCTAAAAACAATGAAATTAGATGCTCAAAAATTACTGCT
The DNA here is from genome assembly GCA_024655905.1 of Tepidanaerobacteraceae bacterium. Lineage (GTDB taxonomy): Bacteria > Bacillota > Thermosediminibacteria > Thermosediminibacterales > Tepidanaerobacteraceae > JANLFP01. The sequence continues at coordinate 58,472 of JANLFP010000014.1, forward strand.
TGAAACTTTCAATTCCTCGTAGGGAGGCTAAAAACCCCAAACAAGAGCCTTTAACCGGTGTGTTCGGTATACTTTCAATTCCTCGTAGGGAGGCTAAAAACCTGCAGCTTACGCAAGATATTCCAGCGATAATCAGCTTTCAATTCCTCGTAGGGAGGCTAAAAACAGTATTGCAACCTGCTGCTCAAGCTGAGATTTTAGGCTTTCAATTCCTCGTAGGGAGGCTAAAAACCTCCTGGAGGCCTTCGCCATCTTCTATCCTGCGCCCTTTCAATTCCTCGTAGGGAGGCTAAAAACGGGATTCGAACCCCTGACCCTCTGATTGCGAATTAGGCTTTCAATTCCTCGTAGGGAGGCTAAAAACGGATGGACCTGACGGAACAGATGTTATCACAACGGGCTTTCAATTCCTCGTAGGGAGGCTAAAAACGCGAGTGGTTGCGGGACCGTGACGCGTACAGTGCCGACTTTCAATTCCTCGTAGGGAGGCTAAAAACAGCTCCAATAACATACGGATTTTTGATATTTTTCTCTTTCAATTCCTCGTAGGGAGGCTAAAAACGACCGGCGTCAATTGGCGAATCACTAACAGCCTCGCTTTCAATTCCTCGTAGGGAGGCTAAAAACTTCTTCCTTTTTCTTCCAGGGAAGAAGCAGAAGAAACTTTCAATTCCTCGTAGGGAGGCTAAAAACTTTGCTTTCGGTCAATCCCCATATAGTCCGCCCCCTCACTTTCAATTCCTCGTAGGGAGGCTAAAAACTTGGAAGTAAGGATGAAAGGAGGGGAGGGGAATGTCTTTCAATTCCTCGTAGGGAGGCTAAAAACCCGGAAGGAACCTTGCCGCCAAAAACTTTATTGTTTGTTTCAATTCCTCGTAGGGAGGCTAAAAACTTTGGGTTTGTTGTGTCCCACCTGTTTTGTCACCTCCAGGTTTCAATTCCTCGTAGGGAGGCTAAAAACGGCCGGATATGCTCTGCCTGGAAGATACGGCAATGGGTTTCAATTCCTCGTAGGGAGGCTAAAAACTTGCGCTGCATAAGGGCTTTTTTTATAGCTATCAAAGTTTCAATTCCTCGTAGGGAGGCTAAAAACTCGGTATCTAGTTTTTTGAAAATGCCTTTCGCTTCGGGTTTCAATTCCTCGTAGGGAGGCTAAAAACGCTGCGTGGTTGACAATCAGTATCTCAGCGCCAAAGAGTTTCAATTCCTCGTAGGGAGGCTAAAAACTTTCTCGGCGTTCCTCCATCCGCAGTAGGTATGATTCGTTTCAATTCCTCGTAGGGAGGCTAAAAACTGACAGGGGTGCATCCCGATATAGGATTCCATACAGTTTCAATTCCTCGTAGGGAGGCTAAAAACCCAGGGCAGCCGTAATATGCTTCCTGCTGGCAAACGAGTTTCAATTCCTCGTAGGGAGGCTAAAAACTTTCTCCGCATTTTTTACATCTTACAAAGAATTCTTCGTTTCAATTCCTCGTAGGGAGGCTAAAAACAAGGACATGGGTTACAAGTCACACGACACAGACACGTGGTTTCAATTCCTCGTAGGGAGGCTAAAAACGTGGGCTCATGGCTGCATCCGGAGGTCAGTGAGCTTCGTTTCAATTCCTCGTAGGGAGGCTAAAAACTCCACCTCTCTGAGCCACTCGGTGTCGGGTGTCTCTTGTTTCAATTCCTCGTAGGGAGGCTAAAAACTATACTGTTTGGCTTTCTACACCAAACAGTTCCTCGTTTCAATTCCTCGTAGGGAGGCTAAAAACATAGTTCTTCAGCCCATTCAGGCTTATATTCAGATAGTTTCAATTCCTCGTAGGGAGGCTAAAAACCTTTTGAGGATTGCGGGGCGGTAATATGAAGGGTTTTGTTTCAATTCCTCGTAGGGAGGCTAAAAACCGACCGGAGCTAAGCCTCACGTCCTGGTCGCCATCGACGTTTCAATTCCTCGTAGGGAGGCTAAAAACCGTCATAGAGGCGGGAAGGCCCTGAATAACCCCCCAGGTTTCAATTCCTCGTAGGGAGGCTAAAAACTCTGCCACGCTATTTCGTGTACATCTGTCGGGAAGGTTTCAATTCCTCGTAGGGAGGCTAAAAACTTGAAATAAACGATAGCTGCTCTGATATGTTCTCTGTGTTTCAATTCCTCGTAGGGAGGCTAAAAACCCCAGGACAGCGCTTGCAGGTCTTCCGCAGAAGACCGTTTCAATTCCTCGTAGGGAGGCTAAAAACGGTATGGAGTAGAACTCCGGGTCCGGCTTGTACCCAGTTTCAATTCCTCGTAGGGAGGCTAAAAACTTCAAGGATACGGAGTACTTTTACCCGTCATCCTTGGTTTCAATTCCTCGTAGGGAGGCTAAAAACCATGCCCTGGGAGTTCGTTAATTTGATTATGCCATGTTTCAATTCCTCGTAGGGAGGCTAAAAACGCAGCGTGACGCTGACAAGCCGACCTGATGAGGGCAAGTTTCAATTCCTCGTAGGGAGGCTAAAAACTGCGGGTGTCTTTGTTGTACTCCTCTTCGGCAACAGGTTTCAATTCCTCGTAGGGAGGCTAAAAACACTTGCCCTGTAAATTTTGGATTCTCTTTGCAACTAGTTTCAATTCCTCGTAGGGAGGCTAAAAACTAGAAAAAGCTAGTGTTATTAAAACAAGAGAGAAAGGTTTCAATTCCTCGTAGGGAGGCTAAAAACTGGATACTGTTCCATGTGGTAACGAAAAATCCAACAAGTTTCAATTCCTCGTAGGGAGGCTAAAAACCTTACTTCAGCTAACAAACCGTTCTTATCATGGGTGTTTCAATTCCTCGTAGGGAGGCTAAAAACGACCCAACCGAAGCAGATACACATCAAATGGGCTGGGTTTCAATTCCTCGTAGGGAGGCTAAAAACTTTTTGGGGTTTGGTATGGTTACCGGTCAAAGCCTGTTTCAATTCCTCGTAGGGAGGCTAAAAACTTTTGTATCAGCTCCCAGTCGCTGGTCTTCGTAAATGGTTTCAATTCCTCGTAGGGAGGCTAAAAACCAGAGAGAAATCCCCGCTCCGCTCAACCTAAATTTGTTTCAATTCCTCGTAGGGAGGCTAAAAACCCCGGGCCTTCCGGGCGGCCTTCTTCCATTCATCGGTTTCAATTCCTCGTAGGGAGGCTAAAAACGGCTTCTGCGCGGGCGGCAGCCATTGCGTCTTGGGCGTTTCAATTCCTCGTAGGGAGGCTAAAAACTGCCCCCTCCTTCAACTTTTTTTATATCCTCATCGGGTTTCAATTCCTCGTAGGGAGGCTAAAAACCGGTATATACGAAATACATAGCTGAGAAGGCCCCGGTGTTTCAATTCCTCGTAGGGAGGCTAAAAACAGTGCTTGCCGACGCAAGTGCAGACCGTTTGGGGCAGGTTTCAATTCCTCGTAGGGAGGCTAAAAACCCAAAAGAGTTTGTTGACAAGTTCATAGCAGAAAAGGTTTCAATTCCTCGTAGGGAGGCTAAAAACCTACAGGGGAATCAACCTCCAGTATTATTTGAAGAGTTTCAATTCCTCGTAGGGAGGCTAAAAACTGAGAACTTCATTACAGCCGCATAGATCCATGCTTGTTTCAATTCCTCGTAGGGAGGCTAAAAACTATATATCCGGCCTGGCCTCACTAAAATCCATCAGGGGTTTCAATTCCTCGTAGGGAGGCTAAAAACCATGGGAGGAAGTGTTTTTATCATTCAATTGCTGCGTTTCAATTCCTCGTAGGGAGGCTAAAAACTGCAGCGTAAATCGCCCGACAGGAACTATCCTCTCCAGTTTCAATTCCTCGTAGGGAGGCTAAAAACCTACTATGTGTAACTGTGTCTGTTATAGCTAATGCAGTTTCAATTCCTCGTAGGGAGGCTAAAAACCATATTCAGATACATCAATATCCGCAAGAAGTTATTTGTTTCAATTCCTCGTAGGGAGGCTAAAAACGCGTGCAGGGCGGGTTAGAAATCCCCGTATCTAGTGGTTTCAATTCCTCGTAGGGAGGCTAAAAACTTCGTCTTATTCCTGCAAGTATCTTGCCAAGTTCTGGTTTCAATTCCTCGTAGGGAGGCTAAAAACCGAGGGGAAGTTTTCGAGTTCTATTTCTACTTCATTGTTTCAATTCCTCGTAGGGAGGCTAAAAACGAATGTCCAAGAATTATGAAACGTGGTGCGTCTTTATGTTTCAATTCCTCGTAGGGAGGCTAAAAACACCACACCATCTATAGGTTTCTGTCCTATCTTGTATGGTTTCAATTCCTCGTAGGGAGGCTAAAAACCAGTTACCAAAATCAGTCATCTTATAGAGCCTGCGTGGTTTCAATTCCTCGTAGGGAGGCTAAAAACTATCTCCCCCTGCCCGGCGTAGTGCTTCTTTCGCCAGTTTCAATTCCTCGTAGGGAGGCTAAAAACGGACGCAAATATTATGAGGTGATAGCTCGAGGTGCCTGTTTCAATTCCTCGTAGGGAGGCTAAAAACGGGGTGAAAATTTTGGCCGAAACAATAAAAGGCATGTTTCAATTCCTCGTAGGGAGGCTAAAAACGAAAAGCTTATGGATTATTAGAAGCAGCAATTGTAAGTTTCAATTCCTCGTAGGGAGGCTAAAAACAAACAGGTAATAGTGATACATTTGGATATTATTTGTGTTTCAATTCCTCGTAGGGAGGCTAAAAACAAAGTATGGGATGCTGCAAAAGAGGCAGGTTACAAGTTTCAATTCCTCGTAGGGAGGCTAAAAACATTTTTCGACAACAGCAGGACTTCCTTCCCGAACGTGTTTCAATTCCTCGTAGGGAGGCTAAAAACTCCAGGAGCCGCTTCGTGCACCGGTCCATCTCACGCGTTTCAATTCCTCGTAGGGAGGCTAAAAACGTATGGCCGAAGTAATCCAGTGCCCTGCATGCTTGCAGGTTTCAATTCCTCGTAGGGAGGCTAAAAACTTCGAAATATACGTAAAACATTCGATGATTGCTTTATAGTTTCAATTCCTCGTAGGGAGGCTAAAAACAGACGGTAGCGGCCCCCGAAGAAAAACGTATGTCAGTTTCAATTCCTCGTAGGGAGGCTAAAAACATACAGATGTGCGTTTGTATCTATATTTTTCTTCCAGTTTCAATTCCTCGTAGGGAGGCTAAAAACTTTTTATGCAACGCTTTGCTTTTTATGTATCCTATAGTTTCAATTCCTCGTAGGGAGGCTAAAAACCCATACACAGGGCGAGGATGTATATGTCTATCGTCGTTTGAAT
>JANLFP010000015.1:0-10817 GCA_024655905.1 Tepidanaerobacteraceae bacterium
TTTCAATTCCTCGTAGGGAGGCTAAAAACGATAAGTTCAAGGGTTTTGTTTCGTGTTCGGGCCAGTTTCAATTCCTCGTAGGGAGGCTAAAAACTTTGGCATCTCTCATGGCCTCCCTGATTTTTCTTCGAGTTTCAATTCCTCGTAGGGAGGCTAAAAACGATGTTTTAGCAACCGGAGCAGTCTCCACGCTTGTGTTTCAATTCCTCGTAGGGAGGCTAAAAACCCATACAATCTCAATTTCCTTGTTTAACTTTTCAAGTTTCAATTCCTCGTAGGGAGGCTAAAAACTTGGAAGTAATGCAAATGGAGTTAGTATATATAAAGTTTCAATTCCTCGTAGGGAGGCTAAAAACACTGCTTCTTCGGGTATACCCAGGTTGAATCCCTGGTGTTTCAATTCCTCGTAGGGAGGCTAAAAACCCAGGGAGAATTTTACGAAAAAGTTATTGGAGTTGAGTTTCAATTCCTCGTAGGGAGGCTAAAAACTCTTGCAATTTTTTTAATTTCCTTTGATGCTGTTTTGTTTCAATTCCTCGTAGGGAGGCTAAAAACTATACATTTTTATCTTACCTCCTATTTTTTATTAAGTTTCAATTCCTCGTAGGGAGGCTAAAAACCCATAATCTTCGGTTCAATCGAGCAGACGGCCTCAGTTTCAATTCCTCGTAGGGAGGCTAAAAACTACTGACCAGCGGCACTTTTCCCGACCAGCACCCACGGCGGTTTCAATTCCTCGTAGGGAGGCTAAAAACGAGTTAAAATGATATAAAAAAGGAGGTAATATGGTAGTTTCAATTCCTCGTAGGGAGGCTAAAAACTGGCCGCTTGTGGACCGGAATAAAAGCAGTCAAGCGGTTTCAATTCCTCGTAGGGAGGCTAAAAACTCTGCTGCGTCTTGCAAGCGCATTTCTGCGCTTGCGGTTTCAATTCCTCGTAGGGAGGCTAAAAACGTGATACTTGCACTTGGCAATGCCGCCCTGAAGGCCCGTTTCAATTCCTCGTAGGGAGGCTAAAAACCAGCTTTTGTTGACCAAATCGCTTAACCAATCCGCCGTTTCAATTCCTCGTAGGGAGGCTAAAAACCCTGCCTGGCAGGCAAAAACCGACGTCCAAATCAAAGTTTCAATTCCTCGTAGGGAGGCTAAAAACTGTGCTTCGCCTGTGAAAAGCACGGAAGCCTTAGACGTTTCAATTCCTCGTAGGGAGGCTAAAAACATCCCGGCAATTTAAATTTTAGGAGGTTGAATTATTAGTTTCAATTCCTCGTAGGGAGGCTAAAAACCTGTCCTGTTTGGAGGCTATGGCTTCAGGGCTTCCTGGTTTCAATTCCTCGTAGGGAGGCTAAAAACTGAAATATCTGGCGAAGGAAAATGGATATTACATTTGTTTCAATTCCTCGTAGGGAGGCTAAAAACGCTGATTTGGAGGATTTTGAAAATATTGCCGAAGAATGTTTCAATTCCTCGTAGGGAGGCTAAAAACCTGCCCTGCCTGCCTCTGTCGGTCGGTCGCCCCCCGTTTCAATTCCTCGTAGGGAGGCTAAAAACCCTGGGAAAAGTGCCTTTCAAAATATTTTCAAAAGGGTTTCAATTCCTCGTAGGGAGGCTAAAAACCGGCTGGTAAAGCGGTGTCTGCTGCCGAGGTCGCAGGTTTCAATTCCTCGTAGGGAGGCTAAAAACGTTGCCGTGGCGCGAAGATTTTGCCGGGACTTCTCTGTTTCAATTCCTCGTAGGGAGGCTAAAAACTCTTCGAGTTTCTGAATTTCTACACTATTATCAATAGTTTCAATTCCTCGTAGGGAGGCTAAAAACTCTCGGATCAGATGTTGTCCAAGCTCAACCGCAACTTGTTTCAATTCCTCGTAGGGAGGCTAAAAACGTTGGACGAATGTGACGTCACTACTCTGGCGGGATTTGGTTTCAATTCCTCGTAGGGAGGCTAAAAACTAAAGCTAAATTTTAGCCTCGAATCATTCAGGGCTTAGTTTCAATTCCTCGTAGGGAGGCTAAAAACGGCTTGCCAATTACTTACTGCCGGTTAAACGGCTAGTTTCAATTCCTCGTAGGGAGGCTAAAAACCTGCCCCGGTAAAATTAAGATTATGGAGGGATTTTAAAGTTTCAATTCCTCGTAGGGAGGCTAAAAACGAAGCCAGTAAATATACTTCTGATTCGTGTTGGAATGTTTCAATTCCTCGTAGGGAGGCTAAAAACTGGGCAAGATTTTTCTACAAGCCCTAAACTGTCAGGTTTCAATTCCTCGTAGGGAGGCTAAAAACCCGTCACTATGCAATTAAGGTCGACCCAGCTGCAGGTTTCAATTCCTCGTAGGGAGGCTAAAAACTTGTAGATGTCTTCGTCCCTGTCTGCAAAGCCTGTTGTTTCAATTCCTCGTAGGGAGGCTAAAAACGCACGGCCAAGCTGGAGGTGCTGAAAGAGATCCTGGGTTTCAATTCCTCGTAGGGAGGCTAAAAACGTAATATTTTGAATAACCATTATCAATTGTTACCACAGTTTCAATTCCTCGTAGGGAGGCTAAAAACGGAACGCCGGGGAAGTCTACGACATTGTAGACGACCGTTTCAATTCCTCGTAGGGAGGCTAAAAACCCGATTCGTCGGGGGAGTGAGTACTCCGACGGAAACAGTTTCAATTCCTCGTAGGGAGGCTAAAAACGGCATTCCGCCATAACTGCAATGTCGCTTCCTGAAGGTTTCAATTCCTCGTAGGGAGGCTAAAAACACCAGGGAATTTATCCCAGTGCCGCAACTTGGCAAGTTTCAATTCCTCGTAGGGAGGCTAAAAACTCGATGCGGTCGGGAAAGCGGAAGTTATCGAGCGGGGTTTCAATTCCTCGTAGGGAGGCTAAAAACCAATTTAAATGAGCAATATATGCGGGATACATATAGTATTATCGGCTTTTGATCAAATATTTAAAGCCGGCCTTCGTGTTAATTATATCATGTATCCCCACAAAAATAAAGGTTTGGGAGGTTTTATCGTCCAAAAAAATAATGTCGTCGACCTTGTGTAGTTTTTACATTATCTGAGGTCGACGACATTATTTTTTAAATTATCATTTCATCTCCGCCTTTTTTGATACCCATAGTCTCCCTTGAAGAGTATTTTGTAGTTCTAAGTATGTAGAAAATAACAGAATCTTCCTCATCGTTGATTGCTCTCTTTAGTTCCTGTTTCAATTTTTTGAATCCGGCATCGGATATTTCGCCTTCGAGGACTGAATTCTGAACCCAGTTTAGATATTTTCTGCATATTTTCAGAACCTTTCCGACTCTTTTTTCTCCTACATCGTATACCAAAATCATAAACATTATATTGGCTCCACGAAATATTTTTTAATCATCCGTTGCGGGCATTGCGCCTGATTCCATGCCAAAAATTTTTTCACCAGTCATAAAACAATAAATAAAAATAACTTATTGAAAGTTTATCAATTGCTTGGCAAAAAGTCAATTTTTTAAAAAGATTTCTTTCTTCATTTTTAGTTGAATTTCGGCTTATTAGATGATATATTATTTTCAACAGCAATCTTTATCAATTTATTATTTTTATTTCGGAGGTTTGGCAAATGAAAATTGGCATCATGAGCGACACTCACGGAAGTTTAACGGCGTTTAAAAAAGCGCTTGAAGTTCTTGGCTCATGTGATTTTATTTTGCACGCAGGGGATATACTTTATCACGGGCCAAGAAACCCATTACCGGAAGGTTACAATCCCCGGGAACTGGCGGAGGCTATAAACAGGTTGGAAATGCCTTTTGTAGCCGCATCGGGCAACTGTGACGCGCCCATAGATTCAATGCTGATTTCCGTGCCAATTCAATCTCCTTATGCGCTGATTTGTTTAGATAAATTCCGAATACTGGTAAATCATGGTCATGAAAAATCCGAGGACGAACTTGTTGATTTGGCGGTAAAATGGCATATAGATATTCTTGTTACGGGCCATACGCACGTAAAACGCCTGGAGAAAAGAAACCGCATCATACTGGTTAACCCCGGCTCCTGTTCCCTGCCAAAAGATGGCATATCTTCGGCAGCAGTGATGGAGGGTAATGAAATAAGGTTGGTAAATATAAAGGACGAAATTGTCGTTTCAAGGATAGTGTTAGCTTGAAAAAATTACTTTTCATTACCATTTTACTATTTGTGCAGCCAGCGGCAGAATGGGTGTTAAGATAATAATATTGTCCGTTGTTATTTAATGTATGGAAGCTTATTGTCAATCTTTTTTTATCCCATATCCAGGTTTTCCACAGATTTCTGTGTTTTGCTGTAACGGTTTGCCCCCCAGACTCCAAATAATATCATGATACCTCCCACCGCATTATACCAGTAAAATGGCTCATGGGCCAGAGTCACCCCCGCAATGATGGAAAATACCGTGACGAGATTGGTAAACACCGCGGACCTGGCAGCTTCCAGCTTTGAAAGCATGAAATTGAGCATGAAATATGCCACCACGGAAGACAGGAGGCCCAGATATACGATGGAAAGCATAGCCTTCACATTCCCCAGGGGTGCGAAATATTGCTGCAGGTTCCCCCGGCCCGCATGCTGCACCACGGAAATACCGTTGAAAACTATGGCACCAACCCACATCATCACATAGGTTATTTCCACAGGGGAAAATTCCGATGATATCTTTCGGGAAAGCACGTTAAAAATCCCGGCACAAACCACAGCTCCCAGCACCACAAAAGTGCCGGCCAGGTTTTTGCCTATCTCCAGGTTGCCTTTCATGGCAACAATAAAAATGACTCCCGCCACGGAAAGCAGGATAAATGCCATCTGCTGCGGCGAAGGTTTTTCATCCAGGACCGCTATGCCCAGCAAAGTGGTCACTATCGGCACCATGGCTATCATCATGCCCGTTTCCGACGAGGAAGTCATTTGTATGCCGATGGTCTCACAGACAAAATAAACCACTGGTTCCACAGCCGAAAGCAAGAGCACCATACCGAGGCTCTTGCCCTTCAAATCTATTTTGACAAAGCCGGTCAGGCGCAATATCACGAATATGGCGACTGCCAGGCCAAAACGGAGCCCCAGCAGGTGAAAAGGGGCAAGTACATCCAGGCCCTCTTTTGTAAAAAGGAATGAAAATCCGAATATGACCGCTACCCCAAGTCCGGCAAAGTATGCCGAATTTTTAACCATGATTATCCTCCCATCTTTTAGGCAAGCCGTGTTCTAACCTGCTTGTCATCTTGCCCTATTATCAATTACTCATACTTGAACAATCCCATGATTTTTTCCCGGCGGAGGAATAGTGCCGCGAGTTTTTTAAGCTCGCCCTGTATTGATTATAAACTGCATCTCATAATCCGCATTTACAGGCTGTTTATGTTGGTTGATGTCGCCAGATAACAGTTCAACCAATACCTGGTTTTCCACATCCGGCTTTGGAAGAAGCGGTTTGGCCGGGGAAAAATTAATATAATCCTCATCATCTTCGAAAATATTTTGCCGATTTATACCTCTCATTATGATATGGTATATCCCGCTTTCGCTCTTTTTTCTTGCTTTTCTCGGCATATTCTTCACCTCAATCGCGAATTGTGACAGGTGCCCCGTCCCCTTGTCATGGTCCCCTTGTCATGCGGTTATTTTTTTCCCCTGTTCCAGGCCCTCGAGTTGGGGGTTTTTTATTACTCTGTCGCCGGGCGCAAGGCCCCGCTCAATAACGACCGCTTCATCGGTTTCCATTCCCTTCTTTACCTTCTGAATTTGAGCACGACCGTTCTTTACCACCCAAAGGGCGTCCCCGTCTTCGTAAGGAAAGAGGCATGTTTTGGGCACCGCCAGTTTATTTTCCTGCGAAAGCACTGAAAACTCCACATCCAGGGCATATCCCGGTCGAAGTTCCGGTATATTCCCCTCGGGCTGGATGGTGACTTTCACCCTTCGCTCTATCATCCCCAGAGCGGAAACTTTTTCGACGGCGGAAGGAGCGACGGATGTCACGGTACCGTAGAACTTATAATCCCGGTCCTTTCTTTTCTGAATGAGCGCAACCTTCATACCCTCATTGATATAAATCACGTCTTCTGTGAGAAGGTACGCATTTACATCCAGGCCTCCAGTTACAGTGATCTTCATAAGCGGCGCCTGCGGCGAAACCATCATTCCTGCCTTTGCATTAAGCTCCTCCACCACACCATCGATAGGAGCGGTGATGCGGCTGTTTTCAATCCGGTACTCCAGCTGTTTTATCTGCGCATCTACCGCTTCGATCATACCCTGGTAATACTGTTGTGTGGCAGTATTCGCCTTCACAGGATCCTCAGAGCCGTTTCCGGAAATGCCGGTCCCTGCGGAACCGGCCTGTTCCATCAGCAGCTCGAGCCTTGTCTGCTGCTGCGACAGTTCGTTTTCAAGCTGTTTTACTGCGCTTTCGGCATCATCGAGCTCTGTCTTTGAAATCGCACCGGCTTCATAGAGCAACTTTGCCTTAGCATAATCTTCCCGGCTCTTTTCCAACTGTCGCTTTATTTCTTCTATGGCAAGCTGTTGCTGTTTTATCTGCTGCCCGATTTCCTGGAATGATTTTTTTTCCTGCCCTTCAAGGCTTTTTCGTTGGGCCTTTAATTGAGCCAGCTGATATTCCATATCCTTCGTGTCAATCTGCACAAGTAAGTCGCCCCTGGATACACGCTGGCCTTCCTTCACCGCAAGGTTTACTATTTCGCCGCTGACCGTGGCATATACAGGGCGATCCAATGCAGTTTCCACAATTCCTTCTTCTTTAAAAACCAGTGACACCGTTTGCGGTTTTACTTCTATGAGCTCTGCTTTAAGGGGCTTTTGTGCGTTAAATGCGGCATATGCCGCTACTACCGCAATGATGATAATCGTCAATACTAACTTCACGGTCCTTTTCACGTTCTCCACTCCTTTAAAATTACTCCCTTTCCTTCAGTACGCTCACCATGTCCAAACGTTCCACCTTGCGGGAAACCCACCACTGGGCAATACTGATGGCAAGTATTGTCCCAATAAAAGCCAGGAGCAAAGCCGACGGCGTTGTTACGGCAGGAAGGGAGTAAAGGTCGCTGCTCATGCTGCTGACAAGAGCCTTGTTCATGGCAAAGGTCAGGGGAATGCCCGCCAGAATACCCACTGCGCCTATAAACCACTGTTCCACCGAGATGACTTCCATTACCTCCTGAGGCCTCATCCCCAGCACCCGAAGCGAAGCCAGTTCCCTTTCTCTTTCCGCCAGCGTTATGATGCTTGAATTGTAAACAATGGCAAAGCCCGTGACAACTGCCATTGCAGCCATTATCCACATTACGTATCTCGAAGAGCCCATCAGCTCATTATACAGATCTATGCTTTGCTGCCTTTCTTCCAGGTTGCCGATATATTTTGAATCATAATATTTTTGCTTTAATGCCAATATCTGTGCCTTATCCATTGATATAAGCGCTGAAGTGGCGATATCGCCCTGCCCCAGCAGGGTCTGCAGCGCCTCCTGGTTCATATACACACTGGAACCCAGATACTGCGGAATGATTCCCACCACATCCACATAGACCGGCGATTCCCTGGCCCATATGCTTTCAACCTGTAACCTGTCTCCTATTCCGGCTTTCAGGCTGCCAGCGACCTGTTCGGAAAGCAGCATTCCTCCTCTGGGTATTTGCACCCTGTTACCCTGCTTGTCAATAGGAGTATATAGTTCTGAATCCGGAATCAATCCCAAGGCCACAACGTCCTTTTTGCGATGCTCTTTTTGCAAAGTTACCGGCACTTCCACCAATGGCTCAACGCGCTTTGCTCCCTTGACGTTCTGCAGTTCCCTTACCACTTCGCTTAAAGGAAGGGGTCTTGCAAAACTTATTTTAACATCGTATTTCTGCACTCTGGTAAACTGGTCCAATACCATAATATCCATTATGTCATACATGGACCACAGAGCCGCCATCATGCTGAATGTAAACACAATCCCGATGAAAGTAAAAAAGCTCCTGCTTTTGTTTCTCCACATGTTTCTTATGGCCATGCGGCCCTGTACCGTAAAAAATACCCAGAAGCCCGGAATCTTTTCCAGCCAGAACCTTCTGTGGACCGCAGGCGCCGGCGGGCGCATGGCTTCTACAGGCTTTAATCTCAAGACGGATTTGGCTCCCTGAAAAGATGCAATCAGGCTGAATGCCGCCGATAAAATTATTCCTGATAAAAAATACCGCCATGAAAACCTTCCAACAAGATCGGGCAAGCTGTAATACTGCTGGTATATTTTAGTAAATGATATGGAAAGAGCCGTGCCCAAAACTCCTCCAAGGACTCCACCCGCCAGCCCCACCATCAGGCCGTAGGAAAGGTAGTGTAAAAGGATCTCATTATTCCTGTACCCGCAGGCCTTTAAGGTGCCTATCTGCCCCCTCTGCGACTCCACCATCCTCTTTAACATGATATATAAGATGATGGCCGCAATGGTCAGGAACATGATGGGAATGCTGCGGGATGTTTTTTCCAGCTGCTTTAATTCTTCGGTTAGCATGGCATTGCTGGACTGGTCTTTTTGGGCCACAAGGCTTTCCATGCCGTACTTCTCCAGCTCTGTCTTCAGCGCCTGTTCTACATCCTCGAACTTGAAGCCGGGTTTTATAGTAAATGTTATGTCATTGACCGTCCCCTTTTTGGCAAACAGACTCTCCATCACTTCATAGGGCATATACGCTACTTCAAAGGCCTCGGGGTCCGGAAATATATTCTGCACGTCCCTCATGGCATAAACAAACTCCGGGCTTTGACCGGTTCCCGCTATTTTAAGCTCGACCTTTTTCCCTTCGATGATCACAGTAAGAGGTTTGCCCAGGGAAAGGCCATGAGCTTCATAGAACTTATCAGCCAGAAGAATCGATCTATCATTTCCTTTGGGAAAAGAACCCTTCAACAGTTTTACTTCGTTTAAATTGTAAGGCCTTTCTTGCTTTAATGATATTAACCTTAAATATATATTCTTACTTTCATCAAGGCCCAGCACTCTTACATCCTCCACCAGCCGCCCCTGAACCTGGTCTATGCCCTGAATATCCTTCAATTTCCCCACTTGAGAGTAAGGCATTGACTTTACCTTTGCAAAACCGTCGGCCAGGTGATACTGCCTGTAGAAGCTCTCCCTGGCTAAAAAAAGGTTGTCCTTGGCCATCTGCATTGAAGTGTAAGTCATCAATCCGATGATTACCACGATGGCGCACGCTATATAAGACATTTTATTTTCGCCGATATCTCTCAGCATCTTTCTCCTCAATATCACCATGACAACTCCTCCGGCGATACGGGATTTGCCACGCTCTCAACACGTACAAGTTTCCCATCTTTCAGGTAAAAAACCCGGTCTGCCATCCGGGCGATGGATGCATTGTGCGTGATAACGATCACCGTTTTTTTATATTTCTCATTAAAATTCTTAAGAACTCTCAGCACCTGTATCCCCGTAGATGAATCCAGGGCTCCCGTAGGTTCGTCACATAAGAGTATTTCCGGGTTTTTGGCAACAGCCCTGGCAATGGCCACTCTCTGCTGCTCTCCGCCCGATAGCTGCACCGGAAAATGGTCTGCCCTTTCGGCAAGGCCAACCTGCTCCAAAACATCCTTCGCTCTCAGGGGGTTTTTGGCGATTTCCACTGAAAGCATCACATTTTCATAGGCGGTTAAATTTGGCATGAGGTTGTAAAACTGAAACACAAAACCCACCACATCCCTCCTGTACTCCGTAAGGACTTTTTCCGATGCACCGTGGAGAGGTTTGGCCCTGTAGTAGATCTCTCCGGAACTTGCCACATCCATGCCGCCTATGAGGTTCAGCATGGTGCTTTTTCCAGAGCCGCTGGGCCCCAATACCACCACAAACTCACCGGCAAATATATCGAAATCCGCCCCTTTCAATGCCTCCACCTTTATTTCGCCCATCTGATAATATTTTGTGAGGTTCCTGGCTTTTAGAATAATATCCACGGCTCTCCTCCTCTCTCTGAGTTGGAATTCCAGCAAGCGGCCCTGCCTTGATTTGCTCTGAATTAAGCCGTCAGTCGGGGATGGTTTCCCCCTTATTTATCTATTCCGTCGCTTGAATCCCACGCCAGAAGTTCTCCATTAAAGTATTTATATTTTTTTCCAGCCTTTCTTCTTCAATATATATTGAATACAGAGCAACACCTTTCAGAGATGCAATGAACATAATGGCCGTTCCTTCACAATCAAGGTCATTCCGCAGTATATCTTTTCGCTTTTCTTCCTCGAACATCTCTTTTACCGCATCCAAACATTTTCTGCCCATGGATATGGCTTTGTCAAAGAGTCGATTGTTGTGCTTTTTCAACTCATTCCAAAATATATCATAGTTTAACGAAATTTTTTTCACTTCTTCGCTCTTATATATCTCAACCATCTTTTTCGCGATGAAATCCAGCTTTTGTTTAAGATCCATATCATTATTGAAAAAAGCCAGGAACATCTGTGTATATCTGATTATAAAATCCTCCACAACCTGCGAAAACAGTTCCTCTTTGCTGCGGAAATAGTGGTAAAAACCTCCTTTTGTGATACCCACCGCTTTTGCGATGTCATTTATGGATACATCCCTGTATGTGTTATTTAAAAAAAACTCCAGCGCCACCTTTAAAATCTTTTCCCGAGTATTAATATAAATCCCTCCAAATTATTTTCATATTTGATGCCTTCATGCAATTAATGTAAGTTCACGGCAAATATATCGGACATACCTACCGGTCGGTATGTGTTTGGGATAAATTATATCACAGTCTTTGATTTTTGCATATCC
>JANLFP010000015.1:10916-33861 GCA_024655905.1 Tepidanaerobacteraceae bacterium
CTTATTATAAGGTTGACTGTGATGCGCCTTCGTGCGGCTTCGCCGCAGTCGGCTAATCTCAGTCTTTGATTTTTGCATATCCTTATTATAAGGTTGACTGTGATGCGCCTTCGTGCGGCTTCGCCGCAGTCGGCTAAGAAGCATGTTTACAAAATATTGGTAAAATGATATCATGATATTTGAAATAAATCCGGGATGGTGTGAAAATGTACAGGAAGGATGAAATAATAGAGATCATCAGAAACGGAGAAAATTCTTTTGTTGAATTCAAGCTGGAAGATGCACATAATCTTTGTGGTGGCTCACAGGGATTAAGCCATATCCGGCTCTCAAATATCTACAAAACCCAGCCTTTAGAAGATTTTGTGGAGGTCTAAAAGTGAGAGATGCCGGACTTAATAAAAGAACACTGGTATTTTTAGCTGCACTATGTGCAGGCTGGACCTTGCTTTATGCCGATAGAACCGCACTGTATCCACTGCTTTCCGTTATAGGAAAAGATTTTAATTTGAGCAATACTCAAATAGGCACCATTACAAGCAGCTATTTCCTGGTATATGTGGCAATGCAAATACCCTCGGGTATCCTGGCTGACTGGGTCGGAAAAAAACAGCTGTTAATGCTTACCTTTTTTATTGCAGGAGTTGCTTTATTGGGTTTTGGTACGTTTGCTCGAAGCTACATATTATTGCTGCTTTTTACTGCTTTCCATGGTTTCGGTGCTGGAGCTTACTACCCCAGTGCATACGGAATTATGTTAAAGACCGTAGATTCGGGACAATGGGGTATAGCTGCAGCTATAGTTAATCTGGGTATGTCTTTCGGGCTTATCATTGGTTTGACAATAAGCGGCCCTTTATATTTGTATTTTAAAAGCTATTCAGGCATATTTACCGCATTGTCCCTTTTAACCTTATTGGCAGCTCCGCTCTTTTATAAAGTCCTCCCGGACGTAGGCAAAGGCAGTGAGGGTAATTCCCGTGCTTTTCCCGTTGTTAAAATCTTAAAGAATAGTAATATTCTGCTCATAAATCTGGCTCAATTTTGTGCCCTTTATGGATACTGGACTGCCGTAACCTGGGGTGCTACCTTTTTCCAGGAGGAACGGGGCATCGGCATGGGACTTGCCGGCCTTTTTGTTGCTATCGTAGGAATAAGCGCCATACTCCCGAGCCTTGTCATGGGCAAGGTCTCCGATAAAATTGGACGAAAAAAAATAGCTCTTATATTGTTCCCTCTGGGGGCCGCAACTATCTTCCTGATGGCTTACGCTCGCTCTACCTTTGCCATATTACTATCCCTTGTCGCTTACGGCATTGTGGGAAAATCCTCCTGGGATCCTATTGCGGTGGCTTGGGCCGGCAGCCATGCCATAGCTATGGACAAAAATGCCTTGGGCACCGCCATGGGGGTTTTCAACTTTTCCGGCATGATGTCAGCTGTGGTAGCACCAGTTGTCACCGGGTTTATAAGAGACATTACCGGCTCACTGGTAACGGCCTATTATGTGGCAGCTCTCGTATCGCTACTGGGAGGAGTTCTGGTTGTGTTTATTCGCGAAAGACCGGAAAATTACCCGAGCAGCCGTATAGCGAAAGAAAGTCGAGCATCAGATTGAACCCCTGACTTAGGAAGTAATTACAGTGTAAGCCGCTTTTAGAATCTTGCATGCCGAAGCCGCATCTTCGAAGTCCGGTGGATCAACATACTGGAACTGTTGGCCGTTGATCTTCAATAAAAAGCTGTAAAGTGAAGCCATGTGGCAATTGACCATCCAGCCCAGAGAGAACTTCCCGGAGGGCCAGATTTTTTTCAGATCTCCTTCAACTTCTTCATATGTTACAAAGCCACCCTGCTTCCTGGTATTTTCTCTCCACAGGCAAACTTCCGGCCATTCAGGATTTTTTATATCTATTTTTATGGAACCCTCAGTGCCAAAAATCTCAAATACGGTATCCTCATCTTTGCCCGCCGCCATCCTGGAAACTTCCAAAACCCCGCATATCCCTCTATCAAGCGTTAAATCAAGATGTGCAAAATCATCCACGTCGACCGGCGATATTCCTCTGTCGGAACGCCTCTTATTGATTACTGTTTTGGTAACACCTCTCACTTTTTTTATGGGTCCCAACAAATATTGGACCAAATCAATCAAATGAATTCCCAAATCTACTATAGCCCCGCCCCCGCTTTTCTCTTTTTGCAGCCGCCATGATATCGGTCTGTCAGGGTTTAAATAACTTTGATGGTACATATGGCAATTAAAATTAATGATTTTTCCTATCAAACCATCCTGGAGCATCCTTTTTGCCCGGACTACTGCAGGCAAAAATCTTAAAACCAGGCCGACCTGATTATTGACTTCCTTAACACCGACCAAGGAGACCAGTAGTTTTTCTTCTTCATAAATACCTGTTAACGGCTTTTCGCAATATATATTCTTTATATCACAGGCAATTGCTTTTTCTATCTGTTCGCGATGCATAAAGTTCGGTGTACAGATGTCTATAACATCAGTATGCAAATTCTCCAGAGTTTTAACATGAATCTTATATCCGGTATACTCCGTATTTAATTCTCTGGAAGTTATCAGTTTATCAAAGATAATATAAAATGGAAAATCATCATAGCATAAAGGCATACTCCTCACGGCAACAGTATGCAGCTTCCCCATATAGCCAAAACCTGCAACGGAATAATTTATTTTATTCATTGTTATTTTCTGAAGAGCCTATCTGCATATTTTTCTACCAATTTCTGATTAAATTCCGGACCTCCATCCACATTGGCGCTCATATATACCGGCGGTGTATATCCCTTTGACAGCATGATCTCTACGGCTTCTACAATGGTGGCTTGAAGCAGTACGGCGGCTGCCACTGAAGAAGTAGGGCCGATCTTAACCGGCATGCCTTCCAGCTGGATGGCGGAGTCCCCCTCCACTCCGCGGTTATCCAGTATAACGTCGGCAAACTGGTATAGGTTCTTTCCGGATGAATGCCTGGATTTCAGTTTTCTGGATACATCCAGAGATGTGACGGCTATAAGTTTATTACCGTTTTTTTTCACAAAATCCGCAACTTCTACTACCAGAGGATTTCTCCCGGAATTGGAAATAATGACAAAACAATCATTCGGCCGTAGATCGAAATTTTCCATTAACTTTGATCCGACGCCTTCAACGGTCTCATATAATCCGCGGGATGGCTCTTCAACAGCTTTTGCCGGAATCAAACCACCCGCTCTTCCCGCTACTTCTATCGCTGCGGCATAAGAATGACCGCTGCCAAAGGCGTGCAAAATGCCCCCATTCATGATGGATTCGGCAATGATCTCTCCTGCTTTTTTAATGTTGTCCTGCTGTGTCTCTTTAAGTTCTTTAATCAGTTTTTCTATTACATCGAAATATTTTAAAAAACTCATAAGTATTCCCCTCTCGTTTTTAATATAAGCAACTATCCATATTTTAATTATGATTCATTAAAGTTTTTTGTTTTAGAAATCCAATAATTATTGATAGAATTTACAAATCTTTTAGTTATTAGCTGTGGTCTTGTAATAGCTGTTCCTACGACCACAGCCCAAGCTCCCATTTCAAATGCCTTTACTGCTTCTTCAGGTGACCAAATTCTTCCTTCCGCAACTATAGGTGTCGAAGTATAATTATGTAGATTTTTTATCAATTCAAAATCTGGTCCTTTTAATTGTGGAGAATATGATGTATAACCTGATAAAGTAGTCCCAATCAAATCGGCTCCAGCCTCTGCTGCTAATATACCCTCTTCTATAGTTGAGATATCAGCCATTACCAAGGCTTTAATCTCTTCCTTGATTTTTTTGATGAGAGCATATCCTGTACTGCCATCAGCTCGAGGACGTGCTGTAGCATCCACAGCTATAATATCAGCGCCGGCCTCCCAAATCTGAATAGCAGATTCAAAAGTAGGTGTTATTATAACCTCTGTCCGTGGATCTTTTATTTTATAGATTCCTATAATAGGTAATTCAGTAACAGCGTCTATAGCTTTTATGTCATTTGGTCCATTTGCTCTAATTCCTGCGGCACCACCTATTTCGGCTGCGATGGCCATTCGCGTCATATAAATGGAACCAAATAAAGGTTCATCTTCTTGTGCCTGGCATGAGACTATTAATTTACCTTTAATATTTGAAAGTATATCCATTTATTCTTCTCCTTTGCTTAAATTCATATCGCATTCCGATATTGGAATGCGATATGAATTTTAAGTATTTATTGCAATATCCCAAATATGCTTGCGATAAATGATGATATAAAGATTCCTAATAGTATGGTATTTGGTTTTGTGCCTTTTCTCAAAAAGAATACCATTATTAAAGTAGCAATAAGTGGCAACATGCTTGGCATAATAGAATTTAACACTTCTTGAAGTTTAATGGCACTATCCCCGGTTTTTATAGCAATAGGCGTATTTATGCTTACCCAACTGGCTACCAATACACCTAGTACAATTAGGCCAAGGACTGATGCCCCTTCAGATATTTTTTGGACTATATTTGTCTGTTTTAAATCTCTCAACATACTGACTCCGGCTCTATAACCATACATCAGCGAATAGTATCTGAAACCAAAGTTTAATATGTTCCATGACACCAAAAATAATATGGGGCCTATTATACTTCCTTGAAGGGCGAATGATGCTCCGATGCCCAGGAGTATTGGCCTTATTGTTCCCCAAAACAATGAATCTCCAATACCTGCAAATGGTCCCATTAATCCCACTTTTACATTATTTATCGTTTCTGCTATGCCTTCCTCTGCATCATTTTTTTCTTCTAAAGCTATAACCGTGCCTAAAATAGGATTGGCCATCCATGGATGTGAATTATACATTTTGATATGGCGCTGTAAAGCTTCTTTCATACTCTCTTTGCTGGTATAAAGTTTGCGTAAAATTGGAGCCATGCAAAATGTAAATCCCAGATTTTGAAACCTCTCATAATTTATTGTGGACATTATAAAAAACGAACGCCAAAATACACTTTTTAAATCTTTTGTGGTTATTGCCTGCTGTTCCTTAGCTTCTGCCATATTGATTCTCCTCTCATTATATATTAGCACTATGGGATTCCATATAATTGGTATGCAGTAAAGCAGCTGCGACTCCCAGAACTGCCGCTCCGACTAAGTTTATCTTCATAAATGCCGCCAAGGCGAAACCGATATAAAAATATGGCGCGAGTTTTTTGCTACTCATCATAGTAAATAACATAGCAAAGCCCATTGCAGGAAGCATCCCTCCCGCTATTTTTAAACCATTCATAAACCATTCGGGTATAATGCCTAAAACAGTCTTTACTGCATCAACTCCAAACAATACTGCTATGAAAGTCGGAATGAAGCCCTGAAGAAAAAATAAAAATGATCCGAGATATTGAAGACGTTCGATTCCTGAGAGATTGCCTTCCGACGCAAATTTATCAGCGCGATGGGTCAAACCTATATTTACTGTCCAGATAAACATTTGAAGGGTTTGCGCTGCCATAGCAACAGGTATCGCAATAGTCGGCGCTGCTTTAGGATCTATTCCTGACAATATTGCCAGCGCTGTAGCTATCGAGGTAGCGGTAGTAGCATCAGGAGGTATAGCCGCTCCTACCGGTATTACGCCCAAATAAAAGAGTTCAATTGTACCTCCTACTATAAGACCAGTCTGTAAGTCTCCTAGAACAAATCCCATTATAGCACCTACGACAATTGGCCTTGATATCATAGTCTGACCCCAGCCGTATATGTCCCATTCCACTATTCCTGCTATAAACGCTACTAGCAAGGCTTTTAATAACATTCAAATCTCCTCCTTTTATCTTGCTTTAATAATGTTTAATACATCCTCTTTATTATTCATAGGAGCGACCTGGTACTCAAGCTTAACACCCAAAGCATATAATTTATTTAAAATCTGTATATCCTCTTCACTCAAACACAACGCTTTTCTATATTGCTTCCTTTCCGGTCTATAATACATTCCTCCTATATTCAATACAGGTATACTTACTCCTTCCTGAACCATTTTCAATATGTCTTCTGGTTTTTTGAATACTAATATAACTTTAGTACCGGGAATTTGTTCCTGTTTAAACTTACCGACAGCTTCTTTTACAGTTAAAATTAATAATTTTGTTCCAGACGGAACAGCCATTTCTAATAAGACCTTTTGCATTTCATCATTAGCAGCCTCATCACTAATGACTATCAGTTGGTCAGCCCCCGTAACTCTTGTCCATGCAATGGCAACCTGACCGTGTATTAATCTTTCATCTAATCTTACTAGGCAGATTTTCAATATAACTTTCCCTCCTTCTCAGTTTTTGTCGTTTTTTTGTATATATTTTAATTATCCCCCCTCTCTGGTATCAGTTCTTATTGTACCTATACCTTTTTGACCCGAGGAAATAGCTGAATTAATTAGCTCATCCATTTCAAAATCCTTTCTCCTGAGAAGGATTTCCAATAATAGCGGCAAATTTATACCATAGATAACTCTTACAGGTTTGATTTTTCTTGATATTAAATTTGCCACATTAAATGGGCTTCCTCCTAAAACATCTGTTATAACAATTATTCCATTAGTTTCTTCAAGTGCAACTATAGCTTTTAGTAATTTTTCATGAAGCTGCGGTAATCCCTCTTCGCCAGAAAAATCTACGGTTAATATTTTTTCTTGAGGCCCTAAAATCATTTCTGCAGCTTCTAAAAAACTAGTGCCCAGTTTCCCATGAGTTGCAATAATTATACCTATTATTTTTATCCCTCCAGCACTAAATGTAGTATCGCTCCTCAGCCAATTTTCCGTGAGAAATTAGTATGATGCTCACCAATTGCTGTGCCTCCCAATATATTAATATGTGTTTTCTTCTAGACTTAAAACCTGTTCTACGAGGACAGTTCCGGCTTCCGGTGCAAACGGCGAGGCCCAGGCTTCGTATCCTCCCCTTTTCGCCTCTTCCGGTGTATAAACATAACCAAGATAATCATTGGCATATCCGATTACAACAGGGTTTTTGCTGCGGGACTTTTGTTTTATTGAAAGACCGTATTCCACGAATAGCTCTACCGGGAGGCCGATCAATTCAACATCGCCTATCCTCAAAATTTGAATTTCTCCGGATATGTTTTTACGGAGTTGTCCCGATTCAATCATTTTAACCGTTATATAAGCTCCCTGGCAGCGCGTGAACGCCAGTCTAACTTCCCTTTCAGAGCAACCTTCCGCAATTGCTTTATCCTTTAATTTCTCAACTTCTTTCAGATTTTTTATGGCTTCTTCCATCGAAGGCAATTTTCTTGCGGGAAGTTCCACCTTCCGGCTTACGGCTCGCAATTCCACATCACCGCATAAAACGGCATTATCCACCGCTTCAATAGCGCTTTTTGCAAGCAGGCCGCCCATTCGTTCAACCTCATTGAAATCCTGGCTTCTCCGCGTAAACCGGGTGCTCTGGTTGCCGCATGCGCCATTTGTAAACATTGCGACGGCTTTGTCCAAAAAATGCCTTTCCAGTATCCGCTGGGCAACCCCGGGGAAATCGGCCGATATCAGCAAATTATCTGCTCCCAGGACCGTGGGATGGCACGTGCAATTTATTAAAACAGCGATTGTTTCGCCTGCTTCATTTGCAACCCGCAGCACATTGATTGACGGATCCGATGGTAAAGCCGGATCGATCCTGTTGGCGGCAATTTCGCTGCAAAAAGATCTGCCAAAATATAATCCAGCCGGCTGCATATGCTCCAAAGAAACCAGAGCGTTTTCCAATATCGTATTGGTTAAAGCCATCCGCAACTCCCTTGCAGCTCGATCTAGAGCGACGCTTATAAAACCGTCCTTGTATAAATCAGGTCCCGAATGAGTATGAGAAGCACAAACCAGTATATTATATTCGGGAATGCCCGTTTGATGTCTGATTTTCCTTCGAATAATTGCGCTCATTTCTCCGTCAACGGCAAGAAGATCATTTGTTATGATGACAAGGGTATTTTTTCCGTCGTCCAGTGCCAGAGATTTGGTATAAAGGTTATCATGAGTGCCGATATTGGCGGATTCTCTGTTATCGTACCCTCCCATTCTGAATCCGGGCGGAATATAAAATTTGTTTTTCGCAGCGCCTGCTCGAAATTCTATCATTTTTTTGCCTTCTTTCTATAAGGGTGGACGCCTGCGGCCGCTTTCCCAAATAAATAACGAGGTGAAAACATGTCTCGCACTTCGTTAAGCAGTCGGTTTCCTATTAGCAGACAGGATGAATGTTTAACGCCCTGCTTCTTGCAGCTGTGTGTTGAAATTGCTCCGCAGTTTCTTCTTATGCTTTAAATAAGCAAAAAATATGCCAGGCAGTGTAACACTACCCGGCATCGGGCATCAATTCAGGGATTTTGGAATTTAAGATTTCAAAGATAAAGTATATCTCCGCCAGTGGAATAGTTACACTGTACATTTTTTCAATGACACTGAAGCTTTTTTTTACAATGTTGATGAAGCTTTGATGGCGGCTGGAAAATTCCGATAATACATCGGTATTATATTCGTCTATCTGGGTCTTGGTAACGAGGCGCTCTATTAAACAGCTCAGATGGATATACAAACCGATTTTCACATCATTGCTGAACCTGGTTTTGAGTTCGTATTGCAGGCCGTCCACGGCCATTTCTATTTGATCGATAATTCTGTCGGGATTCAATATGGTTAAATAGTTTAAGACGCTTTCCAGCGAAAAATATTTAATTATTGACCGATTGAGCTGTTCTATGCCTTCTTCCGGAATGACATTTCGCAAAAGCCGCTCGAATTGGTCTTCTTTTTTGCCGGAAATAATGTCTTCCAGCGAAAAAAAAGGCACCTTTTCTATAGAAGGATCTTTAGTCCCAATTATGGCTATTATATCACTATCTTTCAAAATATCATCCTGCAGCCCATGGTTTTTCAATTTAAAATAATCGTAAGCCAGAACATCGACAGATTTAGCATAATCCCCCATGCTTTTCTGTATGAGATCTCTAATTCTTATAGCAGTTCCAATGCCGGTTATGCAGGTGGTTATGATGGTCTTTTTAAGATTTGCTGCGGGCTTTATCAGTTTAAATCTGGTACGGTTGCTGAAAGCAGCTTTTTCCAGGATTTCATCCACCGGCAGGCCCTGCATGATGCCGCTTCCTATCTCCAGAGCAAGCTGTGTATTGATGTTGTTGATCACTCCGATGACTCCCCTGCTCATGGGCTCCAATCCCCTGTAGATTTCTTCCAGAGAACCCATGTCCACCAAAAATATTACACCCTTTGATGTATTGACATCTTTTAAAAAATTGATTATTTCTTTTATGATTTCTTCTGTTTTGACGTCAATCGGCATATCGAAGGATTCGAAAATTTTTTCACCCAGCAGATGATTGGCCACATTGGCGATGCTGCTGGCGGTAGAATAGCCGTGAGCAATAATGACTGCTTTTGTCCTGTTGACATCTCGCTTTATGTTGAGGCCCAGCAAATACAGTATTATCACGATTTTCTCTGTGTGTCCCAACGACAGATCCAGATTGGAATAGATTATTTCCAATATTTTTTCCAGGGAAGAAATCTCTTCAGGGAAAATTTGCTTTACTTTTTCATAGAGTTTTTCGAATTTGTGGTCGTAACGGGAGAGTCTCAAAAAATATTGGATATCCATGGTTTGATTCAAATAACAGGCGAGCCTGTAGCCTATATTGTCATGATATTTCAGATCAAATTTGTTTTTGTAAATTTCAAAAATACCGCGCACGACATTTCGAATTGTCTCGAAGCGAAGGCTATTCAGGTCTTCTTTGCCGGAGTAATGCATATTCAAAATGAGCTTATCCAAATAATCGTCTATCATACCTGTGGCTTTCCCCATGTTTTGCAGGAAAGCCTCGGGCTCCAATCCTTTAAAAGTCTCCAGCAGGCTTTCATAAAATTTCTTATGAATCAATGCATCCGAATTATCCATCTGAAATAAAAGTTCATCCGGGTTCGGATCTTTCCAGTTAATCTTAATGCTCTTATTACGGAAATTACACGGTGACAAACGGTCTATGCTGCCATTAAAATTATCTGAAATCACACTGCAAGTTTGTTTTTCGGGAATCATCTTGAGATGGACTTCTATCAGCCCATCCTGTCTCCCATTGTTGCAGTATTCATTATACGCCCTGGCACAGGTGAGCTTTATATCGTTCTTCAGCTGGCCAACATTGCCTCTGAAATCCGCCTGTGCGAAAACATCAAACGCCTGACCGGTGATATACAAATCCCGCTGCATTGATATTGCTTCTTCTCTGAAGAAATTGTAGATGAGTTTGTACTTCTCCGCCGGCGGCCTCTCTTTTAAAGAAGGCAAATTTATTACAATTGGTATGCGGCGCAGGAAGGTGGATATCAGAAAGTCTTGAGGCTTTTCAGTGGTGGCAAAAACAAATCTCACACGGGCCTGCCGCCAGCCTTTGTTTTCACCCACCCGACGAAAGATTCCTTTATCCAAAAATAGAAAAAGCTTTTCCTGCCCCTCAGGAGTCAGCCGGTGAATCTCGTCCATGAACAAGAAGCCGTTATCAGCCTCTTCTATAATGCCCCTGTGATCATGGTCCGCACCTGTAAAGGCTCCCTTCTGATAGCCGAAAAGATTTGCCGACAGAAGCTCGGGATTATCCGCATATTCGGCGCAATTAAATATGACAAAAGGAGATTCGCTTTCTAAAATATTTTTTTCTTTGGCGTAATCATACATCAATTGAGCAAGAAAGCTTTTTCCCGAGCCCGTAGGCCCTGTTATCAAAACGGGAAGGCCATCGGGAGGGTACCTTATTGCGGCTTTGCACTGTTCTATTTGAAACTTCAAGCTGCCGTCATGGCCCACCATTTGCGAAAAGACATCACTGCTAACTTTCCGAAAGTTCGCTTCAACTATTGGATGATCTGTATTGGTTTTATCTAAAGCATTCTGCAATTTCGTCAAATCCGGGAAAATGGTATTATGCGCTAATTTGACCCCATATTTTTCCTCTAAAATGTTTTTATCGAAGAAAAGCACCGGCCTTGTATTTACTTTTATTGCTCCTTTTTCTTTAACCAGTTCATTTAGAAACTTGCTTGCCACGTTGCGCTGCATGCCGGAAAGTCCTGATATTTTTTTTGCAGTGGCATCTTTTAAGTTTACGCCTTCAATAATATCAACTTCTTTTGTGATTCTCGCCAGCAATGCGGCAACCTTTTGCTTGTTGGTCATGCTGCGCCTCCCCAGTCTTCCCCAGAAGAATGGTTTTTTAGCCCTTTCCTTTCCGGGAAAATCTATTTCCCCGTATATTATTTCTATACTTTCTTGGTAAATCCTCTTATTATGAATGCTCGAATTGAAATTCGCCATTTTTTCTTTTAAATAGTTTTAAATCTTTATAATGGGGGTCTTAGCTTGAAAAATAAATTTTTATTGCTATTTGTGCCGCCAGCGGCAGCGGCGGAATGGGAGTCTTAAAATGGCTTGCAATAATAATATTAAATGCACTTGCACGTATATTTCCTGTTCCCATCATGGTAAATGCTGTGAATGTGCAGCGTATCACAGAAAAAACGGTGAAATTCCGGGATGCTTTTTCTCTGAGGCAGGAGAAAAAACATATGACGGGTCTGAGCGCCAGCATTGAATTCGCATCTCACATCAGCATAAATATAAGGCAGAGCGACAACTTCTCAAAAGATCCGCTCGTGTTGAATTTCAACGGAACAATGCCATCTTTGACCGATGAAAAAATTAGATTTGACATCGATTGCGACGGTTATGCAGAGCTTTCTTTGTATGATTATGTCGGCAACCAACTGTATCGATGAAAATGATCCGATATTATGAAAAGCTTCGAATATGGACAAGGGACGAAAACGGAAATGACGTGATGCTCGCCTTGGCAAAAATTATTTCTAACAATTTTTCCTCTTTGTCATAGCGCTCTTACCGTAACCCTGTTTCTGCCTTCTTTTTTGGATGTATACAGCGCTTCATCGGCTATTTTAAGGATTTCTTCTAAATTTTTCGCATTGTTATCAAAGGCTGCAACACCAAGGCTGATAGTCACGGAGATATCCATCTGGTTATATTTCATAACATTAGAGGCAATGTTCTTTCGGAAAGATTCGGCTTTCTTGGCTCCCTCCTCCAGGGAAGTATTGGCCAAAATCACCGCGAATTCTTCTCCTCCGATTCTTCCCAATATATCTGTGATTCTAAAATTGTCTCTCATCAGCAGGCCAATATTTTCTATCACTTTATCTCCTGCAGCATGCCCATATGTATCGTTAGTTGCTTTGAAATGATCAATATCCATCATTAAAATCGAAAAGGGCTGATTATACCGCTTCGCTCTCATCAACTCCTTCTGGCCAAGCTCCATAAAATGCCGCCTGTTGTTCAAACCGGAAAGCGCATCAATATCAGCTAGGAATTCCATTTTCTTTTGCAATTTTATTTCTTCGGTTATATCTCTGATTGTTTTCAAGATACCAATATTTCTATTGTAAGCATTTTGAATTTTAATCGAGGTTATTTCAAAAAATAGCTCCTGGCCTTCTTCTACTTTTGACCAAATCACCTTTTCTTCCTGTTTCATACAATTAAGCAAGCCCGGCCTATTTTCAATTATAGTGTCAATAAGACGATTCAACAACTTTTCCTGGTGGGTATCCAAGAATCCTTTAGCCGCCCTGTTAAAGTCCACGAGCCGAAACTCATTATCCAGTATAAAAACTGCTTCGGAGCTGATTTCAAACATTTTTTCGCGCGCCATCGACTTTATTTCCAAAAAATCGTATTTTAAAATCGCAAATATTAATAATATCAATGCTGGCGGTATAAAAAGGGCGGTAAAGTCCAGACCTGACCTACCACCATCCAAAAAAATCAAAAGCAGGCCAAAATAGGGAATAAATGACGCGATCAAAAGCAATCGGTAATAGACGCGCTCCTCCCTGCTTTTTTTGTATTTCCATAAAATCATTCCAGTGGCAGAGAGAATTATAAAAGTGCTGTATACCGTTTGAACCATATACCATGGACCTTTGATCAGCTGCATGTTTGCAAAACCCAACAATTCATTCAGCTGCATTGAATGATAATACAATTTGTGGTAAGAATTGGTCAAATTCATAAAAAGAGTTATTGCAGGGATGAAAAAAAATCCAAAATATGCCGCATAATTGTTAAATATTTTATTTTTCCGAACATAGCTCAATACAAACATTAGCCACAAAGGCACAAAAAATGAAATGCCAAAATATTGCACATGATTCCAAAATATTTTTTGATTCAATGTGTCGCTGTTTAGTTCCAACAAATATCCGAATATATAAATCGCAATACTGATATTAAATGCGAAAAACAGTGCGGTTATTTTGTTGTAAGTTTTCGAAAGTATGTAAGCAGAAAAGAAAAATGTAGTCAGAATCGTTGTGAACAAATAAATTATGATGATATTTCTAATCATAATTCTTCTCCTTGTAAATCATGTCAAAAACACCTTTGCATTCGATTCGTCTTATTTAATATATCATAACCTGTCCGTTTTGTTAATGTTTTTATCTTATTTATAGCATCATTGAAAGTATAACATCTTTTCCCTTAATAAATTTTCCACCGCGAAAATCTTTCCATTTTTCAAATCGGAGCGAAGGGCTATGAGAGTATTTATCGACACCAACATCCTTATCTCAGCATCCTTGAGAAGTGAAGTAACGCCATATCAGGCGTGCGTCAAAGCCGTTACACACCCCAACCACGGTATGGTTTGCGATCAAAACATCGATGAGCTTCGCCGGGTGACAACCGGAAACTTCCTCACAAAATACAAGCGCTCGAACGCTTTTTGGCGCTTGCGCTTAGGTCTTTGAAATTGTTCCGACTCCAGCCATTGACGTGTCCGATAAGGCGCTTGTAGGGGACGCCTCCGACAGGCCGATAAGCGGGAGCATATTGCCGTTGACGAGGTATAAATCGCCGCCCAGCTCCGCAGGAATGCGGCTCATGTTCTCAAGCTCGCGGATATCGTTGGCGCTCATCCAGCCGTTCTGGCGCGCCACGGCATAGCCGTTCATGCGGCTGGCATAATCCCCGCGCAATATGCCGTCCACATTGAACATGACAAAGTATGTCCGCTTCTCCGAAGGCAAAAGCAGCGCCTTTTGGATTGCCTGTTCCCAGCGCATCACCCACGGGTCGAGGGTATATTTGACAAACTCCAGCGACTGCTGCTCGATGTTTGAAAAGCTCGACTTCTCGAGGTCGCCCACCATGTGGGGAGGCACGCGGAATATCCGGGCGATCTCGTTTATCTGGAACTTCTTGTCTCCAGAAACTGCGCCTGCTCCGGCGGGATGCCGATCTGCTGGAACTTCATGCCCTCTTCCATAACAGCAATGCGGTGGGCGTTGGCACTGCCCTGATAAACGGCGTTCCAGCTTTCGCGCACCTTTGCCGGGTCCTTTAGCACGCCTGGGTGTTCCAGCACGCCGCCCGGGTTTGCGCCGTTGGCAAAGAAGGACGCGCCTTACTCCTCGCAGGCGATGGCCATGCCTATGGCGTTCTTGGCCATGGCGATAGGGGAGTATCCGATCAGCCCGTCAAAGCCGAGTCCTGGGATGTGCAGCACCTCATCGCTTCGCAGGTACACCAGCCCCGCCTTCGGATTTGCCCTGCTCTCCTCGCTGTCCCGCCGGTAGGTGTAATACAGTTCACCATTTTGTGCCCTGTCCACCGTCATCTTGCTTGGCAGAAGTGGATAAAGCGCCAGCACCCGGCCTGTGCCGTCCCTGATAATCTGGGCGTAGGCGTTTCCCCATAAAAGAAGATGACTCATAAGTGTTTCTTGGAACACGAATGAAGTCATCTCCGGTTTTACTGCTGTCCGCCTGCCCGCGAATCTCCTTTCTGTGGTGCCACTTCTATCCCGGATTTTTTGCGCATGGGCAGAAACAGTGCGGGGATTACTGCGGCCACAGCAAAACCGACCGACCACCAGAAAGAGACGTTGTATGCATGTGCGATCGCATGAAGATCAGTTCCGGCATGAGCCGCCATCTGATGCTGGGCAACGGTTGCAAGAATAGCAGGCCCGAAAGCTCCGCCGATGGTCTGAAATATCCTCGTCGCTATGCTCGCGTGCGGAACCTGCTCTTTTTGAAGTCCAATATAAACGGACATCATGATTGAAACAAATTGACCGCCGAGCCCCGCGCCTCTTATCAACAATGCAATAGACAAAAATGCATAATTCGTATCCGTACCCGCAAAAGCAAACGGCAGCGTACCGATTGCTACAGCCGCCAAACTTATTAATACGATATTGCGCGAGCCGTTACGATCGGCCGTTTTGCCTGCCCAACTTCTAGTGAGCAGCATACCTATGCCTTGAGGAAGCAGCCGCAAGCCAGCCGACAGGGCGCTCGCACCGCGCACCTCCTGGTAATAGAGCGGTAACATCAGCAACGCCCCGTTTGTAATGATGCCACTGAATATCAGAAGAATGTTGGAAGCACGGCATCATCAGCCCAGCGCCGATCCCCTGAAGCAGCACGGGCGGAAACAAATAAGGCCGTCCTTTATCGCCGCTGGTCTAATAAGTCGGAGCTTGTGATGGCAACCCTGCGCAGATATCTGCCGAAAATCACAAAAATAAAAGAAATACCGAATACCGGGAATTTGCGAAATGACGTGTATCTTTATCTGCACGGGCTTATGGAACTGCCGAAATTAATCGGTGCTGATACAATAAGGGGACTTATTATGGAACCAATGGTGTGGCGCGCTATAAACGTACTTATTCCCCAATTCATCGAGCAGAGATCTCAAAAATCAGAGAATAAGATGACAACAGCTATGACAGCAATTTTAAAAAACGCGGAAATTCGCGGCGAGATAACCCTTGAGAAGCTGACGCCCAGGATTATCTCGCTGCCGTTGAATCTGCTGCAGTACGAGCTGATTACAAAACTTGAGCCCGTATCCGACGAAGTCATAGCGGAGATTGTAGACGACATTTTTATGCCGCTTATTCATGCAACACAGCAATAGCAGAATCTTTCAAAAATACAACTTATGCGTTCCGCTTGTATGCCCACAGCGTGAGCGGCACAAACACTATGAAGATTGCGAGAGAACCTATTAGCGCAAGCCAGAAGTCCGTGCTGATTGCTCCGTTTCCCAGTATCTCGTGCGCAGCCGTTATGGCTTTGGATACGGGATTGATATATTCGGCAAAATAGCGAACTGCTTTGGGCATAGTTTCTGTCGGAACATGGGCATTTGACAGAAACGTCAGCGGAAACATAATAAGCATTCCATATATCGATGCGGAGGATACGGATTTAGCCGTTAAAGCCACAAACGCAAACAGCCAACTTAAACACCAACCGACAAACATCATAAACCCGATGCAAGCTATGACATTCAAAAACCCTGGTCTGTATCCGATAGCCGCGCCTACTGTGAACACAACCGCGCCCGCTATGGCGTAGCGCAGGAGATCGGCGGTCAGAACACCCGCAAGCGGCGATATCCTTGCGATTGGCATAGATTTAAAGCGGTTAAATACGCTCTTATCAATGTCCTCCCGCAGTTGCGATCCTGCGTTGCCGCAGGACGTGACACAAGTCTGGATTAAAATTCCCGGAATGATAATCGGAAGATAGCTTGTGATGTCGCCCGAAATCGCGCCGCCAAACAAATATGTGAACATCAGCGTGAACAGTATTGGCATAAGCGTGACGTCCAAAAGGCTTTCAGGATTGTGCGCGACTTTTAGAAGCGCCCTGTATGTGAAAGTGAACGTGTTCTTAACAGCCGTACCGAAGCCAACATGGTTTTTCAAGTCGCGCTTGTGAGCAGGGATAATGGCAGTATTTGTCATATCAAACAGCCTCCTTTTTGTCGCCCGTCAGGGCAAAGAAAACTTCGTCAAGCGACGGTTCGCGCACATTTATGGCGGCGATATCAATTTCCATCTCTTTCAACTTGACCAGAACATCCGCAAGTTTAGCGGTATCTGCAAGCGGTATGGTGACTTCCGCCGCCTCCGAAACTTGCGCTTTGCCTCCAAGAACTCTTTCAGTGATTTGCGCGGCTTTTGGCGCGCAATCGGGATTTTTTACCGTTAATTGCAGACTTGAGGCGCTTACAGAGCGTTTCAGCCCGGCGGGCGTATCGTGTGCCACAACCTTGCCCTTGTTGATAACCACAATATCATCGGCAAGCTGGTCGGCTTCATCAAGATACTGCGTCGTCAGCAGAATGGTGGAGCCGTTTTTGACAAGCGTTCGAATAGTCTGCCACATCTGAGCTCTTGTGCGAGGGTCAAGTCCTGTCGTCGGCTCGTCAAGGAAGATGAGCGGCGGGCTGGCCAGCAAGCTGGCCGCGAGATCGAGCCTTCGGCGCATACCGCCGGAAAACATGGAAACTTTGCGGTTTGCCGCTTCCGTCAACGAAAACTCCTCCAATAATTCTTCAGCTTTACGTTTCGCATCGGTGCGGGAAAAGCCAAGCAGACGGGCAAATATTTTTAAATTCTCCATTGCCGTCAGGCTTTCGTCGATTGTGGCATATTGCCCCGTCAAGCCGATGAGCTGACGCACTTTCTGCGTTTCCTTGGTAACGTCATATCCGAAAATTTTCGCCGTTCCCGCATCAGGCTTAAGCAGCGTTGCGAGCATATTAATAGTGGTAGTCTTTCCCGCACCGTTGGGCCCAAGCAAGCCGCAGATTGTGCCGGTCCGAATCGTAAAGCTTATTCCGTCCACGGCTTTCTTTTTGTCGAATACTTTTACCAGTTCGGCAACTTCGACTGCGTATTCACTTTTTATCTTGTCCATAAAAACACCTCCGTTTTTTCTTTACAGCCATATCTTATAGCTGCGATTTAAACGGAGATTAAACTCAACTTAAACGAATTGTAAACTGGGTACCTTTATTTTCTTCGCTTTCCACATCAATAGAGAATCCATGCAGATCAATAATTTTTTTAACAAGAGCAAGTCCTAATCCATTTCCACCAAGTGAGCGGTCACGAGCTTTGTCGGCTTTGTAGAACCGTTCAAAAATATGCGGCAAGTCTTTTTTTCCTATGCCGCAGCCCGTATCGCTGATGGTGACTTTTTCATTGTCTGCCGTGATTTTTATTGAACCGCCATCAGGTGTGAACTTAATCGCGTTGTGCAGGAGGTTAACCCATACCTGCGACAAAAGCTCCTCATCACCATTGATTGTTGTTTTCTCCAGATCCGCCTCAAGCTTGATATTCTTCGCCGACCACTGCGGTTCAAGCATTAGTACGACAGATTGAAGCTGCAAGTCAAGCCTGTATTTGCGGATGTTTAGCGGTTTCTTTTCGTTATCAAGTACTGAGAGTTTCAATAGGTTATCGCTCAAACTTGAAAGTTTCTGGCTTTCCGCCTCTATAATCTCTGCGTAGCGTCTGCGCTCCTCCGGCAGCAAATCATCGTTCTTAAGCAGTGCGGCAAAACCCTTTATCGATGTGAGGGGCGACTGGATTTCATGGCTGACGTTACTGATAAAATCCTGACGCATAGTTTCGAGCGAGCCGAGGTTTTTTACCATTTCGTTGAATGCATCCACTATTTCCGAGTGCGGGTCGTTAGGATTGGATTCGACAAATATGTTGAAATTCCCGTGGGAAACTTGTTTAAAAGCATCAAGCAAAATATCGTGTGCAAAGCGGCCGGTGTGCTTGAAGCGCTGCATACGGATTAAATTAATAAGCACAACAAACACACAAAAAAATATTAATCCGCCAATTCCCGATAACATCACCATCGCAAACTCGGAAAGCCTCGCGTGTTTCACGATAATGTACGCAAGTGCGATAAATACGCAGAATGCGATAAAGAACACCGAAAATCCGAAAATCACGCTGATTTTGCCGGGCTGTTTGCGTTCTCCGTTATTCATACCTTCACCTCGATTTTGTACCCAATGCCGCGCACGGTTGTGATCTTGAAGCCGTATTCTTCTTCGGGAAAGCGCTCGCGAAGACGCCCGATGTGAACGTCAAGCGTCCGCTCGTTGCCGTCGAAATCGTAGCCCCAAACATCCTCAATCAGTTTGTCTCGCGAAAATGTCCGTCCCGGGGAACTGGCCAGTTTGAACAGCAGTTCAAACTCTTTCAGGGGGATTGTTTCGCCGTTTACGCTGAATCCGTTGCGGTCAATGGTCAACTTCCCGATTGTAATAATCTGAGAGGATGCAATTTTGTAACGGCGCAGCAGCGCCTTGACGCGCATTAACAGTTCTTCGCCTTCGAACGGTTTTGTGAGATAATCGTCCGCGCCGAGCTCAAAGCCCTTGGCTTTGTCGGGCAAACCGCTCTTTGCCGTCAGCATGAGCACGGGTAAGTTTTCATAGTATTTACGAAGTTTTTCTACAAGCTGATAGCCGTCAATTTTGGGCATCATTATATCAACGATGGCGCAGTCGCAGCCGTTAAGCTTTTCAAGCGCCTCGCGCCCGTCGGAGGCTTCAACAGCTTCAAACCCGCCATTTTGCAGTATTTTTCGCACGAGTTCCCGGATAAACGGGTCATCGTCCGCGATAAGAATTTTCGGCATTATTCGCCACCTCAAACTTATTATAGCATGCAAATGTAAACAGAAGTTAAATGGGCAAAGCCAGATTCTTACATTATCGTTCTGCAAGATGATCCATTCCATAGAAAATGCGGCGGGTAAAGATACTGATTGCTATCATTATCAAAGCTACTATATAAAACGGGAGATATGCGCTGCTTTCTATATGTTCAAAAACAAATCCAAAAACCAACTGCCCCAGGGGGATCGTGCCCATAACAATGCACATATAGCATGAAATGACTTTACCTATTAAATCTTTTGGTGTTAACATCTGCATATATGCCGTCATTTGAATTTGGAATAATGTTTGCAGCGTCAGCAGAAGGCCGGATCCGATTAGTAAAACGACATAAATTCCCATTGGCGCGCTCAACGCTTGCAGCGCAATTCCTTCCAAAAGTATGGATAAAGCACAACCGATTAGTATTAGCGGACTTACCCTGGCTTTTAGTTTTTCTGACAATACCCCGGCGAGCAGGCCGCCAAGGATGGCGCCTGTGGCAACTACCCCTTGCGCAAAGCCGTATAATCGGTTGGCGGTGTCCGAAGCAAAGCCCAAATGCTGTGTAATTAAAACGGGAAGCGCAATCATAATCAAGGAAATCAACAATAAATTAGAAGAAGCAAATATTAAGGACGCCTTCCAAAGTACAGGCCGCTCCCTGAACATAAATCTGAAGCTTTCTTTAATGTCGCCAAGACCTGTAGCAAATATATTCCCGGTTGTTTTCTTTTTCTCGAATGGAATGTGGATAAAAATTTCCATTACCGCAGACGCAAAAAAACAGCCGATACTTACATATAAAATAGGTGTCAGCCCCAAAACAGAGAACAGAAGGCCCCCGATTACCGGGCCCGCCATGCTGGCAATGGAGCTAATCATATCAACAACCGAGTTAGCTTTCATGATATGTGATGAATCTACCAAAACTGGTATGCTTGCCTTAACGGCCGGTTGATAAGCGCCTTGTATGCCGTACAAAATAATCATTGTAATCGCCATAAGTGGAACAATATCTATTTTCCCTACCAGCAAACAAAATAGGGAAAGAAGCATTGCCGTGCTAAAATCCAGGATTACCATGATATTTCTTTTGTTGACACGGTCGGCGATTATTCCGCCTATCGGAAACAGTAAAAGCATAGGGATAAAAGAACACGCCAAAATTGTGCCAAATAAAGCAGCTGAACCTGTCTGATTTAGCAAGTAAAGCGGCAGAGCATATCTTAATATCTGATTGCCAAATATGGAAATAATCTGGCCTATCGCAACAAGTATAAAATCTTTTTGGAATAATGTTTTTCTATGCATGGTTATCAGTCCTCCGTTGAATATTTCAAATATTTATCGCCTTGCATTTGCAGCTTGCCGATTGTAAAGACAAGATCGCAAGCGTTTCTTTACCTGCGTCTTATTCCGTGTCCTGTTCATTGTTTGGTTTGAATATAGGCATTAAATTCTCTCCGCATAAAACAAGTTTTGTTTCCCCGGAAACAATATTAATATACCATGATATTGTTTCCTTGTCAACAAAATTAGGGTAAAAAAAAGCAGCCTTTCCTCAACAGAGTAAGGCTGCCTATGGTTTTTATTATTTAAATTTATTCCGACTTAATATCTATCCCCAGTTTTTTTATTTCTGCATCCAAATGCCGGCTATAATTATCAATAAAGCTAAGCATGCTGTCCAATTGTTCCTCGGTTATCTGTTCAAATACGGCTTTATCCCGCTCTTGAATCTCTTTGTGCAGTTCCTCGTGGATATTATAAATTTCTTTCCCTTTCTCAGTAAGCCTGAAATATATTTCTTTCTGGTTATCCGGCTTCTGGTAGCTTTCTATAATGCCTTTTTTTATGAGCTTTTTAGCTGTTTTACTCATAGCGCTTCTAGTCATATAAAAGTATTCCGCAAGTTTTGTCACGTTGGGATCTGCATTTTTCCCAATATATTCGATGCAATGTACTTCAGAAGACTTAAAGCCTTTTAGAGCGTCTTCCATCTTAAACTTATTAAGAAAAACCATCTTGTTGTATAAGTCCCTCAAGCCCATTATGAGCTGCTTTTCCTTGTTCATGGCCTGCCCTCCAACCTGCTGGTGCATTGATAATATTATATTAAATTATTGTTTCCATTTCAACAAAATTGTCAACACAACCCCGCCTTCCGGAAGCCGCCCCGAAAGGCGGTGGATGTGTTTCCTTGAACAATCACGCACATAAAAATGCAGGGCTTCCCGGAATCTTAGCCGCCAAAATGCATGTTTTCATCAGACGGCAAATCACCGGAAAACCCTGTATTTAAGCCGTTTTTCAGAAGCTTATTTGTTTTTTACATTTGTCATCAATACCACGCACTCAAAGTGCTTTGAGCGCATGAAAAAGATAAGTTTTATATTGGTAAAATACAAAGTCATTAGCC
Organism: Tepidanaerobacteraceae bacterium; assembly: GCA_024655905.1. Taxonomy (GTDB): domain Bacteria; phylum Bacillota; class Thermosediminibacteria; order Thermosediminibacterales; family Tepidanaerobacteraceae; genus JANLFP01. The sequence continues at coordinate 33,010 of JANLFP010000015.1, forward strand.
CAAAATATTTTTGAATTGTTCTACTACATTCTTACCTGCCTTCATCACATCCCTGCGTTCCCGTCTACGGTGACAACAGGATAGAATTCGCGGCAGTCAGTGTCTTCGGCAGCGCTGTTTATACCCATGAGCGCACCCTGGTGTCCTTCGGCAAATTTTGAAAGAGCTTAATTTATATCTTTTTCCCAATATAAAATACATATCCATAATACTGTTTGTATTTTGAATACAAGTCTGCCTCACGCCTCAAAAATGCAATCATATCCTCAACGGTTTTATTTCCCGCATGTTTTTTCAAGAATTCCTCTTGCCTCGCTTTTTGCGGAATAAAATAATTGTCTATCCAACAATTTTCAGGCAGCGTAAATGCTGCAACAGGAATATAACCTGTTTTTTGCATGACGGAAATATTATATCCTATTGTGCCCATTTCAGGAACTGCGTCCAACCACCACTTCTCAATTTCAGCGGGGCGTTCGTCGGTAAACCATGACTCATATGTTACGGCAATATAACCGCCTTTTTTGAGGAAGCGTTTCCAGTAATTCAAGCCTTTTTCAAAACCAATATTGGCAATAGCCCCCTCAGACCATATAATATCAAATTCGTCATTCTGAAACGGTAAATTATCCATTGAACCGACAATACCTTTTACTCTGTTCTGCAAACCAAGCTTTCTGGCTGTTGCGTTAAGTTTATCAATCGAACCGGCGTAAAGGTCGAGGGCGGTGATGGTTGCTTCTGTATTTTGTGCCAGAACCATTGTTTGGGCGCCTGTGCCACAGCGTGACATCCTCACGGGGTCAATAGACCCCGTGCATCCTGGTAGTTCAGGACGATAGACCGATAATT
>JANLFP010000016.1 GCA_024655905.1 Tepidanaerobacteraceae bacterium
TTCTGACTTCTGACTTCTGACCTCCGGCTTCTGCTTTTTGTCTGGCGTAACACTGATTTAGTTTTCTAGGTGCGCTCTTGCGTCACAGTTATTTATGTTACCACGTCTTTTCCGCTTTGTCAACACCTTTTGTTAATTTTTTTTGATGCTAACTTCGCTTCGCGGCTCGCTGCTCTCGCCTTCGCCGCTCCCCTGTGGCGCTTTTGTATATTACCACGGCTATATCCCTTTTTTCAAATCCAGATAAGTCTTCCTATCAACCATTATCTACGAATTTCAACTATAAAATATTTTATGCTCACTAATGCTTCATTATGCTTAAATTTATAAAAAACATGCCTTCATTCCAAAAAAAAACGCAGCAATATCCAGTCGATGCGATATTGCCGCGCAGCGCTTCACATTGTTTAATGGCAATCTTATGCTACGATTTTGGCCTCATCGTGGGGAAAAGGATTACATCTCTGATGGAGTAAGAATCGGTAAGCAACATTATGATGCGATCAAGCCCTATTCCCAGGCCGCCCGTAGGGGGCATGCCGTATTCCAGCGCATTTATGAAATCTTCATCGAATACGTGGGCTTCTTCATCCCCTGCTTCCCTTTCTTTTAACTGCTGAAGGAATCTTTCCCTCTGGTCTATGGGATCGTTCAGCTCCGAAAAAGCGTTGGCCATTTCCCGCCGTGTGATAAACGCCTCAAATCTGTAGGTCAAATCGGGATTGTCCTCTTTTCTCTTGGCCAGGGGTGATATCTCTATGGGATAGTCAAGGATGAAAGTGGGTTGTACTAAGTTTTGCTCAACCTTTTCTTCAAATATAAGATTCAGAATCTTCCCCTTCGTATCCTGAGGTCCCACTTCGGCTATATGCAAATCTGCCGCAATCTTTCTTGCTTCCTCGTCGGTTTTTATACTTCCAAAATCAATGCCTGTATATTTCTTCACCGCATCCATCATGGTCATTCTGGACCAGGGAGGCGTCAAATCTATTTCTTCCCCTTGGTATTTTACTTTTGTCGTGCCAAGAACTTCCATGGCTATGTGGGAAATGAGATTTTCCGTAAGCTCCATCATGTCGTTGTAATCCGCATAAGCCTGGTAAAGCTCCATCATTGTGAATTCGGGATTGTGCTTTATGGAAATGCCTTCATTCCTGAAATCCTTGCCTATTTCATAAACTTTTTCAAATCCGCCGACTATAAGCCTCTTTAAATAAAGTTCTGTGGCAATGCGCAGATACAGGTCTATATCGAGTGCATTATGATGAGTTATGAACGGCCTGGCTGCAGCTCCTCCCGCTAAAGGGGTCATCATCGGCGTCTCCATTTCTATGAAGCCGCGGCTGTCCAGGTAATCCCTGATGCTTTTTAATATCCTGCTCCTAACAATAAAGGTCTTTTTGACATCGGGATTTACTATTAAATCGAGATACCTCTGTCTGTACCGGATATCCACATCCTTTAAGCCATGCCACTTCTCGGGCAGGGGCCTAAGAGACTTTGAAAGAAGTGTGAGTTTGGCAGCGGATACGGAAATCTCTCCTTTATGAGTCCTGAAAACCATCCCTTCTACGCCTACGATGTCTCCTATATCCAGTTTGCCGAACAGTTCAAAAGTTTTTTCATCCACATTATCTTTTTTAATGTAGATTTGAATTCTCCCCGCCTGGTCCTGCACATCGAAGAATGCTGCCTTGCCATGGCCGCGAATGGCCATTATTCTCCCGGCTATGACCACATTTTTGTTTTCAAATTGTTCGAATCCATCCTTTATCTGCTGGGAGTGATGGGTAACGGGAAATTTCTCTCCATATGGGTTTATCCCCATATCTTTAATATCTTTCAATTTTTGAAGTCGCGATTTCATAATCTCGTTTAAATCTTCCTGGAAATTTTCCATAAACAACCTCCATCCGGTTTATTCATTTGGCGCAGCAATTACTGAACAATATCATAAATTTATCGCATTATTTCATTATATCCAGAATTTCATATCGTATAAGGCCGGCGGGAACATTCACCTCCACCACAGAACCCTTCTTGCCGCCGAGGAGAGCGCTGCCTACTGGAGATTCGTTTGAAATCTTGAATTCAATCGGGTTCGCTTCGGCAGAACCTACTATCGTATATTCAAAAACGTCGCCCGTATCTAAATCCTTGACCTTAATCCTCGAACCTATGGTGACTGTTTCTGTTGAGATATCCACATCATCTATAAGTTTGGCGTTTCGAAGCTTCTCCTCCAGAGCGGCTATGCGGCCTTCTATAAAAGCCTGCTCGTTTTTAGCCTCGTCATATTCGGAGTTCTCGCTGATATCGCCAAAATCTATGGCCTGCTTTATGCGCACTGCTATTTCCCGCCTTTTTACCGATTTAAGATATTCCAGCTCCTCTTCCAGTTTTTTGAGTCCATCCTGAGTGAGCACAACTTCTTTTTTAGTCATTTATTTTCTCCCCTCTTAATATGTTTGAAAATCGTATGTCTCTAATATATGCGGCGGCAAAATTAATTATTCAGAGCACGATTCCTCATAAGCCCAAAAATTTAGAACAAGCACCAATGTGACCATCAGTGCTTGATAACATTATTTCTCGTTGCTTCTTGATATTATAATCCAGCAGCGAAGTTCTGTCAAGAATTTTCTTATATTTAGCGGCCCGGGCATAAAGGCATAAATATAATAAATAAATTAAAGAAAAAAACCCGCTGTTCGGGCCTTATCTATCTGTTTTTCTGTAAAAGCAGGGTTTTATTCGAAAACGGGCGATGCAAATAATTAAACGTCTTTTCGTTCACATATTATTAATCACGCTTATTTTGCCAAAATTCAGGTCCTCCTCAAAATCATCGGTAAAATTCTTCAATTCCATAACCGTGAGGTCTTTCAGCTTTTTATTATTCTTTATGCAGTATTTCACCATATTGCCAACCACCTCATGGGCCTTTCTGAAAGGCATGCCTTTTTTCACCAGATATTCGGCATAATACGTCGCATCGGCGAAGCTTTCATCCAATGATTTTGCCATGTTTTCCTTTTTGAACTTCATTGAAAGCAAAACCCGGGGCAGTATCTCAAGGCAGGCGCAAATTGTATCCGCAGTGTCGAAGAGGATTTCCTTATCTTCCTGCATATCCCGGTTGTAGGCAAGAGGCAATCCCTTCATTACCGCGAGCATGGCCATAAGGTTCCCGAATACTCTCCCCGATTTGCCGCGGATGAGCTCCAGCACATCCGGATTTTTTTTCTGGGGCATGATGCTGCTGCCCGTAGCAAAAGCATCATCCAGTTCCGCAAAGTCGAATTCCGATGAAGCCCAGAGTATTATTTCCTCCGATATCCTGGAAAGATGAACCATCAGAATGCTTGCGCATGATAAAAATTCCATCACAAAATCCCTGTCGCTCACTGCATCCATTGTATTTTCATAAACTTTTGAAAACCCAAGGAGCTCTTTTGTATACTCCCTATCCACCGGCAGAGTGGTACCCGCAAGGGCGCACGCTCCCAGCGGCATTGCATCGCTGCGCTTTCCAGCATCGATAAACCGCTCCTTATCCCTCTCAAACATATAAAAATACGCCTTCATATGATACCCCAATGTCACGGGCTGGGCTATTTGAAGATGCGTATATCCCGGCATTGCGGTGTCTAGATGCTTTTCCGCCAGCCCCCATAAAGATTTGCAAAGATTATCCAGAAGCTTTACGACCTGAGAAATTTTTTCTTTTACATACAGGTGCATGTCAAGAGCCACCTGATCGTTTCTGCTTCGGGCGGTATGGAGTTTTCCCGCAACAGGACCTATTTTTTCCGCAAGGCGGCTTTCTATATGCATATGAATGTCTTCCAGCCTTGGTTTGAATTCAAAATTCCCGTCTTCTATTTCCAGCTTTATTTCAAGAAGCCCTTTGATTATCAGCGCCGCATCTTCTTTGGAAATGATGCCGCACTTTGAAAGCATCCTGGCATGGGCCATACTGCCGATGATGTCATGATTATACAATTTTTTATCAAAATCTATGGATGATGTGAATTTCTCCACCAGCGGGTCGGTTTCCTTTTCGAAGCGCCCGCCCCAGAGCTTATTATTCATACTATAGCCTCCCGTCAAAACAATTGCTTCTAAAACAAATATACAGTTTATATTTATCTTTATACTTCGCAGGAAAGGTCTCACAAGAGCCAGATGCCGGAAGTCAAATATGGGCTTTAAGAGGAATTTGCAAGCCGCAAATTCCAGCAATCCCGACTTCCGGCCTCCGACCTCTGAATTGGTCATGTTCCAATGCCGTTTGTTGTCATCGGAAGTTAAACTTTCTTACCGCTTCTTGGCGCTCCCGGATTAATGAAGAGTTGTCTTGGATTGGTCGCATCCTTGTTGCAGAAAAATTTCACGCCTTCTTGTTGACTATCGCATTAACCTTGGTTGGCAGTCCCCACAAAGTAATGAACCCCTTGGCGGAATTATGGTCAAACATGTCTTTTATATCATCGGCATAAGTCGCCAGGTTGAGGTCGTAGAGGGAGTTGGGCGACTTTCTTCCCACCACTTTTGCACTGCCCTTAAACAGCTTTACCCTAACGGTGCCGTTCACCACTTCCTGAGTCTTGTCAATGAAGGCATCAAGGGCATCCTTCAATGGAGAAAACCATAATCCATCATAAATGAGCTCCGTATATTTCTGCTCAACACAGTATTTGAAGTGAAGCATGTCTTTGGTCATGGTCAGGTGTTCCAGATCCTGATGGGCTTTTATAAGCAGCAATGAAGCCGGGCATTCATAGTTTTCCCTTGATTTTATGCCTACCAGGCGGTTCTCCACATGGTCTATGCGGCCGAAGCCGTTCTGGCCAGCTATTTTATTTAGAGTTTTTACCAGTTCTACCGGTGGCAGCTGTTTGCCGTCTAAGGCTACCGGAATTCCTTTTTCGAAAGTAATCTCTATATAAACGGGAATATCGGGCGCTTTATCCGGTGAAACGGTCCACTCAAAAGCCTCCTCCGGCGGCTCCACCCATGGGTCTTCCAATATCCCGCACTCAATGCTCCGCCCCCACAGGTTCTGATCGATGCTGAAGGGGTTATCTTTTCCGATGGGTATTGGAATGTCGTTCTTTGCCGCATAATCTATCTCTTCCTCGCGCGACATGGGCCATTCCCGCACCGGAGCTATTATTTCCAATTCCGGCGCTAGTGCTGTAACCGAAACATCGAACCGCACCTGATCGTTGCCCTTCCCGGTGCAGCCATGGGCCACGGCAAAAGCACCCTCCTTTTTGGCAACATCCACCAGGAGTTTGCTTATGAGCGGCCTGGACAGCGCTGAACTCAAAGGGTAAACCCCTTCGTACAGCGCATTGGCTTTTAGCGCAGGGAACGCATATTCCTTTAGAAATTCCTCCTGTGCATCCAACATGTAAGACTTTATGGCACCTATTTTTTCCGCTTTGGATTTTACAAATTCCAGGTCCTTGCCCTCGCCCACATCCGCGCAAAGAGCGATAACATCACTATCGTATTTTTCCTGCAGCCATTTAATGGCCACGGATGTGTCAAGACCCCCGGAATAAGCCAGCACAATTTTTTTCTTCATTTTGTTTCTCCTCCCGGATTATTATTTAACCCATTATCAATGTCAAAATTGCTTTCTGCACATGCAGCCGGTTTTCTGCCTCGTCGAACACAACCGAATGAGGGCCTTCTATGACGTCATGAGTTATCTCCTCGCCGCGGTGAGCCGGCAGGCAGTGCATCACAATAACGTTTTTATCCGCAGCTTTTACAACATCTTCATTTATCTGATAGCCCGCAAAGGCTTCTTCCCTGGCCTTTTTTTCGCTCTCCTGCCCCATGCTGGTCCATACATCGGTGTAGAGCACGTCGGCATCCTTTGCCGCCTCGAATATGTCTTCGGTCACCATTATCTTGGACCCGGTGGCCTCCGCAATAGCTTCCGCCTTTTTTATGACCTCATCCTGCGGCTGGTAACCCTTCGGCGCCCCTATGGCGATATCCATTCCAACTCTGGTGCAGCCGAATAGCAGAGAATTGGCCATGTTGTTGCTGCCATCTCCTATAAATCCCAGTTTCAATCCTGCCAGCATTTTCTTTTTTTCGTATATTGTAAACAAATCCGCCAGCACCTGACAGGGATGGGAATAATCGGTAAGGCCATTTATTACGGGAATTTCCGCATACTCCGCCAAGAGCTCTACATCCTTGTGGCTGTAGGCTCTTATCATGATGCCGTCCAGAAACCTCGACAAAACCCTCGCCGTATCCGGAATGGTCTCCCCCCTCCCCAGCTGCAAGTCGCTGCTTGATAAAAACAGCGCATAACCTCCCAGCTGCCACATGGCCACTTCGAAGGAGACCCGGGTTCTGGTGGAGGATTTCTGGAATATCATCCCAAGTGTTTTGCCCTCAAGAGGCTTGTAATGTGCCCCTAGATTTTGCATGGTCTTCAAGGTTTCCGTGACCTTCAGGATTTCATCTATTTCATCTTTTGTAAGATCGTATAAACTCAAAAGATCCTTGCCCTTAAGGCTTGAACTTTCAGGCTTTATATATGGCTTTAAATTCATGCATGGCTCGCCTCCACAATTTTTTATAATTATACATCATTATGTATATATATTCAATAACTTTAAAAAAAATTAACATTGATTTAAAAATACCGCATAAAAAACAATAGACAGGCCTTTCACCATTTGCGATGAAGCCTGTCTATATATATCGTTGTATCGTATGGCTTGGTTAATTAATAAACTTTATTCCAATACGTGCAAGGTTCAATGAAGCATATCGCAGCTTAAGCTGTAAACAAAGTATTCAGGCACCTCAATCGGATATCTCATTTGCAGCTTTTATTGTTCGGGCAGAAACAAAATCCAGCCGTTTTTTCACTCATCTTCCCTTATTAACGAACCAAAAAGGTTATCTGTTTTGCCTCCTCTATCCATTTTATCAATGTTTCCACATCGGGGCAGATCGATGAAGGATTCATGGCTTTCACTTCTTAGTTTTCAACCTTTGTTGTAAAAAAATTATGAAATAATTCTCCAGGGGCTTTACAATATACTGCTGTGATGGTATAATTTTTGTAAATAGTAATAGTAACTATTAATTAAACTCATTGTTAACAATATTTTAAGGGGGACATATCATGATAAATATCTTTAAAAAGGCATCACTATCGCCGCCGAAAGGTTCAAAGCTCGATCAGAAGGACGGGGAATCCGGTTTTGAACTGGAGCCGGAAAAGGATTCGGTCAATATATTTGGCAAAGGAGAAATTGATAATGAAAGAGCCCGGACAAATTTCACCGTTGCACTGGAGGATTTCACTTTAGCCCATACGGAATTAGTAGCCTTTTATGTATCGCTTTTGATACAGGAATCTTCAAAAAGGGCTGCGGCCCTTGCCGGGACCATAGAGGGTATGTCCTCCCAATCGGAAGAAATAGCAGCCGCCACAGAGGAAATAAATGCAGGCATCGACGAGATCAAGGCATCGGCCAAAAACACCATGGACACCATAGAAAACTCAAAAAAACTGGTGGATGACATTAAATGCCTGATGGACCATGCTGTGGAAAATACTGCGGGCTTGATTGACCAGATAAATAAGATCGACGATATCAGTGAAACCGTGGAAGATATAGCGGACAAGACCAACCTCCTGGCGTTGAACGCTGCCATAGAAGCTGCCAGGGCGGGAGAGCACGGCAAGGGATTTTCCGTTGTTGCCGACGAAGTGAGAAAGCTGGCAGGTCAGACGAAAATTGCGGTAAAAGAAGTAAAAGAACTGGCCGAACACATGAACACAAGCGCATCAGTAACAGGAAAAGCGGTAAACGGCTTCAAAGACTCTTTTCATAGTTATACCGGGGACGTGTGGGACATAGCGGAAAAGACCCGGATCAATTTAAGCCAGTTGGAGGAATTGGGGTCTGCCGTAGAAAGCATATCCGGCGCCATGCAGGAACAGGCCGCCGTCGCGGAACAGCTTACCAGAGTGTCGGCAGGGCTTAAATCCGATATGGATTTTTCCCAAACCCTCAAGATCAGTATAGATGAGTTGAGTGAGATTGTAAGGCCAAGCCTGAAGCAAGAAGAAGATGAATCTATCATCAGTGTGCTGGCCAAAAGGCTTCTGGACCACACGGAATACATAAGAAAACTTATTTCTATTGCCGGCAAGGGCACGAGGCTGTCCGGCTATCACGAATGCAACTTGGGGAAGTGGTATGACGAGAACCGTCATAGCTTGGGACACATGGATGCTTTCATAAGGCTTGAGGAGCCCCACCGTAAGTTCCACGAAGCCGGAGACAGCCTGGCAAAAGAGTGCAATCTGGAAAATGTGGAAAGAGTAGTGTCGGCATCCCTGGGCATATTGAAAGCATTTATTGATCTGGAAAAGGCTTTTGAAGCAAGACGCTCCGAATGAACCGGTCCGCCTAGCGAGCGTAGGGATTTAAAAGCGGGTCCATTTTTCATCAAACGCATCCGCTTCGTCCTACATATACTTGTCGAAAGATTTAAGATCTGTTTTTGTGATTTCCTCAATTGCGATGGCTAATAAATAGCGTTGAAAGCTATCATATTTTTCTTTATCTTTTTGCATTGCTACTAGATCATCAAGGATAGCGTCGCCATACGAGATAAGCTTTTGAAATTCCGCGTTATCCTTAACATATATGCGGAAGACAGATTGGATGCCACCTCTATCTTAGTCCGTTAAGGACTAAATTATTGTCTTGTGCTATTTTTTCTGCATTGGCTCAAATCTGTTCATTTAGAGGCTCTGCAAACATAGGATAGTCAAATATTTTAATGTTGTTTGAATAAAGATAAGCTGTCATACCTTCGGCATAGCGCCTTCCCGGTAAACTTTCTGGATTTATGATTCTATCGAGCATGATATTTTCCCAATGTATTTGTTTCTTGTAGTTTTCTGTTATCAGCATTTTTTACACCTTCATCATAGTTTTGTGTTTATTATACATCTTTTGTGTAGAATTTTAAATTTTTTTGGTTCTGGCTATGCCAGGTTAGGGTAAAATGTTTAAATTTAGGCATAATGAAAGCCTCACATTTATACAGGCAGGCATTACCGCAGGAATATGCTAGATATATTATATTGATTTGTAAGAATTAAAATCTATCCCCATATTTGTAAGACTAACTTCCACAGTCCAAAAGAATGGGGGTGAAAGTTACTTTTTCAATTAACCCTATCATAAAATACCCACAAACATTATATAAAACAGTTGTTGTCCTTACACGAATATGGTAAAATTAATCAGGGGAGAGGATGTGATGAGTATGCCGATGGAGGATTTATCAAAAGCCAAAAGGGAAATTGCCAGTGGAACCGAGTCAAACGAAACTAATATGGCAAAAATAAGCGAAACAGCATATTTTTATCTTTCGCAACAGATAAATGATTTAAGGGATAGAACCGATTCAAAATCGGAGTTATTAAGGGCAGAACTGAAACAAGAAATAAATTCCGTAAAAACAGAACTAAATCAAAAAATGGATTCCGTTAGAAACGAATTAAAACAAGAAATAGATTCCGTTAGAAACGAATTAAAACAAGAGATAGATTCCGTTAAAAGCGAATTAGACAAAAAAATAGAATCCGTTAGATATGAATTAAAACAAGAGATTCTTACTTTAAATAATAAGTTTGAGCAACTATATTCGGAAGTAAATCAAATCCGAGAGTCTGCACATCAAACAAATGTAATGATAATCGTCACTCTCATCGCCGTTATTCTTTCACCATTAATAATACCCTCTATTCAACGCTGGATAGGTCTGTTAAAATAATACAATAAATATAGCCGGCAGCCCACCTTTAGCGGTGAGCTGCCGGCTTTTCGCTACATGGGACGGTGGAATGTCGCTGTGACAAGTACCCCGTCCCTTTGTCACGCCTTCGTCACGCAAAAAACCCCCTCTACAGGGAGGGGGAAGTTGCTTTTATGAATTCTTGTTTTGCTTTTTCCAGCAGCTCCGGTTTTGCAGCAAGTTCCACGGCAGTCATCGCCATGGCTTTTGCCGACAGGAGCGCGGCATTTTTCCCGAACTCGGAACCTGCTGCCAGACAGAATTCGATGGAGTGCGGGGCGACATTTCTTTCGGCTATGGCCATATGGGGATGAATTGCCGGCACCACCTGGCTCACATTGCCCATGTCGGTGGACCCGATGCCTTCTTCCTCATCGCTGATGTCGGAGACGCCAATCTCCTTCAGGTTCTGTTTGAACATGTCCGCCATAACCCTGTTGGTTATTAGATTGTCGAACGGCAGTTCAAAATTCTGGTATGAAAGTTTTGCACCGGTGGCAAGCTCCGCCCCTCTGGCGCAAGCAATAACTTTCTCCTTGACTTCGAGCATATAGGCTTTTTCTTTCGCCCTCACATAAAACCGAGCTGTGGCTTTATCCGGAATAATATTGGGAGCCTTGCCCCCTTCGGTTATTATGCCGTGAATTCTGACATCGGATTTTAATTGCTGCCTGAGGGCATTTATACCGTTGAAAAGCATTATGACCGCATCAAGTGCGTTTATGCCCATATGCGGCGCCGCAGCGGCATGTGCTGCTTTGCCGGTATATGTGAATTCAATTGCCTCCATGGCAAGGGAAGTAGCATAAGCGGTGGTCCTGTTGCCGGGGTGAACCATCATAGCTGCATCCACTCCGGCAAACACTCCCTTTTGCACCAGCAGGACCTTGGCGCCATTTGTCTCCTCCGCCGGGGAACCCACCAGCATCACTTCTCCCGCGAGATCATCCTCCAGACTTCCCAGAGCTGCCGCGGTCCCGAAGCTGGCTGCGGCTATGAGGTTGTGGCCGCAGGCGTGACCAATCTCAGGGAGAGCGTCGTATTCCGCAAGAAACGCAATGGTGGGACCGGGCTTGGCGCCTTTCTTTGAAGCGATAAAAGCCGTTGGAAGCCCCTCTACATCATCGATTTTAAATCCATATTTTGCTATCTTTTCTCTCAGGAGTCTGGAAGCCTTGAATTCCTGATTGCCCAGTTCCGGATTTTTATGGATTTCGTCTGCCAAATCAAAAATATCTTCTTTTAACTTTTCGGCCAGTAATACGACCCTTTGTTTTATCTTTTCCAATTTGAAGACCCCTTTCCGGTATGATATTTCATTTCAAGATTATCACAACAGCAAAAGGTAGTCAAAGAATTTAATCGAGCATATAATTCAAGAGAGCCTCATAGGCTCTCCACATACTTTCCCGCTTCAACTGCGGCTATGGCTCCGTCGGCTACAGCGGTAACAACCTGGCGCAGCGGCTTTCGCCTGATATCCCCCGCCGCAAACAGGCCCGGCACGCCGGTGCCCATGTTTTCGTCGGTTATTATATAACCCTGTTCATCCAACTCAGCCAAATCTTTAACGAGCGATGTGTTTGGCACCCAGCCTATAGCCACAAAGATGCCGTTTACCGCTACCAGTGTTTTTTCACCGGTTTTAACATTTCTTAATATGATTTCTTCTACAGTTTCCCTTCCTTTAATCTCATCCACTGTCGAGTTCCATATAAACTTCATTTTCTCATTTTTAAAGGCCCTTTCCTGCAGGATTTTTGTTGCTCTAAGCTGATCCCTGCGGTGCACTACATATACGCTGCTGGCAAATCTGGAAAGGTACAGCGCTTCTTCAATTGCAGAATCTCCCCCTCCTACCATCATGACCGGCTTATCGGTGTAAAAGGCTCCGTCGCAGGTGGCACAGTAAGATACTCCACGGCCGGTATATTCCTTCTCGCCCTTCACCCCCAGCTTTCTTGACTCGGCACCCATGGCCAAAATGACAGCCTTTGCTTCCAGGGTCTCACCCTTTAACTGAATGACAAATTTTTCATCCCTTTTTTCGATATTCGATGCTTCACCATTCAGGAATTCAGCCCCAAATTTTTCCGCCTGAGATTTCATTTTGTCGGTGAGCTCAGCGCCCGCTATACCTTCATTGAAACCCGGGTAGTTTTCAATGCGGTCGGTGATAGCCGCCTGACCTCCGGGATACATTTTCTCAACCACAACCGTGGACAGCTTCGCTCGGGCGGCATATATGCCTGCTGAAAGCCCCGCCGGGCCGGCCCCGATAATAGCAACATCGTACACAAATATTCCTCCATTTCCTATACTTATATTAAATTATATAAATATAATAATATATCCCTGCTTGTTTTTCAAACCTTAATCCTTATTATATCCTTATCCCAACAGTGTTAAAATCTTATATTGATTAAATCTCACAAAATCTTTCCATATATCAGCGAGTCTTTCTTTATCATTATCATTCTATTATTTCTTTTTATTTTAATCAGCCACTTCTTTTTCATTTAGACCATCATTGCAGGAAGCAGGCGGCAGCGCCTGGAAAACTCTGTGCCCCTCAAAGTGCAGCCGCAAGCCCGAACATCAAGTTAAACGGCTGCTTCAATGTGATGATGCCTCCGGTTACTAAAACAATTTATTGGGTTTTAAAAAAAAAGAAGGACTCTGTCCTTCTTTTACCTCTTTGAGAACTGCGGAGCGCGGCGGGCTTTCTTGAGGCCGTATTTCTTGCGTTCTTTCATCCGTGGGTCTCTAGTCAAAAATCCTTCTTTTTTGAGCACCGGTCTGAATTCGCCATCTATTTTCAAAAGAGCCCTGGCAATGCCGTGTCTCACGGCACCGGCCTGACCCGTAAAGCCGCCGCCCTTTACGCTGGCTATGACATCGAACTTGCCAGCCGTGTTTGTTGCTTCCAGAGGCCTTTTAACATCCACTCTCAACGTCTCGAGGCCGAAGTATTCATCCATTGGTTTTCTGTTGATTATTATTCTCCCGCTGCCCGGCATTATCCAAACTTTGGCAACGGACGTCTTCCTTCTCCCTGTAGCGAGAACTGCCTGTTTCATTGCTTTCCTCCTTCCTATTTAGATTTCGACGGATAATGATTTTGGCTGCTGAGCCTGGTGAGGATGTTCCGGTCCTTTGTAAATCCTCAGTTTTTTAATCATGCGGCGGCCCAGGGAGTTATGCGGAAGCATTCCCCAGACAGCCTTATAGACGGCCTTCTCGGGGCTTCTCTTCATGAAGCTTCTGTAGGTTTCAGACTTGATGCCGCCGGGATACATGGAGTGATATATATATAGTTTTTTATCCAGCTTTTTCCCCGTCAGCACTACTTTGTCAGCGTTAACTATTATCACATGGTCGCCAGTATCCACATGGGGAGTATATGTGGGCTTGTGTTTTCCCCTCAAAATCATGGCCACCTTTGCGGCAAGCCTCCCCAAGGGTTTGTCTGTGGCATCTATTACAAACCAGTCTCTTTTCACTTCTTCCTTTTTTGCCATGAATGTGCTCATCATTTTCCCTCCTTGTCCAGACCATAAAATTATTTTATTATACGTTAAATACTGTGTCAACCCCGCTAATAAACCACCTTCAAAAGGCACAATCCCTGAGGCGGAAGGGTCCTTCCGGCCATGTCCCTGTTGCCGGATTCTATAATCGAGGCCACTTCTTCCGGGCAAATTCTATGCAGTCCAACGTCCAAAAGCGTTCCCGATATGATTCTTACCATGTTATACAAAAATCCGTTAGCCTCAACTTCAATCTTAATTAGGTCCCCCTGGCGATTCACTTCAAGGCGAAAAATATGCCTGACACAGGATTTCACCGCGCTGCCGCTTGCCATGAATGCCGAAAAATCATGCACACCCAAAAAATATGATCCTGCCCTTTTCATCGCATCCACATCCAGAGTTATCGGAAAAAAGTATGCAAAATTTCTTATGAGCGGCGATGGAAATGAGGCGTTATGGATGGTATAGGCATAAACTTTGGCTTTTGCCCAAAGCCTTGCATGAAAGTCCTCGGGAACCGCCCGGGCCCTTTTTACCACAATATCGTCCGGAAGCCTGTTGTTTATGGCGTAGGGCAGTTTTTCCAGCGGTATTCGAGTGTTCGTTTTAAAATTCGCCACCTGCCCCAGGGCGTGCACCCCGGCATCGGTCCTCCCCGCTCCGATAACCCTGACGTTTTCCCCGGTTATTGCATTTATAGCCTCTTCCAGCACCTGCTGCACCGAACGGGCATTTTTTTGCCTCTGCCAGCCGTGATAGGAGGTACCGTCGTATTCCAACAGCAGCTCTACATTCACGCAATTTCACCTACCACAAATACCTGCTTGCCAAAGCCCCGAGTGCAATCATTGCAAATATGATGTAAGTTGCAAAATCAAGCCCCGTCATTTTCAATTCCTTCATGCGCGTTCTGTTTTCCCCGCCCCTGTAGCACCGGGCCTCCATGGCCATGGCCAGCTCATCCGCCCTTCTGAAAGCGCTGATGAAAAGCGGCACCAGAAGCGGCACCATGTTCTTTGCCCGCTTTACAATGTTGCCGCTTTCAAAATCGGCTCCCCTTGCCATTTGAGCCTTCATGATTTTATCGGTTTCCTCCAGGAGCGTGGGGATAAACCTCAAGGCTATGGTCATCATCATGGCCAGCTCGTGGGCGGGAACCCCGAACTTTCTGAAGGGCGAAAGCAGCCTTTCTATACCGTCAGTTAGAGATATGGGCGAAGTTGTCAGAGTCAGAAGCGATGTTCCCACGATTAGCAGTATCAGCCTTATAGCCATAAAAGCGCCCTGATACAAGCCCTCATAAGTTATATCCAGGGGCCCAATTTCATACAGAATCCTGCCTTTAATCATAAACATATTCAAAACGAAAGTAAGGGTTATTATCAGGATTAGCGGTTTTAGGCCATTTATCATATATCTGATCGATATCCCCGAAAGAAGCGATGCGAAAATTATAAAAGCCACGGGAAATATATATCCCGGAAAATTGTTCAGCAGAAAAAGCAGAACCATATAAAGCAGGGTCACAATGATTTTCGTCCTAGGATCCAGGCGGTGAACTGCAGAATTGCCCGGTATATACTGTCCTATGGTTATCTCACGCACTGCCCTTCCTCCTTATGGCTTTCAAAATCTCCGTCCTGGCTTCTTCCACCGTCAATATATCGCACGCCACGTCTTTGCCCTTTTCCCGCAGCTTCATCATCAGTTCGGTTATCTGTGGTATGCCCAGGCCAACTGATGTAAGACCTCTGTAATCCCTGAAAATTTCTCGCGAAGAACCCTGTTTTATCATTTTTCCCCGGTGCATCACAGCAATCTTGTCAACAAGCCTCGCTATATCTTCCATGCTGTGGGATACAAGTATAACCGTTATATTTCGCTTCTTCCTCAGCGCTACAATTTCTTCGATGATCTCGTCCCGCCCCAGCGGATCAAGGCCAGCCGTGGGTTCATCAAGAATAAGCACTTCCGGATTCATGGCTAGCACTCCTGCTATGGCCACTCTGCGCATTTGGCCTCCGCTCAATTCAAACGGAGATTTGTCCTTAACGGCATCATACGGCAGACCCACCAGTTCTATGGCTTCCTTTACCCTTTTTGCTACTTCATCTTCCGGAAGCCCCATGTTTTTCGGCCCGAAAGCCACATCTCTTTCAACCGTTTCTTCAAAAAGCTGGTGTTCCGGGTATTGAAATACCAGGCCTACTTTTTGCCGGATTTCTTTCATTCGGGCTCCTCTTGCATGAAGGTTCTCGCCGTCGATTATAATCTCGCCGGACGTGGGCTTCAAAAGGCCGTTGAGGTGCTGGATGAGAGTGGACTTCCCGGAGCCAGTGTGCCCTATTAAGCCCCAGAATTCTCCATCCGCAATCTCCCAGTTTATATCTTTAATAGCTATAGATTCAAAAGGCGTCCCCGGCATATATATATGCGTGAGGTTTCTTACAACAATTGACATAAAAAGTCCACCATCTCTTCCACTGTCAGTAAATCGGGCCTTATTTCCACGCCTGCTCGTTTCAGCTGATGTGCCAGCTCGGTCACCTGCGGGACATCCAGCCCTATGCTTTTCAGCTTTTCAACTCTGGAGAACACCTGCCTTGGAGTGCCTTCCATGACCAGTCGGCCTTTCGACATAACAAGCACTCTGTCCGCCATAACCGCCTCGTCCATGAAATGTGTTATAAGGACAATCGTCTTTCCCTCTTCTCTGTTGAGTTTTTTTACGGTTTTTATTACCTCTTTTCTACCGACAGGGTCGAGCATGGCGGTGGGTTCATCAAGTATTATGCATTGCGGTTTCATGGCCAGAATCCCAGCTATGGCAACCCTTTGCTTCTGCCCGCCGGACAGGAGATGCGGGGCTTTATGGGCATATTCCGTCAGTTCCACGGCTTCCAGAGCCTGCCGTACGCGGTTGCGTATCTCCGCCGGCTGAATTCCTAGGTTTTCGGGCCCGAAAGCCACATCTTCCTCAACAACGGTGGCGACAATCTGATTGTCCGGGTTCTGGAAAACCATGCCGGCTTTTTGCCTCACTTTCCAAATGTCTTCCTGGTTGGCGGTATTCAAGCCATCCACATAGATTTCACCTTTTGTCGGCGCGAAAATGCCGTTGAGGAGTTTCGCCAGTGTGGATTTCCCCGAACCGTTAGGTCCTATTATGGCTACAAATTCGCCTTTATTGATGGCAAGGTTTATATCAATTAAAGCAAGACTTTTATCCTGAGCATATTGATAGCATACGCCCTTGGCGATGATTTCGGCGGTCAACGATGCCGCCCCCTTTACAAATTATGCCTATTTATGGGGACATTCCTCAGCCTACCCCTATATCGGAAGCTAGATGTCAGAATTCGGATGTCGGAATTGAGGGATTTGCCTTTTCGGCAAATCCAACTTAATCTGACCTCTGAACACCGACCTCTGCTAAAAGGAGGTGTGTCCCCTAACACTTCCATTGGGGACATTCCTCCGCCTACCCCAGAGGAATACCCTTGAAAAGGAGGTGTGTCCCCTAACACTTCCATTGGGGACATTCCTCCGCCTACCCCAGAGGAATACCCTTGAAAAGGAGGTGTGTCCCCTAACCTTTATACCAGCTCCATTACTACCATGGGAGATGAATCTCCCCTGCGCGGACCTATTTTTACGATGCGAACATACCCGCCTTTTCTTTCCTGATATTTTGGAGCAACTTTGTCGAAAAGATTTTTGACAGTGGTTTCATCCAGCACTTCCGCCAGCACCATTCGTCTTGCCGCTAAATCGTTCCGCTTCGCCAGTGTTATCATTTTTTCTGCAATCCTGCGGACTTCCTTTGCCCGGGTCTCCGTGGTAATTATTCTTCCGTGCTTAAAAAGCGATGTAACCATGTTTTTGAGCATCATTTTCCGGTGACCGGTTGGTCTGCCCAGTTTTCTCATCTTCTTGCCCTCCTTAACTGTCATCCGATTGTTTCAGCGCCAGATTGAACGCCGCCAGCTTTTCTTCCACTTCTTCCAGCGATTTTCTGCCCAGATTCCTGACCTTCATCATGTCTTCCGAGGACCTCTGAATGAGTTCCTGAATTGTATTTATACCGGCTCTTTTCAGGCAGTTGTAAGACCTCACCGATAGATCCAGTTCTTCTATGGGCATTTCCAGTATCTTTTCCCTGTCGTCCTTTTCCTTTTCCACAGGTATTTCAGGGCTTTTCACTTTAGTCGTCAAGCCTACGAACAGGTTGAAGTGCTCTATCAGAATTTTCGCTGCAGCGCTCACGGCATCATCGGGTTTTATGGTGCCGTTGGTCCATACTTCAAGTGTCAGCTTGTCATAATCCGTCCGCTGCCCTACGCGCGTATGCTCCACCGAAAAGTTGACCTTATGCACGGGAGTGAATATGGAATCTATTGCAATTACACCTATGGGCTGATTCGGCTTCTTGTTCCTGTCCGCAGTCACATAGCCCTTGCCCTTTTCCAGAGTCAGCTCCATGAACAATCTGCCGTCTTTATCCAGCGTGGCGATATGATGTTCCGGATTAACAATTTCCACATCCGCATCGGTGATTATATCCCCGGCTTTTACCTCGCATTCGCCGCTGGCCTCGATTCTCATAAGCTTTGGTTCGTCGCTGTGCATCAGTATGGACAGGCCCTTGATATTCATGATGATTTCCGTGGTGTCTTCCACAACACCCGGAATCGTTGAAAATTCATGCTGTACCCCTTCTATTTTTATAGAAGTCACAGCAGCTCCAGGTAATGATGATAAAAGTACACGACGCATGGAGTTGCCAAGGGTTGTGCCGTAGCCTCTTTCCAACGGTTCAACGACTACTTTTCCGTAAGTTTCATCCTCGCTTACCTCTACCAACTCAATCCTCGGCTTTTCAATATCCATCATCTAATGTGTTACCCTCCTTAAATCATAAATTTTAGATGAGGGTCGATTACTTGGAGTAAAGCTCTACAATTAGGTGCTCCTGAATCGGAACGTCGATGTCTTCGCGTTTGGGCAGGCTCACAACTTCTCCAGTCAATGTTTCAAAATTCACCGACAGCCATCCGGGCACGGCTTTTGCTGCCCCCGCTTCGGATATCTCTTTGAAAAGCGGTAGGCTTCTGCTTTTCTCTTTTATTGAAATTACATCTTTTTCCTTAACCTGATACGATGGTATGGTAACTCTCCTGCCGTTCACTTCCACATGGCCGTATCTCACAATCTGTCTTGCCTGGGGTCTTGATGAGGCAAATCCCATCCTGTAAACAACATTGTCCAGGCGGGTTTCCAGCAATCTCAAAAGGTTTTCGCCTGTTACCCCTTTTTGATTGACGGCTTTATCGAAGTAATTCTTAAACTGTCTTTCCATAACTCCGTATATCCTTCTCGCCTTTTGCTTTTCCCTTAGCTGCAAACCGTATTCGGACAGTTTGCGCCTCATTTGACCGTGCTGGCCCGGAGCATAGCCTCGCCTGTCTATGGCGCATTTGGGCGAATAGCAGCGGTCTCCCTTGAGATACAGCTTCATACCCTCCCGGCGGCACAACCTGCATACGGCATCTTTATATCTAGCCATTTACTTCTGCACCTCCTGTAATTTTATACGCGTCTTCTCTTGGGCGGTCTGCATCCGTTGTGCGGGATGGGTGTCACGTCCTTTATCATGTTGACTTCCAGACCTGCCGCCTGAAGGGACCTTATCGCAGCTTCCCGACCGCCGCCGGGCCCCTTAACGAAAACTTCCACGGACCTTAAGCCGTAATCCAGTGCCTGCTTTGCGGCTGATTCCGCCGCCATTTGAGCCGCAAAGGGCGTCCCTTTCCGCGAGCCTTTGAATCCCACGGTTCCCGCGCTGGCCCAGGTCAGGGGCCTTCCGGCTTCGTCGGTAATGGTTACTATGGTATTGTTGAAAGTGGAATGTATATGAGCCGCACCCTTTTCCACACGCCTTTTATCCTTGCGTTTTTTAACTGCTTTTGGCAATTTTTATTCACCTCCAGATGTTATTTGCTGCGCCTCACACCAACGGTCTTGGCTGGACCTTTTCTAGTCCTAGCGTTGGTGCGGGTCCTCTGCCCCCGTACGGGCAAACCCTTGCGGTGGCGTATTCCTCTGTAGGAACCTATTTCCACCAGCCTCTTAATATTCATTGCCACCTCTCTGCGCAAATCACCCTCGACCTTATAATTCTTTTCTATAATATCGCGCAGTCTTGTAATTTCCCTTTCGGCCAGATCCTTTACTCTCGTGTCCGGATTTACATCCGCCTCCATCAGAATCTGTCTGGATCTGCTGAGGCCGATGCCGTAGATGTATGTGAGGGCCACTTCCACACGTTTTTCTCTGGGAAGATCAACTCCGGCTATTCTAGCCATTATTCACACCTCCTTCTACTTAGCCCTGTTTTTGCTTGTGCTTTGGATTTTCGCAGATGACCATAACCCTGCCTTTGCGCTTTATTATCTTGCACTTTTCGCATATTTTCTTCACCGAGGGTCTTACCTTCATTGGGTTTCCTCCTTTTTTCCAATTCTATTTGAAGCGGTATTTGATGCGGCCTCGGGTTAGGTCATAAGGAGATAATTCAACGGTAACCCTGTCTCCGGGCAGAATCCTGATATAGTTCATCCTGATTTTACCGGACACATGGGCCAGAATCTTATGACCGTTTTTCAATTCCACCCGAAACATTGCATTGGGAAGAGGTTCCAATACGGTTCCTTCAACCTCGATAACATCTTCCTTGGACAAGGTCGCATACGCCTCCTTAAACCTGACTGGATGTTTCATTTCCGCCCAAATCAACCAGTTCTTCCAGCGCCTTTTTTATTTCGTCGTTGAATATTTTCCTTTTATTCTTGAGCTTTTCCGCTATATAATCGGATTTTTTGTTCAGTACCCTGATGTGTTTAATCTTCTTCTTCTTAGGGTTTTCCACTTTTCTTAAAGTGCCATCGGCTACATAAACGTAATTTTCATCCAGGATTTTTACCACTATCATAAAACGCCCTCTGTCGCGGCCGGCGCAGGATAAGACCAGCTGCCCAAGTGAAATTTCATGCATAAAAACACCTGCCTAAAGCATTGTTAATATTTCGGGTTCCGATTCTGTAATCAAAACAGTGTTTTCATAATGGGCCGACAGACTCCCATCCTTTGTTACAACCGTCCAGCGATTTTTCAGAGTATAAACTTCGTATCCTCCGGCGTTTACCATGGGTTCAATGGCCAGAGTCATCCCCGCCTTCAGTCTGGGCCCCCTGTGAGGCGGACCGAAGTTCGGTATTTGAGGGTCTTCATGCATTTTCCTGCCAATGCCGTGACCCACATAGTCCCTAACTACGGAATAGCCTCTTTTTTCCACGTAAGTCTGAATGGCATGAGATATATCCGATAGCCTGAAGTCCTGTTTTGCAAAAACCAGGCCCTGGAAAAAACTTTCTTTTGTAGTCTCGATTAAATCCACTGCCTTTTCGTCGGCGCTTCCCACTATGAAAGTCCTGGCTGCATCCCCGTTATATCCTTGAAAGGATGCTCCCACATCTATACTAATAATATCACCATCTTTCAGGACTCTTAATCCAGGAATTCCATGTACTACCTCCTCATTTACCGAAGTGCAGATAGCAGCCGGAAATCCCCGGTATCCTTTAAAAGTGGGATATGCTCCTGAACTTTTTATGAAATCTTCCGCTATGCGGTCCAGTTCAGCCGTTGTAATCCCTGGTCTTATCGCCTTTTGTATCTTTTCAAGGGTCATCGCCACGATTTTTCCTGCTTTTTTCATGATATCTATCTCGCGGCGGGATTTCAATATTATCATTTTTCTTCCCCTCGTAACATGTCTACGATGCTTTTATGCACCTCGTCTATAGTTTTATCCCCATCAATGTCAATAAGCAGGCGGCGACTTTGATAAAATTCAATCAGCGGAGCGGTTTTTTGTTCGTATTCCTCCAGACGCTTTTTTACTGTTTCCAATTCGTCATCGGGCCTTATGACGAGTTCATTTCCGCAAGCATCGCACAATCCCGGCCTTCGGGGAGGATTATATTTCACATGGTAAGAAGCTCCGCAGGATTTGCAAACCCTTCGCCCGGTAAATCTTTCGATAATGGCATCCCTACGCACCCGGATGTTTATAACCGCATCGATGCCCCTGGCTTTTTTTTGCAGAATCTGTTCGAGTCTTTCAGCCTGATATAAAGTTCTTGGAAATCCGTCCAATACAAATCCTGCATTGACATCCGGCTGATCCAGTCTTTCCTCAACAATGCCGATTACAATATCGTCCGGCACCAGCATGCCGGAATCCATATATTCTTTTGCCTTTTTCCCCATGGGAGTGTTGTCCTGAACAGCCTTTCTAAAAATATCTCCGGTAGATATTTGAGGAATATGGAATTCTTCAGCTAGCTTTCTGGCCTGGGTCCCTTTTCCCGCTCCGGGGGGCCCGAGCATGATTATCCGCACTTTAATCACCCCTATTTAAGAAACCCTTGATAGTGCCGCATCAGCATGTGCGCCTCAATCATCTTCATGGTTTCCAGGGCTACTCCCACCACAATCAGAAGCGCCGTGCCGCCAAAGTAGATATTCAAAGACGTCACGCCCGTTACGAAGTAAGGAAGCACGGCTATGATCGCCAGGAATATGGCCCCCACCAAAGTTATCCTGGTCATGATCCTGTTGAGATATTCCGCAGTTGGTCTTCCGGGCCTTATGCCGGGAATAAAACCGCCGTATTTCTTCATATTATCGGCCACTTCCGCAGGATTGAAAGTCACGGCTGTGTAAAAGTATGTGAAAAATACAATGAGCAGAGCGTACAGGCTTGCATACAGCCATCCGCCCGGTTTGATGAAGGATGCTATGCTCACAGCTATTTTGCTGTTGGGGAAAAATCCTGCCAGAGTGCTCGGGAAAAGCAGTATGGACAGTGCAAAGATTACGGGGATTACTCCTGCTGCATTTACTTTAATGGGTATATGGGTGGATTGCCCGCCGTAAACCCTTCTGCCCACCACTCTTTTTGCATATTGCACCGGCACCCGGCGCTCGGCCTGCTGCACCGCTATTACGCCCACTATCACCGCCAGTGCAAATACTGCGAAAATAATAACGGTGAAAATATTGGTAGTCCCCACCTTCAGCAACGTGTAAAGCTGATAGCCGCCGCTGGGCAATCTCGAAACGATACCGGCAAAAATCAGCAGGGAAATGCCGTTGCCGATTCCCTTATCCGTTATTTGCTCGCCCAGCCACATCAAAAATGCCGTGCCTGCTGTCAGGCTTATCACCACGATGGCGCTGCCTACAAAGCCGGGATGCTTCATGGCGGACCTGAATCCTATTGAAAGGCCCACAGCCTGAATGAGAGCCAGAATAACGGTGCCGTAGCGCGTATATTGAGCCAGGACCTTTCTGCCCGCCTCTCCTTCCTTCGCCATTTCTTCCCATTTTGGAATTACTATTGTCAGCAATTGAACTATAATCGAGGAGTTTATATACGGGGTTATGCTCATGGCAAATACCGAAAACTGCTTGAACGCACCGCCGGATATAATGTCGAAGAAGCCCAGCAGAGCTCCCTTTTCAATCATTGCCTTTACTGCAGCAGGGTCCATCCCCGGTACCGGGACAAAGGCTCCCACTCTGAATATTATCAGCATAAGCACCGTAAACTGAATCCTTTTTCTCAGGTCCGGTATCTTCCATGCATTCCTCAAAGCCTCCAGCATATCAGATCACCTCTGCCTTTCCACCGGCAGATTCTATCTTTTCTTTTGCCGACTTTGAAAATGCATGGGCTTTAACATCGACTTTAACTTTCAAATCCCCGTTTCCCAGGATTTTTACCCCGTCCTTTATTTTTTTCAAGATGCCGCTCTGAATCAAAAGTTCGGGAGTAACACTTGTATTTTCCTCAAACCTATTCAATGCTTCTATATTGACGAGAGCATATTCCTTCTTGAATATATTCGTAAAACCGCGCTTGGGAATGCGCCTGTATAGCGGCATCTGACCACCCTCAAAGCCCGGCCTTACTCCCCCACCGCTGCGGGCATTTTGACCTTTGTGGCCACGCGTGGAAGTTTTTCCATGACCTGAGCCTATTCCCCGGCCTACCCGTTTGGCCTTTTTGGTGGAACCGTCGGCAGGAAAGAGCTCGTGTAATCTCATCAGGTTGCACCTCCTCTTTTAGAATTTATTATCCTAGAAGCTCCTCAACGCTTTTATTCCTGAGCCTCGCCACTTCTTCGGCTCTCTTCATCTGTTTCAACGCTTCCATAGTGGCATTAATCATATTTCTGGAATTGGCGGAACCCAGAGACTTGCTCACCACATTTTTAATTCCGGCCAGTTCCATGACCGCTCTGACCGGTCCTCCCGCGATGACTCCTGTTCCTTCCACTGCTGGTTTTATGAGAACCTTTCCGGCTCCGAATACGCCAAGACTTTCATGGGGAACCGTTCCATTCACCAGAGGAACTTCTATGAGGTTTTTCTTGGCATCTTCTATGGCTTTGCGCACCGCTTCGGGTATTTCCAAAGCCTTGCCTGTTCCAACACCGACCTTGCCGTTTCTATTGCCGACAACTACAAGCACTGCAAATCTGAAATTCTTTCCGCCCTTCACAACTTTGGCCACTCTGTTTATGGAAACAACCTTTTCCTCATATTCCTGTGCTTCCATGCTTTTGCGCTGCAATAACTTCGCCTCCCTTCTAAAATTCCAGTCCCGCTTCCCTGGCAGCATCCGCCAGAGCTTTGATTCTGCCGTGATACAAATATCCGCCTCTGTCAAAGGCTACCTGTTTGATTCCTTTTTCTGCTGCTTTTTTCGCAATCAGCTCGCCGACCTTTTTAGCCGATTCGATATTGCATCCCGTCACGACATCCCTTATGGCTGGGTCCTGAGTAGATGCGGCTGCCAGGGTTGTGCCCGTTTCATCATTTATAATCTGCGCATAAATGTGTTTTAAACTTTTGAATACATTCAGCCTTGGTCTTTCCTGGGTGCCGAATATCTTCTTGCGGACCCTATCATGTCTTCTTTGCCTGGAAATTTTTCGGGATTCTTTAATTATCATCTAGTATCCCTCCCTTAGCCTTATTTAGCTCCGGTCTTGCCTACTTTGCGTCTTACCACTTCATCTTCGTATCTAATTCCTTTGCCCTTGTATGGTTCGGGTTCCCTCACTTTTCTTATGTTAGCCGCTATCTGCCCCACCAGTTCCTTATCCACGCCTTTTACCGAAATCCTGTTGGGGGCCGGAACTTCAAATTCTATGCCCTGGGGTGGTTCTATTTCTACCGGATGTGAATATCCGACCGTCAGCACCAGCTTGTTTCCCTGCTTTGCCGCCCTGTAGCCTACACCTTCAAGAGCAAGTTTTTTCTCATATCCGACTGTAACTCCGTTTACCATGTTGTGTATCAAAGTTCTGGTCAGTCCGTGCAAAGCCCTGTGCATATTGTCATCCGATGGCCTCTCGACTATAATCTGAGAGTCTTCGCATTTTATATTCATATCTTTATGAAATTCACGGCTTATGCTGCCTTTGGGACCTTTCACCGCAACGGTGTTCCCCTGGACCTTAACTTCCACTCCCTGGGGAATTTTAACCGGCAGTTTACCGATTCTGGACATTCGCTGCACCTCCCTGTTTTCTACCATACATAACAGATTACCTCTCCGCCCACCTGTTCTTTTCTTGCCTGCTTATCGGTCATAATGCCCTTGGATGTGGAGAGAATTACGGTACCCAGACCCCCCATGACTCTTGGGATATTGTCTTTTTTTGCATATATCCTCAGGCCGGGCTTTGAAATTCTTTTTATTCCGGATATTACCTTTTTCTTATTGGGACCGTACTTAAGGTAAACCTTTATCATTCCCTGCTTTGAATCATCGATGATTTCGAAATCCTGAATATAACCCTCGTCCTTGAGCGTCTGAACAATAGCCTTCTTTATATTCGAGCAGGGAATCTCCACTGTCGGATGACCTGCATCGTTGGCATTCCTTATACGGGTCAGCATATCTGCGATTACATCCGTCATAGCCAATTGAGCTTGCCTCCCTTCATTTACTGTATCGCTTACCAGCTTGCTTTCTTTACTCCCGGTATTTGCCCAAGATGGGCCAGCTCTCTAAAACATATACGGCATACGCCAAATTTTCTCAGGTAAGCATGAGGTCTGCCGCATATTTTGCACCTATTGTACTTCCTCGTTGAAAACTTCGGAGTCCTCTTCTGCTTGGCAATAAGCGACTTTTTAGCCACTCCATTCCCTCCTTCCAATTAAGACCCAAAGGGCATTCCAAGATTTTTCAACAACTCCCGCGCTTCTTCATCGGTCTTTGCCGTTGTCACTATGGTGATATCCATTCCTCTGACCCTGTCAATCTTGTCGTAATCTATCTCCGGAAAAATCAATTGTTCCTTTATCCCCAGCGTATAGTTGCCCCTGCCGTCAAAAGCATCCGGCGAAACCCCTTTGAAATCCCTTACTCTGGGAAGATTGATATTGAAAAGCTTATCCAAAAAATCATACATTTTCTCGGCTCTTAGGGTCACTTTGGCTCCGATGGACATGCCTTTGCGCAGTTTGAAAGCGGCAATGGACTTTTTTGCCTTTGTGACCACCGGCCTCTGGCCGGTAATTACTGCCAGATCATTCGTGGCCGATTCTATTGCTTTTGAGTTTTCCCTGGCATCGCTTATGCCCATATTTATTACCACTTTTTCCAGTCTCGGAACCTGCATTATATTTTTATAATTGAATTTCTTTATTAAAGCCGGAATCACTTCTTTTTCGTATTTTTGCTTTAATCTGGACAATTGCCTGCCTCCTTTCTCCGGTTATTTATCCAGAACTTCCCCGCACTTTTTGCATACCCGGACCTTTGTACCGTCAGACAGCACGGAATGACCCACCCGTGTGGCGCTCTGACATTTGCTGCATACCGGCATTAGCTTGGAGGTATAGATGGGCAGTTCCTTGTGTATTATGCCGCCCTGCGGCAGCTTTGCCGAGGGTCTTCTATGCATCGTTGCCATGTTCACACCTTCTACAATAGCCTTGCCTTCGGCGGGTATGACTTTTATTATTTTCCCTTTTTTGCCCTTGTCTTTTCCGGAAATTACCTTAACAACATCTCCCTTTTTCACATGGACCTTTGCCAACAAACCCACCTCCTCTACAAAACTTCAGGCGCCAAGGAAATTATCTTCATGAAGTCCTTTTCTCTGAGCTCCCGAGCTACGGGCCCGAATATGCGCGTTCCCTTGGGATTCTTATCGTCATTTATTATCACGGCGGCATTTTCATCGAATTTTATATATGAACCGTCAGGTCTGCCGAGGGCCTTTCTGGTCCTCACAATAACGGCTTTTACCACATCTCCTTTTTTAACAACGCCGTCGGGTGTTGCATTTTTAACCGAAGCCACAATAATGTCCCCCACATGGGCAAATTTGCGTTTGGAACCGCCCATAATACGTATGCACATCAATTCTTTTGCTCCGGTATTGTCTGCCACATTCAATCTGGTTTGAACCTGTATCATGAAAACAGCCTCCCTTCTCTACTGGGCTTTCTTAATTATTTCCACCAGCCTCCAGCGCTTATCATGGCTCAGGGGTCTTGTTTCCGAGATTTTCACAATATCGCCGACTTTGCATTCATTGTTCTCGTCGTGAGCTTTGAATTTCTTGGTCCTCTTTATGGTTTTTCCATACACGGGATGGCGCATCAGGCTTTCAACCGCCACAACTATTGTTTTATCCATCTTATCGCTTACCACAACCCCTGTGCGGACTTTTCTTGCCCTTCGTTCCTGCACATCCGTCCCTCCTTCCTATCATTTTGCAAGGCTCGCTTTCTTTTCATTCTGCCTTTCGGTAAGAACCGTCTTTATGCGGGCTATAGTTTTACGGACCTGGCGTATCCTCATCGGGTTATCCAGCTGTCCTGTAGCCGCTTGAAATCTCAGGTTAAATAGTTCGCCCTTAAGGTCTTTTATCTTCTGCATGAGCTCATCGTCGGAGAGATCTCTAATCTGTTTAACCTTCATTCTCATCACCGCCCAATTCCACTCTTTTTACTATTTTTGTCTTGATAGGCAGCTTATGCGAAGCCAGAGTCATGGCCTCCTTTGCCACCTCTTCCGATACTCCACCCAGCTCAAACAGCACGCGCCCGGGCTTTACCACTGCGACCCAAAATTCGGGCGATCCCTTGCCGCTGCCCATACGGGTTTCAGCGGGTTTTTTGGTCACGGGTTTGTCAGGAAAAATCTTAATCCATACTTTGCCGCCTCTTTTGATAAACCTCGTCATGGCGACCCTTGCTGCCTCTATCTGCTGGCTAGTGAGCCACGCTGCTTCCTGAGCCTGAAGCCCGAATTCGCCGTAGGTTACTTCTGTGCCCTTGTGCGCCTTGCCTTTCATCACGCCCCGCTGCTGCTTCCTATACTTCACCCGCTTTGGCATCAACATTTTCCGATTCGCCTCCTTCCCCGGATTTTAGCTTTTTCTTGACAGGAAGGACCTCGCCTTTGTAAACCCATACCTTTACCCCTATGCGCCCATAGGTGGTATAAGCCTCCGCAAAACCGTAATCAATATCGGCTCTTAAAGTCTGCAGAGGAATCGTGCCCTCGTGGTACATCTCGGATCGAGCGATTTCCGCACCGCCCAGGCGGCCGCTGACCATGGTCTTTATTCCTCTGGCTCCGGCTTTCATAGCCCTTGATATAGCCTGCTTCATGGCACGGCGGAATGAAATTCGCCTTTCAAGCTGCGATGCGATGTTTTCGGCTATAAGCTGGGCTTCGATGTCCGGATTTTTTATTTCCACAACGTTTATTGAAATCTGTTTTGCAGTCATCTGTTCAAGGTCTTTTTTCAATTCTTCCACGCCGGTTCCGCCCTTGCCGATTACCATTCCCGGCTTTGCGGTATTGACCGTTATCCTAACTCTGTTGGCAGCCCTTTCTATCTCTATTCTCGAAACACCGGAGGAAAACAGTTTTTGCTTTATATATTCCCTTATCCTATAATCCTCCAGCAGAAGCTCGGCGAAGTCTTTTCTGGAATACCACCTGGAATCCCAGTCCTTTATTATTCCTACTCTCAGCCCGTGAGGGTGTATTTTTTGACCCAAAATTTATCCCTCCTTTTCCTCTAGTATTACCGTGATATGACTCGTCCTTTTGTGAATGGCTGCTGCGCGCCCCTGCGCTCTTGGCATGTAGCGCTTCAGGGTCGGGCCCTGATCCACATAGCACTTTGATATATAGAGCGCATCCCTATCCATGTCATAGTTGTTCTGCGCATTGGCCGCTGCCGAAAGCAGCACCTTTTCCAGAATTTTTGACGCAGATTTGGGCGTGTATTTTAAAATGGAAAGCGCTTCTGAAAGCCTTTTGCCCCGAATGAGGTCCATTACTACCCTTACCTTCCTGGGGGCGATTCTTACATATCTTGCCCGCGCCGTTGCCTGCAACTTGAATACCTCCTTTTCCCGATATTATCTACTTGAGAGCCGTGGATTTTTCCGTATGCGCTCCATGTCCTTTAAACGTCCGGGTAGGAGCAAATTCTCCCAGCTTGTGGCCTACCATGTCTTCCGTAATATATATGGGAACATGCTTTCTTCCATCATGGACCGCTATGGTATGACCTACCATTTCGGGAAATATTGTGGAATCCCTGGACCACGTCTTTATTACCCTCTTTTCCCGCTTTTGATTCATCTCTACTATTTTCTTGAAAAGTTTTTGATCTACGAAGGGGCCTTTTTTTGTCGAGCGACTCATTATCCTACCTCCCTTCTTCTATTTGCGGCGCTTGACGATGTATTTATCGGAAGCTTTTTTCTTTTTCCTCGTCTTATATCCGAGAGTCGGCTTGCCCCAAGGTGTAACCGGGCTCTTGAGCCCTATCGGCGATTTTCCTTCTCCGCCGCCATGGGGATGGTCGATGGGGTTCATGACTACCCCTCTGACATGAGGCCTCCTGTTCAGCCAGCGCGAGCGACCAGCCTTGCCAATAGTTATATTTTCGTGATCGAGGTTGCCCACCTGACCTATGGTTGCCTTGCACTCCTCATGCACCATTCTCATCTCGCCGGATGGCAATCTCAAAGTCGCAAAACCGCCTTCCCGGGCCATAAGCTGAGCGGCAGTGCCCGCAGCTCTCACCAGCTGGCCGCCTTTTCCCGGCACGAGTTCAATATTATGCACCATGGTGCCCACCGGAGTATGTGATAGAGGAAGGGCATTGCCCGGCTTTATATCGGCGCTTGCGCCCGATTCCACTATATCTCCCACTGCGAGGCCAAGAGGCGCCAGTATATATCTTTTCTCGCCGTCCCTGTACTGAAGCAGGGCGATATTGGCGGAGCGATTGGGGTCATATTCGATGGCAACCACTTTGGCCGGAATGCCGTCTTTGTCCCTTTTGAAATCTATTATCCTGTACTTGCGCTTATGACCGCCGCCGCGATGACGTGAGGTCAGTCTTCCCTGCATGTTGCGCCCGGCGGAGTTTTTCAGTATTTCCACCAGCGATCGCTCGGGCTCTTTTTTGGTGATCTCTTCAAATGTCGAAACCGTCATTCCTCTTCTGCCCGGCGTCGTCGGCTTGAATTTTTTTATTGCCACAAGATTCCCTCCTTCGCATGAAAACTACAGCGCTTCAAAGAACTCTATCTCCTTGCTGTCTTTTCTCAACGTTACTATCGCCTTTTTCCAATCGGGCCTTTTGCCCGTATGGACTCCCATTCTCTTTCTCTTGCCCCTCATGTTTATGGTGTTGACCTTTTCCACTTTAACACCGAATATGGATTCCACGGCATTTTTAATTTCCGTTTTATTGGAAAATTTATCCACTACAAAAGCATACTTTTTATCCTTTTTCATATCCATGGTTTTTTCAGTTATCCACGGCCGGAGAATAATGTCATGCGGATCTTTCATCCTGCATACACCTCCTCCACTTTTTCTACCGCTTCCTTCGTGATTATTAGGTTATTATGGTTTAAAACATCGTAAACATTCAGTGTATTTACGGAAGTGGTCTTTACCCCCGGCAGATTGCGGGCGGATTTCTCCACGTTCTCATCCTTGTCCGGCAAAACTATCAGCGCTTTTTTATCGGCTTTGATGTTTTTGAGTATCTCCGCCATTATCTTAGTTTTGGGAGCCTCCATGTTCAGGCTGTCCAGTATTATCAACTCGTTGTCGACAACTTTCGAGCTCAGAGCCGATTTTAAAGCGTACCTCTTTAGCTTTTTGGGAAGTGTGAAATTATATGAACGGGGTTTTGGGCCAAAAACTATGCCGCCCTTGCGCCACAGCGGAGATCTGATGCTGCCGTGTCTCGCCCGGCCTGTGCCCTTCTGCCTCCAGGGCTTTCTGCCGCCCCCCGCCACCTCTCCTCTGGTCAGGGTGGAAGCAGTGCCCTGCCTCTGATTTGCGAGGTAATTCACCACCGCCCTGTGCATTATGTCGGGCCGGACTTCAACTCCGAAGACATCATCGGAAAGTTCCACTTCACCTACCTGTTCCCCTTTTGTGTTATATAAAGCTGCTTTAGGCATCGAGCTCCTCCTTTCCTGTTTATTTTCTGCTTTTTACTGTGTTTTTAATGAACAGCAGGGCCTTTTTGGGACCCGGAACGGAACCTTTAATCAGGAGCAGATTCCTGTCTGAATCCACCCTGACAATCTCAAGGTTATGAATGGTCACCCGTTCGACGCCCAGATGACCTGCCATTTTTTTGCCTTTGAACACTCTGGCAGGGTCCGTGGCGCCACCCGCTCCAGGACGCCTGTGATACATGGAACCATGAGACATGGGGCCACGGTTGAAATTCCAGCGCTTTACGCCTCCGGCATAGCCTTTTCCCTTCGATATGCCCACCACATCGATTCTATCTCCGGGTTGAAATATATCAACCTTTATTTCGTCGCCCACTTTGTATTTTTCAGCATCCTGCATCTTGAATTCCTTTAAATATTTTTTGGGTTTCAACTGGTTTTTCTTAAACTGACCCAGTTGCGGCTTCGTCAGGCGCCCTTCTTTTACATCGCCGAAACCGACTTTCAATGCGCTGTATCCGTCGTTTTCCACGGTTTTTTTCTGAACAACCAGGCACGGCCCCGCTTCCACCACCGTTACCGGCAGGGCTTCACCTTTGTCGTTAAATATCTGTGTCATGCCGATTTTTCTAGCCAGTATGGCCTTTGAAATCATTGCTGTCACCTCCTGAGCCTTGCTTTTCTACAGCTTAATTTCTATATCAACCCCTGCAGGCAAATCCAATCTCATAAGGGCGTCCACTGTTTTTTGATTGGGCTCTTTAATGTCGATCAATCTTTTGTGGGTCCTGGATTCAAACTGTTCTCTGGAATCCTTGTATTTGTGGGGAGCCCTGAGTATCGTTATTATGCTTCTGTCCGTAGGCAGCGGTATAGGGCCTGATACCTTGGCGCCGGTCCGCTTTGCCGTTTCGACTATTTTCTGGGCTGACTGGTCAAGCACGCCATGGTCAAAGGCTTTCAGGCGTATCCTGATCTTCTGCTGGGCCATTTGTCTCCCTCCTTGCATCTTTTTATGCAATCAGCTTTTTATTTATCGATTATCTCGGTCACAACTCCCGCTCCAACGGTCCTGCCGCCTTCCCTGATGGCGAACCTCAGGCCTTCTTCGATGGCTATGGGTGAAATCAGCTGTATATCCATGACTATGTTGTCTCCCGGCATTACCATCTCTGTGCCCTCGGGCAGGGTGATCACTCCCGTGACGTCTGTGGTCCTGAAGTAGAATTGAGGTCTGTAGCCGTTGAAGAAGGGTGTGTGCCGCCCGCCTTCTTCTTTCTTTAATACGTACACCTGGCCTTTGAAGTGGGTGTGCGGATGGATGCTCCCGGGCTTGGCTATTACCATGCCCCTTTCTACTTCGTCTCTGTC
>JANLFP010000017.1 GCA_024655905.1 Tepidanaerobacteraceae bacterium
TAATACATCCTGGGATAAATCTTTTGCCCATTCTGCTATGGCCAATACGCTGAAAAAACCATTTCCTAAATCGCATCCGAGTATGAGGTTCACCCAGGAAGTATGAAGGTAAGAAGAATTGCACTGTTTGAATTCTTGGAAAAATATCAGGGATATGACTTTGACTGACCCAGCTAATATAAAACCAATTGAACAAAGTAATGTTGATGGTTTATCGTAATTATGATAAAATTATGCTAAACTAATTGAGGGTGAATAATATGCCTCATATCAGACCAGTTTCAGATTTAAGAAATAATTTTGCTGATATTTCGAGAATTGTCCATGAAACCGCCGAACCTGTATTCTTGACCAAGAATGGTTATGGTGATATGGTTGTAATGAGCATGGAAGCTTATGAACGGAAATTGTTTGAAAGCGAAGTATATTTCAAACTGAAGGAAGCTGAATTGGAAGCCAAAACAACCGATAAGAGATATTCCCATAAAGAAGTTTTTGACGAATTAAGGGCAAAACTTTCTGACAGGATGGAATCTGATAATGTATGAAATTAAATACCTGCCTTTGGCAAGGAAGGATTTAACTGATATTGCAACTTATATTGCAGACCATCTAAAAGCACCAAAGCCAGCAATGGATTTATTAAATGACTGGATAAATCTATATCCAGGCTTGAACAGTTCCCTTATTCGTGCAAGGTATATCAGCTAATCAGAGAATTGGAAAACGAATATAGGCTTTTACCAGTCAAGAATTATGCTGTTTTCTATGTGGTTAAAGAGAAGGTTGTTGAAATTCATAAAGTTGTATATGCTAAAATGGATTTAACAAAGATTATAAAATGATAATTTGACATCTTGAGATAATTGAGCTTTATAGGAAGGGCAAGTGTCAATAACCATAAAAATCCCCAGAAGGGTTGCAATTCGTCCTGACTTCCTCAAGTCATTTTTAGCAGCCCTCCATTTCTTTTTAGCTTCAGTCTTAATAAAATTTGCTGTAATGTTTCCTGTCATTCATGAAGTGGATCGCATAGCAAAAATTGATTACTTTTTATTACTATAAAATAAGTTGAGGAAAGATAATATGGAAAAAACAGTTGATGTAATTAATGGAATTAATGAGAAATGTTATAGTTATAATCTGGCAATTTAATGAAAGCGCACGCTATATAAGAATACTTTTCTGCACTGAAATCAAAATTTGTAAAAAAAATGATTGCAAAAGCAGGAAATTCAGAAATTTTGTAGAAGAAAATTACATAATATTAGTCTACCTATGAGGGTTTGGAATTGAAACCCTCATTTTTTGTTTTTCAGCCGATTCAGTTGCAAAATATTTTCTGTAAGGAGGTCTGGTAATGGATGGCTTTTTTGCATAAAGCAGTTACGAGGCAGGAAGTATTACTTTTTTTATCTTCTATTTTGCACGATATTGGAAAGTTTTATCAACGCTGCAATGACAAAGATGTATGGCATGATGTAAAGAAGAAATATAAGACTTTTTATGAAGAAGAAGGCGCGCGGGGTCCAAGGCATCAGAAGTGGGGGGCATATTTCTGCGAGAAAGTTATAAGGGAGCCTGCCGAGGTTGCAGGAATGGTTCGCAACCACCACAGGCCGGAGAGCCTGATGGAATATATAGTTGCTGCTGCAGACCGGCTGTCTGCAGGGGAGAGGGTAAAAGCCGATGTGGGAGAGGAATCTTCAGAGCCTCCAAAACAGCTCATCTCAGTTCTTGGCACCATTTCGCTGGATGGCGAAAGGGCTGCAAAGGATTGGTACAAAAGGCTCGAGCCATTTTCAGCCATTTCATTTTCAACTGATATTCCGGAAGAAAACCCCTCGGTAAAATATGGCGAATTATGGTCGAAATTTGAGGATGATATTAATAAAATCAAAAATTTCATTGATCCTGTAGAATTAATGAAGCTTTATTACATTCTTGAAGAATATACCTTCAACGTACCTTCGGCCTTTTATCATTCAAAACCTGACATCTCTCTCTGGGCTCATTTGAAGTCAACTGCGGCCATAGCCTTTGCAATGTATAGAGAAATATCCGATTTGTCCGAGCATCAGGCATTAAGGGTCTGCACGCAGATTACCGGCGGGAATGTTCAGGAAGATTCAAAGCCGCTTTTCTGTCTTGTAAAAGGTGATATTTCCGGCATCCAGGATTTTGTTTATGATGTTGCTATGGACGGTGCCACCAAATCTTTGCGTGGGAGGTCTTTTTACATTTCATACCTGCTGAGGGCTGTTGCGTGCTATATTTTAAAGAAGGAAAGAATACCCGTCACAAATATAATATACAGCGGCGGAGGCCATTTTTACCTTCTAATGCCTGGCAGTTTTTTGAACCGTATTGATGAATACCAGCGGGAACTTGACGAAATATTTTTTGATTTTCATGGTGGCAAGTTATGTCTTCTTATTGACGGTGTGAGCGTCAGTGCCAGAGATTTAAGCAGCAGCAATTTTTCACCCAGGTTTGATGAGGCGGGAAAAATAATTTCACGCAAAAAATACAGAAAATTTTTCAGCCTGATTGAAAAAGACAAGGAAGCAGTTTTTGGCCCGTTTGAAGACTCTGATTCACCATGCCCGCATTGCGGCAGGCCGGTTGATGGCAATGAAGAATGCGGATACTGCAAAAGTTTTGCCGAAACGGGCGAGGACATATTAAGAAAGAAGTATATCGTGGAAAGATGGGATGATATCCCGAAAAATGAAGGCAAGGACATAAGAGGGGTTTTCCGGAGATTGGGCCTGAATTTGGCTTTTTCCGACGAGCCCCAGCCGGGATTTTGCTATGCCTTAAAAAACGATGATGTAGATTTTGGCCTTTGCTGCGGCTCTCTCCGGATAGCCGCCGGCATGAGGATAACCCGAGAAGGAAATATCGTGACTTTTGATAGTATGGCCGACAGCTCAAAAGGTATAAAGGTATGGGGTGTTATAAGAGGCGATGTGGATAGCCTCGGGAGGATTTTTAAAGACGGTTTGGGAGAAAATCGATCTATCGCAAGAGTTATGACATTATCGCAGGAGCTTTCGCAATTTTTTGGCCCATATCTTGAGAAAATTATTGAAGAAGCCGATTTTAAAGATTGCGCCATGATATATGCCGGAGGTGATGATTTCTTCTTCGTAGGGGCATGGGACAGGCTTTTGTACCTGGCCTATGCCATAAGGCAGAGATTTTTGAGATTTACAGGCTTCAATCCCGCACTGACTCTATCCATTTCCTTCAGCATGGCGCCTGATAAAAAATTCCCCCTTTACAGGGTTGCTAGCACAGCGGGAGAAAGACTGGAAGAAGCCAAGAGCCATGAAAGATTCGTGAATGGCAGGCGGAAACTTAAAGATTCTTTGTCATTTGAAGATTGTGTCCTGGGATGGGAGGATTTTGAAAAGTTCAATCTATTCAAAACCAGGATAGTAGAGGCACTGGAAAACAAAGTGCCGCGTTCGATTTTGAATATCCTTTACAGTGCGGTTGTGGAAAATGATTTTTCCAGAGAAAAAAACGATGTATTCAGGGCATGGAGAACCGTATATCATTTGTCCCGGCTTAAGGAAAGGCATAAGGAAGCAAAGCGGATAATTGACGACATAAAGGACCTTGTTCTTGAAAAGGGCAACACACTGTACAAATACTGTTATGAGGCAGCCCGATGGGCTGAATTCGAGACAAGAAAGTGAAGTGGAGGGAATGATATGCCTCAAGATATGAGGAGAAATAACCAAAATGAAAAGCGAAGAGAGGATTTTGCAAATCTCGAAGAAATAAAAAGCAAAATTCCTCAAGCAATGAGTCCGGAAAAAGATTCTGAGGGAACGGTGTTTTTCCACTGTGTGGAAGAGATAGGAAAATATTTGGCTTTTAAAAAAGTAACCGTTTCGCAGCTCAGAAAAATTTACAGCGAAACCCGTCGGATTAAGTCAGAGCATTTTAATGATGCAGTTTACCGCCTGCGAATGTTAAAGGCTATATTAGCCTACACAGCAGGCAGGATGAATAATTTAAGAGAGTTTAAAGATATCATGTCGATTGCCATAGATGAAACCATAAAAAATAAAGACAGCAAAAGCGACAAAATTTTCAAGCGCTTTATTGATTTTGTAGAAGCCATCATTGCTTACCACAGGGCGTATGGCGGAAGAGAATAAAAATGGGAGGAATAATTTATGGAAAGCTTGAGACTTGAGGGAAAGTATATAATTTCTTCTGAAATAAAGGCAAAAACCGGTCTTCACATCGGCACTTCCGGCAATACTTACGAAATAGGCGGCGTCGATAATGCGGTAGTGAAGGATGCAAATGGAAGGCCGTATATTCCGGGGAGTTCCTTAAAGGGCAAAATGCGTTCCCTGATGGAATATGCTGAAAACCTGATAAATCCGGATAGCTTGATAATCGCTGTTCCGAAAGAAAAGGAAGAAGAGAACATAAGAATTCATATGTGCGACAACCCCGAATGCCCTGTTTGCAACATATTTGGCAGGAATCATGGGAAGCACAGGACAGTAAGCGGTAAAGAAATAAATATAACAAAAGCTGTCACTCCAACCAGATTGATAGTGAGAGACGCATATCTTGATGCAAGCAGCATAGACGATGCCATGCAAGAAAATCTCGATATGGAATGGACTGAAGTGAAGTTTGAAAACAACCTGGACCGCATAACATCGGCTGCAAATCCAAGGCAGACGGAAAGGGTTCCGGCCGGAGCCGCATTTACATCCGAGATGATTTTAAATGTCCTGAATGATGAGGGGAACAAGTACCTTAAAAAACTTCTGGAGGCCATGGCGCTGCTGGAAGACGACTATCTGGGAGGCCAGGGAAGCAGAGGTTACGGCAAGATTGCCTTCGAGAATATAAGAATTACTTTTAGAGATGTGGCTTACTATGAATGCAGGAACGGGGAAAAGCTCATTGCCTCCGGCAGAGATTTGAATGAAATCCGGCAGATTATAAAGTGAGGCGGGATTGAAATGAACCGCGCAAATCCGAATAAGTATATTGTAAAAATGAAGTTCAAGGGGCCGGCCCATTTTGGAAACAAGGAAAAGACATACAATTTTACCGAACAAATAGCCCATTCCGATACGATTTTCAGCGGCATTATAAACTGTATGGGGCTTCTTTACGGAAAGGATGAAGTTGATCAGGTTATAAATGAATTTATTATATCTCAGCCTCCATTTAAAATTTCCTCGGCATTTTTGCACTGGCGGGGAGAATATTTTGTGCCTCGGCCTTACAGCCTTAATTTTACTTCAATGATGGATTATAAAAAGGCAGCAAAGATTAAATTTTTGCCGCTGGATTTTTTGATGAAACTTACCGAGGCGGATTTCCAGCTTTTAAATCAGGATTTCCATGTGTCGCAGGAGGGAGTATTATGTTCAAAAGGCAGGGCCGAAAGTTTTCTGAAAAATATGGAGAGACCCAGGGTTACTTTAGACCGATACAGTTCCTGCAGTGAAATATATTATGCCAGCAACTGCTATTTTAAAGAAGATGCCGGCCTCTGGTTTTTTCTGGATATTCTGGACGCAAGCCTTGAGGAAAAAATTATGGCTTCAATAAAACTTTTAGGAGACGAAGGCCTGGGCGGAGAGAGGACGTATGGCATGGGGCTTTTTGAGGCTGACATAGATAAGGCGCCCGAATTGAAACCTTTAAAAGCTGACGCATATTTGCTTTTATCGCTCCTTTATCCTGGAAGGGAGGAAAAAGTAGCCGAAAAAGCCGTAAGCTACGGGTTGACCGAAAGGACCGGGTATGTCTATTCGCCTTGTGGAATGAGCGGGAGAAAAAATAAAGTGAGGATGTTCAACGAGGGCAGTGTATTTGCTGTAGAGCCTGCAGGAAGCGTGGCGGATGTTACTCCGGCGGGATTTGGAAATCATAAAGTGCTGAGGTACGGGCTGGCATACAGTATCCCCGTCTTTTCGGGAAGAAAGGTGGATGACCCTCATGAAGTATGAGATACAGACGCTTTCCCCGTTAAATATCGGTGATGGAAGAAAATACAAGGAATTTGAGTATTTTTATAAAAATGAAAAAGTAAATTATATAGATATAATGAAGCTTATAAGAGACAATAGCCATAACAAGGCGCTGTACGAGAGTATCATAAGCAGTATGGATTCGCCGAGGTTCAGATGGAATGAAGCCCTAAAATATACTAAAATAGATCTTATGAAATATGTCCATTACAGTGTAAAGGCTGATACGATAACTTCACTGAGGGGAGAGATAATTTCGTTCGTCAAGACCGCCGGTAGGCCGTATGTTCCCGGTTCTTCCATAAAAGGGGCATTGAGGTCTGCTGTGACGCGGAACTTGTGGGCAAGGCATGGCCAGCATTACAAAAACGTGTTTTTTGATTCGCAAAACCGTTTTTCAGGAGGACAGGGCAGGAGAGCGGAAGACGACAGGAAACTGAAAGTTTTTGATGATTATGTGGAAGAGGCGGCATTCGGCAAGCCTCACAATTCCCCCTTCAGATTTTTAAAAATCTGGGACAGTGCGATTTTATCGTATGATAATCTCGGCATTTATGAGATGAAAATAGAGAACATATGTAATGGAAAAGCCAAGTGGTACAACAGGAATTTCAACCATGAAGATATCAAAAGCGCGTTGCCAATCTATGTGGAGGCGATATCCCCGGGTTCTTTAATAACAGGGGAGTGTTCGCTGGACAAAGTTATTAAAGACGATTATCTAACCGGAGCCGCTAATATAAAAAATAAGGATATTTTTAATAATTTAATAGATAAAATTAAGAAAGATTACAGAGAGTATATAGATGGCGAAATAAGATTTTTTGAAAAATACGGCCCTCCGGAAGTTAAGAACTTTTACCTCCAGATGAATGAAATCCTGGACAGCCTTAAGAGTAACGAAATTATGCTGCAAATGGGTTTTGGCACAGGGTATCTTTCGAAAACCGTAGGCTGTTTTATGAATCCGGAAGAATTGGGCAGATTGAGCAAAATGGGCATGAGAGTGGCTGACGTCAGCCTTTTCCCAAAAACCAGGAGGATAATGCTTAAAAAAGGAAGGCCACATTCGGTGCCGGGATGGGTAAAGATCAAATTTGCGGATGAAGCGGAAGATTGATTATGTTCAGGTTGAGGCTGAAATTTGAGCTGAAAGACGAAGTATTTTTCTTTGATGATAATTATAAAAATAAGATATCTGAATATTTCTGTCAATTTGCAGGAAACATTTATTACGTATTTTCCGATGTGGTTCCCATGAGAAAAAAAGCAGTTTCCGGAGGTTTCTGGGCAATAAAGAAAGCTGCCCTTGATTTTTGTACACCGCAGCAGGAACGCATTGTTGACATTGCCATGAAAGCCCTGAAGACTCCTGTGCAACTTGATTACGGCCTGCTAAAAATAGATGGTGTGGAATTCCTCAGAATGGAAAGCTCCGCTCAGGGATATGTAATTTCACCCATAGTAGCAATATCAAACGGGGCTTGTTTGGAATATGAAAACCGGCCTGAGCTTTTCAGCGGGGTTTTAAGGGAGATCTTGCTTGATAAATACAACAATATATACGGGCGGTTTCCTGAAGATGACAGATTTGTTTTCTTTTTTAAGGGGAAACCATCAAAAGAGGAAAACTCGGGGTTTTTGGGATACAGGGGCCCATTTGAGATTTCCGGCTCGCCGGATTTAATCCGCCTTTCATACTTATCGGGCCTTGGAGTTTTAAATGAAAAAGGTTGCGGGATGATAAGCCCGGAGCTTTATTTCTGGAAAAAGAAAGAGGGGAAAAAGGCGTGATAAAATTTCTTTCGTTTTTGGGAACGAATAAATACGAGGTATGCAATTATTTATATCAGGATAAAAAAGCCGAAAATTGCTGCTACATCCAGGAAGCCCTGCTGAAAATGCTCATCGGTGAAGACAAGATCCCAGACAAGGTCGTCGTATTTACCACTTCCAGGGCCTTTGAAGCCAACTGGATAAAGAATGCCAACGAAGAGTGCAGGATGCCCGGGTTGAAATATACGCTGGAGAATCTTAAAAAGGACATGAACGGGGCAGATGTAAAAAATGTCATCATTCCGGATGGAAACAACTATAAAGAACTGTGGGAGATTTTCAATATCATTTTAAGCGAGATAGAAAACGGAGATGAATTAGTTTTTGACATAACCCATTCCTACAGGTTCCTGCCAATGATGGCCTTTCTGGTGCTCAATTATGCCCGGATGATAAAAAATTGCAGGGTAACTGCCGTGTTTTACGGAGGATTTGAGGCGCTTGGCACGGTAGCCCAGGTAAAACAGATGCCTCTGGAAAAAAGGAATGCTCCAGTCTTTGAACTTACTCCATTTATAGAAGTGTTCGATTGGACAATAGGGGTTGACAGATACCTGAATACAGGTGATGCAAGCCTTATAAATAATCTCACGCTAAGCGGAGTGAAAGCTGCAAATCGAGAGATTTTAAAGAGCGGGGAGAATAAGGAAGATTTAAAGACCGCGGCCTTGTTGAAGGAACTGGCGGCAAAGCTGCAAAAATACAGCGATACAGTATTTACATGCAGGGGAAGAAAGCTTTTTAGGGCGGCATGCGACCTGAAAGGGATAATAGAGGAAGTTGCGGAAAAGTCGGCGCATGATTTTTTGAAACCGCTGGCGCCGGTGATGCAGAAGCTGTATGAGAGGTTTAGGGGTTTCGGCAGAAGCGAGTATGAAGATCTGATCGAGATAGTGAAATGGTGCAGGGACAATAAACTTTATCAGCAGGGGCTGACAATCATGGAAGAAGGCCTGATCGGCTATATATGCGATGTTTTCGGGCTGAATAAAGTAGATTTGAACGACAGAGAGATGGCCTCTCAATGCGCAGCCATAAAAATACGGAATATTGCCGAAGAAAAATGGAAAAGCCCTGCCAAGGAAAATCGTGAAACTGCGAGGCTCGTCATCAATTCAAGCCGATTGCCTTCGAGCTTCTGGAATTTGATGTACAGCATACAAAATGCAAGAAATGACATCAACCATGCGGGATGGCAGAAAAATCCACGAAATGAAACCAGCTTTAAAGATGAGCTCGATTCATTCATAACGACGGCGGAAAGCATAATTTTAAAAGCGCCGCTGGAAGCCAAGCCAAAAGAGGAGGCAATTCCGCGAGAAAAGAGGCGGAAAATGCTCCTGATTTTTTCTCATAATATGACAGAAGAACAAATAGCGGAGGCAAAAGAGGACATGGAAGTGGAAGAATTCATTTCCCTTCCCCAGGCCCTGCAGGACAAATGGTCGGATATACCGTCGCAAATGGAATCGCTGGATGAATACATGCGGGATATGCTGAACTGGATAGATGAAAATGCCGCACCCGGGGATTATGCCCTGGTGGAAGGTGATTT
This sequence comes from Tepidanaerobacteraceae bacterium, assembly GCA_024655905.1. GTDB lineage: Bacteria > Bacillota > Thermosediminibacteria > Thermosediminibacterales > Tepidanaerobacteraceae > JANLFP01. The sequence goes on from JANLFP010000017.1 coordinate 9,415, forward strand.
TGGAGCCGCATATATGGTTGTGTGCCACTGCAAGAAAAATGGCATCATTCCCGTATATTCCACGACTGCAAGAAAAGTCTTAGAGGAAAATTTGGATGGTGAAGTTGTAACCCGAAGATGCTTCAGACACGTGAGATTCAGAGTTTACGGGGACTTGTAAGACTTTCAGTGGGCATTGAGGATGTGGAAGTTATCATTGCAGACCTGGATCAGGCGCTGGCAATGGTTGAGCAGAAAGCGGCGGCAGCAAAGTAAGCCGGCCGTCTTGCTGCCTTAATCTTCATATTTTGTTCCGGCTTATACCAAAAAAAGGAGGCTTCAAAAACGAAATGTCCGTTAAGAACAAAGAAAATCCGTCGGCTCTCATACCTCTCGGAGTTTTTCTGGCGCTTTTGCGTAGCGGGTATCTATTTCAATCTTAAAGGTGTGGATTTTGCATTTTACCAGCTCCCATCCCCCGTTGCGGCCATTGCTGGAATTATCATAGCGTTTATAATAGGCAGGGGCAGTATTGATGAAAAAATGGACACATTTGTAAAAGGCGTGGGAGAAAGCAATATTATTATCATGTGCATGATTTACCTTCTTGCGGGCGCATTCTCGACGGTTGCAAAGGCCATGGGCGGGGTCGACTCCACGGTTAACTTCGGGCTTTCAGTAATACCCGCCAGCCTGATATTGCCGGGGTTGTTCGTGATTGCGGCTTTTGTGGCTACTGCCATGGGAACATCCATGGGCACCATTGCCGCGGTTTGCCCTATAGCCGTAGAAATGGCGACAAAAGCGCAGCTTCCTCTGGCAGTGGCAGTGGGAGCAGTGGTGGGCGGAGCAATGTTCGGCGACAACCTTTCCATGATATCAGACACCACCATTGCGGCTACAAGAACCCAGGGATGTGCCATGCGGGACAAATTCGCCATGAATTTTAAAATAGCACTTCCGGCAGCAATCATGACTGTAATAATCATGGCAATATTCGGTACAGGTGGCCAGGTGCCTTCCGGGCTGGAATACAATATTTTGAAAATAGTGCCTTATCTTGCTGTTTTAATTCTGGCACTGATAGGAATGAACGTTTTTGTAGTGCTTATAATCGGAACACTTTTGTCGGGCCTTATAGGCTTGCTTGGCGGCAGCTTCACCCTGATTGGTTTTACGCAAAAGATTTATGAAGGCTTCGGTTCAATGCAGGAAATATTCATTCTCTCGCTGCTGATCGGAGGTCTTGCAGCTTTGATAGCAAGAGAAGGCGGCATAGACTATCTCCTGAATGTCATAAGCCGCAGAATAAAGAGCACAAGAGGCGCGGAGCTTGGTATCGGAGCGCTGGTGTCTGTGGCGGACATCTGCACCGCAAATAATACATCCAAAAAATAATTGTTGTCCGAGCAAAATCATGGTAAAATATGATAGGAGGAAAGGTGTGATGAGCATGGCGGAAAAGGAAATAGTAGACAGAACAAAAAACGAGATAGCCGCAGGGGGGGATAATATTCCTCCACAGGGACCGAAAATATGCGAGTCAGGTTATTTTTTCCTATCACAGCAAATAAATGATTTAAGGGACCGAATGGACGCAAAATTTGATAAAATTGATGAAAAATTTGATTCTATGAGAAAAGAAACTGATGCTAGGTTCGATAAACTCAATGATAAGTTTGACTACTTACAAAGATGGACCTTTGCCATAATAGTAACTGTGGTGTTAGGTTTTGTCGCAATTTATTTCAAATAAACATGGTTGCGGCAAAATTGTAAAAAAGCAATAAGCAATTTGTTTTTGCCAAAAGACCGGCAGGTTAAGTACCTGCCGGTTATCATTTTTTTTTCATGGCGATTATTATGCCATAACTTTTCATAATTATGAAAAGACTGTTTCGATAAGCAAGAACATTTGCCGGGGAAAACTCTATAAACGGTGGATGCAAAAACCTATTTTTACGCACCTCAGTTTTATATTTAATGTTAAACCGGGTGTTTTTCATAATACAGTATCCTCCCGAATATATTTTAAGAGAAAATATCTGAAGGGAGGGTTTATTTTATGGAAGACAAATCCGCGAAACAGCACAAGGTAATCCTGACGGACAGAGAGTTGCTGGATGTAAGCGGAATAATAAATGTGGAAAGATTTACCGATGACAATGTGGTTCTGGAGACGGAGCAGGGCATGCTGGATATTAAAGGTGAAAAAATGCATATGAAACAGTTGAATCTGGATGGAGGCATGATAATTGTGGAGGGTCTGATAAAATCCATGACCTATTCCGAAGGGATATCCACAAAAGACAAGGGGAGAGGTTTCTTGAGGAATATCTTCAAATAAGAAATAAACGTAAGAAATAAACGGATTTTTTACCCATATTTTGGCCTGAGGGAGTTGAGAGCTTGGATTTTTATGAGAACAGCGAGCAGGCGGTAATGCTGGCTGCCGCCCTTGCAATTGGACTTTTTGCTGGTCTTGTTTTCGATGTCTACAGGCGCATCAGAAACCTCATAGTTCCGGGTCCCGTACTCACGGCACTCGGAGATCTGGCTTTCTGGGGAATCATGACGGTGGTGACTTTTTTGTCTCTGTTCAGGTTGACCTCCGGAGAAGTCCGCGGATACATTTTCTTTGCCCTGGGTATTGGCCTACTGTTTTACTTATCTTATATAAGCAGATATGTTCTTGCTGTTTTAATATTTTTTGATATCCTGACAAGAAGAAACATCAAAAAATTCATGCGATATCTTGGCCGCATGAAAAAGCTCGCGGTATTTACTCTTCCGGCAAGAATATATGAGGATGCCAGGAGAGTATTTTTTAAAATAAAGCATAAGAAGTAGCAGGATTTTTCTGGAATTGGTCGAATCATTTATATATCCGATTATCCGATGTAAAAAAAGGGAAACGGGGAGGTTTGACCCGTGGATTCGAAGAAGAGGTTTAGAGTCCGTCACCTGATTTTAATATTTTTTATGATTTACGTAATTTATACACTGGTTGTGCAACAGATAAAAATGATGGACCTCGCCCGACAGGAGGCTGAGCTCAGACAGCAGATAGAAGCAGCTGTGCAGCAAAGGGAACAGTTGAAAAAGCAGATACAACTTCTTCATACCGACAGCTACATAGAAATGGTGGCAAGGGATAAGCTCGGGCTTGTCAAGCCGGATGAATACATATATAAAGAAAGCAAGCCATCCCCGTAGACAACACTGTTATTGACGAAAGCTCAAAGCTGAAGTATAATTATCGTATCGAAAGGAAAATCTAAAGGAGGAATTCTTAAAGTATGCCTGTTGAGGTAGGCCAGATAGTGGAAGGGAAGATCACCGGTATTACCAAATTCGGCGCATTCGTTGAACTTCCGGGCGGAGTAACGGGGTTGGTTCATATTTCAGAAGTTGCTGACAGTTTTGTAAAAGATGTCAATGACTTTTTGAAAGAGAATGACAAAGTGAAGGTTAAGGTTATAGGGGTTTCGCAGGATGGAAAAGTCAGCCTTTCCATCAGAAAGCTGAATGAAAGCTCTCGCGACAGAAGGTTGAAAGAAAGGGACAACCTCAGTTTTGAGGATAAGCTGGCCAAATTCATGAAAGATAGCGAGGAAAGACTTCTGGATATCAGAAAAAGCCATGAAGCAAAAAGAGGCTCGTACGGGAGGAAGAGAGCGTCTTACTAGCAATTATATTTTCATATAGAATTATGACCACATGCAAATTATGAATCTATCCGGGGAAATCCCGGATTTTTCAGTTTTTATTTTGAGTCAGGGGATTCGAGCAAGGAATCATCTGACTCACTCGATTTAAACAGGGAAGGGGTCATACGATGTGAGGGTTGCTGTTATCGATATGGGGTCCAATTCCATCAGACTGCTCGTGGCAGAATGCACGGCAAAAAAAGTTGCGCCGCTGGAGAAAAGGCTTATCACAACCCGGCTGGGCAGGGGAGTGGCGGAAAACGGAATGCTTGATGAGGCTTCCATGCGCGATACGATTGTGGCGATGGAGTTTTTTAAAAAAATAGCGCAAGACAATAGATGCGAAAAAATACTGGCTTTTGCCACCAGCGCTGTGAGAGAGTCCTTGAACGGAAAGGATTTTATCCATTCTATAAGAGAAATGTTAGGGATCGATGCAGAGATTATCTCGGGTGAAAGAGAAGGCATCCTTTCTTTTAAAGGCGCAAGAGCGGGTCTTGGCATTGAAGGACGGGCTCTGGTAGTGGATATCGGCGGCGGTTCGACGGAATTCTGCTTGGGAGATGATGAGGACTTCGAGAGCTTCAGTCTTCCTGCAGGAGCGGTACGCCTGACCGAAAAATACCTGCACTCGGACCCGCCAACCGCTGAAGATATCCGGGCTGTGCGGCATGCTGTGGATGATTTGCTTGCAAATTTCATGCAGGGCCGAGCACGTATCATTAAAAACGGATTTTTCACTGCGGTGGGGGTCGGCGGGACTGTCACAACCCTGGCCGCCATGATTCAGGGCCTTTCGGTTTACGACCCGTCAAAGGTGCATGGTTTTCTCCTTAAGCAGGCAGATGTGAATGCCGTTTTTGAAAAGCTATGCCGCATGACTGTAGAAGATAGGAGAAAAATACCGGGTCTTTCGCCTCAGCGGGCTGACATCATAATGGCTGGCGTCCTCATTTTGCAGCAAATCATGCAAAAACTGGGTATTTCTGCGATTAAATCAAGCGAATCGGATCTTATGGAAGGATATATTATAGAAAACATATCGAGAGAACTAAAATTGCTATAATTGATTGCTTAAATTATCTACAAAAACACATTATTTATAATTAACCCTCAGCATTTTAGCGTATGGGGATTTTATTTTGCCATCGCTGCTGGTGAGGGTTATTCTTTTATGCGAATGTTTTTTAAAAAACCAAATCTGCAGCAAATGGCATTAGGTTTGCATAATTTAAAGAAAAGGTGAGGATACAATGAGGGACTTAAAAAAAATTTTAATAGACTTAATTCAGAATGAAGACAAAAATAATCCTTATACTGATGCACAGCTGGCTAAAAAATTAAATATCAGCAGATACGAAGTTACAATTTTAAGAAATGAACTTAACATCCCTAATTCCAGGGATAGGCTTAAACCCGTATTATCGAACCGAATTAGAGAATTAATGTCAAGCAAATGGAAGATATCTACTGCAGGACTTGCAAGAGAATTAAAAAAACAGGGGTTTGATGTTTCGAGATTTTTGGTGGATCAAATAAAAAAAGAAATAAAAAAAACCGATATGGATGTCAATGATGTAGAAACTGATAATTCTACACAAAATGAAACAATCTCTCAAATTAAATCAACATCCTTTAATGAAATTATTGGTTTTGAAGGAAGCCTGAAGCCACAAATTCAACAGGCAAAAGCTGCAATTTTATATCCTCCGCATGGATTAAATACTTTGATTCTTGGTCCCACGGGTTCGGGTAAATCATGCCTGGCTCAGGCGATGTATCAGTTTGCCATAGAGTCAAATTCACTTGCTCCAGATTCTCCTTTTATTACTTTTAATTGTGCGGATTATGCCGAAAACTCTCAATTGCTTTTATCGCAGCTATTTGGCCATGTTAAAGGTGCTTTTACCGGGGCTCATGAACATAAAAAAGGGCTTATAGAAAAAGCCAACAGAGGTATCCTGTTTCTGGATGAAGTTCATCGATTGCCTCCGGAAGGTCAGGAGCTATTGTACTTTTTTATGGATACAGGTAAATTTAGAAAATTGGGGGATACTGAGACCGTTCACAGCAGTAATGTTATGATAATCGCAGCGACTACGGAAGATATAGAATCGTCGTTATTAATGCCGTTTCGTCGAAGAATCCCTATGATAATCGAATTGCCGTCTCTATCATCAAGGCCTTTGGTAGAACGTTATGAAATAATAAAAGCGTTTTTTAAAAAAGAAGCCAACAGAATAGGAATCAGCATAAAAGTTTCAAAAGAGGCATTGAGAGTACTGCTTTTATATGACTGTCCCGGCAATATAGGGCAACTTCAGAGCGATATTCAGGTGTCATGTGCCCGGGGATTTTTGTTATATAAAAGCAACAGGCAAAAAATCATAGAAATCGATTTTACTGATTTACCAGCGCATGCAAGAAAAGCCATGTTGAAAATGGACAGTAGAAATTCTGAAGCAGAAAAGTATTTTGAAAGCGGTTTTGTAGTGGTGCCAGGGATGACATCTTCAAAAATCATACAACAAGATAATATGCATCCGCAAGATATTTATGATTATATTGAGAAAGAATATGAGGAACTGCAGCAACAGGGCTTGAGTTTGGAAATGATAAATAGATTTATTGGTGGGGAATTGGAGATAAAATTCCAACAACTTACAAAAAACTTAAAAAATGACACGTTAAATCTTACCAAACAGGATCTGGCCAACATTGTGGGAAAAGATGTGGTAGAGGTTTCTGAAATAATGACAAAATTGGCTGAAAACAAACTCGGAACAATGGAAAATCATCTTTTTTACTGTCTTGCGATACATTTAAGTACTACTTTGGAACGTATAAAACAGGGCAAACCCATCATTAATCCACAGTTGGATAAAATAAAAAGCGATTACGAGATGGAGTTTAATATTGCACGAGAAATGGTGCATGCTGTTGAGAGTTACATTGGATACAAACTGCCTGAAGATGAGATAGGTTTTATAGCAATGTATCTCAGAACTATAACAAATCCCAAAAGCATGAAAAAGGGAAGGATAGGCGTGATAGTAATCACCCATGGACGCGTAGCTACATCCATTTGCGAGGTAGTCAGCAGGTTGCTGGGAATTAATCATGCCCAGAGCATAGACATGTCTCTGGAAGAAAAGCCTGAATCTGCATTAAACAGAACACTCAATTTGGTAAAAGAAGTAAATGAAGGGAAAGGAGTTCTCTTGCTGGTCGATATGGGGTCATTGTTAACGTTCGGCGAGATTATAACCCAAGAGACCGGGATACCAACCAGAACTATTGGCAGGGTTGATACAATAATGGTTTTGGAAGCGGTTAGAAAGGCCATATTGCCCGATGCTGACCTGGATGAAATAGCCGAAAGCATTGATAAAAATATAAAAAATCTTACTACTTACCGCCCTTTTAAGGTTGCAAATATTCAAAACCAAAAAGCGATAATTACAATCTGCATAACCGGCAGAGGTACAGCAAAGAAACTAAAAGCACTCATAGAGAACATAATTTTGGAAATAGATAAAGATAATTCAGAAAAGATTGACATAATACCGTTAGGAGTTATTGGCACTGAAGAATTAACCGCTAATATTTATAAGATTAAATCTGAAAAGAATATTGTCGCCATTGTAGGCACGGTAAATCCCAATGTGCCGGATATTCCCTTTATTTCAATCGAAGAAATAATTAATGGATCTTTCATAAATAAAATAAAAAACATTTTTAATTTTGCCGTTCTTCCCGAAATAAAAGTGAGAAATGAGGTATCCGGGTCAGCATTGTCCGACACTATCAATAAAAAACTTATAATGTTAAAACCAGATTTAAATACAAAATCTGAAGTCATAGAAAATCTTGTGAATTTGTTGGTTAAAGAAAAATATGTCAAACCCGATTTTTTAATGGATGTTTACAGGAGAGAGATGCTGAGTTCTACACTTGTAAGAGATAACGTTGCTTTTCCTCATGGCAGTCTGCAAAATGTATTAAAGTCCGCCATTGCAGTAGCATTGCTCAAAAAGCCGATTGAGTGGGCTGAAGGAAAATATGTCGAGATGGTTTTTTTGATAGCTCTGAAGGAGGATTCGAAAGAAATAATTCTGGAGCTTTACAACTTGGTAAGGAATAAAGAGTTTATTGTTAGAGCAAAAAAATCTGTGACGCCGGAAGAACTTGCAAAACTTTTATTACAGACAAAGAGTCAGCGGTAAAACCAAACCTGCAGAAAACTGGCATATAATTTGCTTTATATAAATAATCATCTAAAAAATTTTTTAACATCAAAAGCATGGAGGTAAATGAGAAAATGGATTTATTAGATCCTGAGCTGATTCAGTTGAATATGGATGCAGGCTCTCATGAAGAAATAATAAAAAAGCTGGCTGGTATACTGATGGAAAAAGGATATGTTAAGGAAAGCTACCTAGAGTCTGTTCTGGAAAGAGAAAAAAGATTCCCTACCGGTATCTCAATGGGCGAAGTGAATGTTGCCATTCCGCATACAGATGCAAAACATGTTATTAAAACGGGCATGGCTATTGCCATATTGAATAATCCGGTTAAATTCAATATAATGGATGACCCGAAGAATGAAGTTGAAACAAAGCTAGTATTTATGCTGGCCATCAAAGACCCCGAACTGCAACTCAAATTGCTGGGACACTTAGCATCAATGTTCCGAAATAAAGATTTGCTAATAAGCTTAAAAGAAGCTAAATATAAAAATGATGTAATCAAAATTTTCGAATCCATAAATTTGGTTTGATATTTTGCTTTTAAAAAGAATACCATTGTAAGAAATTATGGAGAAAAGGAGGTGAAAGAAAATGCCGGTAAGATTGCTAATAGTCTGTGGAAGTGGTATTGTGACATCCACAATTTTAGAACAAAGAATCAGAGAAATTGCGGAAAGCGAAGATCTCAATATTACCATCCGGAAGATAGGCATATCTGCGCTTAACAATTGGATAGGCGAAGCAGACTTGGTTATTACCACATCCAGGTATATTGAAGATGTGCCAAATGTGAGAATTATATCAGGTGCACCTGTAATCTCTGGTATAGGTGAAGAAAAGTTCGTAGCGGAATTTGTGAAAGTTGTTAAAGAACTGCAGGGCCGATAAAATCAAAAAATAAAGAGAGGCGAATTATGTATGAATTTATTGACGATTGTGAAGTATATTACTGATTCTTTAGGGCCTATGGTTGTAATGCCATTATTTCTTGTACTTCTGGGTTTGGCGTTTAGAATGCCTCTTCTTAAAGCGCTCAGAGCAGGATTATTGGTTGGTATCGGATTTAAAGGCATCAGTCTTGTAACCGGTCTGTTAATGACATCCGTAAGCCCGGCTATCAATGCTATGTCATCAAAAGTAGGTGTGAATTTCCCCATTATAGATATGGGATTTCAAACAGTAGGAAGTGCAGCATGGGCAACTCCCATAGCTCCTTTAATTATTCCTGTTGCTATAGCAGTTAATTTAGTAATGCTTACGCTTGGATGGACTAAAACGCTTAATATCGATATTTGGAACATGTTCCACTTTATCCTTGCCGGTGCTCTCGCTTATTTAATTTCCGGAAGCATTATAGTATCTCTTGTTATAGGGGCTATTTTCTGCATTATAGCTTTGCTAATTGCCGATTGGGATTCAAAGCGCTGGCAGGAATATTTTGGGTTGGAAGGAACGAGTTGTACTACTCTGGCTATGATGCCCAATATCTTTATTGTAATTCTTGTAAATAAAATCATTCAATTAATCCCTGGTATTCGAGACCTGGATATTAACCCCAAAAACTTCAAAAAGTTAAGCGGGATTGGTGATCCTATTCTTTTGGGCCTTATTATCGGCATTATAATCGGTGCCATAGGTGGTTTGCCCATTGATCAAATTTTAAATACAGGTGTCGGCATTTCAGCAGCGATGGTTTTGTTACCGAGGATCGTAAGTCTTTTAATGGAAGGTTTAACTCCAATATCAAAACAGGCCTTTGCTTTTATGAAAGAGAAATATAAAGATAAAGAAATTCTTATTGGCATGGATGTGGCTTTGGGTTTGGGCGATCCCGTTGTAATAGCCTGTGCTACAATTTCAATTCCGGTATTTTTAGGCATTGCCATTATTCTGCCGGGAAACGGCTGGCTTCCCATAATCACCCTTTCTTGCCTGGCATACTGGTGTGTAGCTGCGGCCGCCTATTCAAACGGTAATTTGTTCAGAGCTTTGGTTTCCATGGCTGTATTTGCAGTGGTACAGTGTTACACGATTACTACAGTGGCACCATTGATTACCAAACTTGTTATTTGGGCTAATGTCGCAATTCCTCAGGGGGCTACTTTAATAGCCGGAGGGCCACCAGAAAACCCGTTGCTCCTTTTAATAAAACCGGTTCTTAGCTTGTTTGGATTCGGGAACTGAAGGGATCTGAGGTTTTGCTATACGATATTGTTATAAGAAATGGAACAGTTGTTGATCCTAGCAGAGGCGTACACAGAAAAAAAGACATTTATATTTATCAGGATATTATAATGCCTGTTCCAAATGGCGATGAAATAAAGGCACGTCAGGTCATCGATGCAAACGGATATTATGTGATGCCCGGATTAATCGAAAATCATACTCATGTCTTTTACGGCGGCAGCGATATAGGAATTCCTGCAGATATTGTTATGCTACCCAGCGGAGTTACTGCTGCCATTGACCAAGGTTCCACAGGCGTTGCCAATTTTGAATTTTTTTATAAGAACGTTATAAAAAATTCCATAATGAATATTAAAGCCTATTTGAATGTTTCCGCGACTGGCATTACAACTGAAAGTTATTATGAAAACATTGATCCGAGATACTTTGACAAAGAAAAAATAAAATTTTATTGCAAAAAATACAGTGATGCAATACTTGGATTAAAAATTAGAATCTGCAAAGATTCCTGTAAAAACATGTGCTTGAGCCCTCTAGAAAAAACAATTGAAATGGCTGAAGAAATTGGATGTCCGGTTTCGGTTCATGTTAAAGACCCGCCCGTTCCGATTCCTGAAATAGCAAAACTTCTGAGAAAAGGCGATGTGTGGATTCACATGTACCAATTAAACGGTAATACTATTTTTAATGAGAATAATGCTATTTATAAAGAACTATATGATGCAAAGAAAAGAGGAGTTCTTTTTGATGTTGCGAGCGGGAGAAGGGGTTTTTCCTTTAACCTTATAAAAATGGCTTTTGAACAGGGCTTTAAGCCGGATCTGCTGGGTACAGATCTGGTAACCTATAACGCATATGAACGCCCTTTATTTTCCCTGGTTTATGCAATGTCGATTTATTTAAATTTGGGCTACTCTCTGGATGAAATCGTCTCTCTCTGCACAGATGCCCCGGCAAAAGTGATGAGAATGGGCGGAGAGTTCGGCACACTGGATGCTGGGACTGTAGCCGATGTTTGTATAATGAAATTGATTGAAAAAGATGTGGAATTTCGCGACATGTACGGTGGCAATCTTAAAGGGGACAAATTGCTTGTGCCTCAATTGACAATAAAATCCGGCAAGGTTGTATACAGAAACATTGAATTTTAGCATTAATATTTGAGGAGAGATTCAGTTGCAGGCATTGGTACTGAACGAACATCAAAAACTCGAGCTCAGGGAATTAGAAATACCCGATCCGAGGCATGACCAAGTGAGAATAAAAGTTAAAAGAGCGGGCATTTGTGCCACTGATATAGAATATTGGAAGCGCGGAAGCAACAGGCTTCAACTACCGGTGGTTTTAGGCCACGAAGCGTCAGGTATCGTCGATAAAGTTGGAGATGAAGTTACAAAATTCAAACCCGGAGATAGAGTAGTACCCCAGACCACATATCATATTTGTGGCAAATGTCGTTTTTGCCGGGAAGAGAGGTACAACATATGCCAAGCAAGGAAAGGCATAGGCTCAAAAGCAAATGGCGCCTTTGCAGAATATCTGGTGGTCCCTGAATCCAGCGTAATGAAAATGCCAGATCGCATGACTTTTGAAGAAGGGGCTGTCGTGGAACCTCTGGCGTGCGGGGTTCATGCCGTTGCAGAGCAAATACGAATCCCGCTGAATGCTATAGTTGTGGTATTGGGCCCAGGCCCTATAGGATTGCTGACTGCCCAGGTAGCTAAGGCTTCCGGCGCGAGAGTGGTTGTAGCCGGATTATCCTCGGATAAAAACAGATTGGAATTTGCTGAAAAGAAACTGGGTATAAATAAAGTCATAGATATTCAAAAGCAGGATATCAAAAAAATTATATATGAAATGACAGGAAATTATGGAGCCGATGTTGTAGTGGAATGCTCTGGATCCAACAGCGCAGTGAATATGGCGCTAGATATAGCTGCAAAGAGAGGCACCGTGGTTCAGATGGGTGTGTTGAGCAAACTCGGGGAAATAGACTTTTCAAAAATCATGTTCAAAGAGCTGACGGTGATAGGCTCTCTTAGCCAAAAACCTACGGCATGGTATACTGCAATGGACTTGATAATAGACGGAAAGATTGATGTAAAAGCTGTAACAACGCATATTTTGCCTTTAAACGAATGGGAAATGGCATTCCAAATCGCGTCAAATCAAGAGGGGTTGAAGGTCCTGCTTGATCCCGAAGCATGAGCTAAAATGAAATGCGTTGCCCTTGATAATGGCAAAATTTTAATGCGATTAAAAAGTCCGGTTAAATCCGGACTTTTGTTTTTGCAATGAATGTGGATTTATAAAATAATTGTGGCAACAGGTAAACTGAAGATTTATTATGGCATTTTATCTGAATAGTGAAAAAGGCTTACTTAAAAAACATTGTTCTACAAAGCCGATCTTAAGAAATTATTAAGGTTTTTTTCACCGATTTATAACCAACAAATGATATGCTGAAAAAAGAATTCAATATTAAATTTATGTCATTATATTTAAAATAAAAATTTATAATAAAGCTGAAAAAACTATGACTATTAGATAAGGAGAGAATGGAGGCATGAAAAAACTGAATTTAATCAAACTACTGCTTGATGTATTGATGACTGCAGTGTTTACACTGATGTTTAACAAAATGGCGATTGCAGGTTTGTATTTTCATGAAGTTGCAGGTCTTTCCCTGGGGGCTGCATTTGTTGTCCATAAAGCATTAAATTGGAAATGGATAACTCAAATTACAAAAAAATTATTTTCCCATAAATCAACCTATAATAACCGGACATCAAATTCAAGACGCTGCAAATGGCAAGAATCTATTATCGTTGAGGCAGAATGGCGGATAAGGCAATGCGGAACATTATTGGGGCCAGAATAGTATAGAAGGTAGTCCGCGCAATGGAAAAGGATATGGGAAAATACCTGCTGAAGGGCATAATCAAAATATAAGTATAACCAAATTGCTTTATACCTACATCAGCATCATGTACGTTTCGGCGATAATCACATATTATATAGAAAAAATATTGAATCGGTATGTTTAGAAATATGCAGTTTGGTCAACCCGAGAATATGGGCAGTATGCAAATTAAACCGCCTTCTTTCAAGAACATGAGGGAGGATATTGTTTTCGAACTGGCAAAGTATTTGGGCATAGATACAACCAATCTTATGTTCGACCAAGTAATCAGCCTGAGAGTTGCAAAATGGCATGAATTGGAAAAACAAAACCTGTTTGGCAATTTGGATGTGCAGACCATGCGTCAAATGGCCCGAAGAATGGGAATAGATGTTGGAAGCGTGCAAAACAGTGATATAGCAAATATATTCAAAACAAAGATGTATTACATATGTTCCAAGATCGAACTCGAAAAATCGGCGGCATTATTGAGGATTGATGCCGAAGACTTAGATGATGAAGAAATAGTAGGAGCAATTCAAGCGAAACTAAGACCGTTACCATTCCGGATGGAGTTGAAATCACCGCGTTTGAAAGAGGGGAAAAAGGAGGGGAGCAGAAAACACTAACGCTAGACGAAATAAAAGTCGGCGATATTCTCAGAATCTGGTATTCAGACGAAAACATGAGCAACATATCAAAGGTGAATGTCATGCGTAAAACACAAAATTAGCCCGTGAAAGCTGCTGCCTGCGCTGCTTCGGCGCAGGCAATCTGTTTTTGAAGCCGCAAGGCGTACGGAACCGTCTACAGCCCTATTCATTCTAAATATTGTGGTGAAGATAGCTCAAAGTACAAAAATTTTAGTGCGTTCATGAACTGTTTCCTGACCACTTTTTATTTTGGTCTTAAGAAATTCTTAAGATTTTTCTCACCAATTTCTCACCAATAAATGGTATACTAAAAAAGAATTCAAGATAAAATTTAATAACTTTACGAATGGAGGTTTATGCGTTGCCGAAAAAATTAATTAAGATGTCGTTTGTTTTAATTTTAATCGCTGCGGTGGTTTTTGCAGGTTATAAATGGTGGAGCGGTAATAATTCTTCAAAGAAAACCCTGGCGCAGACGGCATCCGTAGCAAGGGTGACCCGGGGAGACTTGGAAAAAGTAATTTCGGCGTCAGGCACTCTTGAGCCGATGGATCAGGACACCATTTATTTGAAGGTAGATGGAACGGTAAAAAAGGTCTACCATAAGGAAGGAGACGTTGTAAAGAAAGGAGACCTGCTTTACGAGCTGGAGGATCCTTCGCTGGAAATAAGCCTGAAAAAGGCGCAGGTATCCATTTCTCAGGCAAAACTGAATCTGAATGAGGCTTTGAAAAAAAGGAACAAACTAGTGGTATATGCTCCGGAAGACGGAGTTGTGAAATCACTGGACGTTAAAATCGGAGATTCCGTAAATGAAAACACCGTGCTTGCCACAACCCTGAACGAAAAAAAGAATAAAGTCAAAGCACCCTTCAATTCTGCACAGATAAAGAATATAAAAGTCGGACAGAAGGCTGAAGTATTTTTTGTGGATTACCTATATTCTGTCGAGGGAACGGTGACAAAGGTGGATAGCGTTGCCACTCCCGCATCTTCTGGAGCGCGTTATTATTATGCCACGGTTGAAATCGACGGAAATTACTATGTTGACGGTGAGAACCTGGCCACACAGGTTTACATATCTACGCCGAATGGCAAGGAACAGTCTCTGGAGCAGGTGTATGTCGAGCAGATGGATACTGTTGAAGTTAAACCCGAAATATCTTCGAAGATTAAAGAGATTTACGTCGAAGAGGGGGATACAGTGAAAAAGGGCCAGAAGCTGTTTCTGCTCGATGATGAGGACATAGAATCAAACATCGAGCAGTTGCAGATGAGTTTGAATCAGGCGGAGCTCGACTACCAGTCAAAGCTGGAAGACAAGAAGAACCTGCTGGTCAATGCCCCCATTGACGGCACAATAATTGAGCAGAATGTCCGTGAGGGCGATCTAATCAAGGTGTCAAACAGCAGCAGCTCTTCAAATGAGGCAGCAGCCGTCATTGTCGATTATTCAAAAATGCAGGTGGTGCTTGCTATCGATGAACTCGACATTACGAGCATAGAACTCGGGATGCCCGTCAAGATAACGGCGGATGCGGTATCGGGCGAAGAATTCCAAGGCGTTGTAGAAAAGATTGCAGATGAGGGGACGAGCCAGAACAACGTATCGACATTCGATGTTACGGTTACCCTGGATAAGACCCCCAAACTAAAAGCAGGCATGACTGTGGACGCTCAAATTACAGTGGCTAAGAAAGAAAATGTGCTCATGCTGCCCGTTGCGGCGGTCCAGCAAAAGGACGGCAAGAGCTATGTGATTCCTGTTAGAAAAGATAATTCTAGCAATGGAGAGATGGAGAAAAATAGCAAGAACAATAGTGCCAATTCATCTATTAGCACTAATGGCAGTACGAATAACGGCAATAGGCGTATTTCGATGAACATGGTGGAGGTTAAGACCGGCATAAGCAACGACGATTATATTGAGATCGTGAGCGGCCTGAACGAAGGGGATATGGTGCTCGTGCCGACCAGCTCTACATCTACAACTTCTGGCAGCAGGCAGGGTGGGCCGCCAATGGGACCAATGATGATGGAGCGAAGATCCAGGGGGTGATGGCATGGTTATAAATCTTGAGAATGTATATAAAATCTATGAGATGGGAGATGCAGAAGTACACGCTCTGGATGATGTCACTCTGAAGATAGAAGAAGGCGAATTTGTGGCCATTGTTGGGCCTTCCGGCTCAGGCAAATCAACGCTTATGAATATCCTGGGCTGTCTCGACACTCCAACTTCGGGCAAATATGAATTTGAAGGCAGGGATGTTTCCAGATTGAATGACAATGAACTGGCAGCTATAAGGAACAGGCGCATAGGTTTCGTGTTTCAGAATTTCAATCTGTTGCCGAAACTGACGGCTCTGGAAAATGTCGAGCTTCCGCTTATGTATGCGGGCAAAAGCACCTCTTTCAGAAGAAACCGGGCGAAGGAAGTGCTGGAAGCAGTGGGGCTGGGACAAAGGCTGCATCATAAGCCAAAGGAGCTTTCCGGAGGGCAGCAGCAAAGAGTTGCCATAGCAAGGGCCCTATCGGCTGACCCGTCAATTATCCTTGGCGATGAACCCACGGGCAACCTCGATACAAAATCAGGCCGTGAAATCATGGAAATACTGAAGGCATTGAATAAAAACGGGAAAACAATAATTCTCATAACGCATGATTTAAATATTGCAAAACAGGCTCAAAGGAATGTGCACATACAGGACGGAAGGATAGTAAAAGATGAAAAGGTGGTAGGCTGAATGGATATACTCCAGACGATAAAACTGGCCTTCAGAGGCATTATAGACAACAAGATGCGGTCCTTTCTAACTATGCTCGGCATTATAATAGGCGTCACCTCTGTCATAGCCCTGGTTTCCATAGGCCAGGGGACCACTGCAAAGGTGACCGAGCAGATACAGAGCATGGGGTCAAATCTTCTTACCGTGAACATAATGGGAAGGGGCGCCACCACGACTCTGAGCTACGACCAGGCCATGGAGTTCATGAACAGTTCGTATATAAGCGGCGTTGCACCGGTAATTTCTGATTCCGTCACGGTTGAGCACGGCAATGTAAACGAAGAAGACATCACGCTGCAGGGTGTAAACGAATATCTTCTGTCGGTCCGAAACTACAGCGTGGATAATGGAAGATTCTTTACAGCTCAGGAGATTCAGTCGCGGAAAAGGGTTGCCGTGCTGGGTTCCGAGATTGCAAGCAAACTGTTCGGGTTTGTGGATCCGGTTGGGCAGACGGTAAAGATTAAAGGCTATAATTTTGAAGTAATTGGTGTCATGAAATCTTCCAGCTCAATGATGGGCTCGACGGACGAGCAGGTCTTCATCCCCATAACTCTTGCGGAAAGAATCCTGCAGTCGAGGGGAGTCAGGATGATATATATCCAGGCTTCCGACAAGGATGCCGTATCATCCGCAAAGACGGAGATATCAGCCAAACTCGACAAGATATTCAGGGTAAAGTCTGAAGACGATAATTTTTCTTACAGGATTTTTGACCAGAGCGAGATGCTGGAGACTATAAATGAGACTTCAAAGACGCTGACCATGATGCTCGGAGGAATTGCGGCCATATCTCTCATTGTTGGAGGAATCGGAATCATGAATATTATGCTGGTATCGGTCACTGAGCGCACGCGCGAAATAGGAATCAGGAAGGCACTTGGCGCAAGAAAGATAGACATATTGAACCAGTTTCTCATAGAATCCCTGGTTTTGAGCGGTATCGGCGGGATTATAGGAGTGATCTTTGGGTATGTCACAAGCTGGGGGCTGGGCAAGTTCATGAGTATGAGCACAAAGACCACATTGCCCGTAGTAATAATAGCATTCAGCTTTTCTATATTTGTCGGGGTTTTCTTCGGCATCTATCCAGCAAATAAAGCCGGCAATTTAAAACCCATAGATGCGCTGCGCTACGAATAGACAAAAGCCCGAACGTTAAAAAAATGTTCGGGCTTTTGCCTATCCCCTGCCCAGCTGACGAAGGGCGTCCGGCAGTGCCTCCATGAGCACAAAAATTCCAATGCCCACAAACAATATGCCGGCGATTAATTTGAGATATGCCGTGGGAATGTAACGGGACACCAGATTGCCGAAAAGGGCCCCTATGAGGGTGACCATTATGAGTGCCAGGGAAGCCCCCATGAATATTGGAATAGGCTTATTATACTGGGTTACCAGGGTAAAGACGGCGAGCTGGGTCTTGTCCCCCATTTCAGCAAGAAAGAGCATGCCGAAGGCCATGAAGAATAATTTCAAAAAGCTCATTTTATATAATCCCTCCAGTTTTGATATTATGGTATGTAAAAAAAAGGACCTTTATTTCGGCAAAAAATACCGAAATAAAGGTCTCATTCCCGCAAAGCTGCGGTGAAAGCCCAGGCAGGGCCCGAAAGGGCAAATCTGCCAGTGTGTTGAGCTTTCAAAGCCTCAAGGCCGAACTACTCCCCTTTATTACAAAAAAACCGGATGCGGTGGAGATGAATGAAATTCATTTTTATGGCTGAAACATGTCGTTATTATATTATCATTTGAAATGGATTTTGTAAACATTATATTCTTTTATTGCGCGGTTAAGCTGCGGCATCATCTGTATGCCGGAACGATAAAAATAATGTTGGCAAATATGCCGTACAGCCTTGACATGTCCAAAAAACTTTGATAATATGTGGCATAATAAATTTGAGGATTCTAAGCCATAGATTATTACATTATGGGGGCGATGTCTTGGATAAATTTCAAAAGGAGGGTTTAAGCTTTGACGATGTGCTGGTCCTTCCGGCAAAGTCTGAAGTGCTTCCAAAAGATGTGGATGTGAGCACCAGGCTTACAAACAAGATAAGGCTAAACATCCCCATCGTAAGCGCCGGAATGGATACGGTCACGGAGGCAAGACTTGCCATAGCTTTAGCCCGTGAAGGCGGCATAGGCATTATCCATAAAAACATGTCCATTGAAAGACAGGCCATGGAAGTGGACAAGGTGAAAAGGTCCGAGCACGGCGTAATTGTGGACCCATTTTATCTTTCTCCGGACAACATAATAAGAGATGCGCTTGAACTCATGGAGCGCTACAGGATATCAGGAGTACCCATCACCGAAAACGGCAGACTGGTGGGAATTATAACCAACCGGGACCTGCGGTTTGAAGACGACATGAATAAAAAGATAAAAGATGTAATGACCAAGGAAAATCTGGTGACGGCTCCGGAAGGCACCACACTGGATGAAGCCAAGGAGATTCTGAAAAAGCACAAGATAGAAAAGCTGCCCATAGTCGATAATAATTACCGTCTGAAGGGGCTAATTACAATAAAGGACATAGAGAAGGCAATAAAATATCCCAATTCTGCCAAGGATGAGAGCGGCAGACTTCTGGTGGGAGCAGCGGTGGGCGTGAGCAGGGATATGGACGACCGTCTGAAAGCGCTTGTGGATGCCAGGGTAGATGTGGTGGTGGTGGATACGGCCCACGGCCACTCAAAAGGAGTTATTGAAGCGGTCTGCCGCATTAAGGATAAGTATCCGGAACTTCAGGTCATAGCGGGAAATGTCGCCTCCGCCGAAGCCACGAGGGATTTGATAAGGGCCGGAGCCGATGCTGTTAAGGTGGGCATGGGACCCGGTTCCATATGCACCACCAGGGTAGTGGCGGGCATCGGGGTGCCTCAGATTACTGCCATATATGATTGCGCCGAAGAAGCCAGGATTTACAATATTCCTATCATAGCCGACGGAGGAATAAAGTATTCGGGAGATATCGTTAAGGCCATCGCGGCAGGAGCGGATTCCGTGATGCTGGGCAGCCTTTTTGCGGGGACAGAGGAAAGCCCTGGCGACATAGAGATATACAAGGGGCGCAGTTTCAAGGTATACCGCGGCATGGGGTCCGTAGGAGCCATGGAGGAAGGCAGCAGGGACCGTTATTTTCAGGAAGATGTTAAAAAGCTTGTGCCCGAAGGCGTGGAAGGCAGGGTTCCCTATAAGGGGCCGCTTTCGGAGACCGTATATCAGCTGGTTGGCGGCCTCCGGGCAGGCATGGGCTACTGCGGCGCAAAAAATATAGAAGAATTAAAAAAGGCAAAATTTGTGAGAATAACTTCCGAAGGTCTCCGCGAAAGCCATCCCCATGACATATATATAACCAGGGAATCCCCGAACTATACACAGATGTAGCGGGTGAATATGCCTCGGCCGAAAAATCGGCGGGGCATATTTTTCATGACATGTCGTTATGGGCTGATATAACTTGAAAAAATAACTTTTCATCATTATTTGTCTCATTACTATTTGTGCCGCCAGCGGTAGCGGCGGAATGGAGGTTAAAATGATAAATAATGGAAAATATATTATGGGATAATAAATATAAATATTTTTAACGCGAATATATGCATAGGCATGCCATAACAGCGCATTTTATATAAAGCAGAGCCAATAAATATAAAATTTGTAAAAAAAATTTAGCAGGAAAAAACAAAATCAAAGTAGAATAGATATAATAAAATTAATTCAAAAAATATTATCGTAGTAACTACAAGGAGGAGATCAGGTTTGAAAAGCTATAAAAGCGACATGATAAGAAACGTAGGTTTGATTGCCCACAGTGGATCCGGAAAGACATCCCTGGCTGAAGCCATGCTCTACACATCCGGTGCCATAGATCGCCTTGGAAAAATTGATGAGGGGAATACGACCTGCGACTTCGACCCCGAGGAAATCAAGAGAAGGATATCCATTTCGACCGCATTTGCGCCCTGTGAGTGGAAAAATAATAAAATAAACATACTGGATACTCCCGGATATTTCGATTTTGTAGGTGAAGTAAAGAGCGCTATTCGCGTGGTGGAAAGCGGCATCATAGTGACGTGCGCTGTATCGGGAGTCGAGGTCGGTACGGAGCAGGTGAAAAAATATGCCGATGAAGCAGGATTGCCCCACATTTTTTTCATAAATAAAATGGATCGTGAGAATGCCAATTTCTATAAAGTGGTTGAACAGATACGGCAGTTTTTCGGTCCCAAAGCAGTGCCGTTCCAGTTGCCCATAGGCGCAGAGGCCGGTTTCAAGGGCGTGATTGATATAGTGCATCAAAAGGCTTACACTTTTGAGGCAAAAGGCGCAAAAGAATGCCCGATACCCGATGAATTGAAGCCCGAGATGGAAAATTACCGTTCGATGCTGGTGGAAGCCGTGGCAGAAACAGATGACGATCTCCTCACCAAATATCTGGAAGGCGAAGAACTGGGCGAAGAAGAAATACAGAAAGGGCTTCGCAAGGGCGTGCTCAAAGGCGAGATTTATCCAATACTCTGCGGTTCAGCCCTTACGAACAAGGGAATAAGCCTGTTGCTGGATACCATTTGCGATTACATGCCATCCCCCCAAGACAGGGCCGCTGAAAAGGGTGTAAACCCCGTTGCCAATGCGGAAGAAACCAGGGAATGCCGAGTGGATGCGCCGCTTTCGGCGCTGGTGTTCAAGACCATGGCGGATCCCTACGTGGGCAAATTGACCGTCTTTAAAGTTTTTTCAGGCAAAATTCAATCCGATTCAACGGTATATAACGCAACAAAAGGCGAGAGCGAGAAAATCGGCCAGCTCTATGTCATGAGAGGCAAGAAGCAGGAAAACGTGGCAGAAGTGGTGGCCGGCGACATCGCTGCAGTGGCCAAACTGCAATATACTTCCACCAACGATACCCTGACGGATAGGGATCATCCTGTCATGCTTTCGGGCATAGAATTCCCGAAACCGGTGCTGGCGATGGCAGTGCAGCCCAAGTCCCAGGGTGATGAAGAAAAGATATCCGCAGGTCTCACGAGGCTCATGGAAGAAGACAGGACCTTTGAATTGATTAAAAACACCGAAACAGGACAGCTTCTCGTTTCCGGGATGGGTGAAATTCACCTTGAAGTGCTGGCGGGGAAACTTGCAAACAAATTCGGGACGGAAGTCGTTCTGGATATTCCTAAAGTTCCATATCGGGAGACCATAAGGACATCGGTAAAAGTGGAAGGCAAACACAAGAAGCAGAGCGGCGGGCGCGGCCAGTACGGGCATGTGTGGCTGGAACTTCAGCCTCTTGAGTCGGAAGACGGTTTCGAGTTTGAAGACAAGATTTTCGGAGGCGCTGTTCCCAAGCAGTATATTCCCGCCGTGGAAAAAGGAATCAGGGAATCCCTCAAGTCCGGCGAACTGGCCGGGTATCCGGTCGTGGGAGTGAAAGCCATCCTGTATGACGGTTCCTTCCATCCGGTGGATTCCTCGGAAATGGCATTCAAAATAGCAGCTTCCATGGCCTTCAAGAAGGGCACCTCTCAGGCTAAGCCGGTGCTGCTGGAGCCAATAATGGATGTAGAAGTGGTGGTGCCCGAGAGCTACATGGGCGACATAATCGGCGATCTCAACAAGCGCAGGGGCAGGATAATGGGAATGGAGCCAAAAGACGGAATGCAGCATATAAAGGCACAGGCTCCCATGGCGGAGATGTTCAGATATGCCACCGACCTTCGTTCCATGACACAGGGCCGAGGTTCCTTCACTTCCAAATTCAGCCATTATGAAGAAGTTCCTGCACAGCTTGCAGAAAAAATAATAGCGGAAGCAAATCAGGCTGCGGGTTGATCTGCCATAATGTTCCTCCGCGCATTGGTATGCATGTCCTTCCTTTAGGAGAAACTTAAAGTATATAATCTGAAGGGAGGGCACCATGATGAAAACTCCGAAACCTAAAGGGGTTCGAGAGGGAAATGCACGGGAGCGGGAGGAGAGCATTCGAAATAAAAAGGTTGACAGCCTGCTGGAAGATGAATTGATGGACGATACCATGTACGGCGAGATTATCCCCAGCCTTATGGGATGGACTTCTTCCGAGGAGCAGGAGGAAAGGGCAAATCACCTCATAGAGATTTCAGAGGAATTGAAAGGCGGCAAAAAGAGGCGAGATAAAAAAGATAGGCGTTAAACAGAGGGAGAAGCAAAGCCTCCCTCTAAATTTTATAAAACTATTTGAGTCAGGTGACGGTTCCTTGACTCATTTTGATGAGTCAAGGAACCGTCA
>JANLFP010000018.1 GCA_024655905.1 Tepidanaerobacteraceae bacterium
TATCATGGAGTTACCGTATTTTACACATACCCCCTGTCCAAAAACCGTGGTAAAATCCTTTCCATCGGGCACATGTTCGATACCCTTTTCTTTTGAATACCGCAAAATAGCGTCGGCTACAGGATGCTCAGAGTTTTTCTCGGCTATGCAAGCAAACTTTAACATCTCTTCTTCGGTACTAGCCACAAAAACCTTTGTCCCAACCACCCTGGGTTTGCCTTCGGTGATGGTGCCGGTCTTGTCCAGGCACAACGCTGTTATTCTTCCTGCAGTTTCCAATGTTACCCCTCCTTTAATGATGACTCCCCGACGGGCAACATTGCCCACAGCGGCGACTACAGCCGTAGGAGTAGCCAGCACCAGGGCACAGGGGCACGCAATCACCAGCACCGACATTACTCTGAAAATATCGTAAGTTAAAAACCATACCAGCACACATATGGCCAGTATCGCTGGTGTAAAGTATGATGCGAATTTATCAGCGGTCCTTTGAATACTCCCCTTATTGTCCTGAGCCTGATGTATTATTTCGATGATTTTGCCCAGCATGGTATTTTGACCTGTCTTTTCCGCCTTGATTTCCAGCGCTCCGTTGATGTTTAAAGTCCCCTGATACACCCTATCCCCTTTAGTTTTATCTACAGGCATGGATTCACCGGTGAGAGAAGACTCATTGACAGCGGCCTGTCCTGATAAGATAAGGCCGTCTACGGGGATGCACTCACCAGGTTTTACCAGTACTACGTCATCAATCTTTAACTCACTGAGGGGAACATCTTTGATGATACCGGAGGTTTTTAAATGGGCTATTTCCGGAACAAGTTTTACCAATTCTCTGAGGGAATTCCTGGTCTTTTCAAGGGTCAAATCCTCTAAAAACTCTCCGCCTATCATCATAAAGGCGACTATAGCCCCCGCCAGATATTCCTTCACATAAGCGGTACCTATCAATGCCAGCACTACCATAAAGTCTGCAGTTATCTTCCTTGTTTTCATCATGGTTACAAAAGTAGACCAGGTTATGTACCCTCCCCCCACCAGCATGGGTATTACTGCAATGTTAAACCCCAGGATGCTCTTAAAGAATGGAACTGCCGAAATCAATAAAAGAAAAAGCAGGAATGCCGGAAATGAATACTTTTTAAAAGAAAACGCCATTACTTTCTTTGTCCCCTGTTCGGAAGGTTCTGAAACATTCTCATAGTTGTGAGGTGCTTCAATGATTCCATGGTAACCATCATGCATTTTATATTTCTCCTCTCTCATTATTTAAATTTTCCTTGAAAGCGCCTTTTTCAGCTTCGTTATGGCTTCTTCCCCATTACCTTCTTTAATAGCACCTGTGATGCAATGTTCCATGTGGTCCTCCAGTATAATCTGTGCGGCTTTTTTTAATGCGGCTTGCACAGCGCTGATTTGAATAAGGATATCTTCACACTCCTTTTGCTCTTCCAGCATTTTTTTGACGCCCCGGATGTGACCTTCAATTCTAGAAAGCCTGCCGATGACTTCTTGTGTTTTTTGATGAATGTGTTCGTTCAATTCTATCGTTTCCTCCCTTCCCCCCGGAGGGGATATTATCTTTTATTATAATATTTTATCAGTTATCTGGCAATCACAATTTTAAAATTCATTATGAAACTAAAAAGTCCCCCTTTTATCGGGGGACTTTTTTCATCAAAATAGTTATATTGTTGTTGTATACTATGTCGTCACGACATACGGTTTTGCCTTGTATTCGCTGTCTTTGGCTACAGATGCCTGCAGCTTTGCCCGGGCGTTTTTCTTCACGGTTTCAATTTCCTCCTGGGTCACGGCCCGTTCAAAGCTCCTGAATCCCGCCAGTTTAAAGCCGTGCTTTTTTGCGATGGCGGATATTTCCTCCACCTGACTGACGGTAAGTTCCCTTCCCAATGTAAAGTTTTCGTAACGCCCCTCCAGGGCCAGCATCATGGTCTCTGCCATACACGCATAAGATGTCTTGGGCGGAAATCCAAAGTTAAAATGAAAATCCACATCTCCAGGCACTTCAACCACGCCGCCTTCTATAATGAGCACGTCGTTTCTTTTTTCCGCCACTTCTCTGGAAACATCCCGCGGCCTTGCCACATCGCACACTACGGCGCCGGGCTTCAGGTCGTCGGCATCAATTACGGAATCCACGCTGCTTGTGACAGTGATGACCACATCAGCCCTTTTCAGCGCCTTGTGGATATCGGAAGTTATTCGGACCGAAAGCCCCATTTCCTTCAAAATATCCCCGGCAATATCTTCCAATTTTTTTATATTGCGCCCTACCAGCGTCATATACTTGCAGTCTTTTGCCAGCATTTGAGCGCATACCTTGCCTATTGAACCTGTAGCGCCGACGATGACCACTTCAGAATTTTTTATGTCATGGCCCATTATTTGAGCGGCTTTCTTGGCGCCTTCCAGCGCGGTGGCAACTGTATAGCTGTTGCCGGTTGTAACGGCGATGTTTAGATTTTGTGCAATCGTGACCCCGGCATCACCTACCACCGACGTAAATGCTCCAAGACCCACGATTCTGGCTCCCAATTTTTCCGCCAGCTTGCCTGACTGAATTATTTTTTTGAGCACAAAATCTTCCGGCAGATTCATCATCTGCCTGGTGGTAAGGGGGCATCCTACAAACCAGCCTTCAATCTCGTTGTGCGGGCTTTTAACTCCTGTAATATGTGAAACTTTCACCGGAGGAATGTTTTTCATTATTTTCTCCACGAAGCCCTCCGGCAAATGCTTCATAAATTTGAATTTCCTCGATACATCCGATATGTCGATGGGATGGATTATGAATGCGAAATTGTCCATTCTAATGCACCTCTTTTTGCCAAATTATCAAGAAATGCGGTAATAAATCTTCACAGCCACTCATCTGTTATGCGGCGGTGCAGAGGTTTATTTTTACAGATGCAGAAAAAATTGCAGCAAAAACTCAATATAATATTTCTATCCTCGGATTAAAGCCTATCTTTTCCAGAAGTTCCTCATAATCTTTCGGGGCAAGTGACTTATACGGCTTATCTGAAAGGGAAACCAGCACACCTTCCATCACATTGGTGCCAAAAGACCTGCCGCCAAGTTCCGGAGTGGTGGTGATGAGCATTTTTACTCCCCTTTCTGAAAGAAGTCTGACATCGTCTACGGTCACGGTATTTGTTATTATTATTTTCCCTGACATCTCTTCAGGCATGTACCTCCTGATAAAGTGGAAATCTCCGGCTATGATGTCAGCTTCATCGTAAAATCTCCGGTACCTGGTATCGACCCTTTCCTGTTTTTCCCCGGTGGGATAAAGCATTTTAAATGGCAGCTTGCAAACCAGGGGTGCTACCAATTTTGCGAGTATGTCAAGGCTTTTCAGGGAGTGCAGCGGTATGGGAATCCCCAGTGCAAATATCAGGTCGCCCAGCACCAGGTCACATCCCGCTTTTTCCAGCGACTCCGCCATTCCAAAACGGTCCATTCCCGATACAAGAAGCACTTTTTTATTCTTGAAATCAATCCTGTTTTCATTGATAAGATAATTTATTACCTTTCTCTCGAGAGTATTCTTGAGGCCCGATCCATCCACAATGGGAGAAATTTTCGCAGCCCGGGCTATGGGCACTGCATCCCTTATGACGTACCGCCTATTTCCCGCACACAAATAAAGGTCTATGCCGCCCATGCCGAATGCGCTGACTTTTCCGTCCATTTCCTTTACGATTTCAATGGCTTTTTTAATATCTCCGTCAGTGCCCCGCCGTTCAATCACAAATTTTTCCCCGAGAATTTCCATCTCCACCTTATGGTCTCTCTTTGAAGATCCGATGCTTACACTCAGCACATATTTCATCAATCATCACCCTTTTTTAATTTTCGTATGATTTCCCTCAAATTGTCCGGATCAACATATTTATCCTGGGTTATGGGAGATTTGCCTATGCTTATGGAAACTACTTCCTTGTCCAGCAGGGCTTTGAAAAGGCGCAGCCTCTGTTCGGAACCGATGATTATCACCACATCGTACTGCCTCACCTTGTATATAAGACTCATGACCTCGTTCAATAGCTCTATGCCGGTCTTTTCGTAAACAAAATCCCAGCGTTCTTTATCCGTCATGAGAAGCACAAAATCCAGCCCCTCCTGAAGGGCGACCCCTTTTATTTCATCGATATTCTTAATGGGAAACCCGACAAGGGCGATGGTTTTGCCTTTGCGGATCTCTCCCAGGTTCTCCAGCCTTGACACAAAGGTCCTGTCTGTATCGAATTTCTTTGCCACTTCCGCCTGTGAAAGCCCCTGCTGCCTCAATTTCAGCATTTCCTCGATGCTCTCGATGATTTTTTCCATGCTTAACAGCTTGTCGCCTATCCTTATGAGGCCCATATATCCGCCCCCTTATGTGCACATTTTTGTGCTCATTGATATTCTATCCTATCCAGGAAAAAAAATCAAGCGTTTAATATAGAAGCTTGTCCATGCAGGGAACATATGATGCGGCTTTTATAAGAACACATGAAAAAGCGTTCATTTAAATAATAGTTGTGTTGACAACTAATTTTAAAGGATTTAATATTAGATTTAACGGGTTCATTAAAATTTCATAATATTAATACTTCAAAATATATGAAAGAAGTGGTCTTATGAAACAAATGACAAATGCAGATGAAAAATTCAAGATGATGACACAGGCGCCTGTGGAAAGGCTCATCTGCTCCTTGGCTGTTCCTACCATAATCAGCATGCTGATTACTTCCGTATACAATATGGCAGATACTTTTTTTGTCAGCAAGATCAGCACCAGTGCATCGGGTGCGGTGGGCGTTTCCTTTTCATTGATGGCAATCATACAGGCCATCGGTTTTACGCTGGGCATGGGCTCCGGAAATTTCATATCACGGCTGCTAGGGCAGAAAAACAGACAGTATGCTTCAAAGGTGGCGGCAACCGGTTTCTTTACCTCTCTATTTCTTGGCGCCGCACTTGCTCTGCTGGGCTTAGTTTTTCTGGACCCTCTGGTTTACGCCCTGGGAGCCACCAGGACGATTGCCCCGTATGCAAAAAGTTACATTCAGTATATTCTTATAGGCATGCCTTACATGACTGCTTCATTTGTTCTAAATAATATTCTCCGCTTTCAGGGCAGCGCCTTTTTTGCAATGCTGGGCATCGGAGCCGGCGGCATTCTTAATATTATTCTGGACCCCGTATTTATTTTCGGGCTGCACATGGGCACCGGCGGCGCCGCGCTGGCTACCATTATCAGTCAATTTATCAGCTTCTGCATTCTTTTTTATAATTCCGGCATAAGCGAAAACATCAAAATCCGATTTAAAAACTTCACGCCAAAGTGGGAAATCTATAAAGAAATCCTGATAGGCGGCCTGCCGTCCTTTTACCGCCAGTGCCTCGGCAGCATTTCGATGATCTGCCTCAATTTCAGCGCCGGTCAGCACGGCGATGCTGCGATCGCGGCCATGGCCATCGTGACCCGCGTATTTCAATTTGCAGCATCGGCGATGCTCGGCTTCGGCCAGGGATTCCAGCCGGTATGCGGATTTAACTATGGCGCCCGACGATACGACCGTGTGCAGAGAGCCTTCTGGTTTTGCGTCAGGACATCGGCAATTGCACTGGTGGCAATGGCTGCTGCAGGATTTGCATTTTCTTCTCACATCATTTCCGTTTTTCGGAAAGAAGATTTGGACGTTATTGCCATCGGCACGCGCGCCCTGCAGTTCCAATGCCTGACTTTTCCGCTTTCATCATGGATAATCATGACCAATATGCTGCTTCAGAACATAGGAAAAGGGACTCAGGCTTCCATCGTGGCAGTATCCCGTCAGGGTCTGTTTTTCCTGCCCGCCATCGTAATCCTTCCGAGATTTTTCGGACTGCTCGGGGTGCAGATTAGCCAGCCCGTATCGGATGTTTTTTCCTTCCTTCTTGCGATCCCGATGGCAATCGGCACCCTGAGAGAGATGAAATCGCAGCAGCATGAGGAAAAGGCGCGGCTGAACGAAAGTGAAGGCGTGAAAGGAGCGGCTTTATGACGGGAAAGTTTATCAATCGCACAATTTCCATTTTATATAGATGCAATCAGCGCTTTTTTGCACAAAAGCTGGAAAATTACTCCTTGCCGCTGGAGGTGGGCCAGATTTCATCTTTAATGCAGGTTTACCAGCATCCCGGCATCACCCAGGATGGGATTTCCTCAAATGCCGGCATGGATAAGGGAACCGTCGCGCACACCGTAAAGCAGCTGGAAGATGCCGGCCTGGTCTTTCGGCAAACGGACGACAAAGACAGGCGGGTAAATCATATTTTCCCGACACCGAAAGGATTGGAAATCAGAGAAAGACTATTTCAGATAATAAGGGAGCTGCATGAAATTCTGTATCAGGGGTTTGAAAGCTCGGAAATTGAGGAGGCAATCGCCCTGCTTGAGCGTATGAAAAACAACATGTATTGTTATTTTTTGCGCTCATCAAATTATGATGTCAATTATTCCGAAATAAAAACTGGGCTTGAATAGATGTAATCGGGGCCGGAGACATAAAGCCAATAAAAGTGTTTGCCGCCCGGAAATTGAAAGGAGCCCTTCATATCATATGCAGTCCCTGCACTGCAAGAGCTTGAAGCACTGTAAACCAATTCCGCTCTATCGTCGCGATAAAGACCAATGAAATACTCGCCGGATTTTACCGGTTTAAACGCAATCGCAAAATTAATCGCCGCACCCCGGGCAACCCCTGTAAATATATCCCCCACTTCTTTTTTTGTTTTGCCATGAGTCAATGTAAAATATGCAAGGCCTCCGTAGCGGCTGGCCACTGTACGGCCCTTATAGAGAGCATCATCCACAGAGTATTTGTTGTTCCATTTTGAGGTGCCGATGTATGTTACAAAATCTATAGCCATCCGAAGGGGGAAACCGTGGTAATCCCCGCCTGCTCTGGCCGAGGCAAAGCATCCGCTGGCAAATGTCTCATCCAATAGTCTGGAAAGCTCCTTTCGCCACCGCACCATCGGATTTGCCTCGTCTGAGAAGCTGCACTGAAAGCCCGACATTATTTCAAATCCTCTATATCTTTTTGAATTCCAGTCTTCCCAGGGGGTAATAAAATAAAACGGATGGGCTATGGCCGGTGAAGATATGCCCGGATTATTTGCCAGAATGTTGTCAATCCCCTTCTGTGTATCGTAAACCCTGTTTTTGAGCCCCTCCGGGCCCTTAATCCCGTATGCCAGAATATCGCTGTGTATTAGTTCACCGCTCTTTCTCCGATAATTAACTGTCATTTCCGTTCCGGGATATATTGCTATGCTCGAATCGCTCAGTTCCGATACTTTCTGGTATTCATTCCATCTTTCTGCAGAGGAATTGGCATTATCGATATGGTCTGTCATATAAAGTATTTTATATCCTTTGTTTTTATACAAGGTTTTTAATTCCCCAGGGCTCTTTCTTCCATCCGAAAAAGTGGAGTGAACATGAAGTTCTGCGGGACTCCATCCGGGGTCGGAAGGAAGCGAGACAACATATACTTCGACGGCAAATCTCTGCGATCCCGATTCAGTTTCGATCTCCAGATTTACGGGATATATTCTGCCTTTAACAATGCCAAAGGGCAGTTTTCTTGGAGCAATGCATAATTCTATAACCTGTGGATTTTTTATTCCTTTGCCGATGAGTTTCTGCAATTTGTAATACTCGGATAGCTGCGCGTTTTTCAAATTATCCAAGCTTTGCGCTTTTCTCAGTTCGTTCCATTTTATCAATTGAGCCTTTGTAATGCCATCAACCTTATTTATCGGAAGCTGTTCCGGAATGTTTTTTGCTGCACCCCTCACGTCAATATCGTTTATCTTAATTGATTTAATTACGGGTGCCGTTTTTATTCGGGTTGCCGTCAACAGGTAAAATTCTATCATCCATGAATCTGCGGAAGGCTCGTATCGTGTCAAGTCTTCCGAAACAGTCACAAAAAAATCATCATAATCGCTGATTTTCATTATATTATCCCCCCGATTCAATCTGTTTGCTTCTCGTATATATATATTTTTTAATCCCGCATTTTGTGCCTTTGCGGTATCCAACGCTTTTATCAGCACGCAAAAAAAAGCTCCTTAAAAAGGAGCGAATCTTTCATGTTAATAAATTTTTATGCTTTTTATTCCCCTTCCATCATATAAGCCACGTCAAGGGCATTCTTTGCATCTTCCAAAGTCACATCGGGCTCTGTCTTCTGCCCTTTTACAGCGCGCACGAGGTCCAGGATGCCCTGCCTCACGCAGGCTCTATATACTTCCCACCTATCCCTGTCCAGGCTGAAAATATATTCCATCCGGGCGGAAGCCCTGAAGTGTTTGCCCCTTCCCCGAAAAACGCCATCATCATCGAACCGCTTCAGCTCCCTCTTCTCCAGATTTACACCGATTCCGGGCAAAAATCTCCGGGCTTCTTCCAAAATGTCCCCAATCAAAATCCCGTCCGCCATTGGTGTAACCATGGCATCAACAACCATGGTTACGGGTATCCAACCTTCAGCCTTTGTGTACGCTCTTTCGAATACAAGCGAAAAACTTGTTTTTTCGAAGACCTCTGGTTTGGTAAATCCATGATAATAGCTCACTATTGCACCGTTTTGGTGAAATGCGGTGCCCAACACTCTGTCAACAAAATCGCAGCCTTCCCTGCGGTATTTTGATCCCCGGGCATGGGTAGGAAGACCAAGAAGCCAGTCTGCCAGGTCGAAAAAATGCACGCCGTGCTCCACCCAGATGCCGCCGCTCTTTTTATAATCCCAGAACCAGTGCCGGGGTGAAAGGCTGTCATCATGTGCATGGTTTTCCAGGCTTGCCCTTTCGGGCAAGCCGAAAATATTGTTTTCGCACAGCCTCTTTAGTATCAAATATAGGGGATTTCTCCTCATCACAAAGTCCACGGTGGCCTTAAGATTTCTTTTCACGGCCAGATCCGCCGTTGCCCGCATATCTTCAGGATTCAGGGCTCCGGGCTTTTCCAGGAATATGTGCTTTCCAGCCAGCAGAGCCTTTTCGGCTAGGCGGGAATGCATATGGGGCGGTGTGGAAATTATGATGATATCCATTGCCGGGTCGATAATGATGTCGTCGGCATTGTCATATATCTTTTCCAGATTAAATTTTTGCCTGAATTCTTCAGCCTTTTTTTCATCAATATCGGCTGCAGCCGTTACCGATATCTCACGGGCGCCTTCCAGGGATTTCAAAATCATGCCGGCAAACCATCCCAGACCTATGATGCCCGCATTCAATCTCATAAATCCACCCCTTTTTGGAAAAATAGTATTTGTCTCAGTTTTATCTGGGTTTAGATTGCGTAAAAAATAAGTGTTTTATGAAAAGCTTTCATTTAAAAAAGTAAAAAAGCACTGATTTACTCAATCAGTGCCAAGGGTCCTGCGGGAATTTCATTATTACCCTTTTCAATATGCTCAGTTCCTCGGGAGTATCATCATGAAACATGCCTTTTTTCAGGCCCTGATACTGCCTTAAACCCGGTTGGGAGGTTATATCCATTTCCTTTGTTATCCTGGAAACGGTTTTGCTCCTTGCTTCATTTATTGAATCTATAAGGCTTGCTCCTCTTTTTATCTGGTTTTTAAATTCCTCGGTAAGGTAGTATGACGCCATCTGGGTGAGGGGATTGCCGCATATGCCGCTGCGGGTTACTCCAAAGACCTCCGGCAGCTTTTTGGCAATTCCCACTTCCACAGACCATTTCAGCTCCTCAGTCTCTTTCCTCATGCTTTCCCTAAGGGTCTTCGGCGTGCATATGGCATAGTTTTTTAGCGAACGTATTATGGCATGTTCTACCGTATGCGCCTTTTCGGGCTCGATTTCTCCGCCCAAGCGGCCCACTATGGCCACATCCCTGCCGGTTTCATATTCAAAGCCGTAGACGGTGATTTCGATGTTTTTTCTGTCAGAATCGAAGGTGGTATATCCTCCGCGGGGGTACCATCCTGCCCCGCAAATAACCGGGTACCCTTGGTTTCTCATTTTCTGAAAGTCAAGCTCTTCAACTCCATAAGCCACAAGCCCCTCATCCGTAAAATCAAAATTTTTCGCCCTGCAGCTTTCTCTGCCCATCACTCTTGCAAAAAGCCCCGTGCCATTCCCCCCGGGCAGGGCATCCTTCCATATATCCTCAATCCTGGCCAGCACGCCGACGGGATAAAGTCCTCCGTCTTCCATCGAAATGGGAAATATGAATATCTCTCCTCCAATCCCGGTATTCAGAAGCATTTTCGAAAAATAAGGGTCCAGAAACACCCCCTGCAAAACGCCTCCGTCAGGTCTCGGAAGCACAGCGTTTACTATTGGCAGTGCAAATACGTCCAAAACTTTACCTCCTTTGAAGATGCGGGATGTGAGATGTGTAAGGGATAAGCAAATTATAGAAACAATTTATCAAATTGAAGCAAAAACTGCTGCAATATCCCCTTGCAGCTTTGCATAATCATTGCATATTTTTCAGACTCGCGAAAAATGCAGTAAGCATTTGCTTTATTTTTCCGGCATCTTTTTCTTCCTGGACGGCCCGTTTTAGAGAAGCCGAACGGGGAAGTCCTTTAAGATACCAGCCTATATGTTTTCTCATCTCCAGCACGCCCAGGCGTTCCCCGTAAAAATTCACCGCTGAATCCAGATGCAGCAGAATCGTTTCAAGCTTTTCATTCTCATCTGGCGGCGGAAGCATTACGCCATTTCTGAGAAAATATCCTACCTCCCGGAAAATCCAAGGATTTCCGAGAGCTCCCCTGCCTATCATTATGCCGTCGCATCCGGTGCGCTCAAGCATTGACCGTGCATCCTGCGGCGAAAATACGTCCCCGTTTCCAATCACCGGAACTGCTACAGCCTGTTTCACCTCTTTTATGATATGCCAATCGGCTCTGCCGCTGTAGAATTGCTCCCGAGTCCTTCCGTGCACAATAATCTGAAATGCCCCGCTTTTTTCGGCCATTTTCGCAAACTCCACGGCATTGACGCTGTTTTCATCCCAGCCCTTGCGGATTTTGACGCCAACAGGCTTGCCGGAATGTTTCACGGTATATTCTATGATTCTCGAGGCCAGTTCGGGAACTTTCATCAGGGCGCATCCATCGCCATTTTTGACTATTTTTGGGGTGGGGCATCCCATGTTTATATTAATAAAGTCAAAGGGCAAACAGTCTATCTTGTTTGCCGCATGGGCGAATATTTCCGGCTGGTTTCCAAAGAGCTGAACTCCGATGGGCCGCTCGCTTTCTTGGGTTTCAAGAAGCCTGCGGGTTTTTTCATCGTCATAATAGATGCCCCGGGTGCTTATCATCTCCGTAATTACGACATCAGCCCCCATTTTTTTGCATAGCAGTCTGAAAGGCTTGTCGGTTATGCCTGCCATGGGAGCGAGATACAAAGGGATATGGGTTGCAATTTCATTCAAATCGCATACATCCTCCGGAAGCGATTATATTCTTAGAGGGAAAACTCGAAGTTTTCCCTCCTATGTCTCGCAATTTTTTTCATAAAGCAGTCTAAGGCCGTCCAGGGTGAGCAGCATATCAACCTCATCAATTGTCCTGGTCTCGCTGCATATTAGGGGGGCCAGGCCTCCGGTGGCCACCGTAATAATCCTCCCGCCCCCCATTTCCTGTTTCATCCTGTCGACTATGCTGTCGACCAAGCCTACATAGCCATAAAAAATCCCTGCCTGCATGCTGGCAGAAGTGTTCCTGCCGATGATTCTGTCCGGTTTTGCTATCTCCACTCTGTAAAGCCTGGCAGCGCTCTTGAAAAGGGCGTCGGTGGAAATGCCTATTCCGGGTGCAATGGCGCCCCCCAGATAATCCAGCCCCGCCGTCACGGCGTCAAAAGTGGTGGCAGTGCCGAAATCCACAATTATGGCCGGACCGCCGTACTTGTGATGTGCCGCAACTGCGTTTACTATGCGGTCTGCTCCCACTTCCCTGGGATTTTCGTATTTTATGTTGATGCCGGTTTTTATGCCCGGGCCCACTACCAGCGCTTTTGTCGAAAAGTATCTTTCGCACATTCTCTCCATTACAGGAGTAAGCGGCGGAACCACCGAGGAAATAATGGCGCCGTTTATTTTCCCAAACTCGATATCCGCATCCCTCAAAAGAGATTTCAACATTATGCCGTACTCGTCTTCGGTCTGCTCGCGGTGGGTGGCCATTCTCCATGAGGTTATCAAATCCTGCCCGTCATATGTTCCAAAAACTATATTGGTATTTCCCACATCTACTGCCAGCAGCATGAAATCACCTTCTAACTTTTCTCAGAGTCCTGGATACGACCACCGTAATAGCTACGGCAACTATTATTTCGGGAATACCGTGCATCAGGGCGATGCTCCAGGCCACCGGCCCGGCCAGGTATCCCTTCAATACGGCAAGCCCCAGAACTCCCGCGGTGTTGGTCACGGTTCCGAAAACCGCCGCCAGGGCATCGCTCCCGGTAAGACGGTAAACTCCGTAAGCAACCACACCTATCAAAATCCTCGGCAAAACGGCAATCATCGGGTCGGCAAAAAGCGCGTTCCCCGCCTGCATAAAGCTGTAAAGGCCGAATATGAGCCCTGTAAGGGCTCCTGCCAGTGGTCCTTCCAGCACTCCGCCGAGAATGGCCGGGACATGCATGATGGTGGCATGGCCTGCAGCCGTGGGAACGGGTATAAATCCGAGCGGGGTAACTCCCAGCACTATGGAAACCGCCCCCAGCAGACCCGCTACCGTCAGGGTCCTGGTCCGCCATCCTGCATTGACAACTGACTCTGCCTTCATTTTTTCACCTCCGTTCCAGCTCGCATAGCGATGCCGGACGATTTTGGTTTTACCCAATATCATTTTACCAGCACCGAGTGCAAAAAGCAATATCCGCCCCGAGCCGACAAAAATACCCGCATGTATCTGGAAGATAGACATGCGGGTCGTTTGCGCCTCTGATGCCGCACACGGCGCATGAGCGTGCCAGAAGCCAATATTGCACGGGCAAATTAAGTCCATCAATTATTTTATCCCGGAAATTGCATTCCGCTTTTGTCATACGCCTTCCATTATTGCTTTTTGCCTCAGATTGAAGAGCATTTCTTCCATATAATTCAAAAACTCATTTATTGTTTCGTCTCTAAGGCTGTAAAACACATACTTGCCCTCCTGGCGGCTCTTCAATATGCCGCTTTCCTTCAAAGTTCTTAGATGCCCGGAAATATTGGCCTGAGAGCCGCCGAGTTCCGTCACCAGCTGTGTCACGGTCTTTTCGTTTTCCCTTAGAGCCTTGATAATCCGCAGCCTCGTTCTGTCGGCCATTCCCTGCAGGAACCTCACCTGAAATTCCGTTAAGTTTTTTAAAGTCAAAAATTACCCTCCTTATTATATCCGGCTATTGCATGTTTTTGTTCCGGATATTTTTCCTCCCATATCCTGTCCGCAATACGAGCCCAGTCTTTTGCATAGGGTTCAAGCTTTTTGGCAAATTCACCCGCGGTCTCGTCCGGGTGAAGCTGAGTCGGGTAGGCACCGCTTTCTTCAACAATTTCTTTGAGCATCTCCGGGTTGTCAATAATCGGGCATGGCCGCCTCAAATTCCGGTTGAAGGGCTGCCTCCTTTGATAAGCCCTCATCAGAGGAGAACCGAGAGCATCTTTCAAAGATACGTCTTTAATATTGCATGTGGCGTAGTGGACGAATGCGCACGGCTCGACTTCTCCTCTGGCGTTTATGTGCAGATATCTTCTGCCTCCGGCTATGCATCCATCGGAAGCTTCCCCGTCATTCCAGAAATCCATTATGAAAATCGGCTTGGTACGGCGGTATTCCAAAATTCTGTCGTACATGTATGACCTCTGCTCCGGCGTTGCCATCATGGAAATATCCACATCCTTGCCGATGGGTATGTAAGTGAAATACCACGCAAATGCAACGCCTTTTTCCACCAGCATATCCACGAATTTTTCGCTGGCCAGTTCTTCCGTATTATTCCTGGTATATGTGGTTGAGACGCCGTATACCAGCCCCGCTTTTCTCATCCTGTCCATAGCTTCCATGACCTTGTTGAAAACGCCCTTGCCGCGTCGGGCATCGGTTGTCTGCTCAAATCCCTCTATGCTGAATGCCAGAGTTACATTTCCCGCCCGCCTAATCGCTTCGATAAATTCATCATCCACCAGCGTACCGTTGGTGAACAGGTGAAACACCTGAGAATTGTGTTTATTTGCCAGTCTTATTATATCATTCTTCCTTACCAGTGGTTCCCCTCCGGATACCACTATAAAATATATACCCAATTCCTCGGCTTCTGTCAATATCCTGTCGAGAGTATCAAAATCCAGTTCTTCCTGACGCTGGTAATCTCCCGCCCAGCAGCCAATGCAGCTCAGGTTGCACCTTTCGGTCGGGTCTATCAAAATGGCAAAAGGTATTGAATAGCCCAGCTTTTTCGCCATTTCCTGCTGCCTGGGCACTCCAAGAAAATTGGCATTTAAAAAGAAATTTACCATGAGTTTTTGCTTGACATGCGGGTCGGTTTGTGAAATCAACCTGTCTGCCAAACGGTACCAGTTGCTGTCCCTGTTCTGCAAGAATTT
Source organism: Tepidanaerobacteraceae bacterium (assembly GCA_024655905.1). GTDB lineage: Bacteria > Bacillota > Thermosediminibacteria > Thermosediminibacterales > Tepidanaerobacteraceae > JANLFP01. The sequence goes on from JANLFP010000018.1 coordinate 14,645, forward strand.
TTTTACGTTCTGCAAATCGGCCCTTTGATGCGGAGCCATCGGTATTTTTTCTGCCCATTCTATTATTCTGTCCATGTTATCCATGGATTGGCCGGCAATAAATTTCAGCCCCTGCTCAAGGACCTTTTCTCCGAGATACGTATGAGCGAGATCCATGATGATAAAACCCCCTTTGCTTTATCATATCGTCATATGACGATATGATTATTTTTATTATACTACATGTACATTTTTTGTCAAATGCATGATTTTATCTAATTCAGCAGCAGTTTTGCACCGATGGAGAGAAATATAAGTCCCAGAAATTTCAACCATGTAAAAGGCATCTTTTCGAGCCCGAAAAATCCAAAATGATCCACCATGCACGCCGTAAGCACCTGGCCCACAATGATGGCGGTGGTGGCCACCGCAGCTCCGAGCCTGGGAATGCTCAACACCACCGTATAGGTAATAATCACCCCGATAAGGCCGCCCAGGTAGTAATACCATGGAATCCGGGAATAGTTGCTCCAATCTCCGCGGCTTATACCGAGAATCAAAACAACAATCATAATGATGGTAGCGGAGAAATGCACCATAAAAGTGGATTCGGAAAGACCTATGGTTTTGCTCACAGCAGAATTCATCGAACCCTGGATAGCCATGGCCACTCCTGCTGCAAATGCTATCAAAACAAAAAAAATGTCCTTTGTTATAGACAAAAAAATCACCCCGTATTATGTTTTCTCACAATGTCATTTCATATACTTCGGGGTTTTTCAGTCCAAAAAAGCTGCCGATGATATCGGCAGCTTTTTTGGACTGAAAAGTGGTTTTCCCTGCGAAAAACTATGCAGGCTATGCAATATACGGACATCAGAGCTCGGAAACTAAATAGCGCTTCAAACCTCCCGCCTCACACTTGCAATTATGCGCTGGCAAATACCTCAAGGAATTCTTCCTCATCCAGCTTTTCTCGCTCCAGCAGAGCCTGCGCAACTTTATGAAGCTTGTTCACGTTTTCGGAAAGCAGGCTTTTTGCCTTGTTGTAACATGCGTCTATAATTTTTCTTACTTCCTTGTCGATGGATGCCGCTACTTCTTCGCTGTAATTCCTGCCCCTTGTAAGGTCCCTTCCCAGGAAGACCTCTTCCTGCTTGTGGCCCAAAGTCATGGGGCCTATATTCTCGCTCATTCCGTATTCCATAACCATCCTTCGGGCTATTTCCGTAGCCCTCTCCAGGTCATTCTGAGCACCGGTGCTGACCTCGCTCAGCACCAATTCCTCGGAAGCCCTTCCTCCCAGCAGATGGGTGACCTGATCCATCAGTTCGTTTTTTCCCATGAAGAAGCGGTCTTCTTTGGGAAGAATCATGGTATATCCTCCAGCTCTGCCACGGGGCACTATTGAAACCTCGTGCACCGGATCCACATGGGGCAGAAGCTGCGCCACCACAGCATGACCCGCCTCATGGTAAGCCACAAGCCTGCGCTCCCTATCCGTCATTATGCGGCTCTTTTTTTCTGGTCCGGCTATGACGCGGGTGATGGCTTCTTCCAATTCGGGCATATCAATTTTTTTCTTGTTGCGACGGGCTGAAAGCAGCGCCGCCTCATTCATAAGATTTTCAAGATCCGCACCGGTAAAGCCCGGAGTTCTTCTGGCCAGCACCGACAGATCTACATTCTCGCTCAGGGGCTTGTTCCTGGCATGAACCTTGAGAATCTCTTCCCTGCCCTTGACATCGGGCCGGTCCACCACCACTTCACGGTCAAACCTGCCCGGTCGCAAAAGCGCCGGGTCCAGTATATCCGGCCTGTTGGTGGCTGCGAGAATGATTATGCCCTCGTTTATTCCAAAGCCGTCCATTTCGACCAGCAGCTGATTCAATGTCTGCTCCCTCTCATCGTGGCCTCCGCCGAGTCCTGCCCCTCTCTGCCTGCCAACTGCGTCAATCTCATCGATAAACACTATGCACGGGGCATTCTTTTTCGCCTGCTCGAAAAGATCCCTCACGCGGGCCGCACCGACACCCACAAACATCTCCACGAAATCGGAACCGCTTATGCTGAAAAAGGGAACGCCAGCCTCTCCAGCCACGGCTCTGGCCAGCAGGGTTTTTCCCGTGCCGGGGGGGCCTATCAGCAGAACCCCCTTGGGAATTCTGGCGCCTATCTCAATGAATTTTTTGGGGTGCTTTAGAAATTCCACCACTTCCTCCAGTTCCTCTTTCGCCTCATCCACTCCTGCCACGTCCTTGAAAGTCACCCGTCTTTTGTCGTCCGTGTGGAGCTTAGCCCTGCTGCGACCGAAAGACATGACGCGGCTGCCTCCGCCCTGGCTCTGCTGCATAAAAAAATACCACGCGCCTATAAAAAGCAGAACCAGAAATACCGAAGGCAAAACGGAAGACCACCACGGCGTCTGAGGCCTCGGTTCCGCATCAAGGGTAAGTTCTCCTTTATTAACCTTGGACTGAATGCTCTCGACGAAGATTGTGGTATCCGGAACATAACTAATAAAGTTGCGTCCATCTTTTAAAGTGCCGTTTATATTATTATCGACCATTTTTATACTCTTGACCTGGTTTTTGTCTATCAGCTGAATAAGTTCCGTATAGTTTATGCGCACCTGCGTGGCATCCTGGCTTGAATACCACTGAACCAGGGAAAGTATAAGTATGAATATTAGTAGATAGAAACTGATGCTTCTGAAGAAATTGTTCAAAAATTTTCCTCCCTTCCGGGACTGTATATTCCCCACGATATTTTAACATATAAATATCCAATTTACAATTTTAATATGCCCGGGTTTAAGTTCTTTTGCATTGATAGATTTCCGGCTTCAAAACGCAAATATACGGCAGGTTCCTGTACTTTTCATTGTAATCAAGACCGTATCCCACAACAAAATAATCCGGGATTTCAAAGCCCAGGTAGTCCACCTTAATATCCACCCTGCGCCGGCTGGGTTTGTCCAGCAGCGTGCATATCTTGATGCTGGCGGGCTTGCGGGACTTGAGGATGCTGTACATGTAGCTCAGGGTCAGTCCCGAATCTATAATATCCTCCACTATTAGAAGGTTTTTGCCTTCGACATTCTCCTCCAAATCCTTCAATATCCTGACGACACCGGAGGACTCCGTAGAAGCACCGTAGCTGGAAACGGCCATGAAATCAACCTGCAGGGGCAGCTCTATCTGCCGTATGAGATCCGACATGAAAATGACGGCACCTTTCAGCACGCCAACCAGCAGAAATTTGTCCTTGCCGTTATAATCGGCGGTGATTTTCTCCCCCAATTCCTTTAAACGTTTTTTTATCTGGTCTTCCGATATCAAGATTTTTTCAATATCGTTTTGCAATTAATCCTCCATCCTCTCAATTTTTAAAATCAACATTGTCCTTGTTTCCCGGGTTATTTTAAACCTGTCATCGATCCTCATGCCCGCAACCCAGATTAATTTTCCTCCGGCCGTCACCAGAGGCACTCTATCCCGCTCGCTTCTGGGAACTTTTTCATCCGTAAAAAAATCCTGCAGTTTTTTGGGATGACCGCCAAGGGGAACAAATCTGTCGCCGGGTCGGCGGTTTCTCACAGTCAAATTTCCTTCTATTTTATCATAATCCAACTGGGCTATCAAGGGATTGGTCCTTATTATTAGTGTCTCTTCGCATGGTTTTGTAAAGGACCGAATAACAGCTTTCGCTTCCCCGATTTCCACCCTGCCGGGAACGGGAAGCTCATAAGAATAATCCCCATCCTGCCGAGAATTTTTCCGAAAAATCAAGGTGCAATCGTATTGTTTCTCCGCTCTGAGTCCTCTCGGCATATCAAAAACACTGCCCGCGGAGGAAGTTTTTATAAAATCGACCAGCAGCACGGTATGCCTGAACTCGAAATCCTTCACATCTCCGACCAGATGTTCCACCGCTTTTCTCACCAATCGCCGTTTTATGGCATCATGCAAAGACAAAAAAATTTTTAAATCAATTTTAACCCTTCCCGGACAGCAGGTGACCGCCTGCCGCCATGCCGCAAAGGTCTGCTCCTCCAAAAACGACACATCGCACCTTGCAATCTCTGACAGCCGCCTTAGGGACTCTCCGAAATGCGGGACATATTTTTGCTTAATCATGGGTATAAGTTCCAGCCGAAGGCTATTTCTGAAATATTCCGATCTGAGGTTGGTGCTGTCTATTCTATAGTCCAGATTTTCACGCTTCAAATATTCTTCAATATCGGACCTCGAAATTTCCAGAAGCGGCCTGATGTAGACACCCCTGACCGGTTCAATGCCAAGCAGGCCTTCTATACCCGTGCCTCTCATTATATTCATTAAAACCGTCTCCTCATGGTCGTTCCTGTTATGCCCGAGGGCCACTTTATTTGCCCCGACCTTTTTTATCGCCCTTTCAAAAAAGTCGTACCTAACCCGTCGGGCGGCATCTTCCGGCGAAAGGCCTGTCCTGCGAACGTATTCGGGAACATCTATTGCTTCTCTATAGAGGGGAACGTTCAACTTCTGGCATAATTCCTCCACAAAAAGCGCATCCTCCCGTGATTCCATGCCCCGGAACATGTGGTCCAGGTGAGCTGCCGCAAGCCTTATTCCGAGCGTTTCACCAAGTTTCCACAAAAGGTGCAAAAGGCAAACGGAATCAGGGCCGCCGGAAACCCCCACCATTATTGCATCGCCCTTTTGTATCATATCGTATTTTGAAATTGTATCAAGAAACTTCTGTTTTATGTCCATAGACTCCTACCGCTTTCATTGCCGATGATTTAAAAGTATATGATTATAAAATAATCATAAAACTTTATCTGCAAAATTTCAACAAGAGTACGTCATGTTCGTTCAGGCAAAAAAATTATCCCGCCATAAGCAGGATCGCAATAATGACAATAAATTTTATCCTGGTTTCATGTCAATTTATCCCACAGTCTGGCAACCAGGACAGTCATATCATCTCTGGCATTGCAGCCAAAAGTTGCCTTCCTCAAAACATCCTCCGCGATTTCCTGGGGATTAGCGGTGCGCATCTCGCCAAGCAACTGTTTAAGCTGCTCCTCACCATCCTGGTATCCGGAAAGCGCATCAATCACGCCGTCAGTCACCAGCACCAGCATGTCGCCTGATTTTAAGTCTCTGCGGGTTATCTTCGGATTGATCTCTTCCATGATGCCCACAGGCAGGCTTCCCCCTTTAACCGTCTCAACCCGGGAGCCCCTCTTTACAAAACTTGCTGCGGAGCCGGCTTTTATGAAATCGGTCAAACCCGTTCCGGTATCTATCAGGGCCATATCTACGGTCGAAAATCTCTCGTCATGCGACGATGCGACCAGTGCCGAATTTATGATTCTCAGAGCGATATCGCAATCAAAACCGGCCTCCAGAAAACGACCAAGCAAATCCAGAGTCCGCTTGCTGCATTTTGCAGCATTTTGTCCAACCCCCATGCCATCGCTTAAAGCCAACAGGTATTTACCGTTTTTTAATTCCGAAAAACAAAAATCATCACCCGACACATTAAAGCCTTCCTTTGCGACTCCTGCCACACCCACCGCCACTCCGAGGGCCGAAGTTTTCGCATCAGCAGGCATATCGCAAAAATCTTCATTAATTCCTTCCACAAATTCCCTCACCAGGCCGGCTGCTTCCAAAAAACTGCCCCTTATTTTTTCTCTGCCGCACTCTGCAATTTTATACATATGCCTTTCGAGATAATACACGCGGTTCAATTCATTTATTATTTTTCTGATATCATCGATTCTGCCGCATCGAACTCTGAAAAGGTGAGGGAGCCCAGCAAAGCCGCCCGTCCCGCAAGATTGCAAAAGCCCGTAGAGGGATTTCACAGTTCGATCAAGATCCCTCTCCCAGCATGTCTTGTATAGGCCGCATGATAGGCATGCCTTCTGCTGAACCTCCCTGCAGACATAATCCATGTATCCGCCAGGGCATGCTTCCTGAATTTCGACAACAGGCTCTTCAAAAGCCCTGCCCAATTCTTCCAGCAATGAAGCTGTTTCTAAAAGCCTATTTTTCGCCATTTGAATGATATCGGCCATGCCTTTTTGATTTTTTTCCGCCGATTCATTCAAATACTGCTCCAGTTTTTTAAGAATGCCGGAGGGCATCGTCAGCAGAATGCCGCACGACACTGCCAGTATCTGCCATGGAATTAAACTTTCTCCCATGGAATTTATGTAAAGATTGTATATCACATACCCCAGCACGAACCCCAAAATCGTGCCCGGTTTTCCCAACTTGTTGAAGGTGCCTGCCACAAGCCCTGAAAACGCCAGAATGGTCACAAACCATGGCGAAATGGAAAAGGAAAAGCCCGTGACGCCGATTATTATGCCGGTTGCAGCACCAACCCCCGGCCCTCCCACCAGAGCCATGATTAGTACAGACAATACGCCTGCGACATTTTTAATATTAATGCTAAGAAATTGAAGATTTCCCGCTATTGAGAGCCCCACTCCTGCCAGTATTGCTAGACATATATTTTTTTCCTCTTCGCGAACCGGTATTTTAAAAAAAAATGATAAACCGACGGGTATGATAAAAACGGCTATGCTTGCAAGGGCCGATTCCATGCCCAAGAGCAGCAGGTCATAAGGGGACATCCCCACAAAAGACAAATATATCAGGCCGGACAATGCGTTTGATAAAAAAATAATTATGCCCGATGCCAATTCTCTGTGCTTCGTTTTGCTCGTCAGGATACTAAAGCAAGCGGCAAACAAAACCATGGCTCCCAAATAGCGAAAGGCTGCCAGATTTTTCATGGCGATAAGTATGCCCATAAAAGCCAGCAAACCGGCAGTAGCGGACTTTTTGCCGTACAACATCGATGCTGCCATATAAGAAAGGCCGAAAGGATAAAGCCCGTTTATTGAGGCCATGCCAAATAAAAAAGCAGCCAGATGAAACCATAAATGTTCAGAAGCAAAAAACTTTAAATCCAGAAGTCGCAGCCGCTTTGGCCCGGATTTCACCCCTATTCTTTCATAATCCTTCCATTGAAGATGAGCTCTGTTTATCAATGCTTTCACCTACCCTGTTTTGATTGGTAGGTCTTATTATAAGACAAGCTGCAAACAAAATTTGTCATTTGCGGAAGTCAATCCCATAAAATCTTGTGACAAAATCCTTTCAATTGCTGCAAAGAACACGCTGTCAAGACCTGTCTTACAGCATGATTTGACTTCATATGCCGTTTGAAATGCTGGATTTGATGCCGACGGCCATTATATGAATTGCCGACAAGTTGCACCCCGTTTTGCCCAAAAATGCGCCTTTGCTACAATTAATCATAAAACTCGAAAATAAAAAAAGCCGCAGTTTGCGACTTTTCCTTCACTATAAAATGGTGACCCCGGCGGGATTCGAACCCACGTTACCGCCGTGAAAGGGCGATGTCTTAACCACTTGACCACGGGGCCATATGTGATGTGAGGTATGGTAGCGGCGCAGGGATTTGAACCCCGGACACTGCGGGTATGAACCGCATGCTCTAGCCACCTGAGCTACGCCGCCCCGAATTTTTTTGATGCCGGAAATCGGAAATCGGATGTCAGATGTCAGAACTCAATGAAATTTGCTTTAAGCAAATTTCATCTATTGCAATTAAATACAGGGCATCTGATGTAAGGGACGTGTCGGATTTGCCTTTCGGCATATCTTATATTCTGACTTCTCACCTCTGACCTCCGGCTTCTAATATGGTGGCGGGGGCTGGATTTGAACCAGCGACCTCCGGGTTATGAGCCCGACGAGCTACCGGACTGCTCCACCCCGCGTCGTTGTCGATGTTCGAAATTCGATGTTCGATTTAGGTTGGAATTGCCGACATCATAAATTTTTTATTCGAATTTCCAACTTCGAATCTCAAACTACTAACAGATTTGAGACTCCCCTTATCCTGTTTGCCAGCACTTTTATATTGTATAATAAAATTGCCGTTTCGTCAAGGGTGAGAAAAGTGTTTAAACTGTTCTCATATCTTCTACGAACACTGCTTTAGTATTTTTGGAATTGATTTATAGAATAGTTAGTAAGGCTTTTTTATTTTGAGATCCTTCATCGGAAAATGTTTTATATTGAGCGTTATCAATTCTGCATCAAGATAATCAGCCGTTGCAGCGATTATCGCATCGCCGATATTCAGGGCATGGGATTTAAAAAATTCATGCATGTATCTTCCCGCCCTTTCCCCGATTTCGCGGTTAACATCCTTTTCTTTATAAATCTCCAGCAAATTTTCAACATCTTCGGTTTCTTTTTCTCGAATACACGCCAGTAATTCGATTCTCGTCACTACCGAGTAATATACTTCTCCGGCTTCTGATAGGCTTTTTAAAGTCTCTTTCGCCGCTTTTTTCCCTTTTAAGTGGTCAATAAATATATTTGTATCAATCAGATATTTCTTCATTCGCTTATCTCCAGTCTTTTATCCCATGAACCGCGTATATTTTCTATATAATCTGTTCCTATATCATCCCTATCCTTCCATAAGCCAAAGGTTTTTTCAATGATAATATCCTTATCCATTCTATCTTTTGCTACATATTCGTCTATGGCTTCCCTTATACATTCGGCCATGGTCATATTATTCAACTTGGCCAAATTCTTTAGTTTTTCTTTCTGAACCTTTGTAAGGTAAATTTGAGTCCTTTCCATTATCCCACCTCTTATACATCATAATTATACATTACCGTATATAAAAAGTAAATACTCTTTCTGCATCTCCAAAATCCGGCCTATCCAACGATTTGATACCAATCTTTGACGGCTCCCCTATATGGACAGGAGGGCCATGGACCGTCGGGAATCTCGATGTCACCTGGACTGCCCTTATAACCAGTTCCTGTGGAATGGATCTTCGGTATATCGGTGCGAAGATCCGCACCCGGCACCACTCCTCTGGGCTCGGGGCTCCCCACATCGGTGACGTCCAGGATGGGACATGGCTTTGGGTTGCGATAGGCGAAAAGCAGAAAGTCATAGGCTAACCCTTTCAGGAGTATAACCAGATTTGCCTGGGTATATCCCAGGGCTAAGCCACAGGTAGGCCCTGACCATTTTCTTTCACGAATAAGTTTGCGGGCTTCTTTGGCCTTCACTTTCGATAGATCATCCTTTTTATTCACCATTGTAGCCTCCTTGCCAAGTTAATATTTCATATTATTCCAGTTATCTATCGTACAGACTTGAATTAATTCGGTTTACTAAAGAATTTCTAATCCCACATTAAAAGCCCTTCCATTTACAGTCACATCAAAGTATCTCAATGGTACGAGTATCTCTTTTATTTTATTTAAAACTTCTTCTTTTTCTTTTAACAATTGATGTGCTTCTTGGAGACTTACAGCCCTGAAATTTATCCTATCTCCCGGTTTTAACTGGGCAAGTTTAGATAGGTCAATGGAAATTACTGTGGCGATTTTTGCATAGCCGCCAGTGGTCTGGGCATCTTTGAGCATTATTATGGGTTTCCCATTACCAGGTATCTGTACCGTCCCCGGCAGGAGTCCATCTGTAATTATGTCATGCTTTTCTTTCGCCTTTATTGCAGGACCATCAAGTCTGTAGCCCATCCTATCGGAGTCTTTTGTGATAGTATAGGTGGAATTCAAGAAAAGTTCCACGGCCTCCCTTGAAAAATAATCGTGTTGAGGCCCCGGAACTATCCGTATTTCTTCTTCAGCAGAATAATGGGGAATGTATTCTTCTTTTACTTTAAAAAAATGTGTAAAAAGTGTATGCCGCTTCAGCGATAATACATCCCCTTTTTCCAGCCGCCTCCCCTTTATGCCCCCGATGCTGCCCCTGGTATATGTGGAGACGCTCCCCATAACCACGTCACCCTCAAATCCGCCCGGAACAGCCATGTACGCCCTGCAGCCCGTTTTCACTGGAGCAAAAGAGAGGGTTTCGCCCTTCCTTACGGGAAACGACGACCAGCAGGGCCTTTCCACGCCATTTACCAGGGGATTCATCCATGCGCCCGTCACCGCCACCACTGTGTCCTGCATGACTTCCAGGGTAGGGCCCATGAGGGTCATCTCCAGAACCGGGGCATTTTCGACATTTCCCACCAGCATGTTGGCCACCCGAAAGGCAAACTCATCCATGGCACCGGAAACCGGCACTCCCCGGCTTTCATATCCGAACCTGCCCATGTCCTGGACGCTCGTAAAAAGCCCGGGATTTATGACTTTTAAACATTCCATTTTCATCCCCTGCTTTCCGTAAAACTTAATCCTTCCTCAAACAACCATCGTTTCTCTTAATTTTTCCACAATCCATTATTTACCCATCATAATTATAGGTTTTCACTTCATAGGCGTTTTTGTTGACGTGCTGCTCTATCTCATGAAATTCATCTGGAGTTATCCTCACAAACTTTATGTAATTGCCGGCTTCCAGCAAAATGGGGTTTTCCCTGTGAGGGTCATAAAGTTTAACCGGCGTTTTGCCTATGAGTCTCCACCCCCCGGGGCTCGTGACAGGATATATACCGGTCTGACTGCCCGCTATCCCCACCGAACCTGCCGGAATCTCAGTCCTGGGTTTTTCGAGGCGGGGTGTGGCTATTTTTTCCGACATGCCTCCAAGATATGCAAAACCCATGGTAAAGCCGAGCATATAGATCCTGTAGGCGCTCCCGGTATGGATTTTTATTACTTCTTCCGAGGTCATATTGTGATATTCCGCCACAATTTCCAGGTCCGGCCCAAAATCGCCGCCATAGGCTGCCGGAATCTCGATGACCTTTGCTTTGAATTCCTCCACGCTAGTGGACATGTCACTTTTGGCTATCAATGCTGTCAGGTCATCGACCGTAAGTTTGAGCGGCTCGTATTTTATGAGAAGAGACCGATACGTGGGGATGATTGACGTAATACCTGTAACATCCTGTCTTTTCAGGGCGCTATAAAGGTTCAGCACCCTCTTGTTGCATTCCTCGGATATTTCGTTCCCGTATTCCACCACTACGGCTTTGTCCCCGGCCGGAAGAATTCTCGGTATTTTATACATTCACCAACACTCCTCAAACAGCAGCATTCAGCATCATTTGCTGGCAGTGCATTGATTTTTCGCTTTCTCCAAGTTCGCACCGATTACCGATTATAGAAAACTGGCCATCGGAGCAATTTTTACGCCATTTTCCTCCAGGACTTTTCTTAATCTTAGTGCAAACTCTACAGCCTGGGGATTGTCGCCATGGACACATATGGTGTCGGCCTTGACTTTTATATGGCTGCCATCCACCGCCTCCACCATGCCTTCTTTTACCATTCTCAATACTCTTTTTGCGGCTATATCCTGGTCATGTATCATGGCGTTGGGCAACTTTCTGGAAACCAGTGTCCCGTCGGGGTTGACATTCCTGTCGGCAAACACCTCGCAGGCAAACTTTAACCCCGCTTTCTCGGCCGCTTTCTGCATGGCGGTATTTGCCATAGCCACACATATGAGTTTCTTATCCACCGAAGCTATAGCTTGAGCAATGGCATCGGCCAGCTTCTCGTCTGCGGCGGCCATGTTATACAAAGCGCCGTGGGCTTTCACATGCTGCAGTTTCATTCCATGACTTTCCGCAAAGGCTTTCAATGCGCCTATTTGATATATTATATAGCTTTTTACGTCCGATAGGGAAATGTCCATGTTCCTCCTGCCGAAACCCATGAGGTCTGGAAAACCGGGATGCGCTCCCACTGCCACACCATTTTTTTTACACATGACTACAGTTTTTTCCATCACCACCGGGTCTCCCGCATGAAACCCGCAGGCTATGTTTGCGGATGAAACGTATTTTACAATTTCATCATCCATGCCTATCCGGTACGCTCCAAAGCTTTCCCCTATATCGCTGTTCAAATCCACGACTGCCATATTAATACCTCCATTTTAAAAATTTCTAACTAAAATTTTACCATATATTTTTGCAATTTTTATGCCATAAAGCAGAGCCTGGCGGAAAGCCTTTATTGGTTTAGCCAGCCCTTCCGCCAGATTAAAAAAAGGCCCTTTTTGGTGTTTTTCTGACATAATAAAACACTCGGGGCAAATCCCGAGCGTTAGGAATAAAGACTTTCTTATTTTATTTCTACGGTGGCGCCCACTTCGGCAAGCTTTGCCTTTATCTGCTCCGCCTCTTCCTTCGATACTTTTTCCTTTACAGGCTTTGGAGCGCCGTCCACCAGGTCTTTGGCTTCCTTTAGGCCAAGGCCTGTGATTTCTCTTACAACCTTGATAACCTTAATCTTTTCTGCACCGGCTGCTGCCAAAATTACGTCAAATTCGGTTTGTTCGGGCGCGGCTTCGGCAGGAGCAGCACCGGCGGCCGGTCCTGCGGCTACGGCCACAGGAGCTGCGGCGGTAACTCCGAATTTATCCTGAAGTTCCTTTACTAGATCGGCCAGTTCAAGTACTGTCATGTTCTCAATAGCGGAAATGATTTCTTCTTTTGTCATTGCTGTTTCCTCCTGTTTATTTTTTAAATCGATTTCTTTTTGCCTGTTTCAACAGGCATATTTTGCATACGCAACAGATATGTCATGAAGCTTTTTTGTCCTGTATGGCCTGCAGCGTGTAAACCAGGTTCCGCAGCGGCCCCTGCAGCACGCTCACTATGCCGTATATTGGCGCCTGGATGGAGCCCACTGCCCTTGCCAGCAGTTCTTCCTTGGGCGGCATTTTTGCAAGATTTTCTATCATGTCTTTGCCGCCGACTTTGCCCTCGACCACACCGGCCTTTATTTCAAGCTCTTTATGAGCCTTGGCAAAATCTACAATGATCTTGGCTGGCGCCACCGGATCTACGTAGCTGAAAGCCACTGCTGTTGGGCCTTCCAGGAATTCATCCAGGTTATAGTCAAAATCCTTAGTAGCTATGCGGGTTAAGGTATTCTTGACAACCTTGAACTCTATACCCTGTGCCCTGAGTTTCTTCCTGAGTTCTGTAATATCAGCCACATTCAATCCCCTGTAATCAGTCAAAACTGCGGTTTTTGAACGGCTGAACTTATCCCTCAGTTCTTCAACTGCCTTTACTTTTTCCGGTTTTACTGCCACTTTTTCACCTCCCTTATATTCTCTTCGCTCTCGATAAAGCATATAAAAAATGCCTTTTGCAGATGCTGCAGAAAGGCATTTTTTGCATGAACATATCGCCCCTTTCAGTCATATCTTCCCTGAAAGAAGCTGTCGTATACCTTTCCGCCTCGGCAGGATATTAAGCCGTTAGCACCTGCTGTCTGCAGCGAAAATTTGCGAATATGATATTTAATGTATACGCCCATAAAAATTATTTTGCGTCCACCAGTTTTGCGGCATTAATTTTTATTCCAGGCCCCATCGTGCTGGATACAACCACGCTCTTTATATACTGCCCTTTGGCCGCAGCGGGCTTTGCCTTTATAATTGCCTCCATAAGGGTTCTGAAATTGTCCAGCAGTTTTTCGGTTCCGAAAGATTTTTTCCCTATGGGAGCATGAACTATACTTGTTTTATCGACCCTGTATTCTATCTTGCCGGCTTTTATCTCTTTGACCGCTTTGCCCACATCAAAAGTGACCGTTCCGGCCTTCGGGTTCGGCATAAGGCCTTTGGGCCCCAGCACTCTTCCCAGTTTGCCGACGGCACCCATCATGTCGGGCGTCGCTACGGCAACGTCGAAATCCAGAAATCCACCTTCTATTTTTGCAATCATATCTTCGGCGCCCACATAATCCGCCCCGGCTTCTTCGGCTTCTTTCGCCTTATCCGCTTTTGCGAACACAAGCACTCTGACCGTTTTGCCGGTGCCATGAGGAAGAGTTACAACACCCCTGACCTGTTGGTCGGCATGTCTTGGATCAACTCCGAGGCGCACCGAAACTTCTATGGTTTCATCGAATTTTTTGTTTGCAGTCTTTTCTACCAGCTCAAGAGCTTCCCTTGGTTCATAAAGTTTGGTCCTGTCTATCAGCTTTAAAGCTTCAAGATAATTTTTCCCATGCTTTGGCATGTTTTTTACCTCCCTGTGGTTTTAGCGGAAAAATCCTCCCACTTTTATTAAAACATAAAACTATTCTACCGTAATGCCCATGCTGCGGGCAGTACCTTCTATCATTCTCATGGCGGCTTCCAGATCATTGGCATTCAAATCCGCCATTTTCAGCTCGGCAATTTCCCTTATATCCTTCTTCGTAACCTTTGCCACCTTGTTTTTATTCGGTTCCCCCGAACCCTTCTCAATTCCTGCGGCTTTCTTCAGCAGCACCGCCGCTGGCGGTGTCTTGAGCACGAAAGTAAAAGACCTGTCCTGGTAAACTGTGAGTTCCACCGGAATGATCAGACCAGCCTGAGCAGCAGTCTTCTCATTGAATTCTTTGCAGAAATTCATTATATTTATCCCCGTGGGGCCCAGAGCCGGCCCTACCGGGGGAGCGGGTGTCGCCTTTCCTGCCGGTATCTGCAGCTTCACCATCGATATAACCTTTTTGGCCATTTTTGCACCTCCTGTAACCTATAAAGCTATCGTATATTCACTATAATTTTTCTATCTGGCTGAATTCAAGTTCAATAGGAGTTTCTCTCCCGAACATAGATATCAGCACTTTAACCTTTTGTCTTTCTTGATTTATTTCCACAACCCTGCCGGCGAAATTCTCAAAAGGTCCGGATGTGACCTTTACATTCTGGTTTACCGCAATGTCTATCCTGGGTTTAGGTTCTTCAATTCCCATCTGTTTCAGTATATTCTTCGCCTCTGCCTCCTGAAGGGGGATCGGTTTTGTCCCGGCACCGACAAACCCCGTTACTCCCGGAGTGTTTCTCACCACATACCAGGAATCATCGGTTACAATCATTTCCACCAGGACGTAACCAGGAAAAACTTTGCGTTGAGTAACCTTTTTCTTGCCGTTTTTTATTTCAACTTCCTCTTCCATGGGCACAAGAACTCTGAATATCTTGTCCTGCATCCCCATGGATTCCACCCTTTTTTCAAGGTTTGCCTTCACCTTGTTTTCATATCCGGAATAAGTGTGGACCACATACCAATTTTTTGAAGACATACTTCTCTTCGATGTTCGACGTTAGAAGTCAGAGGCTTGATTAAAAGAAATTTTGCTTGGCAAAATTTCCGCTTAATCGAATATCGAACCTCAAACCTCGAACTTCGAAACAACCTCCTTTATCGGAGAATTAATGACAGCAGCTTATAAAGTACGGTATCAGCAATCCATATGATGCCGCTGACAATAGCTACCGAAAGCAAAACCACTATTGTATATGTGGTAAGGTCATTCCTGGTGGGCCATGTTACCTTTTTAAGCTCTGACCTTACTTCTTTGAAAAACCTGCCGGTCCTTTTAACAAAGCTCTCTCCAGCAGCAGCCATGAGAATTCCACATCCCCCTACGATTATTTTGTCTCCTTGTGCAGTGTGTGTTTACCGCAATGTTTGCAGTATTTATTCATTTCCAAACGGTCAGGGTCATTCTTCTTATTCTTCCTGGTGAAATAGTTTCTTTGCTTGCATTCTGTACATGCCATTACTATATTGACCCTCATGCGCACACCTCCATTAATCTGTCTTCTATAAGTGCAAGGATTTTCCCTTTATAGTCGCTTTTATCAATTTATCATAATTCCGCATTATTGTCAATAAAGAGCATTTTAAAGATTTAAAGAGCACAAATTTAAGGGGAATCTTTCGATTCCCCCTTTATTCGCTATTTATCGATTATCTCGGTCACAACTCCCGCTCCAACGGTCCTGCCGCCTTCCC
>JANLFP010000019.1 GCA_024655905.1 Tepidanaerobacteraceae bacterium
GCCTGGCTTGACGCTGAGTTTCTGGCGCTGCCAGTCGTTGAACTGCTCCCACTGGTAGGTGAGCACCGGGCGGGGTCCCACCAGGCTCATGTCGCCCTTGAGGACGCTCCACAGTTGGGGGAGTTCGTCCAAGTGAAAATTGGATAGCACCCGAACCAGTGTTTACCGCCTCGCCCGTTGGAACCAGGCTACCGTTGGCGCTAACCCCTCCTGGAGCGAAACGCGAGGTCTCCAACCAAGCGAGAGAGCTCGTTCGTTGCACAGCACATCGCGCCGCTGCTCTGGTACGATCACTTCGACGGGCCAAGAGCGACCTAAGAGGCGGTTGATCTGAGCCACCACATCTGCCACCCGGACGCCTTGTCCGCTGCCGATGTTTAGCGGGCTTGAGGGCCAATCGGTGGCGGATGCTCGCAAAAAGGCGTCTATCATGTCGTCCACGTAGACCAAGTCGAACTCTGAGTCAAGGTGTGCATAAAGTCGGATTGGGTGCCCTTCCAGGCGGGCGCTGATGACGTCGTATACGATGCCTCGGGTCATTCCCGGCCCATACACACGTGCCAGACGCAACACTGCACATGAGATGCCGAAGTGCCGTGCATACAACCAGGCATACCTTTTGGCCACGCGCTTGCTCGTCCCGTAGAAAGTATCCGGCCAATCTGACTGGGTCTCGTCGGCATCGATTTGGTTTGCATAGACTGCGCCAACAGAGGCAACTACAATACGGATGTCGCTGTTGGAGCGGGCGACTTCCAACACATTCACAGTCCCCAGTGCATTGATGGCCAAATCCTCGGCTGGGGCCTGGTGTGCCCTGTATATCGGTGCATTGGCCGCCAAGTGGTAGATAATCTCCACACCGGCGAAAGCACAAACGACCGTCGAGCGGTCACGCACATCGCCCTCGATAAATCGAAAGTTCGGATACACTACACAAGCACGAATAGCTGGACTGGTGGAATTGCGACCCAGAGCAACAACTTCATCCCCTTTCATCACAAGCGCTCGTGTCAGATGGGCACCAATGAATCCACTAGCCCCGGTGATACCAACTTTTGCCACCGGCTTTTCTCACCCCCTGTCTCGTTTTGACGACCTGAGCAAGCTCAATATAGAAGCCAATGGATGGGTTGCTCCCAGGAAACAGAGGCTCTATTCAGCGTATCCATCAGGATACCTCTGATACCAACGCCACGCAGTCTCGATGATGGCGCGCAGGTCGGGGTACTGGGGCTGCCAGCCCAGTTCGGCGCGGACGCGCTGGGGGCTGGCTACGAGGCGAGCAGGGTCGCCGGAGCGGCAGGCAGCAGGAATGGCCGGAATGGGATGGTCAGTGACCTGGCGGGCGGTTTCGATGACCTGGAGCACGGAGTAGCCGTCGCCGTTGCCCAGGTTGTAGACGCGGGCGCCCAAGCGGTCCAGATTCTCCAGCGCGAGGATGTGCGCCTGGGCCAGGTCCACAACGTGGATGTAGTCCCGAATGCAGGTGCCATCGGGGGTATCGTGATCGGTGCCGTAGACCTGTACGTGTTCCCGCTGGCCCAGGGCTACCTGCAACACCAGGGGGATCAGATGTGTCTCGGGGTCATGGTGCTCGCCGAAGCGTTCCGAGGCGCCCGCCGCGTTGAAGTAGCGCAGAGAGACATACTTGAGTGCGTAGGCCCTATGATACCAGTGCAGGATGTGCTCGAACATGAGCTTGGACTCACCGTAGGAGTTCACAGGCTTCTTGAGGGCATCCTCAGTGATGGGCACGCTGTCAGGTTCTCCATAGACAGCGGCGGTCGAGGAGAAGATGATCCGCTGTACGCCATTGGCCAGCATGGCGTCCAGCAGGTTCATGCCGTAGCGGACATTGCTGGTGAAGAAGCGACGTGGGTCGGTCATAGACTCGGCGATGAGGGTCTCGGCAGCCATGTGCATGACGGCATCTATGTTCTGCTCCCGAAAGACCCGGTTGAGGGCATCCACATCGGCCAGGTCCGCGTGGATAAACAGGGCTTCCGGATGGACAGCCTGCCGGTGGCCTGCTTGCAGGTTGTCCAGGGCAATGACGGTGTGGCTCCGCTCGATCAGCGCCTCAGTCGCGATGCTGCCTACGTATCCAGCAGCTCCGGTCACCAATACCTGCATCGCTGCCATTGTGTCCCTCCACCAACTACTCCTTCTTCCATTCTTCCGTTCTGCAGCCCCCATTTCCGTTAATACGCCCCACGCGTGGTAATGACCGTGATGGCGGTCTTCACGAAGATCTTGATGTCCAGCCACAGGGACCAGTTGTCAATGTACTCCAGGTCGAGTTTCACCCAGGCGTCGAAGGCCCGCGGCTGCCCGCGCAGGTGCCAGAGGCAGATCATGCCTGGCTTGACGCTGAGTTTCTGGCGCTGCCAGTCGTTGAACTGCTCCCACTCGTAGGTGAGCACCGGGCGGGGTCCCACCAGGCTCCCATCCCCTTTGAGCACGCTCCAGAGCTGAGGTAGCTCGTCCAGGCTGTACTTCCTCAAAAATTGCCCCAAACGGGTTACCCTGGGGTCATCCCGCATCTTAAAGGCCGGCCCATTCATTCGCTTGGCGAACAATGGTACGAGATACTAAGGCTCACCTTTCCAGAGAACCGGACAACAAGCAGGATTCAGGGCATTTCTCTGATGATCGTCATGGAAACCCCCAGATATACTTATGCACGGGTGATCTCAAGGATACCTGCAAGGTAATCCACCAGGGTGCGGAAGTGCTTCAGAAAGCTGAGGCCCAGCAATCCCTCAATGCCTGCAATCTCGGGGATATCATGGCATATAACATCAACCGCTTCGGCCCTGAGCTCGACCAACTCGATACTTTCAACAGTGATAAGTGGGGCTTCGATAACGCCGTTGGCCGTAACGATGGGCATCCGCCGTTCTGAGGCAGCTGGATCATACCCGATGTCCTTGGCTACGTCCCAGGCGATGACCGTATACACGGCACCGGTGTCCAGAATCATATCGGTCTCCCGACGACTGGCGAGACCGTTGATCTGCACTCGCCTGAGAACGATGGGAATATCCAACCGTGTCCTCATCACAGTATCACCGCATATCCGGGTTTGACTGGTGGCCCCGCGAAGGTTACATAGACCTGCCTCACCTTCTTCTCCCTGAGCTCCCGGTGAAGCTCCCTTCGGTCAGGGTTGTGAGCGATCACCTGACCAAACAGCTCCCCAGTTGGTCTCTCCTCGGTAACCAAGAAGGCCAACCATTCACCAGCATATCGTTGTTTAGCATCCTGAAGGTTTACCCTTTCCATAATCTCCCTCCATCATATGAAAAGATACTTACCACTACTTTCACCGCTGCGGGTGCCTTTTGGTTCCTCTTACTTGCTACATACCGCTCCTGCATTCCCTCCTCTTTCCCACCTATCCATTAGGATAGGTAAAGATCGTCCTAGCTTTTTCCTTTTGCCTTTTCTCTTGTCCCCTCCTTCTCTCTGCCCCTCTGCTTCCCTGCTGCTTCACAATCCGAAATCCACGTTCTGCAATCCCAAATCTCTCCTTACTGCTTACTCCTTACTAATACGCTCCCTTTGCCGAAATCACCGCCGGTATGGTCTCAAGCAAAATCTTAGAATCCAGCCACAGGCTCCAATTATCGATATATTCTAAGTCCATCTTCACCCACTCGTCGAAATCCGTGATCCTTCCTCTCCCGTTTATCTGCCAGAGGCAAGTAATCCCCGGCTTAACGCTCAGTTTTCTTCGGTGCCAATCCTCGAATTTATCGACTTCCGTTGCCAGCGGCGGATGCGGTCCCACCAGGCTCATATCCCCTTTGAGCACGCTCCAGAGCTGAGGTAGCTCGTCTAAGCTATATTTTCTCAGGAAATGGCCCAGCCGGGTTATACCCAACAAAGATGTTCAATAGTTTTTTCCCAGAACAATAACTGGAATGGTCTTTAACAGAATCTTCAGATCGAGGAGAAGTGACCAGTTATTGATATAATTCAAGTCCAATTTCACTATTTCGTCAAAGTCGCTTATCTTGTTTTTACCAGCAATAACCCATAGAGATGTTGCTCCTGGCTTCACAGCGAAACGCTTTTTCTGCTGGTCGTTTAGAAGTATAAGTTCATGCTCCCTAACCGGCCTGGGACCTACCAGACTCAAATCACCTTTTAGAACGCTGTATAAGGACGGCAACTCATCTATACTGAATTTCCTCAAGAACTTCCCAACAGGGGTAACTCTTTTGTCTTCTCTCAACTTAAAGTATACACTTGCCATTTCATTGTTGCCGTTTTGTCGCAGTTTTATTTCGATTTGCTCTGCATCCTCCACCATAGTGCGGAACTTACAACTGGTGATCCTTCTGCCGTTCTGGCCGATAATTCTCCATCTATAGAATACCGGCCCCCTGGAGGAAAGCTTGAGCAGCCCGGCACAGAGAAGGAAGAGCGAAGAAAGAAGCAGCAAGGCTGCTGAAGAAACCATTATATCAAAGGTTCTCTTCAACGCTTTTTGAAGTCCTTTCCCCTCCACTCGAGCAATGCGTTCCTGGGAGATCCACCTGATAAGTTGGATTTTTGCTACCCCTTCACTCTATATGGACAAGGCACTTAGGATAATCGACCACTACTTTATAGTCCTTGAAAAGAGATGCCCCGATGAGTGTATCCTCAGAGGCAGTCAGGATAAGATCAACTTCTCGTTCCCCATCATTGAAGAGAATCGCACCCCGAAAGACGTCTTTTGGGACAATCTCCCCATTGGCCATTTCGTATCTCTCTACGAAGCTAAAGGTCATATCCAGCTTGTCCACCCACCGTTCCGAGAGGCAGAGATAGCCGCTAAAACCGGTGTCAACGATTGCCTCAATGGTTGAGATAATTTCCCCAGCTTTAAGTCCAATCTCCACAATTGGGTCAAGGGCTTCTGTAACCTTACCTTCGATCATTTCTCACTTAAGCTTATGGGCGGCCTCATAACCGATCCGGATGAGGCAGAAGACCTTGTCTGGGTATGCATTTTCCGCCCTTTGCAGGGCTTCCTGGGGTGTTTCTCCAACGAAGTAGTCGCCGCTATCCACCTCGATCATCACATAATCGCCGTGATGCTTTTCTTCTAACTCATCCTTAATCTCTTCATACCAGGCCCAACCCAAACGGTCGAGTTCCTCTGTGGGGTGAGAGGTCCTCTCCCGTTTCAGGCGCTCAATTTTTCCCCACGCTTTCATAAAGATTGCCCCTTTCCTTTTAGCTCTTCCACTCCATCCACTTCTTCACTTCATTTTCCATTCAGCACTCATAATTCAGCATTCATAATTCAATAAGCTCCAGATCCATCTTCACCCACTCATCGAAATCCGTAATGGTTCCTCTTCCGTTTATTTGCCATAAGCAAGTAATGCCCGGCTTAACGCTCAGTTTTCTTCGGTGCCATCCCTCGAATTTTTCGACTTCCGTTGCCAGCGGCGGATGCGGCCCCACCAGGCTCATATCCCCTTTGAGCACGCTCCAGAGCTGCGGCAACTCGTCCAAACTGAACTCCCTCAAGAACCGTCCCAACTTTTTTCTTTTGCCCCCCTTCTCATTACGCTCAACGCCTTATGCATTTCGCCTTACGCTTTGCACCCCGTCGAGTAGAGCACTGGCGCAGTAGCCTTAGGCTTCCGGTGGCTATGATGCCCCTTTCGAGTACATCGCCTCAGTCCGACTTGCCATAACCCTGTTTCCAGCGCCCCCTCTAAAATTCCGTACATGGGGTTTTCCCACAGTACGGCTTCAAGTTCAGTCGCCTCTCAGCTTGCTATGAATCCTTCCCTGAGCACCTGTTACAGACTACGTCTGACCCACGACTACCTGATCCAGATACCCAAGTTTGATTCATGCTTAGAGACAGCAGTTTTGTTGACATCTTTATTCCATCTCTGAGTATGGAAGATGTGTCCCCGCCGCCTCTCCTGAACCCAGGGGCCCTCGCTCCACCAAGTTTATGATCCCTCGGCTTCTTCACTTATCGGCCCCATCCGCCAGTCTGCACACCTCCGTTCCACTTCCCTTCTCGGTTATAGGAACGGTCTTCGTCATTCAAGGGTCATCCTGACCGGTCTACAGACCTTCCGGGCTTTCTCTACTGACCTATCCAGAATTGCCGCCTTCAGTCCGCCGGGAAACCTCTTGTGTGCATATCCCAGTTACTTCCACAAGAGTTATAGCCATCGCCACGGAGCAGAGTGGCTTGGCATCTCCAACGTCAGCTATTTCGGCGTCTATTCCGTTCGCTTTCGCTACGGCCCTTCTGGTTGCTCGCATCCCTATAGAAGGCTTTTACTTCCGAGCTTTCAGCCGTCAGGGTCACCCCTACCGACTGTCGGATATAACCACGCTGCCAAACTGGGAATTACAACGATGGGACTTTCACCCATTAGGCCAGCAGATAGCCTCGCTGCACTGCTCCCCTTCTCCCTTGCTCCCTCCCTTTCGCTCTCCGTTCCTCTACTTTCCCATTAATCCATTAATCCATTACTCCATTATTCCAATTTTCCGTTCCTTACTGCCTACTCCACCCTTCTAACCCCCTCCCACTCCAACCAAACCCCCGCCTTCAAAAACCACCCGCTGTCATTAACTCCCAGTGAATTATTAGCATTCTTGATATCCGAATATCTCGCTAAAAGAAAAGCCCGCCAATCGGCCGAAGGTTGATAGAGAATCTCAATCTTCCCAGCATTGGTCTTCTCCACTATTCCGGTAGGGAAAGGCTCGCTATACCCCTCCTCTACCGTGTAATTCATCCACGGCGTGTCGAATTCCTTTTCAATCCTTCCTTCTCCCCTGCGAATCCTCTCGAAGCCTAAGCCTATTTGCAAATCTTTAGTGAGCCAGCGATTAATATTCAGTTCCCATCGATCAAAGTCATTTCCCATAAAGTAACCAATAGGCCTATTATAATTGAGAGACTTCTCCCATGCACTTGCAGCGTTATAAGTACGATTCGTTATCCTAATATACTCTCCCCACATATTTGTTCCATCCCAGTGAAAAGGGTCTGCGATATGAAAACCAATCAGGTAACCCCATTCGGGAGGCTCCAGGTCACCCGGCCCGGTTTTTTCTACCTGCAGGTCATCTATCAAAATTTCGCCAAATAGCTCTGTATTCCTGATTGGGAATAAAGCAAAGTCAGTACTGGCAAATAGATTCCCTTTTCCGCCATCAGTATAACCAACCCTATCATTCTCTACCACCCCAAAATAGCTAATAAACGGATTGGCATAGGCGAATTCTAAATTTCTTTGTGGACCACCAAAAAGCACCGCCTCTGAAAGACCAAAATTTACTTTCCCTTTTAGCAGCTTTAAATCAACCCGGTGAGCAGCAAAATATCGATTCGCATAATCTGACTTGTATCTCACCGCCAGAGAATCAGGTAGCCTCATGCGGTCGAGATTGGCGATAAAATAACTGACCCTGAAAGAGTTGAATTGACCACTTGCCGATAAAAAATCCATCGGCCTGCTATAATCTGAAATCAACAAATTCCCACTCCTGCCAGAACCCCATTTGATAAAATCTCTGCCAAATCGAATGTGAAAACGCCCCAATCTAATTTGGGCATATCCTTGTTCAGCATATACAGCATACCCCCATTTTTTCTTGCCCCAATAGGTGGGATCATGAACCAGGTCTTGGTCGAAATTAATAGCGGTTGTAACCGTCATATGATTACCCACTGAAACACAAGCCTGGGCTCGATAATCTCCCCTGAATTGCGTCCTATCTTGTAGATCCTTCTTGAAACCAGGTATGAGCACCGTGCCAAACTTAATGGATTCTCGGTTTTGCTGGCTTGATAATTCTTGCATCTCCCTGCTGAATTCTTGCATTAATCTATCAATTAGTGGCAAATCACTTTGCTTGGGAGTACGTTTTCCTGACTCAATATGAGATTTAAGTATCAATAGCTGCTCGGCTACCTCTCCCCTCGTAAAAGGCTGATTCAAGACAAACAAATCATCAAAATATCCCCTTACTCTTAACTGACTGAGATACTCATAAGCCCAATGATAAGTAGGCAGTGTCTCATTTAAACCAGCTATTGAAGAGGACAAAGTGCACCAAAAAGCTAAAAGCACCGTGAAAACAAACGTTCTCATTACCACACTACCTTCTTTCAACTGCCTACTCCCTATCGTAGCGTAGCGGAGATCCCGTTCTACGGGACTGCCTCCTCTCAATCCGCAATCCGAATTCCGAAATCCGCAATCCTAAATTCGCATTCACACCGCTCCGTTAGTAGAAACAACCGCTGGTAGGGTCTTCACTAGGATTTTTGCATCTAGCAGAAGAGATGCATTTTCGACATAATACTTATCCATCTCTATACGCTCTTCGAACGTCGTATTCTGACGACCGTTCACCTGCCAGTACCCTGTAATCCCGGGTTTTACCATGACGCGAATTTTCGCAAACTCGCCGTATTTACATAGTTCTTCGGGAACACACATACGCGGCCCAACTAAACTCATCTCACCCTTCAGCACGTTTATAAATTGAGGAATCTCATCAATACTCCATTTTCTCAAAAATTTACCAATCCTGGTCACACGAGGGTCTTCCTTTAATTTGAAATTACGCTCAAACTCCCTCTTTAGGTCTTTGTTAATGTGCAAGACCTTATCTGCCTCATTGGTCATAGTCCTCAGCTTAAAAGCTGTGAAGATAACCCCATTCTTTCCCACTACTTTCCTCCTATGAATAACTCCAGGGCCATCCAGCAAGAGAATCAGACCAGCACAGAGAGCAAGAACTGGCAAGAACACGATGAGACCAACACTTGCTCCTATCACATCCACAACTCGCTTAACCATTTCGTATGAAGTTCGGTTCATCGAAGCTATCTCCCCATTTTTTCCCATCTGGTTTCCGTTTTTCCAAGGACAAATCGTGCAAACGCTGGTACGAATACGAAGTTCATAATAGTGAAATAGAATGGAATGAAAAAGAACTTTGGCTTAGAGCCTAGCAAATAGCAAAGAAATCCGACCCCCGCTAAAGCATACACCGTTATTTGAACCCAGAGGACCGCCGCATAAAAAAGTCCCTTTGTATAAAGAAAAAAGGCGCTGAATAACAAGGTCAGCATAATATATGGGGTCACAAATCGCAGAATACGATGCGACCAAAGTTGCCACCATACTGGACTAACGAAAGGTAAAAGCAGACGGCGTAACGTCACGTAACCATGTATGCCACCCGACAAGGTGCGAATCTTCCGTCTAAATTCAGCCCATACAGATTTTGATGCCTCTTCATAAACCATCGCTTCTGGGTCATAAACGAGTCGGTAACCTTGCAATACAGTAGACATTGAAATGATAAAGTCGTCACTATAAGCCACATTCTCATCCGGAAACGGATAGAGCTCCTTACGCACAGCATAGATTGAACCGTCTCCTCCCATAGCTGAGTGAAGCTTGCTCTCATTCCGCTTCAAGAAAGATTCGTATTTCCAGTAAAAACCTTCCCCTTGACTGGTTTCAAATTCATCCGACTGACGAATAAGTTTCCTTCCACTGACGGCTCCAACACGGCTATCGGCAAAGTGACGAACCAGATTTCTAACTGCATCTCGACGGAATTGGGAATTGGCATCAGAAAAAATGATAATTTCTCCTTTCGCCTTAGGCACTGCCCGATTGAAGACCCCTACCTTGCCTTTCCGCTCAGCCTCAAAATCGAGATACACCTGATGACCCGTATATCGTCTCACGATTTCATTGGTCGAATCCGTAGATCCATCTGAGGCGATAATAACTTCAAATTTTTCCTTTGGATAATCGATGGCCAGACAATTCTCTATACGCTGCGATATCACTTTTTCCTCATTGTGGGCGGCGATAATAATGGAAACAAAAGGGGTAATGTCGCCGATAGTTCTGGTTTTCTTAAATAAACGCGCTACCATCCACAGCATGAGTGGATAGCCGATGCAGATATATATCAGGAAAATAAAGCTAACCCAGAAGAGCATCTGCATGCTTTCGCATCCTCTGGTATTTTCCGTTGAAGCTGCCTCTTAACAAGTAACGATAAAAGCTCTTGAATTGTCTCAAATTCCTTTCCCTCTCCGTACGACAAAATAGCGTCTGTTTAAACTTATACCATAAATATGAAGGCCTTAAATAGTATTGCCGCCTGGCATTGTCGCACCATTCCACTACCTCTTGCGCCGAAAGCTCAGGAGTAGTGACCACTGTGTTGTGTAAACCTTCTGGAGTAATCCATTCTGGGAAATTCTGGGTTATTAGATATCCATTCTCTTTCGCCCATTGGTATGCCTCCGTACCCGGATAAACCATCATCGGAAAGAATTGCATGGTATCCGGATTCAGTTCCATGGCCAAATCCAGACTCTGTTGCAGTGTTTCCTTAGTCTCCCCAGGATTTCCGGCAACCATACATCCATGCACTAACAATCCGGCCTTGCGAGCATTCTTCATAAATTCTCGTGACTGATTGACCGTAATCCCTTTACGGATCTGTTTAAGAATTTCCGGTGATCCGCTCTCAAAACCTACAATAAGAAAACGACATCCAGCCGCCTTCATCTTCAGCATCGTTTCCAATCGCAAATTGACCCGCACATTGGCATACCATGAAACCTTCAGTCCTCTCGCCAAAATAAGGTCGCATATTTCAACAACACGTTTTTGGTCAACAGTAAAAGTATCATCTTCAAAGCCGATATCTTTGACCTCCGGCATTTCCTGCGCAATGAATTCCATCTCGTCCACTACATTTTCCGCACTCCGAGCTCGAAACCTCCGGCCATGCAGCGTCTGCGGCCAAACACACCAGACACAGCGATTGGGACATCCTCTGCCGGAGATAATATGCACCATTGGATATTGAGCACCTCCGAAAAAATAATCCCAGACATTGAGGTGCCGCTTATAGACTTTACTCACAAAAGGTAATTCATCCAAATTTTCTATGGGCGCCCGGTCGGGATTGTGACGGATTCTCCCTCCCTGTCCACGGGGAGGGTTGGGGTGGGGATTCTCTCGAAAACTCAACCCTGAAACCCTCGCTAAGGCTTCATATTCTCCTCTCCCTCGAAGGGAGAGGCCGGGTGAGGGTGAAGCCTCTCTCGCATCGGACAGAGCACGCGCCACGTCTCGCACAATGTAATCATATTCCCCCCTGGCCACCCCATCAATCTCCTCGCTTAATTGCAAGGTCTCTTTGGGCAACGCCGAAGGATGCGTCCCAACCAAAAGGATAAATGAATGACCGAGCGCCTTCTTCAATCTTTCGGAAATGCTCACATCGTTATAGATGCTCGGTGTGGAGGTTTCAACAACAATAACTTCCGGACAAAATTCTTTAGCCAATATCTCTACCTGTTCATAGGACAGCCGCCGAGCCACCGCATCCACCAGTTTGACCTCATGTCCTTCTCTCTCAAGCACACCCGTAGCGTAAGCTAACCAGATCGGATAATAAAACGTCCCCGCCTTGGTAATCGCAGGGCTGCGCTGGTTGCGGGAGAATTTGCCGTATTGGGCAAGAAAGGGAGGATTTAGGAGTAGAACTCTCATTGCATAGCATCCTCAATAGGCCGGTTTAGCACTGACCTGTATATACTTTCAAGTTCTGAGGCCATACGCTCTATCGTGAAATCTTGCTGAACCCTTTTATAGGCATGATCGGCTATGCTGTTTGCCTCTTCAGGATGCTTTACAATGTCAATAATTCTCTCCGCAATCTGTTTGGCATCGTTCTTTGGAACAAGAAATCCTTCTTTCCCATCTGTTATCATCTCCGGAATTCCTCCAGTTTCAGATGCAATGATGATCTTGGAATTGGCCATAGACTCAATTACCACCAAAGGTAATGGATCTTCCCACACGGAAGGGATGAGAACAATGTCTGCTTCTGCTACATATTTATGCACATCATCCTGGAAACCAAGTAGTTCTACTCGATCGGAAATCTGTTTCTCTCGAATCAACCTGAGCAAACTATCTCGAAAGTAACCGTCTCCAATTATTTGATAGTGGACATTAACGCCAAAATCCCGTTTCAAAATAGAAATAGCCTCAATGCCAATATGGAACCCTTTACGAGCACTCAAGGTCCCGTAACTTACGATAAGAGGCTCTCCCCCCTGATATCTCTTGATATGGCCCTGTCTGATGCGCTGTATATCCAACCCATTGTGAAGCAAACGAATTTTGTCAGAAAGACTTTTGTCTTTGCACGTAATAGTCTTACCGACGAAATCGGACACCACCACAATAGCGTCAGCAGAATGGCGCATTAGGAACAGAAGAATACGTTGGGCAAGCGGTTCGATTGTCCCTCCATCCTTACTGGAGAGAAGAGCATCGTGAAGATGATATACCAGCTTTACACGAAGAATCTTTGCAGGAAGCGCCATAAGAACAAGCGAAGTAATGCCATTCGCGTGAATAATTTGTATCCTGTTATCCCTACAGATTCGCATTACCTTAATAGTAAACGTCATCAGAAAGATAACCAAAGACAAACAGGATCTTATCAGTTTGGGCAATGAGGCACTTCGACTAATCGACGATAGCGATTTTGGTATATTCAAAGCATGCCATGGTGCCGTCCTGTCAATGAATCTACTTGCAAATTCCTGAGCGTTGTTAATAAGAACATAAGGCATAACTTTGGAACTCCGATGAGCAGAGAAATAATTTGCGAGACGAGCAAGAACAAAGTATCCACCCCCTATCTCAGAGCGGATATAGTCTACGAATATTACCCGGAGAATCTTCGACGCTCTTCCCCGTTGATCACATCTGAACATAAGTCTCTCGTGTCCGTCTCTTCAAAATCGTTGTAAAAACTTCTTTTGCAAATACCGGATTCAACATATGAAACGCTTGCACTCCCAAACTTGCCAAAGAGCTTGGTTCAGCTAACTTTGCCAGAAAAGTCCTTAAGAATGTAGTAAATCCAAACTTGTGCGGCATCTTAAAACCGCTATCTCGTACTTGGTCTATCTCAGGCTGGTAAAACCCGCCCATTCGATTAAGAACGCCCAACAATTTATCCGGAACCTCACCGAAAGCTTCCTGATGTAACGTTGCAGTAATAGAAAGACTGGCTCGCACTGGCAACACGATATGACTGTTCTGAGCAAATTTAATAAACCGTTCAAACTGACCATCATTCCACTGAGAAAAATAGTAGCACGTAGTATAAAAGCTCTCCAAACCGTAGGACATTTCAGGAAAAACCGAGTGCATCAGGATAGCCGCCAACTCCACTTCCGGACGCAATACTTTGACCTCGGAACAACTATCAACTGGAACTGAAATCACATTCCTGCGGAGCTTGGATTTGCTCAAATATATAAAATAGTCCGTTGCCGCATGTTTATACAAGTCCACATAGTAGGTTCCTCCCCTCTTGTCCCTTGCCACTTTCCCTTCCCCCCTCGGATCCGAAAAAGCAACTTGCATAGGAGCTGGGTAAAGTTCTATATAACCTGCTTCGCGTAAAGCATTCAGAGCCTTATCGTAAGAATCTAAACAAATTATATCCGTATCATTCGGCGTGGCCGGGTAGGGACGAATAGTCTTAAAAACCACATAGTTGATCCCAGCTTCATTCAGCACTTTAGCAACACGAGCTGCTGTAACCAGCGTCTCGCGCATCCGGTAATCCAGTTTTTCGTATTCTTCCCACAATCCATCCAACCTGTCCCGTTCCTTCAGCGCAAGCAGATAGAGCAAGCCAATTCTATTTTTGAAGGCATACTGATACAACTCGTTCGATTCAACCGGATTTTCAGCACGATCAGCTAAAAAAGGCGAGCCGATGATACGAAGAAGTTCGATAGCTGGATGGGCAGAAGTCAAATGGATTCTCCTATTCTTTTTGTAATAATGTTTACTACCGTTTCTGTCAACTCGTCTATAGACTTGGTGCCGTCCAATATCGTCATTCCGAATGCCTCTGCAAGTTTTAGGTAAATACCCCGTCTTTCCTGTAGATACTCAATAGCAGGGACATCATCCTTACGACTCATAGCGATCTCTTCGGGTATATCAATGAGAAACACCACATCTGGGTTAGGAAAGAGTCGCAGAAAAAATAAGATACTTGATAGTATTTGCCTATGTGAAGCACCATAGCCTACACCAACATTGAGCAATGTATCATAAGCATATCTGTCCGAAACAAGAATGCGACCCATCCAGATGGGAATAGCGACCTTCCAGTATATTTGTAAAATAGCATCTATGCCTACTATCATCCTCCAAAAGCTGGCAAATACCTTCTTCCGAGAAAAGAATTCTTGCTTTTTTTGCGAGTAATCTCTGTAATTACCAAACTTGCTTGTTCGGCGCAAAAATGTCCTTTTCCCAACAGCCATAAAAGGTTTGAGAAGAATTGGGAAAATGGCACTGTAAACATATTTTGCATCTATTGCTCGACTGTTCAATTGTTCTACAACCCGTTTCGCCAGGGTAGTTTTGCCTGAACCATCAATACCCACCAAACATACAAAGAATCCCCGCTTGAAAGTTACTTTCCTCATGCTGTTTTCTGTAGCACCAAACAAGCAAGCCCTTTAAAACTACTATTTTCTTGTATCCTATCGTCTATTTCTTCTTTCCTAAGCTCAATCCATTTATTTCTGGTATTAACATAAAGATAACGCTCTTTGACGAGGACAAAATTTTCTAATTCGAAATGGCGCAATCTCCTACCATTGAAACGTTCCCCTCGCAAAGGATCTATCCCAAGAAGAACTGTTATCAAAAATTGTCCACCAGGGGTCAAAATACGCGAGAGTTCGTTCAAAGCCCATTCATCGCGTTCAATATGCTCAATAACTGAAACCGCGATAATCTGTTCAAACATTAAATCAGCAAAAGGAGCATAAAGCACATCACCTTGAACAAACTTGGTACCAATGCTTTTCTGAACCTCGTACCAAAAAAGGTCAAGAATGGATACATTGAATCCATGAAAGTTCAAGTAGCTAGGCAGCAAACTATCCCCCGCACCGAAATCTAGTATCTTAGGCTTTGACCAATCTATACTATCTAAAACCCACATATATTCTATTAATCTCTCGCTAGGATGAGAATACAGATTACGGATGGTCCGACGACAAAACTGTTCAAACAGAAATAACCGCGGTGCGATAATCCCCCACACTTTTTTGGGACAGCACTTTGCTATCAGAGCTACAATGGAATGACGAACTCGTACATCCCTTCTCTGATGCGGATTCCCCTCTCTACCTTTCAGATAGGTACTTCGATATGTCCTTGCTGTTGCGGTCATTTTTCTACTTTATTCAGGCTATTCGTCTCTATCTCCCCTTCATTATTCAGATTGCGATAGCATTTTAAGATATGTGCTGTCACTTTTTCCCAGGAAAAAGCTTCTGTCAAGGATCTGGTTTGAACGGAGCGATTTTTCCTACATATATTCAAAGCATTTATCATGTCATGAGCATTATTAAAATAATACAAGCCATTTCCCTCAGACAAAAATTCCGTAAGCCCGCCAAATGGCGTTGTAACTATATGAAGATTACATGCAGCCGCTTCCAGAACGGTTAGAGGCACCTGCACAGCCCCATCAGAGCTTAGAACTGGAAAGACATAACAGTCCGATAATTGAAATAGATGCTCTATGCTCGGGAAATACCGAACCCACACAATACACCCTGCTTTTTCTAAATCATTGGCTATTCGAATGTCAGCCTTGACGGTGGTGCTACCCGCAATCAACACCTGTACATCCATTTCTTTCTGGATACTTTTAAGAACCTTTAGGTTTCTGTTGGATTTGATAGGTCCAACATGTAGCACAATGAAAGCATTCTCTGGCAAACCATATTGCTGCCTCAGGCTTGTTTTTTTATCGAATGAGATCGGATGAAACCTATTTAGGTCTACCCCGCTGGGCAACAAAGCAGTCCAGCACCCTTTATTTTTAAAGAATTCCTCTGACTTTCTGGATTGAACGAACACAATATCAGGTTTCAAGAAACGAACCATAAAATTCCCAAACCTTGAAAGATTCGGATGGGTAGCCGCAACCACCGTCCTTGCTCCCCGTGCCCATTTAGAAAGCCATCTGGTTATTAACAGGCTCCGTATGGACGGCCCATGCACATAATGGATCACATCAGGTCTGAACGCCCGTATCATTTTTACAGTAGATGGAAAGAATGCCCGTCGGGGGGGTAGCACTAATACTTGATTATGTTTCGATAACTCTCGTTCAAGGTAGAATGTCGTGTTCTTCATCCCCTCATCAAGATTTCCAGAGACATCACCCAAAAGGAGAATTTTCATATTGAACGCCTTACAATAGCTCCTCTAAATGGGATGGCATCGCCACGTGTAATCGCCCGAACAATAAACGCTCTGGTGCGATATATCCATTTCATGAATTTCATATAAAAACCCAAGAGACCATCTTCTTTAACCCGAAAAGGTAGAAAACTACTTTGAATACTTCGATTGGTGCTCCATACCAAATTATCATATTCAGATATAGTTTTGCTGCTGGCATGGAGTCGAAATCTTGCTACTGGTTTTCTTAACAAGCCGAATTTAACACCCGCCTTAGCCATCCTTAAAAAATACTCAAAATCCATCTGATATTGTAGCGATACATCAAGATCACCTGTTTTCAGCCATGCCTCTCTTCTAAATAAAGTTGAAGGCTGGGGAACAGAACAAGCGCCATACAAAGCAGTCCTGAAATGAAAAGGAATGGCTTTCCTTTGAAATAGCAAATTACTATTTTCATCAATCATTTCAATATCACCAATGACACAACCAATTTCAGGATGTTTTAAAAAATATTCTGCCACATTCTGTAATGCCCCCGGAACAAGTACATCATCCGAATTTAGCCAATGCAAAATCTCCCCACTAGCCCGATGAAATCCCTTATTAATCGCATCCGACTGCCCTCTATCTGGCTCACTCACCCAATACTCCAGCCGGTCTGCATATTTCTTAATAATTTCCACCGAGTTATCCGTAGAGCCTCCGTCTATGATGATATACTCCAAATTTGGGTAGTTCTGGTTCAACACACTCAGGATCGTTTCCTCAAGAAATTGCCCCTGGTTGTACGATGGTGTTACAATAGAGACCTTTGGCCATTCGTTTGATTCCATAGAAAGCTTCCCTATTTCAAGTGTATGTTTCAAGTCAATGTTGCAACTTCAGGAGCGCTTTGAGTCCTTGCTCTCGGGTCAAGATTTTTCTTTTCGCAAAGTATCGCCACAATCGTATTAAGTTGTTTCTGTAGTGACAGTATACTCTATAGATGCAATTAACGCTTTTTAGTTTTTTACGCAACAAAAACACATAAAACTTCAGAATTCCATTATTGCGAGCCAGACCCTTTAGAAGTTGCATCTGCAATTTTTTCAATTCGTCCATAGAGTATTCCGCAGTGTAAAAAATTTCATCCTCGCCTTCCAGCCACGAGTTATCGGAGATAATACCATAAGATTTCGCCCGCTCATATATTTCAGTTCCGGGCAATATCCATAAAATTCCGGCGGATGGGCTTTGACGAGGAGCTATCTCGCGCATCAACTTTACTGTATCGTTGATGGTCTGGCTCGTTTCACCCGGGCACCCGACCATGAGATACCCATGGGGCATCATCCCCACTTCTCTCGTCCATCGGAATGCATTTCTAATTTGATCAATGGTCTGTCTTTTATTTATATTTTTTAATATGGTTGGGCTGCCCGACTCAACGCCATATCGTACTTCACAACACCCCGCTTTTCCCATCCAAGTGAGAACTTCTTGATCTACAGTTCTAACATTCGCACTGGCGGCCCACACTAAATTCAATTTCCTTTCAATAATACCTTTACAGATTTCAATAGCCCTATCCTTTTTTGTAGTGAAATTGTCATCGTAAATGACTATTTCTCTGACTGCAAGCTCATTATAGACATATTCTATCTCAGAAAGGACATTTTCCGCTGATCTATAACGCCATTTTCTTGTCCAAAATTGGGTGGATGAACAATAATTACAATTGAAAGGGCATCCCCTAGACGTAATAATGCCTATAGCTTTACCACTCCCATGCAAACCTTCGTAAGCATCTAAATCAAAGTCATCATAGCATGGAAATGGTAGACTATCGAGATTGGTGATAAGAGGTCGAGGCGAATTTATTATGATGTCATCACCATTTTTGTAGGCAATCCCTTTAATATTAGAGAAGTCAACACCATACTCAAGAGCTCTAACTAATTCAACTATGGTTTCTTCACCTTCACCAAGAACGACAAAATCAGCATCGTCTGCCTCGAACATTTGCCTAGGAAGAAAAGTAGCATGTTGTCCCCCAAAAACAATTTTTGATTCAGGAGAGCATTCCCTGGCGATATGTGCTGTTTTGAAAGCTTGTCCCCTTCCAATTGTCCAACAGCTAATTCCCACTACGTCTGGATGAACCTCCATGATCCTGTCTCTAAGTGATTCCCAACTCAGATCAAAAGCATCGATACATTTGACACTATGTCCTTCTTTTTTCAGAACCGCGGCAATATAGGCTAATCCTGAAGGTGCAAACCGTGCCCTCCGAGAAAGAACAGGCGGGCTTATCAAAAGTATATTCATAAGTCTCTCCGAAGAATTCCTGAACTCGTGCCTACCAAGCATAAACATCAGCCTAGAATTTCATCATAGATTCTCATAAGATCAACTATATTTTTATCAGCATTGAACAACTTCTTAGCTCTTTTATATCCTTCTTCTCCCATTTTTCGTGCTCGTTCGGGAGAGTCTACAATTTCAACAATCGCTTTGGCAAGGTCTTCCGAATTACCCGGTGTCACCAGAAGTCCGGTAATACCATTCAAGACAAGCTCATCATGCTCTCCCCACTTTGAAGCCACCACAGGCTTGGCCATCGCACCAGCTTCCATTATGGGAAGAGCCGAATGAGGGAGAGTGGAAGGAAAAACGACTAAATCTATACCTGCCATAATTCTGGGCACATCGTGACGATTGCCAGCTATTAGTATCTTATTTTTATTGTCTTCAGAAATTAATTCTTCTATCCTATCCACGTATCCATAGTATTTTTTATAAAGAAACTGTCCCACCGTAAATTTGATTTTCCCGAGAAAGGTTCCTTTTGATGGCCTTCTAATTGGACCAAACAGGAAAAATCTGATGTTGTTATGACTCTTCAATATAGAAGTCGCGGCCTGTACAAATTGCAAAGATCCTTTATAATGGGTAACCGCCCCAAAGGTAGCGACACACCTGTCCTCCTCATTAAGTTTGAACTCTTTTCTGAACGCATCTCCGTTGATTTTTCTATCGAACTCATCAAAGTCAACACAATCATATATCACTCTCAGCTTCTTAGTTTTTTTCAATCTTCTTGCTTCGCTTTCACGTATAGCAATTACCTTATCTGACAAGAAATCAATGTAATTGGCTATTATTCTTTTTCTTATTCCAAAATATCCGTCAGCAAGATGCTCCCTAATATGCCACACTACCGGGACTCCTGCTATCTTTGCCCCGAGAGCAGAACCTAATAGCGCTCCAGAGCCCAAGTGGATGAAATCAGGTCTCTCTCTAATTGCGAGACGGTAAGTAAAGAAAGCTGAAACGAAAATGCCTACAAACTCTATTACCATTTTATGAATGAACCTCAATGAACGCCAGCCGCAAACATGGTGATGAAATGTCTTAATTCCTCTTTCGATCGCAACGTTGAATCCTTGATTGATTAAAAGATCGTAAGAACTTCCTGGTCCAGGACAAATTACTTTCATGCAAAACCTTGTCTTGTCCAGCTTGTTCAATATGCGAATCAAAGCGGATAAAGCTCCGCCACTACCGGAAATGGGATGTATATATAGGATTTTCCTCTTGGGCTTAGTGTATTTGTCTTCTAAGGAGGTAGAATAATAGCCCACTTTCGTCGTTTTGCCCGATCTAGCCATCATTTCTTTCCTTTGCAACTCTACCTGCCTCCCCCGCCGGGTGCCAGGTCTGAAAGAAAATATCCGTGAGGTGCCGCCAACCGTTCTCCAGATTTTCCCCCAATCTAACCCCCAATCGTTCCGCAGCCCTCTCCATATATGCCCCATTGAAGCCATGCCTTTCCGCAGAAAACAATAACAGCGCCATCACGGCAATGAAACCCGATTTTCTCGCTTTCAGAAGATTCCTCCGACGCCAAGTAGTCTTAGCCACCCTCCATCCTCCTCTTACGAGTCCGCCGGCCCATATATGCCAATCTAATTGGTCTTCCGGTTTTCTCAGCTCCGCATATTCAATCCAATTGTCGAAGGATACTCCCAGCCGTCGGCTTTCGAAATACTTATAGAAAATATCAAACAGCTCCACAATCTCAAACCACCACGAGATCAAATCCCGTCGATAGAATCGTTCAAAATCGGGCTGCAATTTCTGCTCAAGCGCCTCTCGATAATGAGCCAAGATCCGTTCTCCCATCGGAATATGGCGGACATCCATAGAATCGATGATTCGCAACCGCTCACTATATAAATGATGATAGCATCGATTCAACAACAGCAAAGAGTCTCCCATCGCCAACTGCGCTTTGCCGCACTCAATCACAAAGTTCTCCCGCTTGTCGTCGGGGATGCCGTCCCGCCCCATAAAATACCGCGCTGCAAGCAACAGTCCACCGCCGCGATTCCGGAACAGCCATGTGCCCTCAAAAAGCGGCATATCTTGAGGCTGCCAATCCGGCATTGCATCACAAGGTTCCTCTTCGCCATACAACAATACATGACCTTTCAAGACCTCATAATTCTCAATCTTTAAAGCTGAATCCCCATCAAAATAAGATAGATGTTTAAGACACAGGTCAATTTGCTTCATACCCAGCCTGTGGGCTAACCGTTCAGCCAGAGCATTCAATGGATCATGATACCGTTTATAGAGTATCGCATACCGTAGCCGATTCCTCTCTTTGAGCACGATGCTGATGTCATAGTCATTGACCACACGCACCAACCCATTTTGAACCACAACAGAGCCTTCTCCCCTACCAAAGCCACCGCACAGAAGAATAGAGTGAACCTCCTCACCGAGAAAAGCTAATACCTCATCTTTGATCAGGTCCAGATCTGCCCGGACCTTTTTATCAATTTGCTCATCGTGATGGATCGTAAAATGCATTGATCTTCACACCAAGCTTTGTGTTTCACAGGTAGATGGGACATCAAGGCCTATCAGCGTTAAAAAGGTTGGAAAGAGCCGGCGCATGTCTGCTGGTTCTTGTAGCCTTACCGGATACTTTAGCTGTGGAGAGGAGATGATCAGCGCGGAATGTTGCTCTGGCGTCTCCGGCGCATACCCATGCATTCCTTTCACTTGATGACGATTCTGATAAAAATTTGGAAAAATCAAAACACCCGGATTGGCCAAAAATATCAGATCGCCAAACTTATTGTGGGGATGCTGAATTCGATACCGCCTTCGATCATCGCCGTTGATAATCCTTCCGTCTTCAAGTTCAGATAAGAACCCTCCTATTCTTTGTTTTGCTTTTTCATTAAAAAACCAGAACCGCGCCATAGTAGAATCCAAAAATAATAGATAGTCCTTTTCAATCTTTAGATCCAACTTTTCTAGAGGAGACATAATATCCAAATATCGCTGCACCTGCATCATCCCGTGATCCCCGAAGATCACCCAGTTGACCTCGTCAAAGCGCCCGTTCACAATCCGTTGAATAGCTTCAATACATCCGTCTACCCGCCGCATGGCTTCTTTACGTTCCCTCGAATCCGGACCGTAGCGATGCCCCACGCCGTCCAGATCGCCAATGTGCAAAAAAGCAAATTGTACCGGCGGCTTCAGTTCTTCCTTTACCCGGCGAACCACGGTTTCCGCGCCAACTCTATGCAAGGGACTGCCGTAATAAAACCAAGGGATGTCATACGTTCTTAAGATGTCAAAAATCGTTGTCCCCTGCACAAAACCCGGTTGAAACGGAAGCTGCTTTATGGGAAAACCGAAATTTTTTAAAAACCGAAAAGGGATGCGTCCGGTGGAGGCATGACACCGACTATAAGAATCTCTACCTTTTTTCTGAGCTGCCCAACGCACGATCCTACGAAGAACCAACTCCGGTAATTGAGGAATCCTGTCTAACCAAGCTGGAAAAAACTTTGTGAAACCGAACGGCGAGCCTTCAGGATCGTACCAATAGTGTGCTCCGCCCTCGCTTTTCTCCGGATACAGCCCAGCAAAATAGGCAGCATCGGGTTCAAAGCCGAAGGTGGGTACAAGACTCCCAGAAATACCGTTCTTTTTTAAAGCAACTATAAAAGGACTATCTTCTTCCGAAATATAATCATAGCGTAAGGCATCAACCTGAACAGTTATTGTGAGCATGATTTCGAACTTTCATCTGGTTCAAAATATCTCATGAAACCTTTAGTCGGTCTAAACAGTGGCTTTTTTCCTATCACATGGCGTTTTATCCAGGAAAGTATCCGGTAACGCAAGTAATAATAAACAACATATTGGATTCCATGTTTTTTTAGGATCATTACTCGATCAGTTCTAGATTTTGGATTTTGACTTTGTCTATCTATCCCTGATTTACTTTGAGAATACATGCGGAATGTTGCATAATTGACAGGAGTATAAAGAGCCTTATGTGCTTTTAAAATTCGAATAAAGAAATCTGTGTCAAAAGAAAAATAAATGGACTCGCTAAAATAGCCAATATCTTTTATGAGCGATTTTCTAAAAAAGGCCGCTGGCTGTGGGATGCAAGCACAGGTTGTGCAAAGCATCTTGCGGTAACTCGTAGGGACTCCTTCAAATATACCGATAATTTTATCATTTTCGTCCACTATATCACAGTCCCCATAAATTAGAGCTACTTCAGGATGTTCCATAAAATGTTTCACAACCGTTTTAATAGTTCCAGGCTTATAAGTATCATCTGAGTTTAGAAAGGCCCATATTTCTCCTGTTATTAGCTTTAACCCCTTATTAAGGGCATTTGCGTGTCCTTTATCTGGTTCAGAAACCCAATAAGCTAAATTATTTTCATAGTTTCTTATAATATCTACGGTATTATCTGTAGACCCGCCATCTATCACGATATATTCGATGTTTGGATAATCTTGCTCCAACACACTCAGAATCGTCCGCTCGATGAACTGCCCTTGGTTAAGGGATGGAGTGATGACGGAAACTTTGGGATATTCCATTTGGTTTATCACTTTCTTTTTTGGCAACATAAAAGCAACCCCGTGGTTTTGTTGACATCAATAAACGGATTCACCAGCTTCTCAGTTACACCCAATAACAACGAAAAACCTATCCTCGAGATCTTGAATCTATCTATCCATTTGGAGATTTCTACTAAGGCAGCGATACCTTTGTTCTTTTCCCGGTATTCATTGTCGAACCACCCTATAATAACTTCTGGACGTAAAATCATAGCATTTATCTTACCAACGTTCAGGATATCAAAACTGAACTCCCTGCATCTGTCCAGTATGACGGACGGCATTTCCAAGCCAATATGACCGTGCTTATCAATATGATAGCGTTGGAACAGTGCGGGGTACTTCTTAGCGAACCTAAACCATACACTGTCACTGTCGGTTTCAATGGCCGAGTGAACCATCAAACCGCCTTTCTTCAATACCCGATGCATCTCGGAAAAAGCCTTTGCCTTTTGCTCAAGAGGGATATGACCCAGCACATCCGAACTGACCACCGCATCGAAATAGCCTGAGGGAAAGGGAAGAGCCGTAATAGATGCATGCACCACCGGGTAGACTGCTTTGGCATACTCAAGCGACTTTAGCGAAACATCCGTCCCCACTACTTGTCCAAACCCTTTCAGAATAAACCCATATCCCCCCCCACCACAACCTACATCAAGGATCTTTGAACCTCGAGGCAATTGCTTCAAAGACCGCTTCAGAAAAATAACCCGTTGTGAGGCGATATTGAAGTACTCAAACACAGGAAAGAACCACTTATTGCTAAACCTGCTCGGCCGGATATGTCCAACAAACCGGCCCTCAAAGAGGGGGTTTATGTCGGTGAATGACGGTATTCCTTGCAGTACGGGATATTTCTGCCCGCATTTCTGACATAAGAGGCTGCTGCCGGTCTCCTCTAAAGCTGTCAAGCAATTTAGACAAACCAGACCCAACTCTTTGAAATCAAAACCATCCTTAGACACTCTGCTACTCCACTAACATGAAAGGAATGCCGTTCCTGAGTTCGTAATTTTGTCCACACTTGACACATACAATTTCGTCCTCCTTGTGTGGTTTAATACTTACTTTCCGCTTACAAATAGGGCAAGCAAGCACACTAAATATATAATTCATAGCTTCATCCTCAGAATGTCTGTGGCCGTAACTAGGGGAGTAAAACAGCGACCTCAATATTTTCTTCAATTTCTTTGGCATTCCCTTTTTTACCTTCCGGAGAATTCTAATACGGTTAGAAAGCCTGTCCTTGTATGGCTCAGATAAAACAAGGTCTTTAACATCATCTACATTAATGCTAACCTTTTGACTCGGAAGTCTGTATTCTCCTTCCTTTGCAAATCTGAAATTCGGCTTGCCATGCCATTCGTAGCAAATATTCAATAGATCGTGCGCTGTGAAGCAAAACCTGGAGAACTCATAGTTTTCCCATTGCAGCCTATGGAAAAACAGACCAAACGCCTGTTCTACATCGTTTTCTCTTAGCACCAAACCATTTTCATCTTTATCCACTATCCACTTGTGAAACGGCCAGCCAAACATACGTTCTCTTATTTCATTTGGAGTTTCTATATAACCTTTCCTTCCAACACGCGCTATCTCTCTGAGGAACAGTTGTGGATTTTCCAAATGCTCCAGAATCTGCGAACAGAAAACATAGTCGAAGGAACCGTCCAGGAATGGAAGATAATGGGCATCACAGATAACTAATGGGCGATCAACTACAAGTGAACTCGCCCTTTGTGTATTGTCGAGTAAAAATTTATCGGCAAGTATGTCTGACCTAATAAAGGGACTTGGCCCGCCACCTATTTCCAAGACCCAATCGTCTTTATCAATATCCAGATTATTGAGTATAGTATTTCTGTCTGCCATATTCTATCACCTATAGAAGTGTTTTCCTTCTGGCTTCCCCTATTTAATAATATAAGCCAGTCATAAAGCTACTCGATCATGGTTTATAAAAATAGCATCTCCATAGATTAACTGACCATCTTGGCCGGTTTGCAAATTATAAAGTTGGTAGAGGCGGAATCCTTGTTTTTTGAGAAAGGTTTCTAATTGAAAAAATAGGCAATTATTCTCGTACAACTCAATAAACTCCACTTCAGTATATATTAACCTAACAGTTGATCTTAGTAACTCAACCCCCCCCATTAAAGCATCTAATTCATGTCCTTGAAGATCAAGTTTTATGATATCAATGCAAGATATACCTGCCCCCCCTACCCATTCGTCCAGAGTAACAACATCAACCATGTGAATACCATGAGGTCGAGTGGCTTCTGGGTAATATTTTTCTCCAAAGATACCCCTTGGAAACAGGGAGCTACTGTATGGTTTCTCTGTAACGTGCAGTTCCTTTCTCCCCGAGGCTGATGAAAGTGCAAGATTCATTGGCTTGATATTGGGAATATCCCTGACGTTGTATTCAAGAACAGCAAAAGATTCTTTCTGCGGTTCAAAAGCGTATACTATTGCATTAGGCAAAAGAGATAGCAATTGCTTTGAAATTAATCCGTGATACGCGCCTCCATCAATAATGGCATTGACATTAAAAGGAGCAAGAAGTCTTTGTATGTCTGCGAATGGGTCTCTTACCCGCTCAATCCTTCGACCAAATTTCTTTAAAAAGCGCTGTATGAATTTCTTATGAAAAGAGTTTATCACTAATAAGTCCTTGCTTTACAATTGATTGACAATCTATTAACTTTTTCCAACAGTCAGATCGACCTTTTCCCAGGAACCATTTGACCAATAAGTTTCTTAATCCCAAGCAATTTCCTAAACCACCAAGGATTCTCATATGCGTGTCCAAAACTTTTA
>JANLFP010000001.1:0-332325 GCA_024655905.1 Tepidanaerobacteraceae bacterium
CCGCTAATGCTGCCGTGTTCACCTGCTGTATAGGTCAGTGTGTATTCATTTATTGCAAATTCGGCAGTTACTGTAATGTTACCTGTTACATTCTCATCGGTTCTGGTTGCAGTGGTCACATCATCACTCCACTTGACGAAGTGATAACCTTCATCCGGCACGGCAGTTACTACAGTTCCGTTACTTCCATAAGTAACAGTCTGGGTTGCGTCCCCGCTAATGCTTCCGTGTTCTCCTGCTATATAGGTCAGCGTGTATTCATTTATCGCAAAAGTTGCAGTCACCGTCAGGTCGGAAGTTATATTACTAAAGTCAACATCCCAGCCGGTGAAGTGATATCCTTCTCTTGTCGGCTCTTCTGGTGCTGTCGCTCTGCTGCCATGCTCTACTACCTCTGTCTTAAGTTCACTTCCGTCCCAGTTCTTGAAGATTACTGTGTAGGTGTTTACGATATTAAATTCATCACTTTCGCTGTAACTCGAGGATACTTCTGCATCACTGGCTTTTACTCTGAACCTTGCCGATGATGTATTAATTCCACCGGTATCGCTGAAAGCGAACGATGTATTAGTTCCTGAATATACATTCGTTATCCAGATATTCCCATCCCAAAAGTCAACTGTGTATGTTATAATGTCTCCTTCTATATCTGTTGCTTCTCCCCAAGCAACATTTATATTGCTTCCACTTACAAAGGACTGCCCCAATGATGGCGTTGTAAATGCGCCAGGCTGAGACGGAGCATCATTTACGGCATTTACGGCAATGTTTGCTGTTTCCTCAGCTTCACTAAAATACGTCGATCCTCCGTTGACAGTGGTATTGGCTGTCTGGCCGGAAGAACTGATCCATGCAGCTCCGCCGTGAATAATTCCGTTGTGGCTTCCAGGCCCGCTATCTGCCACAACCGTCCCATTCCCTTCATTAAACTTCCAGTAGCCTATAAGTCCGCTTTCATTTCCCGTTAAAGAACCGTTAGCCATGTTGGCCGCCAATTCGGCTTCGCTGCGCTCCACGCTCCACAAGCGAAAATCGCTGAAGATTCCTCTGCTGAAACGCTGCATTGTCCCGCTGTTGTTCCATGCGCCTAAACTGAAACTGCTTACATTAATGCCGGGGATATTTGCCAAGTTACGATACTTTGTCTCTTTATATACGCCGTCCACATAAAGCTTGTAATTTCCAGTAGCTTTGTTAATTGTAACGGCAATATGGGTCCATCTGCCGACAATCTGATTGAAGTCGTAATCAAATCGGACGTACGGTGTCGGCGAACCATATACTGCAATTTCCAGCTGTGTCGGGTTTCCCTTGAGGAACTGGCTGTGCAGCAAGCCAGGTATTTCCCAGTTATTGCCATTCATGATAACATTAAAGCCGTCTGAAAAGCTATCTATACGTATCCAACTTTCTATCGTAATGGCGGGATAAGTACCCAAACCAGATACAGCCACATAATCATCAACGCCATCCAGCTGCAAGCCTGCCGCATTATTCTGCCATGCCCTGTATGTAAAGGTGGATGTTCCATTCCAATTGGCATTGGGCACAAAACGAAGGCGGGCATTTTCGTCCAGTAGAAGGGAATTGGCGCTAAGATCTATAACTCTTCCTGTTACATCACTGACATCCAGCCATGTAATGCCTCCGTTTATTGAGTACTGCCATTTACCGTTGGTGTTATCTACCGATGTAACAGCTATATTTTCAGCCGTTGAGCCATCAAAGCAGGTAATCGAGCCATCCGTAACAATTTGTGCAATTGTATTTCCGTTTGAAGAATAATCATCTTCATCAATTGAATTGAGCATCGGGAATCCATCTGTATCCAAAACCGGCGCACTGTATGCTGGTGTGGCATTTACAGTTAGCGTTGCTTCATCGCTGGTCACACTGCCCGCTGCATTGGTTACCACTACAGTGTAATTTCCAGCGTCCGCCACCTGGGCGTTGTTGATGGTCAATGTGTCCGTGGTGGCTCCGCTGATATTGCCGCCGTCAGAAAGGTTATTGTCGTCCTTCTTCCACTGGTAGCTCAAAGGTTCAGTTCCTGACGCTGTTACCGTGAAGAAAGCTGTCTGTCCCGCGGTCACCGTTTGGCTGGATGGTTGAGTGATGATGGTCGGAGCTACAGGAGCTGCCGTGACGGAAACCGGTACGGTTACATCTGCTGTATCCGTCCCGTCGCTGACTGTGACAACAAGCGAGGTGCTGCCCACCGCCACGCCGGTGAGCGTTACGGTGCCGCTGTCAAGGCTTGCCGTCGCCTTTGCGGAATCCGGACCTGTCACAATGGCCGTGATGGTCAGCGGGTCATTGTCCACATCCTCAGCGATGTCGGCTGCGTTAAAAGCGGCTGTGCTTCCTTCAGTAACGCTTTGGGTTGGCACCGGATCTTTCGCTGCGGGCGGATTATTCGGATTTACCGTCAATGTGGCGGCATTACTGGT
This sequence comes from Tepidanaerobacteraceae bacterium, assembly GCA_024655905.1. Classification (GTDB taxonomy): domain Bacteria; phylum Bacillota; class Thermosediminibacteria; order Thermosediminibacterales; family Tepidanaerobacteraceae; genus JANLFP01. The sequence goes on from JANLFP010000001.1 coordinate 2,451, forward strand.
AACACTACCGCCATATAGGTTACTCGTTATCATTACAGTGTAGCTGCCTTCGTGCGATTTCTTGACATTATTGATAGTCAATGTTGGTATATTTGGTAAAGTGACATATCCATCACCTGTATTCAGTTCAACGCCATCCTTTTTCCATTGGTATCTTAAGTCTACTCCTCTTGCCTCTACAGTAAATGTAGCTGTTTTTCCCTCTGTAACTGTTAAATCCTGCGGTTGAGAGTCGATTAGAATTTGCGCACCATAATCCATAATCCTGAGATTGTCAAATCCCACTGTCAATCCGCTACCGCTGGATTCAACATAGAAAACAAAATTAATTTTATTTGAGTCAAAGCTTGACATGAATTTTTCATAACTGGTCCAAGTATTGTTATTTCCTTTCTCTCCGGTTGATGAGAATTCCTTGATAATCGTCCAGTTCGACTGGTCGTTTACAAAATCTTCCGCATTATAATTTCCAAAACTGTACGCAACAATCACCCGATAATTCATGGTATAATCAGACGGTAATTTTATATCAATAGAGGAACTATAATTTTTCCACGGATAAAGGGGGTATGATAATGTCCTGGCGGTTACAACCGGCCCGTTGGCAATTACCTGCAGCTGATTATTGAACTTGCCTGCATTACCGCCCGGAGCTGTATTCCAGGTAGCTGCACTTTCGGAGGGAGAGCTGAATTGGCTGCTAAAGCTCGGCATCGACTGAAATTCCTGCGAAATTATCTGAGTAGCGGCATAAGCTTCAGATGAAGAATTTACCAGGTATACACCTAATATCATTACAATTATAAGAATTCCCACGCATTTTCTCATGATTTACTGAGCCTCCTTTGTAAAAAGAAAAGTTTATGAAAAATCCTCCACCAAAACAGCACATCTGTAAACCAATTAATTCAGACAATAAATGCCGGAATATATGACTGCTTCTATATTTATGAATGAAATCATAATGCATTTTTCAGCCATACTTTTTGTTCAAATATTATAGCAGAGCAACCTTTAGTCTCAATCCCTTTTTACCTTTAGGGAAGGTAAAGAATGAAATTTTTTATAATTATGTGGAAATTTAGGTAAAAATGTCGCTTTAGGCAATAAAAAACGCAGACCGCCTGTCGTGGTCCGCGTCCGAGTCCCTGCCATATAAGACATCTGATACCAGGCACTTACTGTTAAGTCATTTCTCCTGCATATTGTGCCAGTTCTTTTTGAATTCCCAGAAGCTCCCGGCGGATTTTTTCCGCCAGCTCATCGGCTCCCTCAAGGGTGCCGGCGTTTGTCTTCTCCTCCAGTTCTCTGCATAGGGCGGCAAAGGAGGCGGCTCCTATAAACTGCCCGCTTGATTTCATCCCATGGGAGAGCAGCCGGACATTTACGGCGTCCTTTTCTTTAAGGGCGGCTTCCAGCGCGGCAAGTTTTTCCGGCATATCACGCAGGAAGGCGGCCAGCACCCGGGACAAAAGCGCCGGGTCCGCACCCACCGTTTGCAGCAGCTCCGCCTTTTTTTCCTCCGGCACAAAGGAGGGGAGAATATCCCGGCTTGCGGCGGTGGCTTCGGCGAAAGCGCTCCCCAAAACCTGCCGCCCGCTTTTCACGGCGCCCGGCAGCCAGCGCGCCAGCGTCCCGGACAGGGCGTCCAGCAGGACGGGCTTTTTTACGTAATCGTCCATGCCGGCGGCAAGGCTCCTTTCCTTTTCCTCAGGGGTAGCGCCGGCGGTGACGGCGATAATGGGGGTATGCCTGTTTTTCCCGGCCTCCAGCCTGCGGATGGCTGCCGCGGCCTGAAAGCCGTCCATGCCCGGCATGCGGCAGTCCATCAAAACCAGGGCATAATTCTTTTGGGAAAACATCTCCGCCGCTTCCTGCCCGCCGGCGGCGGTTTCTGCCTCGAGCCCCAGCTTGGCAAGCTGCATGGACAGCACCCGGCGGTTGAATTCGAAATCATCCACCACCAGCACCGTCCCCGGGCTGTTTTCCCACAGGTATGACGCTTTGGTCCCGCCGTCGGCGGGCTTTGCTTCCTCCAGGGCCGGCGCGGCGCCGGAAATCTTTAAGGGGACGGTGAACTTAAACAGCGAACCCACGCCTGCGGTTGTCTCAAAGCTGATGCCGCCGCCCATCAGCTCCGCCAGGCGCCTGCAGATGGAAAGCCCGAGGCCGGCGCCGCCGTGGATGCTGTCCGTCCCGGAATGTCCCCGGGTGAAGGGCTTAAAGATGCTCCCCCTTATTTCCTCCGGTATGCCGGGGCCGGTGTCTTCCACCTCGAAGGTGATTTCAGAAGTTTTATTCCTGTTTTCCGCAGCATAAGCCCGCAGGGTAATGCAGCCCTTTTCGGTGAATTTGACGGCGTTGTTCAAAAGGTTTAAAAGCACCTGGCGCAGGCGCACCGGGTCGCCCCTGAGGACAGGCGGCACCGACGGGGAGAATTCGGAGACAAAGTCCAGCCCTTTCCTGGCGGCCATGGGTTCGATGAGGCTTACCAGGTAGCGCTCCATGCTTTTTGTCTCAAAATCCCTTTCTTCCAGGGAAACCGCGCCCTTTTCGATCCTGCTCAAGTCCAGCACGTCGTTGATGAGGGAGAGCAGGAGGTTTGAGCAGTCCCTGACCACCGAAAGGCACTCTCTTTGTTCCTCATTCAAGGGAGTGGCCTCCAGGAGCTCCAGCATGCCCAGCATGCCGTTCATGGGAGTGCGGATTTCGTGGCTCATGGTGGCCAAAAAATCGCTTTTGGCGCGGCTGGCCAAGTCCGCTTCCTCCTTGGCCCTGGCAAGGTCGGAGGTCCTTTCCCGCACGGTGTCTTCGAGGTTCCGGCTGTATTCCTCCAGCCTTTTTAAGGCTTCGCCCCTCTCGCTGTCCAGCTTTAAAAGCTCGGCGTTTTTGTCCTGCATTTCCTCCGAGAGCTTTTCCACGGTGGCAAAGGAGCGGGAGAAGCGCAGGGACAGGACGCAGCACTGGAAAAAAATGAAGACGAACACGCCGAAATCGCCGATGTAGGGGCCCCACAGGATATCATTGGAGACCAGGGAGTCGTTGACGACTGCCAGGACAAGGGCCGCGGCGCCGGGAAAAAAGAGGGCGGCGCCCTCGCGTCCCCTGGCTATGGCGCGGATCAGGACGGGGCCCAGGACAAAAAGCAGCAGGGCGACGGCATACGCCTCATAGAACGGCATGAGCCAGGTGTACACTTTGGGCGGGGTAATGAGCACGGTGAGGCTTGAGGCGGCAGCAATGCCCCAGGCGGCTGCGGCAAGCTTTGCGGGCATCTCGTCCGGGTACAGTATTCTCATAAACTGGAGGAAGGCCGGGAGCGCCAGGTAAAATCCAAGATACTGCACCATATAGATGGTATTCCAGCTTAAGTCCGGAAGATAGCTTAAAAGGAAAATCTCGCCTGTGACGCCGGCCCTCGCCGCAATCAAAAAGCAGAGCAGGGCGCAGAAAAGAGAAGCCCTGTCCCTGCGGCGCAGCAGGTAAAGCCCCAGGTGGTATACGGCCATGATCAGCAGGCCGCCGCACAGAAAGAGGGTGCTGAAGGCCTGTTTTTCCCGCAGCGCCTGGAGCTGGCCGGGAGTGCCCATTTTTATGTCCGTCCAGATGCCCCCCTTGCGGTGGGTGAAATTGGCGATCTGCAGTACGATTTCAACAGTTCCGGCATCGTTTTGGAAGCTGACAAGCCGGGGAAAGGACTGGGGTCGGGTTTCGTCCTTGCTTGTGCCTACCCTGCCGTTTTCCGAGAGGAGCTCGCCGTTGACCCACAGGCGGTAGGAAGTGGCAAAATCCAGTATTTTAAGGCCCAGCACCGGCTCGTCGGCATTGGTATGGACAACAAGCCGGTAGGTGGCATAGCCCTCGCCCGGCAGCTTTTGCCCTTTCCCGCTCCCCGGCAGCGCGTAACCGTTCCAGGTGCCGGGAACGCGAATAAATCCGGTCCGGGAGGCTGCCCCGCCGCTTTTAAAATCTTCGGGGGCAAGAAGCTGCCGCCAGTAGAATTCCCACTCGCCTTCCAGGCTCAAAACGCCATCCCGCCCGAAGGACCAGTTCCTGAGGTCAAGCACGCCCTGTGCAGCCCGGGGGGGCTGCGGCGCCTTCGACGACAGATGTCCGGATATGTAAAAGGCCGCGGTCCCCAGGACTGCTGCGGCCAGGAGAAGAAATACCGCTGTTTTCAGCTTTCCGGCATTGCTCAAGATATGCACCTCCTGTCTCCTGTACTAAAATTGCAACATATCAATGAAATATGCTATAATTTGATATATATTGGTATTATAGCAGATATTTGAGGGATATAGAAGGAAGGAGGCGTGAATCTTGGCAGGCGAAAAAATCATGATTGTGGACGATGAGGCGGTTGTCCATGAGCTTCTTACCCATTATCTTGAAAGAGAAGGCTTCAAGGTGCTTTCGGTTTACAGCGGGAGCCATGTCCTGGACAAAACCGACTTTTTCAGGCCCGACCTGATACTGCTGGACATCCTGCTGCCGGGGCTGGACGGTCTGGAAATCTGCCATGAGCTCCGCAAAAAATCCGAGGTGCCCATTATCTTCATCACCTCAAGGGACGCTCCCCATGAAGTGGCGCTGGGGCTTGGCATCGGCGGGGACGATTACGTCAAAAAGCCATTCAACCCCGTGGAGGTGGTGGCCAGGGTCAGGGCGCAGCTGCGCCGCTTCCGGAAGCAGTGCGCATTGCAGGAAGATGAGCCTGCCGTCCTTGCGTTTGGCGACCTGCACATCAACCTGTTCGACCGTACCGTGGAAATGAAAGGAGAACGGGTGGAGCTTACCGTCAAGGAGTATGACCTGCTTCTTTTTCTGGCTCAGAACCCCAACCGGTACTTCAGTTCCGACCAACTGATCGAGGCGGTGTGGAATCACCCCCGGTCTATCAGCCAGAAGGCTTTGATGACCCATATCAGCAACCTGCGCAGAAAGCTGGGGGAGGACCCCGACAGCCCCAGGTACATTGCCACGCTGAAAGGGGTCGGCTATATGTTCAGCAGCCGCTAGGCGCGCTGCATATGTATCCTGTTTTTGCTTAAAATGTTCAAAACATTACAACAGCAACAATCGGCTAATTATTAAAAAATCAGGTTTTTCAACCTAATGAAAATTGGCATTAAAATATCAATTCTTATTTTATTATCTTTATTCCTCCCACCAAGGGCAGGGGTTTTGCCTCCCCTCTATAGGCGTTGACAATACCCAGCACTGCCAGGACTATTGCCGCCAGGTTGCCCAGGGGCACAATAAAGAACCAGCCAATGACAGGAATTAGCGAGCCGATAAGATTCACCGCCATGGCTGCCAAAAAGAGCACCAGTCCCTGATTGGCATGGTACATGGCGAATTTTGATTCCCGCGCGGCTAAAAGCGGGACGAAAAATAAAATATAAGCCAGGATTGCCATGGTTTTATTTTCGTTAATGTCTTCCGCACTGAACTGAACTTTGCCGTCCATCATTTCCATCACTCATCTGCTCCTTCTTAATCATACTTTTATTCCCCGCCACCCATGATTCCGCCCCACTCCACCACGGCGTAAGGGCTGCGGACCACTTTCTCCAAGGATTCCACAGGCTTCACAATTTGTCCCTGGTCCTTCTCGATCAAAAACCACAATCTGTAGATGCTGACCGGCTCCGGCTCCACACTGACAGCCATGATTTTATCCACTATGGTTGTATCTTGGGGATAAAAAACATAGTCTCGCTGGCTTGAAAGTTTTTTCTCCCAATATTCCACAAAATCAGCAGTTTCTTTGCCATTAAAGCCATACATTTCCATCAGCCGGCGCAAATCATTTTTAAGGTTTTCTCCTCTGATTTTATATCCTTCTTTTCTCTGGAAACCACAGTCCGGTACGCGGGCTTCATAAAACAGGTAATCATTTCTTCCATTTATCGAACCGTTAAAGACCTGGGCCGTCCAGCCCCGTTCCCGGACATACTCAGGCAAAGAAGCCGTAATGTAACTTTCGGGCGCCAGGCGGACTTTAACGGTCAAATCTCTGTCGGCGTAAATGTAAATGTTGGGCTTGTAGACATCTATTAAACTGCGCATCGCATCTCCCAAGTTCTTTTTCAGCCAGGAAAATATCTTGTCGATGTTTTTCAGAGACTCAACAGCCGCTTTGCCCAAAGTTATGGTAATGGTTACGGTCGCCAGAACGGGTAGAGTGGCTGTCCCTGTGGCCAGAGTGTAGATTACTATACCTGTCTGAGCTGCGTTTAAAACAACATCTGCCCAGCCGGCCACTTGGCCTACCGTACTGTGGTCTCCCGCAAGCATGCCGACAGTTCCAGACAACGTATCGTAAATACCTTTGCCCAGATTGTAGACAGGACCGCCAATGAGCTTGCAGCCGCCGTCGAAAACGTCGTCTGCAACTTTTCCAGTCATGCCGTCCAATCCCAGCACATCGGAAACAACACCTGCTTTAACCTGAGCAGGATAAAAGCAAACCGCCGCCAAAAGCGCCATAATAAGAATAACAGCGGTAACTTTTGCCCTTATAACAACTTTTTTCCTTTTTCGGTTACTAAAATATTCCGACAATTTGTCAACCTACCCTTCAATTGCTCAATTGCTGCTTTCGGCAATCCGGCCGTGGTAATACCCTGCTTCTTCCTTGAGCTTGAGGATTTCCTGCCTTAATTGGGCCTCCGGCTCAAGTTCCATTGCTTTTTCCAGTTCTGCCAGTGCTTCCCTGTAATCCATGACCATTAGATGTGTTCGGGCCACCTGAACATGGGCCAAAGGCAACTTGGGCCTTATCTGCGCCAGCTGGCCAAAATAGTAGAGGGCAGTCTTATATTCCCCCAGCTTCAGGGCACATTCTCCTGCATAAAGCCAGCCCTCCACCAAACCCGGCTCCATAAGCAGGGCCTTCTGCAGGTTGACCAGGGCATCCTTGAAATCTCCTTTTTGGTAACAAGCCAGAGCATAATTGAAGAGTTCCGAGGCGTTGAACAACCTGTGCTCTTTGACTTCCTCCAGCGCGCTGATCGCTTTTTCCGGCTGTCCTTTGCGCAAATAGACCGAAGACAAATTCAGCCTTATCTCAGGAACTTCAGGGTATTGAACCAAAAGCTCTGTAAGGAGATGTTCCGTACGCTCCAAATCTCCCGATGAAAGCAGGAAAACACTTTTTTTAACGGCTTTGTCCAGTTTTTGCGGTCCGAACGATGACCCCAATGCTGGAGTTGTCAAAGCCAAGACAAATAATAGCGCACCCAGTGCCAGGTTATAAACCACACTTTTTTTCCCACTTTGCGGGCCGATCTTTTGCCGAACAGGAGGACAGCTTAAAACCGCCACTATGGCCCCGCCTGCCAGGCAAACCACCGTCCATGTTTCCCATCCGGATAAAAGGCTGTATAAAAAAGCGCTCATCATCACCGCTATACCTGCCACAACCATTTTATTTCTGTCCTTTCTCTTTGATTTTTTCAATCTCGGCCAAAGCGTGGTTGTACATGCTGTAAGGTTCATACAAGGGATTGTCCCGCCTGGAATTCAGGGCGATTACTTTGCGAAAAGCCCTCTCGGCCTTGACCAAGTCGCCCATGTGTTTATAAACCATTCCCAGACAGAAATATCCTTCCACTGCATCAGGGCGTCGCTCTAAAAATTTCAGGAAATTTTTTTCAGCCAACGGGTAGCAGTCTTTTTTGAGATAGCCCGCCATTTCATTGTAATTGACGCCCAATAAATAATAGGGATAAGCAAGATGGGGGTTCAATTCCAGCAGCCGGGCAAAATGCATGTTGGACTCCTCGTAATTCTCGGCTTGCCTGGCTTCCAGTCCTAAAACATAATGGTAGACTAAATCCGGTTCCTGCTTCTTTTTCAGTTCAAAAACAAAATCCTGCCCTTTCGCCGTTCCCCAGGAGGATAACTCCTGGTACTCCAACAAAAAGCGGTAGAGGTATTCGTCGATTTTCCTTATTTCCCCGGGCTCGGCGCCTTTATTCTCTGCCTCACGGCAGAGGAGGGACAAGGTTTCCAATGCTTGCGGATAATCCTTTATTTGCTCGAAGGCCACGGCTTGGAGATAGAGCAGGGAAGGGGTCCTGGCACCTTGCTCTTTAATGACAGCCAAAGCCTGTTCAGGCTTTTTGTTTTCCAAAAGGGCGTAACTGTAGTCGCAGGCAATATCTTCATTTCCCGGGTACTTGCCGTACATTTCTTTCATCAGTTCTTCGGCCTCCTGGGAGTGGCCTGATTTGACATACATATATGAGGTCAAGAGAGCCGCTCTGATCTCCTCTTCTCCTTCTCCTCTTGTTCTTGCGGCAAAATATTTCCGGGCAAATTCGTACATATATTCGGGATAAGGAATTCGTTCCGCAACAAGCGCAGCCTGGTAAAAGCCCTCCGCTCCTGGATAGCGTCCGGTATATTCCAGTAATTCCCACAGCAGCGAATTTTCGTCTTCGTACTCCCCCCTGTTTACAAGCACATAGAGTTCCCTTTGTTTTAGCATATCTTCCAATCTTGCGGCTTCCTGTTTCAGTTCGTCCAGCCTTTTCTCCTCCGCTGCGGCAATACCTTCAAACCTGTCACCGAATATGCCCCGGGCAACAGCCAGATTAAACTCCTCTCGCGCCTTCTTTTTTTCTCCCGCTGCCCAAAAACTGCTGAAGGTCCAAAGTCTCACTTCAGGGAGAAGCCCGGCATTTTTTCCCGTACTTTTCAAAGCTGCAGAGGCAAACAGACTATTGATATCCGGATCGTCCTCCCACCGCTGGCTGGCTGTTTTTTGCAGCATCCCTTTGAAGTAAGGCACATAAGGTGAATCGGGGCACATTTCTTCGGCCTTGTCCAAAATTTCCATGGCCTCTCTGATTTCTCCGTTCTCCCGTATTTCCTTTATTCCCGCAAGATACCCTGAAAAAGCAGTGAGATCCCCTTCCGCTCTGAGGTATTCGGCAGATGCCGCGCCGCTTTGGCCTATGTTTCTCAGATTATCCCCCTTGATTATCCTGGCCTCTATGTTTTTCAAGACCTGCTTCTGAACATCGATATAAGGCCAAACATTGCACAGCACAAGCCCTGCGGCCAAAAGGGCGGCTCCCGCCAAAAACGCCGGGGAGCCGTTCCCTTGGTTAATTTTCTCTTCAAACTTGCCCCGGTCTTTATACATTACAAACTGAACACTGCCCAAAAGGAAGAAAGCGAAAAGCGTTTTTACACCGGCCAAAAGCATCTCCAAAACATAGCGGGCATAAAAACCGTAGGGAAGGATTTCCTTCAAAAAAACTTCAATTAATTGCATAATTTTAAGCAGGCCGGCCCCGAATAAGATTCCGGCCAGAACAATAAGCAAAAAAACAGGAAATCTTCCAAGGCAAATCTCGGCCAGCGCAGCCGCTGCCTGCCCGGTTTTGCGGACAGGAACACCGTACAGCAAAAAAATGCAGGCAACCATCCCTGCAAACACGGCAAAAACAGCCAAAACTAACAATAGCGCGGCCAAAAGCAGTGTTGCTGCCCAGCCGTTCACATCACCCTGTCGGAGCATAGCGGCCAGATAGTAAGCCCAGGCTTTTAAGGTCAAAGGAACTGCTCCAACGACTGCGGCAAGAAACAGCGTTCCCGCAAGGAGTGTCGGGAAGCAGGAGAACAAAGACTTAAAGCGACCAAAAGCTTTTTGGGCAAAAATACAAAGTATAAAGAGGCCGATTAAAAAAGCCGTCCCTGTAAAAAGAAGCTGCAACCCTGAGGAAAGGGGCCTCTTCGTCAGGTAAAGAGCAAAACTTTTTAAAACCCAGCCGCCATTTATGAGAAAAAAAGCAAGACTAAGCACGCCCCAGTATGGGGCTGCTTTTTTGACATCATATTCTTTAAAACATTTTAAAAACTCTTTCATGCGGCAAAACAACCCTTTAGCTTTGCATTATTTATCTGGTTGTAATGGTTACAGTGCGTGTTGCTTCGTCCCAGCTCACGTCACAATTGAGGTTTTCAGCTACAAACCTTACAGGGACGTAGGTTCGCGCCCCGATAATCGTGGGCGGCACATCGTTTGTGATCGCCGCCCCGTTTACCAGCATTTCTTTATTGTCCACCCACATCTCAATGACTGTATTCTGGCGGGCAATGGTGATTTTTCTCTCGTTTTCATTCCAGCTGATAGTTCCCCCCAAAGCTTCCACCACGGCCCTTATGGGCAGAATCGTTCTGCCTCCCATAATCAGCGGCTTTGTCCCTCTTCCCGGATCAATTTCCAGCCTGTTGCCGTTAACTGTCATAAAAGAATCGCCAATGGTGAGGCTGATACTGGCGCTTGAGCCCTGCCTGTTGCCTTGCATATTGTCCGTATTGTTTCCTTGTACTGTCAGTGTTGCCACACGGCTCCGAACAGTAGTATTGAAATTGGATACATCACAATAAACCTGATATATCCTTGATTCTGCGTCCGGCCCGGCGGTTACCCTAAGCAGGTTAACATTTTCAAAGGTGAAGGAGCAGCCACCGATCTCTGTTTCCTCGTCTGACGACAGGTAGTAATCGTTGTCGCCCGCAACGACGTGCCATTCCCAGATAAGCGACCCGGGATCAGGGTATTCGCTGGAAAGGATGATTGAAAATGCGGCGCTCTCCCCCGTTTCAATTTCCCGATCAAGGGGGTATGCACTGTTCAGGACGATAGGAGGGGGAGTACTATCTTCCCCTGACGCTTCTTCGATCTTCTCTTCAATGGGAGCAAGGAGGGACCAGTCAATAGGACGGAGATCGGGTCGAAGATCGAAGACGGGTGGCTTAAAGAAGATTGGGCTTGTTTTCTTAAGGAGCACCGGATATCCGCCGTTGGTATCCTCATATTGGTACCAACGCCCGTAAGTACCCGTCTCATCCGCTCCCACACCTTTGTTGAGCACCGCAAGCAACGTTCCTGTATAGGTGGTGGAGTTTCCGGCAAACGCCGGTTGGGAATCGATGTTGATATCGATGTTCTTCAGGGATTCGGGGGTCTTTATTTCTAATTTCTGGCAGGCAATGTCAATGCCCACCTCAAAGGCCTTTTCGAGTGCGGACTCAATCGCTTGGCTGAGCCAGGTGCTGCCGCCCCTGCCCGTGTCGCTGGCGACGATGTTGGAATTGGGCGAGGTGAATTTGCCTACGCCGATGATGGAACAGTTATTGTCGTTGGCCCCCACGCCGCTTTTGGGCCCTCCGCCGGCAACGACCGATCCGGCAAGCCAATAGCAGTTTACGACATAACCGGCTTTATCCGGTACATCATAGCCGCCCATAAAACCAGTGCCGCTGCCGGCTTTATCGTCATTATAGCCGACGATTGCCCCGATGCCGGTTTCACCACTGTTTCCACGAATTTCCCCTGTGCTGTAACAGTTGATGGTCACGCCGCCATGGTTATAACCCACAATACCGCCTGTGCGATGTGTGCCCTTGATATCGCCTGTGTTATAACAATTGGCAACGATGGAATTGGGGCTGTTGTGCCCGGTGATGCCACCGGCTTCGTGAGCTCTGGAGGTAACTTCGCCGGTGTTCCAGGAGTTGAAAACGATGCCGGAATTTCCGACGCGCCCGGCGATGCCGCCGATCCGATAATGCGCGTAAATCTTGCCTGTATTATAGCATCCGCTGATGATGCCGCCCTCGTTTAAGCCTGTTATACCGCCTAAGTTGTCGCAGTCGTTGCCGCTGCCCTTGATCTCGCCGGTGTTGTAGCAGTCGACGACAGCGCCTTCATTCTTACCGACGATGCCTCCTCCATATTCGCTCATGCAGTAAATCCGGCCGTTACTCCAGCAATTTTGAATAAGTCCGGTGTTATAGCCGGCAACCGTCCCTACACGGCTTTCACCTAAGGCAAAGCCGCCGCTAAAACCGAGATTGCTGACCACGCCTCCTGCGCCAATACTACCAAACAGGCCGATATCCTTGCCATTCTCGGCGTTTATAAATAGGCCGTATATCGTGTGGCCGTTGCCGTCAAAATTTCCTCGAAACGGTCGTGACTGGTCGCCAATCGGCGTCCATGTGCGCGTGCTGTTCTTATTGAGCCAGACATCGGCAGTCAGCTTAAAATATTTATCCTTGTAATTGTTGCCGGCGTTCACCCTCTGGGCAAGGCCGGCCAACTCCTCACCCGAGCTAATTAGGTAAGGGTCTGTAAACGCACCCGATCCGCTCCAAACAGTGTCGGCTGTCCCGTTCCAAACGTTGGGTGTCCCGTTGGAGGCTGAAGCAGGTGCGGGAAACAACACGAGTAACATGGAAAACAGCAACGCGACAGCTGTCAAACGTTTTTTCATATCATTACCTCCTCGTATTCATGACTCATGCACCTAATGGCAATTGCTTCCACTTTGGGTTACTCCTGAATCCATGATTTTATAATATAAAATAAATAGATCTGTGGTGGAAAAGCTGAGAAAAGCAAAGAAAACTTGGGCACAACGAATTCACTCCCCTCTTTCTCATTCCGCCGGCTGCAGAGAAATGGTTATAATCGTCTGGTAGCCCTTCTCGGTGCTTTTGCCCACGTCCATTGTGTAGGCGTACCCGCTTTTCGTTCCCATTGAAGTAAGGCTTTCATCGGTTTTAGTGTCCATGTTGACCTTCGCCCCCTCCAAAACTTTTTTATAAAAAGCAACAACCTTCTTAACGTCATCCTTGCTGTAAGCCGTAATGGCATATGAGCCACTCTGTTCGATTGCCGTGTATATGAAGCTTCCTTCATATATAGGGAATTTGTCTTTTGGATAGCCTTTTGGCAATTCAACGCTTTTATCGGTTGCCACCGACATGGAGCCGGTCCCGTTTTCGACCGTCACGGAACCGTCTTTGTTTTTAACCGAAACTGAGGATTGCTCCGCTTCTTGCGCCTGTGAGGTTGCGCTTTTCATATCCTGCCCGGCTTGATTGGGCTTATCGCTTGAGCACCCCGTAAAAACAAAAGACATTAAGGCTGAGACAATAAAGCAAATAAATATTTTCTTCATGTTAAAACCCCCGTTTTTGTTTAAAATTAGGCTGTTTTTAGAAATCCGCCCTGGGTAAATCCTAACGGGCGCATTTTCTATATATGACCCAGGATATTACAGAAACTGATGCTTCAAGGCTTAAGAGCCTGTAAATTCACTGCGGGGCAAATCAAACTCGCTAAATGATTTTGAATAAATGGCACAAGGAAATCATTTAGCTCAGACAGTTGATTTGCTTATCCCTTGTCGGATTAACAGGCTCTATAAGCCTTTCCGTAATGTTTCTTCCATATCCTGGGTCATAAAGAAATATGCGCCCAATCCCAACCGCGAAATTGAAAAATATACCCAAAAATATTATAATATAAGGATAAAAGGTAAAAATAGTGCCGCAAGTCATCTTATCAATGACTTGCGGCTAATGATGAAAGCTACTGTTTTTAGCGGCGGAGGAAATGAAAATGACCGAGACCTTTGTGTATGAATCGTATTACATTGCTCTTTTTCACATTCTTTCCCTGTTTTTGCTTGTTTTTATCAACGCGGTGATTTATCTCAAGGCGGTGAAAAGCTCATTACTGTCCTCGTTTTTTGTGTTGCAGGGCATACTTGCGCTTTGGATTGTCTCAAAGATTCTGAAAACATTTGCGCCAAATGCCCAGATAAAGTTTTTCTTTGTTGTCTGCCAATATGCCGGCGTCTGCTTTCTGGGCCCGGCTTTTATTGTTTTCGCCCATATTTTTGCCAATGGCGCCAAGCCTGGAAAAAAGCTTATGGCGTTGCTGCTGTCGATATCGGCTCTATGCTTTTTGACGGTTGCGACAAATCCGCTGCATTATTTGTTTTATACAAATTTTGATTTTTGGGGAGACAGCTTTGGGCCGCTTTTTTATTTGCATCAAGGCTATAGCTTTTTGTTGTTTGCAATCGGGATTTTATTATGCGGAAAAAGATTTTTGGGCCGTTTCAGCGAAAAACGCATTCAAACCGTTTTTTTTACCTTTGCCATGGCCATACCCATGATTGCCAATCTTCTCTATGTATTCCGCTTTTTCAAAAAAATTTTTGGATTTTCACCGCCGTTTGACATAACGCCCATGTCCGCATCTGCGTCTCTTATCCTGTTTGCCTTTGCCACCTTTAAGTTTCAATTCTTTGACAATCTTAAAATTGCACGCAAGGTTGCTTTGGCGAATATCCCTGAAGGGATCCTGCTTGCAAAAGAAGGCAGGATTGCAGGTTTTAATGAAACCTTTAAAACAATGGCAATGTCCGGCAAACTTGTTCCTGCCGGCAAAGAAAGCATCGCCAGGACTTTTGGCAACGCCGCTTATTCACCTGATCAAAGGCTGTCTATTGCTTTTGATACGGGTAAAGCGCATGATTTTACTTATAAGACTGAAGCCGATGAGTACATAAGGGTTATTTGCCGGCCAGTAAAAGATAAATCGTTCAGCGGAGCATTTATTCGCTTTATTGATGTTACGGCAAAGCAAGGAATTCTAAAAGAGTTGCAACAAAGAAACGAGGAGTTGCAGTCTGCCAATCAACAATTAACACTTCAAGCTGAAATGAAAAAAAGGCTTGTTGTGACCAGAACACGCAATTTCATTGCACAGGAAGCCCACGACATATTGGGACATTCAATAATGCTTGCAATTTCCTTATTGGAAATAGCCCGAATGTCCGATACGGAATCTCAGGGAATGGAGTACATGCATAGAGCAAAAAAAATTTTGTCCGACTGTCTGAAGGAAATCAACTCGGTTGCCTCGGTGGAAAACCAAAGCCCCTTGATAAGGCAAAGCATCGAAGAACGGCTGGAAAAACTGGCTGATGAATTCCGCTCGGCATTTATTGCCGTGGGGATTCATTGCTCCAATTTGAAGCGGGAGATTGACGTCTCGATAGAGAGCACCCTGTTCAAGCTGTGCCGCGAAGGCATAACCAATGCTTTGCGGCATGGGAAAGCAAGCAGGGTGGACATTATTTTGCGGAATAAAAACGAGATGATAGAACTGTTTATCATAGACAACGGCTCGGGATGCGGGAAGGTGCAAAAAGGCATGGGCTTAAGCGGCATGGAGCAGCGGGTTTCCATGCTGAAAGGCGCCTTTCGCTGCCATCCTTTAGACGGTCAGGGATTTTGCGTGCAAGCGTCCATCCCTCTTCATTAAGCTCTATATAATATTGTTTTGCAGGGCAAACACGGCAATTTGCGTCCTGTCTTTCAAGCCGGTCGCAGTTAAAATGCGCGTTATCCTGTTTTTTATTGAACCTTCGGAATAATTCAGAGCCTCGCCGATCTCTTTATTGCTTTTTCCGTCCGCCAAAAGCCTGATAATCTTTCTGTCAATCGCGTCGAGACCATATTCGTCGTGCAGCTCCTCCAACGCCTCAAGCTCATTTGCTTTTTTTGAAGCCGATGGCTTAATCCGCTTGCGAACCAGTCCGGCAATCTCATCCTGCATGACAAACAAACCCTCGAAAACGCATTTTATAGCCTTTATAAGCATGGGTGGCTTGATGTCCTTTAAAATATAACCGTTTGCTCCTTTTTTGTAAGCCTCCAGCACATTTCTTTCGTCTCCAAATGTGGTGAGCATAATTACCTTTATATGAGGCATTTCTTTTTTTATGGCTTCCAGTGCAAAAACGCCGTCCCTGACAGGCATTTTTATGTCAAGAAGCACAATGTCAGGTTTTTTCTCGCGGCAAATATCAAGGATTTCCTCTCCGTTGCCAGCCAGACCGGCAATCTCCACCCCGCTGTCGGATGAAAGGACCATTGAAAGCATTTCCCGAAGCAATACCTGGTCATCCGCTATGGCTATTTTAATCATCTTTCCCATCCTTTCCGCTATCCGGCATCAGTTTTTGCATGGCAAGGCGCACCCCTGCCATTGCTTCCCGGCAGTTTTCTATCAACTCCGGCAGTTTTTCCTGTTTATTGCAAAAGGATACCGATTCAAGCCCGGAAAGCAGTTTTTCAATCCTGGCGCCCACCGTTTCCTTTATATCTTTTACGGCTTTTGCTTTTTGTTCTTCTTCCACAAGCTTTTCGGCGGTATCCAGAAAAGCTTTAAGCTTGATATTCAGTTTTTCAAGCTCATCATTTTTTTCCGCCAGTTCTTTTTCAAGCAGCGATTGTTCGGTTATATCATGAAAATTTAGTACGGTTGCCCGGATGCTTCCCTTTTCATCCTTTACCTGGGTTTCCCCGTATTGGTAGTGCCTTATGCCATTGGAAAAGGAAAGCACAACCTCTTCATACCGCACTATGCCGTTTTTTTCGACGCACTTTTTTGAAACAGTCATTTTCTTTAGTCTTTCAAGAAACTCGTTTATCGTCAAACCATCATGCAGGAATGGCCATGATTTTTTTGCCTGTCTGTTTGCGTCGATGAGTTTCCCGCTTTTATCGAATATCAGTATCATGTCGTCAAGCTCCTGCATGAAATTGTCTATTGACACGGGAGAAAGCTCTACAAACAGGCTGTGTCTTGACAACGTCAGTAATATGCTGAAAATATCAAAATCAAGCATGGGCAGGTAATCTGCCAATACACCGGGCCTTTTTTCCCATAGGTAGAAAACACAGATAATATGTATCAGGAAAACCAGGCCAAACATGCCGCATTGTTTAAGACCGCATCCTCTGCGATGCATGCCGTAAAAAACGCATAACAACGGGACAACGGCAAACAGGGCAATAAACCTTCGCAAATCCAGGTACATGTCCTGTAGTTCAAGGGAAGGGGAAACAAGTGCCATAAACCCCATAACCGGAAGACATAAAAACCCAATCAAAGCAATAATAACCACCCAGAATAAAAAGCTTTTCTCAACTTTTATAAATCCATACGCGCATAAAAAGGCACCAAACACGACACAGGCAATTGTGGTTGCAATTAGAAGCATGGCATATGGAGAATAAGCGGCATAATAGTCTATCATCCTCACTCCTCCAGCCACAGTTTAAATTCCTCCGGCGTCATACCGCCGTTCAAGGTTTTATATCATCAACAATTTCCATGATATCTGAAATATCACAGTTTAAAGCTTTGCAAATCTTGACGAGAATATCGGTCGTAACGTTTTCATTTCTTCCAAGCTTCGCAACAGAAGCATGGCTGATGCCTGCCTGCTCTCTCAAGTCCTTCTTTTTCATGTCTTTATCAATCAACAGTTTCCACAGTTTCTTGTAACTCACAGACATCCCGGCACCTCCTTGCGTTTCATATATTTTACCATGAAACATCAGCGTAAACAATATAAAAATCAGCGTTCGCATACATATCAAAATAGTATAGAGAATATGTCGAATAAGCTAATAAGGGTATTCTTGTTTCTTTTCTGCTCTTTTACATTTTTTAAAGTGGGCAGTTCAGTAGATGGCTCATCGTGGACCGTGCCATGGTTCGCCAAAGGGGCAGACCGCCCCCTTGGCGCGGCAGTAAGGTTTTTGACCATCCGCCCCGCGCAGCCGATTACTGCACATAATACATGCAGCTGCTCTTGCCGCCGTTTTCCCGCCACCTTTGCTCCTTGCGAATCCAGCCGCTTTTTACAAGATCGCCGATGGCCCGCTTGACGGTGCTGCGGGACAGCTTCAGCTCCGCGGCGATGGTGTTAATCGCCGGGTAGCACTTGCCGTCCCTGTCCGCCCGGTCCTTGAGGTACATGTACACGGCCACCGCCCGGTGGGGCAGCTCCGAGGCATAAAGGGATGCAAAGTAACCCACAGCTTCACCTCCTACTCAATCCGAACAGGCGCTTCCGGTTGCCTTGATTTAAGCAGCGCCTTTGTTTTCGGCGCGGCTTTCGCTTTTTCCCTGACCGGCGCATGCGCCATGCCGCCCTCCGGCGGCGCCGCTTCCGGTTCCTCGTCGGTATCCGCACAGGCCGCGTGCCGCCGGAGGATTTCCTGTTCCAGCTCCCCGCGGTCGGCGTAGGCCACCTTGCGGGCGGACTTCTCCGCAATCTCATAGGGCTTGCCGAAGGTGATGCCCCATTCGAGGAACAGCTTGAGGGTGCCGCGCATGGGATTGGCCCCGGTCTTGGTGACGATGAAGCGGCCTTTGGGCATGCTTTTCAGCTCGTCCGGCGTCATCAGGGGGCGCTGGATCATCTGCAGGGACTGGCCGGGATCGTTTTTGCCGCGGCTTACCGAGCCGCTCATTACAGTCCTGTTGCCGAGGGCTTTTGATAAAACTTCAGCGGACTCGCTGTTGGGCGCGAAACCGCCGAACACCATGTCCTGGCAGTTGTCGACAATGATGGACGCGCCCTCCTTGCCGTAGTTCTTCTCCAATTGAGCGAAGCTCTGGATAATGGCCACGATGGATATGCGGCGGGAACGGGATGCGGAAAACATCATCTCGATGGATTCAATCTTGGGAATGGTGCCGATCTCGTCCAGGTACATCATGACCCTGTTGGGGAGCCTGCCGCCATGCTCGTCGGCCACGGCCAGCATCTCCCGGTAGAGCTGCTGGACGATGAGGCTGATCAAAAAGTATTTGGTGCTGTCTTCCTCCGGCATGACCAGGAAGATGGCGCTTTTTTTAGTGCAGAACTTTTCCGCGTCGATGGCGGTGTCAAAGCAGAGGATTTGCTCCAGCTCGGAATCCAGAAAGGCGTTCAGGCGGGACAGCGCCGTGGAGAGGACGCTCTGCATGGCCTGTTCCGCGCTGTTGACGGCCGCCCCCGCGAACCAGCAGGCCTTGTGCTCCGGAGGCAGCTTTTCAATCAGCAGCTGGAATTGGTTTTTACCCTTGACGCCGGAGGGAGCCAGCAGGTCCTGGATCAATTTAAACACGCTGATGATGTGCCGCTTGGACGGCGGGCAGTATTCCGCGACGAGCAGGATGACGGAGGTCAGAAGCCCCTCGGCGGCGTCATAGAAGAAAGCGTTTTGCCCGTAGGCCGCCGCGTCCGCACCTCCCGGATTTATTATGGTCTTGGCGATGATCTTGGCGTACTTCTCCGCTCTGGCTTTGAAAGAAAGGTTCTCCGGATCGTCGATATAGGCGTCCATATACTTGTTGACCAGATGGAGCATGTTGTTGCCGTCGCTTCTGGTAGGATTGCGCAGGTCAATGACCGCCACATCGTAGCCGTAGTGTTCCTTCGCGATGCCGCCGTAGTTGCGGTACAGGTCGCCCTTGGTGTCGGTTGTGATGAAGGACATGCCGGAGGCGCAGGCGTATTCCAGGTTGGGGTACAGGAAATGGGCCGTCTTGCCGACGCCCGCGGCGCCGATCATGAGGCAGTGGATATCGCCGGTGTCCACCAGGGCGGTGACGCGGCCGCGGGATATTTTGCAGCCCACCACCAGCCCCTGGGCGGAGGGCAGGTTCTTTTTCAGCCGCCACAGCATCGGCGTATAGGGCAGGTGGACATAGGTCCTTTTGATTTCCCCTTTGCTCGCCCAGCGCGCGGTGCCGTGCTGTCCGTCGCCGACGGTTTTGGATTTGATTCCGTTTAGAGTATAATAATGGGCCAGCAGGGAAAGGAAGCCGATAACGCCGAACATGGTCAAGGCCGCGGCGGTCAGCGTGATGATTTGGGATGTTTGCATGGGACACCTCCTTATGGGTGGTTTTGCTTGCTGTTTGTGAGAAGGATTTGCAATTCTACAGCATGAGTCTTTGTGACGCCAACCCCGTATGCTCCGCCTGTTGCCGAACATTCCCGTCCGCTTTTTGCAGGCAAAGCGTTTCAGTATTCTGTTTGAGTTCTTCAAGGCGGACAAAAATCTGCGACCTGACGCAGTCCAGCGCAAGGCGCAGGTAAGATGCGATGAGATTATGCTTGTCTTCCGGACTGCGGAGGCCTGCCGCGCTGATCTGGCGGTTGAGAGAGGCAACGTCCTGCCGCAGGTCGTCCGCCCTGGAGCGCAGCATGCCCCGGTCCCGGTGGGGACGGTAGCTGTCCTGAAGCTCCGCAATGAGCTGCTCTATGGCCGCCGGCTGTTCCATCTGCCGGTATTGTCTTTGGGCGGCAAGCAGAGCTGCCGCCGCCATAACTTCCAGATGCTCCGTCACCGCGGGCGCCTTTCCCTGCGGCAATTTTCCGTTTGCTATCAGGGGTTTCAGCTTTTCATAATGCTCCAGCAGCACAGTGTCCGGATTGTGCGCAGATATTAAAGATTTGCAGGTTTCATAAAGCCCGGCGCAGATTTCCGGCAGGACCTCCAGCTTGGGATGGCCCTGTGCCGGGATGGATGCGGCGCCGTTCTTTGCTTTCAAGTCTTCATTCCAGTCCTTGTATTCCGGTTGCCGGACCGACACCTTCCAGTACCCCCGCGCCTGGAGGATTTCGGTCAGCCGTCCCGCGGCTTCGATGCCCGCCTCGTCATGGTCCAGGCACAGAACAACCTTTTGCAGGCGGGGGGTTAATTCAAGCTGCCGCAGCAGGGCGTGTTCGGCCACGCCGTCCAGGGCCACGTAGCTGTTTTGCTTCCAGTCCTCCGGGTAGAGGGTGATAAAGGACAGCATATCTATGGGCGCTTCAAACACATACAAGGTGTCGTTAGCGCCTATATGATGGAAGCTGTATGCCGGGTCGCTGCCTTCCACGTTGCCCCGGTAGCTGCCGCCCACGGTGTAAAGCCCCCGTTTGTGCGCATGCCTCGGGGCGCCGTTTTCATCATACCCGACAAAAACGGCGTTGTGATATTCTTTTGTTTTATCCGCGGCTCGCTCGCAGCTTTCATAAAGCATTTTCATCTTTGCAAAATGGGTGATGATATCCCGGTCTATGAACCGCTGTTTGATCAGGTACGCGTAGACGCGGCGCATGTCGCTGTTCATTTCCGGCAGCGCAAAGGGCTTGCGGGGAGCCGGGGCGCTTTTATGGGTTTGATTCCATTCCACGCCCCCTTCGCCGCCCAGGAGCAGCGTCACCGCCTCCGGAAAGGACAGGCCGTAGAATTCCCGCACGAAGTCGATGGCGAGGCCGCCTTCCTCCCGGCTGTGCCTGTACCATTGGTTGCCCCGGATGGTCACGCTGTCATGCCGCTTCCAGCGCCAGTCCCTTCCGGCGCGGGTGAGATGCTCTCCCTGGCGCCGCAGGAAGTCCGCCAGGTCAACGGCGTTGGCCCGGCGTATTTGTTCATCGGTGAAGGGAATGTATTTTGCCATGATATCCCTCTCCGGTCAGCGTTTCCGTTTGCCGCGTCTGCGAAAAAAAGCCGCCCTTTGCGGGAGCGGCTTGCGATTGGAAGGCAAACGCGGGATAAGCGCTTTATCTTTTTTGCGTAAATATTCTTTCATCATGGAAATCCCTCCTGTTAATAGCTTTGGCGAGGTTCGCGATCGTCATGGGCGTGGCCCTGGGCCGCTTTTTTCTGCGCCAGCTTTTTGCGCAGCTTGCGATCCACCTGCATAACGCCTCCGCCAAATCGCTTTTGCTCGTTGCGGAAGATATTGCCCAGGTGGTGCATGAGCCGTGTGGCCGCCATCAGGACCGACGGTTCGCGGAAGGAGTCCACATGGTCGAGGAAAAACTGCGCATAGATGTTTCCCTGTCCGGCTGACAGAGAAAGCCAGCGTACCGCGGCCTCCCGGTCCCTTGGAACCTCATACCCCATAAGGTAGAGCTTGCCGAGCGCATACTGCGCATATTGATTTCCCTGTTCCGCGGAAGCAGTCAGCCACTTGACGGCCTCATCCACATCTTTGGGAACATCCTTTCCCAGTATATAGAGCTTGCCCAGCCTGTACTGGGCGAATGAATTGTCCTGCATTGCGGACTTTGCCAGCAGTTCTACGGCCTTCGGAACATCTTTGGGCATATCCTCTCCAGTAAGATACAGCTTTGCCAGCACGTATTGGGCATGGACGTTGCCCAGCCGGGCCGTCTTTTCAAAATATGCAGCCGCCGCGGACACATCCTTGGGAATATCTTCTCCCGCGAGATACATGTCTGTTTCCATATCCTCATCCGGCTCAAAAGTGAAATGGTGGCCGCCGATGCTCATTGCCTCGGCGATCACCATATTTTTTATGCTCTTGAATTCCTTCCGTCTGGAGAGAGGCAGCGGATCGGGAAGCATGTCGGCATAGGTGCGCAGCACTTCGTTGCGCAGCTCGCACCATTTTTCGTAGCACCGGGCCACCCGCTCATCCCTGGCCAGCTCGTCCACGATCTGATCGACGACCGCCTTGAGGGGCGCTTTCAGATAGCCGTATTTCTTTTTGCCGGAGGTGTGCTTGAGCCGCTCCGCCAGGCGCGCAATCAATTCCTCAATGGTTTTGTTTTCGCAGACTCCCGAACTTATCTGACCGATGATTTCCCGCATGGACTCCCGGCTTTGTCTGGTCAGGGCGTCGCGGCGCTTCGTCTGTTCGGAATAAATCTGAATAAGGTCCTGTTTGAAGATTTCCCTTGCCAGGCTGCTTCGCATGTTTTCAATGCCCTGTTTGGTGAGATAGGCTTCCGTGGGGTTAACGGAGTATGCGATTAAATGCACGTGAGGATGATGACCCTCGTTATGGTAGGCGGCGTACCAGCGGAGATTTTCCGGGGCAATCTTCATCTGCTCCGCGATATGGTTGCGCTGTCCCCGGATCAGGTCCCGCCACGCTTTGGCGTTGTCGTAGCCGAGCCGAGCCGCGTCCTCCCGGCGCAGGGAGATGACATTGGTCCACACGTTGCCAGCGTGATTGGCGACTTCCTCTGCCACTTTGGACAGCACCACAGGCAGGTCGGCGTCGGTGAACAGGCCATGGCTGCCAAGGGCCTCCGCCCCCGGACGGTTGGCGATGTATCCGACATAGTTTTCGCGCTTGCCGAGGAGATCGAGGTTTTGCTCCAGCGCCACGGCGATAAACTCCAACGCGTTTTCCCTGGTCTTATCTTTAAGGTAGTCTTCGTACTCAAAGAGGCCGGCCGTGTCGGGAAGCTTGCTTATGATTTCTGCGATGAGCCGCTGTTGTTTTTTGGTGGCGGGAAGCAGTCCCGTGCTGTCCGGCACTTTTTCCACGCCCTCGCGGGTGGCAGCGTATTCTATGAAATTGGCAAGGTGTTTCGGCGCGTTTTTCAGGTAACGGCATTTGAAGATGAGTCTCGGCATGGTCCGTCACCCTACTCGCCCTTCTGGAATTTCACCACGTCCTCGAAGGTGACGGCGCCGACGGATTTCTTCACGTCGTTCACGCACTTGCCCCGCAGCCTCTGCAGCAGGGCTTCGTCAATCTCCGCGTTGGACGCGATGATGTTCATCATCATGGACATTTCCACCGCCAGCTTGAAGAGCAGGCGGGCGATCCTGTTCTCCGAGCTTTCCACCACCCCGGCCATGGCGGAGGTTAGGGCGGCGGGCAAATACTTCATGCTGTTTTCCGCGGAGATGTAGCCGCAGTAAAACAGGACCGCCTTTTCGATGAACTCGCTCTGGCTGCCGCAGTTGTCCTTTTTATACCATTCCTTGACCTGCTTCCGCGTTTCCGGGCGCATCCACAAGGGGAATTTCTTTTTGTTTTCTTCTGCCATATTGTCCACCTCCAATCCGGTGCGCATTTTTGCCGCAACGCCTGTCGCGACGCCTGTGGAAAGCCTTCGGCTATGGGCTTTGCCGGCGGCCTGCGACTCCTGTAGCAACCCCAAATGGCAAAATCCGACCCCGGCGGGAAACGTCCTTCAGCCCGCATTGCGGGCTGATGTGAGCCGAGGCGGAGGCGTTTGCGACCCCGCCTCTTTAACCTGCAAGGTTTTCGACCCCATGGTTCACCCCCCAAAAGGGAGGGTAGCTTCCATGCCTGCGTCCGCTTTTTTGTTTTCCCGCTCACAAAGCCCCGATACGGGGCGTTATTCTGCCCGCAGGTGTTATGATGTCACCCCCGCCGCAAAAAGCGGACACAGGGGTACACAGGCGGCGACAGTGCGTCCAAACCGCATTTACGCATTCCCGCCCGCGCTGTTGTTTTTCGCCGGTGCCGATGGAGCGGGGCATGAGGGACGGTTAGGCCTTTCAGGTTCCGGGAACTTCCGGCTTTCAATGTATTCCCGGACGGGAGCGGGAACGTGTTCTTCGTAGAGCTTCTGGAGAAAATCCTCCAGCTCGGCCTGAAACTCCGTGTCCTCTTTGCCCATGTACTGGCGGATGGCGCGAAGCTTCTCGGCGTCGTATTGGATTTGGACGGTTGATTTTCTCATAGTAGGTTCACTCCTTTACAAAATTTCTGTATCGCAGGAAAAAGTGAGCCATGTTGGTGTACTTTCCTGACCCGCCGTCATAACGGCAGCAGGAAAATGAGCCAACATGGTTACAATTCCTCCAGCGCACGGATAAGGCTGCCGGGGAGATCGGACAGCCGAACACCATCATCCGTTTCCCCTGGCAGCGTGGTTTGCGGTGGCGGCGCAGCATTTCGCAGCTCGTCCCTGACCGCCTGCCGGACAACCTGCTCCAGGCTTTCCGTCTGATGTGCCGTCAGGATGCTGGTAACCACATACTCGGTGCGCTGCCTGCTGGCCTGCCGCGCAAACAGTGTCTCGGCTTCCCGATGTCTTGGGTTGTCCATATCGAAGGAGAGATAATATCGTTTTCGCCCGGACATAGGCTCACCCCATCAAAAGCCTGTAGCCGTCCGCATTGGCGAACCGGTTCAGCACAGCCACAGTATTGATGTCGCTCCTGCGCAGCATGAGTTCGAGCAGTTCCGCACCACCGCCCGCGAACACCGTGGGGAGCTTCAGATCCAGCCCCCTCTCCCGCAGGGCGTTAAACAGCTCCTTGCAGTAGGCCGCCACCGCCTGTTCCACCACCGCCTCAATCAGCTTGCTGTCGGAGTGCTGGATTTGTCCCCGGATGGCGTCGGTGATAAGTTCGTCCGACAGGAGGATGTCATTGCGCTGGAGCGTATCCTGAATCCGGCTGTAGAGGGTAATGGTTCCCATGCGCAGGCTGGCGCAGCTCGATCTGTCCAGCCGGAAGTCATGGAGTGTGAGGATATCCACTGTATACCCGCCGATATCCACCAGCGTGATGCTGCGGTAATCCTTCAGCTGCGGATAATACCGGCACAGCGCCGCATGACCCTGCGCGAACACCTTGCACTCGGCGATGCGGCATCGGTAAGACGTTCCCTCGAACAAGAACGAAACATTGTCACGCAGAAAATATCGCCGAAATGCCTCCTTCTGCGTCCCGTAGCTGCCAATGGGCAGGCCCACGCCAAGGGCGATTTCCGCGCTTGTGGTTCCCGCGTGCTTCATCGCATCCGCGATTGCCGGCAGCGTAAGCATAAAGGTATCCGGCTCTCTGGTCTTGTCCTGCTGAAAACGCATGCGGCGCTCGCCGATGGCGTAATATCTGCCCTCGTAGAAGAGCTGCATATCCGGCGTGATGAATTCCTTGTCGCTTGCAGTGTATCCGGAGGCATAGAGCATCCCCTCCGAGGATTTGGTGTTGTAGTTTCCGTTGTCCACACCAAGCTTAATCATTAAAATTAACACCTCCTTTTTCCTTTCCGCTGTTTACATGCTCATGGTCATGCCCTGGGTTTCTTCCTCGGCAGGTCCCTCCGTCCCGGTCTGAGCTTGCGGAGAGGAAGGCGCCTCGGTTGCTGCCTGCTCACGCTGGCGGCGGGTCTGCCTTGGCTGGCGCTGCGGTTCCGTCTGCCGTTCCTGGGCTTCCGGTCCTGGCATCTGTTCCTGGGCAGGCTCCTGTCCGATCCTGCTTTCCACATACTCCCGGACATGGACGGGGACGATCCTCTCATAGGTTTTTTCAAGGTAATCCTTCATCTCCCGTTCGATGTCCAGCTCTTTTTTGCGCATAAAAAAACGGAGGGCCTCCAGCTTCTCCGTGGGGAACAGTATCGTAAGTTCCGTTTCTCTCATGTCTCATTTCCTCCTTTCTACGGCAGATAGCTTCTTGGATTTTGGATTTCTCCATTGATGCGCACCTCAAAATGCAGGTGCGGGCCGGTGCTTCTTCCGGTGCTGCCAACCTCCGCGATGATGTCGCCGGCCTTGACCGCCTGACCCTCGGTGACGAGGATTTTGGAGCAGTGGGCGTAGAAAGTGACAAAGCCGCCGCCGTGGTCGATGGCTAAATGATAGCCGTAGCCCGTGGTCTTATAGCGTGCAAACAGCACCGTGCCGTCCAGCGCAGCGCGGATTGGCGTCCCTTGGGGCGCGGCCAGGTCGATGCCGGAGTGTCCTTTGTGCCGACCAGTGAATGGGTCGGTCCTGTACCCGAATTCCGAGGTCACCATGCCGCGCCAGCCTTCCCCCAGGGGAGAACAGAAGCCGTCGGCTCCGACAAAGGGCGCGTCGGACAGAGGCAGTCCGTTTGACCAGGCGTTGAACGCCTCCCCATAGGTGGGGATGCCGCCGCCGTACAATATGCGGTGGTAAATCTCCGAGGCGTTGGCCCGGTCCTCATGGGTGATTGTCCTGCCCAGGGTGGTTTGGAGGTTGGCGTAGATCTCCGGCAGGGATTTAAGCGGCACGGCCACGGTGTAGGTTTTACCGGTTTTGTTGCCGTCCTCATCCTTTTCGGCGCGGGTTTCGTACCGCACGAAGCAGTCGGCGAAGGCCCGGTAATCCGAGGCGTCCATCCGCAAGTTTTCAGCGCCGAAGAACAGAGAATAAAAAACCGCCTTTATGCGGGTGGCGTCAAGCTGTCCATCCTCCACCTGCGAAGATATGTCGGCGATGGCGGCGTCAAGCTCCGAAAAGCCGTTGCGCATCTCCCGGATATGGGCGGCGTAATCGGCGGGGACCCGGGAAGAGATAGCGCCGCCGTTGAAGCACAATTCTATGGCGTTGCTGTTGTGATCCGCCGCAGCCGAGAGCAGGCTCACGATCATCACGACGATAAGGATAAAGGGCGTCAGGATGGCGGCGACAAGAACGCCGGCAGCCTTCCATGTCCTTTTGTCGGTTGCCGCGGCGACGGCCGCCCTGACCGCAAGGGTGATGGTTGCGGGATCAGCCA
This sequence comes from Tepidanaerobacteraceae bacterium, assembly GCA_024655905.1. Taxonomy (GTDB): domain Bacteria; phylum Bacillota; class Thermosediminibacteria; order Thermosediminibacterales; family Tepidanaerobacteraceae; genus JANLFP01. The sequence goes on from JANLFP010000001.1 coordinate 29,376, forward strand.
TGCTCTCACCACCATTTCAGGCCAAACAGGTTCTCCTGTTCCGGCTGCTGTTCCTCGGCCAGCCGGATGGATTTTTCCACCGCCTGTTCCAGAACCTCGGTGTCAAAGCCCGCGCTTTCATAGCCTTCCAGGATGGTGTTCAGGTAGTGATCCGAGGGCGCGCCGAAGGGATGCCCGTCGTTCATGATATACGCCATGGCGGAAACGATCCCGCCTTTCAGCTCCACATTGAGGATTTTCTTGCGGTAAAAGTGGGGATATCCCTCGTAGCGATCGAGAGCCTGCAGGTCTTTTTCCTTCAGCGTCCATAAAAGAACAGGCACACAGCCGCCTTTGCAGGGTTCCACCGTTGCCACCGCGCTATGGCGGCTGCCTCTGAACAGCAGCTCATAATCCTTAAGCTCGCTTGTCCCGACTACTTTGGCGGTGGGGCAGCGGCAGGCCATCTGCGTCAGGTTGAGGTTGCTGCCGTAGGCGATGTATAGGGTTTTGCTTTTCATTTTCTCTCATTCCTCCTTGCTACATGGACATGGAAAGGCCGGGTCCTTCTTCAGTCCCGGCCTGTTCCATGTCTGTTTGATCTTGTTCCTGTGACGCCTGTACGGCCCCGGCGGCCCGCGCCAGTTCCTTTTCTTTTTTCTGCCTTAGCCTTTGTTTTTGCCGTTCCGCCTGGGCGGGGTCTTTCCACGCGATGCAGCCGTCCAGATGTTCCAGGAGATGAAGCCGGGCGGTCTTGAATTCGTCGCCGATAAGGCCTAGCCGCAGAAGCCAGGTGCGGAAGGTATATTTTTCATTGGTGCTTTGGGTTTTGATGCGGCTGGCGCACCTCTGTGTCAGTGCCTGATGGCTGATGGCAAGGCAGATCTGGATGTATGCCTTGATCTTTCCGGCATGGGTGGTGCCGTTGAACAGCCTGAATTCAATCGTGCCCTTCTGGAACACGCTGTGGAGGTTCAAACAGTGGTAGCGGCTGTTGTGGTAATGCTCATGCCTACCGTCGTTACCGTTGTACCAGATCCGGCTGACCTGCTCCAGGGTTTTCGGCTTCTTGCGGTTGAGTTCCTCCAAAAAGCTCTGCTCCACCTTTTTGCAGTAGCGGCGTTCCCGTGCCACGCTCACCTGCAGCGCCTTGTAGATCAAGTCCTCCTTGCTGGCCATGATGTTGGTGATGTTGCGCAGGGTGTTGGCGTTGTGGGGCGAGGCGTCCACGTGGACATGGATGCCGCAGCTTGCGTTGGCGATGGCTCCGGCTGTGCGGAGCTGGCGGACGATTTCCTGTATGGTTTCGATATCCTCATACCTGCAGATGGGGCTGACCAGTTCCACGCTGTAGGTGCTGTCGGCAGGAACAATCCGCCGCCCTTCTTTTTTCTCTGTAGTGATGCTGCCGTCGCTCATGACCTTCCACCGGCGGCTTTGGCCGTCCAGGACGGAATAGATGCCATAATAGCCCCCGTCATTGGAAACCGGCGTGCCGAAGTATTCCGCCAGGACCTGGGCGGCGCGCAGGCGGGACAGTCCTGTCAATTCGATTTCGATGCCGAAGCGCTGTTCTTTCATCTCCAAAATCCTTCACCCCCTCGCTACGGCATTCGCATCCCGCCCATGCTTTTTTTGATCTCTATATTTCTCATCATCTGCCGCCCGCCTTTCCAAAGAGCCTTGCCTTGTGTTCCGGCGCGGTCACCATGAGGTTGTACCGCTCGTTGCCGCATTTGTAGAGGCACACGCCGCGCTGCGGATAGCGGATCAGGTTGTACTCGCTCTGCTCCAATTGAAGGTTTTCGATATAGAATTTGGCGTCGATGTTGCCCGCGTTGAACAGGAACTGGTGCGTAGGTATGGAGAACAGGGGCTTGGTGTATTCGCGGATGCCTTCGATGTCGAAGTCCTCAAGATTCTGCGAGGCGAGAATGACGGCGCTGTCCTTCTTTCTCACACGCTTCATGAAATTCCGGATGTACTCTATCGCCGTCAGGTTTGTGAGGAATAAATACAGCTCGTCGATGGAGGCGGCCGTGTTTCCGGCAGTCAGCAGCTCGTTGCTCATAAAGGACAGCACGTTGAACAGCAGGGCGTTGCGGATGTTCTTCGACGCCTGCAGCAGCCCCTTGACGCCGAAGGTCACGAAGCTGCCGCCAGTGATATTGGTGTGCCCGTTGAAAAAATTGGACTCCGCGCCCTTGCACAGGGAGTGGAGTCCAAGGCAGATTTCCCGCAGCGTGTCGGCGGTGTAGAGCTGGCGGCGGCTCTCGTCGAAGGCTTTGTACTCGGCCTCCACCAGCTCGTACAGGTCGGACAGGATGGGGTAATCCGCGGGCTTCAGCCGGTCGAAATTGCTCCGGTCGGTGATGCCCCATTTGTCGTAGAGCTTGCCCAGCATGATCTCAATGGTGTCGATCTGCCGGTCGTCAAAGTCCTTGTAGCAGCGGAAAAAGTCTTTGAGAAAGCTGATGTGCTGGCTGAGTTTGGATGTCTGCCGGAACGCCTGGGGTGCACCGGTGTCCCCGGGGTCGCCGGATATATCCCATGTTTTCGGCTCCAGCACATTGATGATGTATTCGCCGGACATGAGGTCTATGAAGCAGCCGCCGAGGTTTACCGTCAGTTCCTCGTATTCCATCTCAGGGTCTAAAGCCAGCACATGCATGCCGGACTCCCGCAGATTGGTGAGGATAAGTTTCAATAGATAGCTTTTGCCCTGGCCGGAATTGCCCAGGATCAGGATGTTGGCGTTGGTCTTGTCATCGGCCCGCTTGTTGAAATCCACAAGGATGTTGCTGCCGAATTTGTCCCTGCCGAGGTAAAACCCGCGCTCGTCGGTTTTGCCGCTGTAGTTGAAGGGATAGAGGTTGGCCACTGACGACGCAGGCAGCACACGCTCAAACTGGTCGCCGAACACGTTCCAGCCGGAAGGCATTGCGCAAATAAATCCCTGCTTCTGGCGGAGCAGGAGCCGGTCCACATTGAGCTTGTTCCGTATGAGCTCTGTCAGCACCTCGGTCTGCAGCAGCTTGAGCTGGTCGGGGTCGTGGGCGGACAGTTCGATATATACGGCGGCGTGGAGCAGCGGCTCCTTGTTCCGGTGCATGGAAGCCACGATATTGGCCACGTCCTGCAGGTTGCTCTCGGCGGCGACGGTCTGCTGCAGGTCGTTGGTGCTGCTTCGCTTCATGCGGTTTTTATTGGCGGCGTTTGATATGATTTTTCTTTCCTCCACCGGTGTGACATGGCGGGTATAGATGCGCAGGGTGACGCCATCCTTCTCGCCCAGGTGCCGGAGGATGGCCTGTTCCTCCGTGGCGGTCGGATACTCCCGAAGCGCCCACACGCAGCGGTAGGTATTGCCGCAAATGAAGTGGTCGGTATAGAATTTGACGACCGACGGCGCGATCATGTCAAGGAATTCCTGCACGCGTATGTCATCCTGCCGCGCTGCGGCGGGAGAACGGACTTTTTTGGGCATATGGTATCATCTCCTTAATGAGCGGAAAATTTAATTTTTTCCGGATTTGAACAGAAAAAAAGCCGCTTGCTCTATTTCCACAACAAAGCAAACGGCTTATATATGATGATAATATAAAAGAGCATCAGCCGGTAAAGCTAATGCTCTCTATGCAATAATGACCCTATATTTTTTAGTCTTTATCCCATGAAAATTTGAGTGATGCTGTTCTCTGTCAGAGGCTTGGTTATCTTGATGAACAATTCATTCATTTTGGTATAATCGCATGAGAAGGATGCCACGCTTGCTTCAATCATTTGCTTGTCGGTCACCTCGGAAAAGTCTACGCTATAGCCTGCATTTTCGGCCAAATACTCGATAAAGAGCCTCTGCGCCCTGCCGTTTCCTTCTCTGAATGGATGAAGGACATTGATTTCACCAAGATAATACGCAAGACGGATGGGAATTTCATCTGCGGAGGCATCTTTCAAGTAATTTTCTTTTTTCAGCTTAGCGAAGAGCTGATCGGCGTTTTGTTCGATGAACTCATAGTTGCAAAACATATTTCCTTTTGCGATGTTCACCCATCTGATTTCGCCCGCCCATTCGTAGATATCGCCAAATATATACTTGTGAATCTGTCGTAAATGGAGCAGATCAAAATTGCCTTTTATAACATTTACTTTGGCATTGGCAATTCTCAAGGAAGTTATTTCTCTTTCGGCTATCTGGAGCTTTTCAGCATCCCTGATGCCCAGCTTGTTGATAAGAACATTGGAATGAGGGTAGCAATATCTTTGATCCCACTCATAACTGTATTCATAGTTGCTGCTCATGGCTATAGCTCCTGGCAGCCGTGTGCTTTTTAACGAGCTCAGCTATGGTTTTTTCAACCAGTTTATCATTCCCGGCACACCGTCTGATTCTATCTTTATCATCCTTCGTAAGCGGCATGCCCTCCATTGACATTGAGCCGTTTACCTCATCTATCAGTTTTTCCAGATCTCTCATATGAACACCACCTTACCTTTATATTATACAATATTTTCACTATTAATTCAAACAACACCGGGATATCCTGGACCTTGCTGCACTGCGGTTTATGCATGTTTTTTGTTCATCAGTCTCCGAAAATGATCCACCGCTCTCCGTCAAAATCTTCAAACCGCTCGGTGGTCACGTTTTGCTCGAAATAGACCGCCAGCAGCCGCTTGATATCCTCTTTGCCGGCCCGCTTGACAGAGAAGCCCTGCTCCCGCAGGGTTTTCTCAATGCGGTTTAAGTAGGGGAACACCTCGCTCTCTTTTTCATCGCGCAGCCGGATGATGATGAGAAATTCCCTCGCGGTCGCCATCTGCACCTGGATGCGGTCGAGGAAGGTCAGGTCCGCTTCCAGCAGCTTGCGGACGGCCGGATTGTCCTCCTGTTCCGCGCGGCTTTTCAGGAACCGCTTGTTGTCCTCAAAGTTCTCACGGGAATTCAGGCAGCACATCTCAATCTCCGCCATGCCTTTCAGCACGGTCATCAAGGCGTAGATCCGCGCCGAGACGCTGGCTTCGGACAATACGGAAATGTTGCTGGGCTTGATGATAAAATATACCAGCTCGCCGTGGCCGTAGGTCTGCAGGCTGTAGTCGGTGATGGCTCTGGTGTTGATGAGCTGCCGCGTGGCCTGCCTTTGCTTCTGCTCTTTTTTTTCTTTTCTGCTCATTTGCCCACCCGCTTTCCGTCCGGTTCCCAATGGTCGCCGGATTGCAGCCGCCATTCGTAGAACTGCTGCCCGGTCAGGAAAAAGGCGCAGGCATAGCGGATAAAGTCAAGGATGCTGGTGTCGTCAAATCGAATGGTCAAAAAGGCGTAGAGAGCCGTCGCCACGATGGGAAGCAAAAAACCAAGCTGCGCCAGTGCGAAAACAGAGATAAGGCAACCGATACCGATCACGCCGATGTCCCGGAGCTGCCACAGCCACAGCACCGCCTTGGATTTCAAATTGTCGGGGTAAATATACACTTTTCAGCCCTCCTTATAATTTCATACTCATGCTGGGAGCGGGCGCGTCCTCCGGCTCCTGTTCCATTGGCCTGGGATAATAGGAAACGTTGACCGTCCCGATATTCTTCATAAGCGCTTCGGCCTTGCCCGCCGCTTCCTCATAAGTGTCAAAAGTCATGGGCTTTCCGTCCGACTTGAGCCAGGCTTCCGCCGCGCCGCAGACGGAGGCCGCGCTTCTTTTCGCCCATATTCCGTATTTTTTCATATCCTTCACTCCCGTCATTTCAATTTCGCCGATGTGTTTAATCGGGACGCCGAGCCTTTCGGCCTCCGCGATCTCACGCCGCATGCCCTCGGATATCCGGCCGCCGAAGACCCACAGTTCGGAGCATAAGGCAAGGAGCTGCAGCCCCATTTTGATCCCCAGCTCCCGTTCTTCCGGATTCGCTTCGCAGAGAAATCTCGGCATCAGCAAATGGGGAGCCAGAGGGATAACGCCGTGTTCCGCGGCGTAGCGGCAGTATTTTATTGCCATCCGGGTGTTGTATTCGATATCTCCGGCATAGGGCGAGGCAATATAGACCAGCTTCTTATCCGTCATTTCGCCGCCACCGCCCTTACCACCGTCCTTGTCATGTTGAACGCTGTTTGGGCGGCGTACACGGTGCTCATCAGATTGCCCCTGGTGGAGGTGTCCAGCCCGAATTGCCCCGCGATCCTTGGCACCTCCGAGGCCGCCAGCATCAGGCCGAGGCCTAAAAGCATGCTGCTGTTGAACACCATGAGCCCCGCGATGAGAATGGTGGACTGCAAAAACGCGGTGAGGCACAAGCCCACCACCTGCTTGCACCAGCTTATGAAGCCGTCAATGTAGCCGCGGGGAACGCTGAACATGTACAGGCTCCCCACGGCGATCTGGATCAGCAGAATGCCGCCGCGTTTCAGATTGGCAAAGAACACCTTGATCACCGCGTAGCCCATGAGGATGACGCAGAATAGCCCCATGATGGGGTTGAATCCGAAGCCGCCGACATTGGCGAGGGCGGCAAGCGTCATGGCGCTGATCCCGCCGTTGGCAAGACCGGTGATGCCCGATGTAAAGCTGCCCTGCAGGGTTATCGCCAGCTTGTATAACTCCACCGGGACAACGGTAAACAGTCCGACCGCCATAAATCCCTTAAAGGCGTTAAGAGCTGCGTCTTTGACGCTGCCGCGTCCGGACTGGTATTCAATGGCGCACTCGAAGGCGGAGACCACCAGCCCCGTCACATAAAGCGCCCACGCGAGATAAGAGAAGAACAGCACGACAGCCTGCACCCAGCTCATCTCAAACAACTCGGCGCTCATGTTGCCCATCATGGAGAAAAACTCACCGAGAAATCCAACAATCTGCGCATATATCCAGTCCATGATCTGTCCCAGCACAAGGTCGGCGGCAAAATCCCATATAAACATTGGGCGTGTCACTCCTTTCCCGAAAAGCGGAGAGCCTGCTTTTACACAGGCTCCCGCGCATCATTTTACAGTTGTCACATGCCAAGGATGCTCCAGATGTATAAGGGGGCCGTTAACATAAACACAAGGGTTGCGAACAGGATCGCCGGCGCCGCCCATTCAAACTGCCCGTGTTTGCGGTAGTCGAAGTACGCCATCCCCAGTTTGGCGAAGAAAAACACGGCCAGGATCAGGTCGATGGCGGGGAACACCACCTTGTTGACCACGGTTTTGATCTGCGCGGACGCGTCTTTCCACGTCCCTTCAATCGCCCCTGCCACATCGCCGGTGGGATCGGCATAGGCGGTCACGCAGAATATGCCTGTCAGGACAAGGATAAGGCAAAAGACAAGCAGAAGCTTCTTGGTTTTTTTCATGGTTTTTCCACATCTCCTTTCATGCTTTTATTGCTGAAAAAAAACCGCAAAGCTGCTTTTGCCCTGCGGTCTGTTCTTTTTCTGATGATATTTTTAAGGCTTGACCGGCGCGATATGCCAGTCGCTCCAGAGGTTCCCGCTGATGGTCACCGAGTCGGCGAGGTTCATGCTGAGCATCCCCTGGGGCGTCCAGCAGTCCATCAGGTAGGTGTAGGGGGTATAGCTTCCGTCCGGCATCCAGATGGGCGTGAAGTGGGTGCGCCGGTTATAGGTTGAATATCTGTTCCTGGCAAACTCAAACTGGGTGCCGAGGCCGCCACCGCTCCTCTCCAGCAGGCGCCAGTAGGACTGATACCGGAATTCGGGGAAATAGGTGACGGCGGTCTGCGCGGCCGTCACCGCCGAGGATTGGTTGGTGCTGACATTTGCAGTGACGGTCTGGTTGATCCCATACCCGCTTTTCATGGTTTTGCCCGAAGCAGTAGGATTTTTCGCATCCGGAACGACCCTCATGGAGGCCGAAAGGCTTGCGGTGTAAGTGTTCCAGTCGAACTCCCACCAGCCGTGATCACACCAGTACCCCGAATCCTCGCCGGTGGAGTGCCACACCCAATACGCGTGCCACCAGGGACGCCAGACGCCCCATGTGGCGGAGGTTTTCTGCGGGTTGTTCGGAACGGCCGGTTGGGTATAGGAGTCGTTGCGGTCGTCGGCGACGGGGTTTGGCGGCTCATGTCCCGACAGGTCCACAATATTGGCGGTGATGGTACCCTGGCTCGCCCTGCCCCTGCCTGTGACGGACACATGGATGGTCATGGTCTGCGGTGTGGAGGGTGTCGTCCAGCGCACCCACACAAGCTGGCTGTCGCTTTCGGGATAATATATGTTATTCACCGTGTAGGTTTGGCCGCCGATGGTAAAGCGCGCCGTCACGGGATGGTCGGGATCGGCCTGGCCTCCGCTGACCGTAACCGAGGTGACGACCTGTGTGTTGACACGGTAGGTGTAATCATAACCGCTCACCTGGGGAGGCTCCGCCTCGCTGAACCGTATGATGCCAAGGCCGAGGGAAGAAATGATATCCGCGTTGGAGGCGGCGGCCGTCCGGGAGCCGGACCACGCCGGATAGCCGAGGTCGGGCGTTTCGAGGAACATCGCCAGCGGCAGGTTCTTGTGCGAAAGAGACACCATCTTGCTGCGCAGCCCGCCGTCAAGCTGCTGGTCGTAGAGGGCCGCCTCGGTTGCGGTCACGGCGATCCTTACACCCTGGAAAGTCATGTAGGCGACGGGTTCCAGCAGGATTTTATAGTCGCCGTTGATAAGGGTGTCAAAGTTAAAGCCTGTCAAGTTTGCAATACTTCGTAGAACCTGTTCATCGGTAAAATAGCTTTTGATGGCTTCAATATTGGCATTGCCGCTGCCGGAACTAATAATTCGCGGAATTGTTTGCGCCGGATTGACATAGGTGTACTGCTGCATGCTGGGTGTCAGGGAAAAACCGTTTGTGTAGGATATTTTGCTTACCTTTCCGAAGTGCGCCTGTACGTTGTCGGGATGCTTGTTGGTAATATCAATAGGCGTAGTTACTACTGCATGGTCACTGGCTCTAACTACTGTAACCCGCACCCCTTCGTCACCTGTGTTCCAGAAGTTTTCGCTGGTGCCGCTGCCCATACCTCCACCGCCATTGTCAATGTTTCCTTCGCCCTCGGCATAGGCGGTTAGGGGAAGCCTGGCGGTCAGCAGCAGGACCAGCACAATAAAAATGCTGAGTGTACGTTTCATAGAGACCTCCTTAAACATCGAAAAACGCGGCATTTCTGCCGCGTTCCCTGGAATGTTTTATTCTATTGTCGGGGGCTAATCCATCGTTCCAATTTTATTTCCGTTCTCGTACATATCATCTGCCTTTGTGCCCGAACCGCCTGTTTCAGTTACCCAGCCGAAGCCGGGGAGATAAACCTTGCCGTCTTTTCTCTCGCCGCCCTTTGGTTCACCGGTCTGCGGAGCATCCGGTTTCTGCACATTGTTGTGGTCCGTGGCTTGCACATTATCAACCTTTTCCCCGCTCGGTTTTCGGGTCGGGTCGGCCTTCTGGCTTTCCGTCGGCTCCGGCGGTTTGGTCACTTCCGGCTGCAGGTTTTGCACCGGCTGGTCGGTCTGGGGCGCCGTGTTATCGGCTGGCGCCGCAATCGGCTCGCTGGCCGGGACGACCACTTCTTTTTCTCCCGCCTTGCCGCCTATATCCGCGCTTGGGTTGACCTCGACCGTGGCAATGGACGCCGGAGCGTTGCCGCCGTCCGGCGGCGTTTCCGTTTTAAATTGAGAGGATATCGCTATAACCAGCGCCACGCATACAATGCCAAGCCCGGCGATGGTCAGACGTTTCTTTGTCTTGTCCTGTATATTCCTCATAAGAATTGCCTCCTTGTCGGTTTTTCGATAGCTCTTTATAGTCCACACCCTACCACAGAAGTTTCGGGAAGTCTATCGTATTTGCGAAAAAGTCAAAATACAGACATATATTTTGCCCGCACCCGGAGATTGATCCCCATGGGCGGCAGTATCTTGCCTCCGAAGGATACCGGAACCTCCAGCCGGATCGCCGCGTCGACCAGGAAGCCCTGCACGCCGGCGGGATCGGAGGGAGCCAGCGGCGCGTTCCGGATGTCCACCGACAGGCCGGAGAGCTTGTATTCCACACTCTCGCCCGCATACTTCACATGGTACCCGCCGCTTTTTTGCAGGCCCAGAGTTTTGTCAAGATACGCGTAAATATCGCCGTAGTCGACGCTGTCCTCCCAGGAGGCGCCCACTAGCTGGTAGCCCCCGGCGTAGCCCTCCCGCACGCCGTGATAGATGTCGTCATAGTTGTCGTTCACTGTCGAAACAACGGCGGACTGCACCGCGTCCCGAACACCCTGCGCGATCATTATCAGCCGCATGTATTCGGATACGCCGCACAAAATCATCGCCAGAACCAGGGCCACGGCGACAATCAGGGGGAATGACGATCCCTTTTTATTCCTTATTATACCATATATTTCCCTTATTTTCACTTCCAGTACACCTCGCTTTTCCCCGTGGCTTTTGCCGTCAGCGTAATGGGAAAGGAGCCGAAACCGCCAAAGAGGCCGATATCTCTCCGCAGGGTAACGGTCACCGTGAATTCCTGGTTGAGCTGGATTTTGCCTGTCTTTGACCAGGTGACGACGGGATCAAGTCCTGTTTTTTCCCGCAGCACCTGCTCCCGCAGGCTGGTTTCACTGCCCACCCGGCCCGCGATCTCCGCCTCCCGGCACAGCTCCGCGGCAAAGGTGTCCAGCTGGCTTTTGGCAATGTAGACAGGAAGCACCTTGACGGCCAGGGCGACGACCAGCATGGTGCAGAGCACCAGCACAGCCACATCGATGTATCCTTCCCCGCGGCTATCGCGCAGCTTTGTTAACACATCCGCACCCCCTGCTCCTGTCCGGGTACGAGTTTTTCCCGAAACAGCTCCTTTATTTTCTCAATCCTTTCCATTGCGTTCTCCTTTCCTGGTATAGATTTAAAGCCCACCTTCAGAACATGGCGTTCAGAGACTTTACGATCTCATAGGCGATGACGGCCAGATAGGTGAACAGAAAGCACATCAGCATGATGAAAGAGAACACCCGGATTTTGGACGGTATCTTCTGCGCCTGGCCCTTGAGCCGCTGCAGCTCCATGGCCTTGAAGTCATGGGCCAGCATTTGGAAATAGACGGCGCTGTCGTCCCCCCGCAGGACGCCGATCAGTCCCCTGACTACGTCCGAGAGCATGGGGGAATTGAGCCTTGCCTCGAACCGGGTGAGGGCCGCCTCGTAGGAGGAGGAGCGCATGTCCGCCGTCACAATGTCCAGCTCGCGGGCGAAGGCCTCCCCTGCGTTTTTCTTGTAGTTCTCCATCATCGCCAGCACGTCGCGGCTGCTTTTCAGCGTCTGTTCGACGGTGGCCACAAACCTCGGCAGTTCCCTTTCGATCCGCTCCCGCTTTTCCCGCAGCTGCTCGTCCGCTTTTCGGGTTTCCTTGAAGTAGACCAGCACCGCCAGGAACACCAGCGCCGGCGAGAGCGGCGGAAGCAGGAGCAGGCAGGGAACGGCGCTAAGAAGGATCATCCCCGCCTTGACCATGGCGTATGCGGCGTAGACCTCCGGCGTTACGCCGATGCCCGCCGCCTTGAGAATGTTATTCATGCGGTTCTTTTTGTACTCATCCATGGGGATGTGTTTCGAGAGCCTGACCGCAAGGGACATGAGCCACGTTTCCATGGTTTTGGCGGCCTTTTTGTCCCGCCTGCCGGCGCTGAGCATGGCCCTGGCCGCGCCGAGGGTGGGCAGCTTCAGCGCGTCGGCCAGGATCAAAAACAGCCCCGCCGCGAGCAGGGCTGCGAATAAAAACAGTAATGTCGGCATATTTCGCTACCTCCTGTACTCAATGGGCTTGGTCAGCCGGATGACGAAGGCCGCGCTGATGAAAACGGCCGCCGCACAGACCGCCAGGACGAGCTGCCCCACGACGGTGTGCATCAGCGTGTCATACCAGCCTTTATTGAGGAAATACATCACGGGGACGTTGCCCATCACCAGGATCACCATGATGATGAATTCCTTGCGTGGTTCAAACACCAGGTATTCCAGCTCGGCGTTGACGATCCGCATGTCCGACAGCTTGCCGACGATGGGCGTCAGGGTGGTCTTGAGGCTCCGGTCGTACTGGCAGGCGGCGATGGCGTCGCACCATTCGTGGAACACCTCGTTTTCGATCCGGGGCTTCATTGCTTTGAGCGCCGCGTTCACATCGGGGTTGATGAGCTTGATTTGAGTGAGGAATTGGGCGAACACGCCGCGCACCGGCGGGTTCAGGTAGTGAATGTTTTCCTCCACCGCCGTCAGGATGTCCTCATTGCGCAGATAGGCCGTGGTGATGATGCTCAAAGCCGTTTCCAGCTCCGCCGCGATGTTTTTCCTGTAGTGGGCCGCCGTCAGCCTGACATACCAGAAGGGTAAAAACATCAGGCCCAGCGCCAGGACGGGGATGAGGAACACGTTTTGCAGAAGGATGGCGATACTTGCGCCGGCGGCGAACAACAAAAGCGAAGACGCGCAGATCAGCGGGAAGCGGCCGCTTCGTCCGGTGAGGGCGAGGATATCCTGGGCCTCCAGGATTTCCCGGCGCAGGAAGGACGGTTTTTTACGCTTAACGGCCTCATTGATCTCATCCCGGATACCCCTGGAGCGCCTGGTTAGAAAGGCGAACAGGCCGCCGGTGAATTCGGCGGGCGACAGCCCAAGCAGAATAAAGGCGCCAGCAATCAGGCCGACGCAGGCCATGAGTTGAAGCGTGATCATCCGGCCAGACCTCCTTTCGTGATTTGCGCCAGCACCTCCTGGGGCATGCCGTTTTCCAGGAAGCGCTTTTGCAGGCTTGTGGAAATGCCCATAACCTGCCGGTGCTGTCCCTTAATGATGAATTTGCCGTCCTCCACGCGGTTTTCCGCAATCTGGAACTGGAACAGGGTACGGAAGTTCCGCTGTCCGTCGGGCAGGATTTCGCATTCCATGATCTCCATCATCCGGCGCTTTTTATCCTCAAGCTGCTTGGTAAACACCACGATGGGAAACGCCTCGGTGACAAGGGACATGAGGGTGTCGTCCGCCATGTCGTATTTGCGCTTGCAGAGGGTGACCATCCTGCGCCAGGTGGCTTCGCAGCTGTTGGAGTGGATGGTGGTCAGCACGGTGTGGCCGGTTCTGGCCGCCTCCTGGGCGGCGTAGGCTTCCGACGAGCGCATCTCGCCCACGCAGATGACTTCGGGATTAAAGCGCAGCGCCATGTCCAGCAGCATGTCCTGGTCGATGTTCTGCTTCTCGTTTTCGCTGCTGCGGGTCAGGGTATGGATGACGCTGTTTACTATCTTGCCGTCTCTTTTCCGTACCAGCGCCAGCTCGCGGGAGCCGTTTTCTATGGTAAAGATGCGCTTGCTGTCCGGTATGGTGGTCAAAAGCCAGCCTGCCACGGTGGTCTTTCCAGAGGAAGTAGCGCCGGCCACGCACACCGAAATGCCATAGCGCAGGCACTCTGCGAGGAAGTCCAGCATCTCGGCCGTCGCTGTGCCGCCGTTGATAAAATCCTCTTTTTTGAGACTTTGCGGATTGACAATCCGGATGGAAGCGCAAACACCCACGTCCTCGTCCACCAGGGGCGTTTTCAGCACGGCGATGCGAATGTTCTTGGAAAGATGCCCCAAGATGGCGGGGCTAGCGTTGTCCAGCACCATGCCCGACACGTGGAGCATTCTCCGGATCACGTTGACGGCGTGTTCGGGGGACTCAAAGTGTTCGTCCAATTTGACCGTGGAGCCGTTGCCGTACTGGACCTCGATGTCGTTCCAGGCGTTGATGTCGATTTCCTCGATGCCCGTGCCGAAGATGTATTTGGTGAGGAAGGAAAACTCGGCCATCTCGGTATAGAGGGCGTCCACAAGCTGCTCCTCGGTCATGCCGCTTACGGCGATGCGCCCATCCTGGATGTATTTGGCGATGTACCGCTTGACATTGGTTTTGACTTCGTCCCCGCCGCCGTCAATAATGAGGGTGGAATACTTCGAAGAGATGTACTCCTGCACCTCGCGCAAAACACTTCCAAAATCCCTGGAGCTGTCGTCGGGCGCAAAGAACAAATTGCGGCTGCCGGCCAAGTTCACGGGCCGGACAATTTGCGGCGCTTCCGCCAGGGGAGCGCCCGGATTCTTTATTTGCGGGTTTTCACGGCCTTTTTGCCGGTGCTTTTTGCTCATACGCCGAACACCTCCCTGCTGATTTTTTCAATCTCTTTGCGGAAACCGCGGCTTTCCTTGAGCGTCAGGTCCCGGAACAGATCCCCGGCCAGGGCCTGGCTCTCCAGCTCGCCGGAGTGGGGTATTTTGAACGCCACGTTGCCCAGCACCTGCTCGATGTGTTCGCTGGCCTCATGGGGCTTTACGTTGCTGGCCACCCTGTACTGCTTGTCGGCGTCCCATTTGTTGTCCCGCAAAAGGGGAAGCTGGCTCGACAGGTAGCTGACGGATTTCAGGTCGCAGTTCACCAGCCGCAGCACCGAGTCTGCTTCCATCAAGGCAACGGCGGAGAGGATATCTGTTGCGATGGCGCTGCCGCAGTCAATGATGACATAGGGCGCGATATTCCGCAGATGGTCGATCAGCTCTGTTGCCAATTCGGCACTATAGGGAGGATAGGTGAACACATTCTCCCCCTTGAGCATGCCGATCAGGAGCAGATGGCGATACCGTTTGTGGGTGACGCAGTTCTGTTTGACGAGGGTGTCCGTCACATGGGCAGCCGCCAGGATGCTGCCCAGGGACTTCTCGCATTCCAGGTCGGAGGGCGGGCAGACGCAGGGCAGCATGGGGGCGGTCATATCGCACAGGAGCAGCGCCACATTGCGCTTTTTGTCCGCCAGGTGCTTGGCCAGCTTGACGCTGACGGTTGTTTTCCCCGATCCGGGGCTGCCCCACACGGCCAGCACCTGCGTATCCTTTTCCACCGCCGGACCCTCCGGCTGGTTGCCGGTGTCTCTGGAAAAAAGACTTCCTTTCATAAAGTTGAGCATGGTTATTCGCCCTCGCTTTCCGTTGAGGATTTATCTGTCGGCGGAGCGGCCCCGGTGTTTTCTTTCGTTGCGTCCCCCGCCGGAGCGGGATACAGGGTTTTAAGCGCCTTGTCCTGGGCTTCGATAAACTTCGCGGCATTTTCCTTGCTCCCCCGGTACACCAGGGACAGGTGCAGCTTTCCGTCCGCCTCCAGCCCGGCGAGGATGGTGGACTGCTCCGGAGACACCAGCAGGGTGACGGTGGCCGGAAGCTGCTTTTCGTCCTCTTTTTTCAACCCATGGCTGGTGTCGGTGTCGTAGCCGCTGCTGGCGGTGACGCCGATGACCTCCACATATTTCAGCTCCGGGGGAATGACGGTGGCTCCCATCTTCCTGTAATCCGGCGCGATGACCGAGACGATGTCGCCGGAGATCAGCTTGCCGGACAGGCCGTTGCTGAAGCTCTTGATGGTGACCGACATGGCTTGCTTTTCCCCGGTGAGATTGTACAGGTAGGCGTTTTCCGCCGCGGGCGAGTCGGTCAGCTTGGTGTTTAAGATATAGTCGCCCGGCGCCATGTCCGCCGCCGCATATTTGCCCAGGGCGGCGTCAAGGCTTCTGACCACGTTGTCGGGCAGGTTGTAGCTGCCGACCTCCACGGTTTTCACCATGTCCCTGGTGATTTGCTCCCCGGCTTTGATGTCCCTGGCGACGCGGACGATGTCCGTCTTTTTTGAAATGCCGGAATTGAAAAGCGGAGTGACCGCAAAGCAGATGAAAAGCGACAGCGCGATGCAGATCACGCCGAGAACGGTCCTGTTTCTTAAAAAGCTCATAGTGTGATTCCTCCTTGGAATATGAAATACGCGGCTATACAGCCGGCGGACAGAAAGGGCGCGAGGGGGAACGCCCTGGGGCAGTCCCTCTTGCGCAGCCTTTGCACCATAAAGCAACCGGCATAAAAAAGAAGCATGGCGGCAAGTCCCATGACCATGGCCGCCATACCTCCCCTGAAGCCGAGGACAAAGCCCGCCGCCGCCATCAGCTTGATGTCGCCGCCGCCCATGCCGCCCCAAACAAGGGCGGCAATCAGGAGCGGCAGGGCGGAAAGGCAGCCCAGCAGCTTCACCGGCGTAAAACAGATAAAGCCCGTCAGGGCGATTGCCAGGCAGATGGCGTCGGGGATGATCCTCTTTCTGACATCAATGAGGGACGCGGTCAAAAGCAGGACGATAAAAATGCCGCCCTTGAGCAGAAATAGCGGATTACCCAGACCGCTGAAATCAGCCCCCATAGTTGAACATCTCCTGAATGCGCTGTTTGAGGGTGGGCAGCACCGTGTCGCCGAACAAGGTATACAGTCCGGCCAACAAAAGAGCGCCGATAACCACGGCGATTAATATGCGGATGGCCGAATCGACAAAATTCTCACCGCGTTCAGACCGCAGCAAAGCCTTTGCCAACAATGCTTTGCCGGTGATTTGATCCTTTACCTTGGTTGCAATTTTTCTCATGGCAATTTACCTCCAAAATTCATATTTTCGTTGAGATTTCCGCGCTATGGCGGGGATTTGCATCGTGTGAATCCGTATCGTGCACATCTTCCACAGGAAAAACGGGCAGGTTCTACATGCCGCCCATCCGCATGCCGAAATCCTGTTCCGGCGCTTCTTCCAAAACAGACGGCCCGTCCGCAATTTTTTGCTCAGGGGGCTTTTGTTCGGCCGGTTTTTCTTTCTGCTTTCTTCGCGGCAGTTTATAGGTAAAGGCGGGCGGAATGCCTTCAAGGTCTTTGCGCCTCTTTACCTTGTACCTGTCGTTGTCCTCTTTATACAGGTAGTACCAGTCTTCATCAAAGCTGTACACTCCCACCATGCCCGTGGCGTTTCCGGCCTTGTAAATCAGTTGATACTTGAAAAGAGGATTGGAATCGCGGACAACCCTGATCAGGTCAAGTTCCAATTCTTCCGTAATTACCACCTCCCCGCGCAGGCAATAAAAAAACACCGGTGATTCATTCCGGTGTCTGGATGCGACCTGTGAAATTTTTATCCGGTTCTGTATTCCTCCGTTTCGTCCACATGGAGAAAGCCCCGTGCCGCGGCCTCAACAATTCCGGAAGTTACAAGGGACACAAGCGTGCCGCCCTTGATTAAAAATCCGTCGCGCATCGTATAGTTTTCCGGGAGTTTTGCGTCGGAAGGCCGCGGGTAAGAGGTTTGACCGGTGTTGGCGTCTTTGGATAACAGGCTTTTTTCTTCGCTCATGGGCATCATCTCCGTAAATCTATAATTGGGGCATGATCTTGCTTTGCTTACCCCATCCGCATTCCGGGGGTCTGCTCCGGAGAAGCGAAAGAGGGGTCGCCCTGGGTCTGGTTCCGGCTCATGCTCAGTGCCTGCTGATAGGCAAGGATGACCGCGTCGTTGAGCTGCTGCCTGAATTCCTTGGTCACGGGAAAACAGATGTCCTTGTATTCCCCGTTCTCCGCCTTGTAGCTGGGCATGGCCACGAACAGGCCCTTGCCGCCGTCCATGATTTTAACGTTGCGGATGGCAAAGCAGTCGTTCAGGTTGACCGAGGCTATGGCGCGGATGGCGCCCTCCGGACGGATGGAGCCGATCTTCACATCCACTTTCATGGGCAGGGGCTGCTCCGCGCTTTCCAAAGGGGCGACCTGGGTGTTTTCCGTTTTCTTCATAATATTTTCCCTCCTGTCTGTTTGGTTTTTGGACGCAAAGAGACAGCCGCGCGGCTGTCTCTTTGCTATAGGGCCATGGTCTGGCCATATTGCTGCTCCTGTTCGGGAGACTGGAACGCAATCTCCTTAAAGCCGAAGCGGTCGACGTAGTGGAAGGAGCTGCCGTTTTGGTCGTACAGCTCGATGACGTCCGACATGGAAAGGCTATGGCCCTGATAGCCGGGCGGATGGTCAAGGTTGAATTTTTCATAGATGGCGTCGAGGTCATTGGTTTCAATCTGACCGTCGTAAACTACACGGTAGTTGTCCGGATTCGGCTCGCCGAAGCGCTCCAGCAGCTCATCGTAGCCGATGAATTTCATCATGACATCCACTTCCGGCTTGAGCTGGTGGATGCGGCAGTTTTTCAGGACCGGAGCGTTGCCGTCCGGATCAAGCCCGCCGCCGGCCAGCCGGTCGTACACGCCGTTTGTCCACTCAATTTCCAGGCCCTGCTTCATTGTGAGATAATCCTTTAATTCCTCGCAGTGAAACATGGGGTCGACGATTGCCCTGCCGTTTTCGATGTATCCCGCGGTGTTGCCGTAGAAGAGGACGCGGTGGTTTTTGATGCTGACGCCGTTCATTGGAGATCCCTCCTTTCATCAACGCGCTGTTCACACTATTCAAAGTAATACTTAACCGAATAGGTGATGTTGGACTTGTTGTACATGCAGGTATGGTTGGTATAGTAGTAGAACTCCAACTGGGTATAGACACCTGGAGCCAGCGTCCGACTGAAGGTGATGCCGTTGGTGGTCGTCTGGTAGTCCAGTTGATCCCATTGGCGGGTATTCTTGTTGTAGCCGCGCACCCGGCCATAATCGCTTCCGCTGTGGCCGCTGACCGGGGGAACTGTGAAGGTGTACTCGATGATGGTCGCGCCCTCAATGCCTTCCTCCAGGATGACGGATTCGGGACCCGTCAGGGTCATGCCGCCGCCATTGGTGGAATCGGCCACAAAGAATACGATGGCCGTCCAGGGGGATTCCGCCCCGACGGCGTCCACCGCTTTCACACGGACAGTATTTTTACCCAGCGGATATGTGGATGTTTGAGCCGGTCTGCCCTCCCACACGTAGGTGATGGCGTCTCCATCCGGGTCCGTGGAAGACGCGGTGATGGTGACGGGCGTGCCGGGCGGTACGCTGTTTCCATCCGGCGTCCTTGTGATGACCGGCGTGTTTGGCTCCGAGTTGGCAACGGTAAAGCTGATTGTCGTCCAGTCGGAATACAGGCCATAGGTGTCCTTTGCCCTGACCTTGACGGTGTAAGAGCCAACCGCGTAGTAGCCGTCCGCGCTCTGGCCGGAGTATTCATAGGTCACCGCGTCCCCGTCGGGGTCGGTGGCGGATACGGCAAAGTTGACAAGCAGCTTCCCGTCTTTGGCTGTTCTAGTCACCGTTGCGCTGGCGGTCGGCTTGTTCGGGGCGGTGTTGGTGACGGTGATGTTTTCGGAGTGCGTGAACGTCCTACCCACATCATTGGTGACGCTGGCCATCAGGGTGTAGGTTCCGGTGGCGCCGATGGATATGCCGCCCCCGCCGTTGGTGAGGGTTCCGGTATAGCTTGCCGCACCGCCGTTCTTGGTCAGCGACCATGTGATGCTCTTGCCCTCCAGGCCGGAAACGTTCCCCATCGCAACAGTGAAGCTTGTGCCGACATGAACGGAGGATGGAATACTAAATGGGATTTGCGCAATAGGTTTTATAGCCGCGGTGTTGGAAGCAAACGTAAAGCTGCGGCCGTTTTCATCATTGGTGACAGCCGTAAACTTTACCGTGATGGTCTTGTCCGTGCTGATCCGCACCTCTCCACCGCTATTGCCGAGGGTTCCGGCGGCGTACTGGGTGTAAGGCGCCAACGCGCCTCCGTCTATCGAGATGCGCCAGACCATGTTAAGTCCGGCCAGTTCATTGCCCGAAACTGTGACCGGAAGGGCTTCTCCGCTGTATGTCAGCTGCGGCAGGCTGATTTGCATGTCGGGTATGGGATAAACGGCAACGGCTTTGCTCTGGGAGAAGGTTCTGCCCAGGGCGTCGGTCAGGGTAACAGTCAGCACATAGCCGCCTTTTGCTTTAAAGGCAATATTGCCGCCCACGTTGGAAAGGCTGCCGCCGGCGTACTCGGCGTACGGTTTGCTGTCGCCGCCGTCTTTGGAAATAGACCATGAGGCGGTAAGGTTGTCAAGCTCGCTTCCGCTTACCGACACGGAGGCCGCTTCTCCCACATAGCCAACCTGCGGGAGATTTAACTGGATTTCCGGTATGGGATAGATGGTGATTGCCTCGCTTCTTGCAAAGCTCCTTCCCAGGGTGTCGGTCATGGTGACAGTGAGGAGATAACTGCCTTTGGCTTTAAAGGTAATGCTGCCGCCCTCGTTGGTCAGGCTGCCGCCAGCGTAATCGGTGTAAGCTTTAGCCTCACCGCCGTCTTTTGAGATTGTCCATGAAGCATTTAGGTTTTCAAGATCATTTCCGCTCACGGACACCGAAGTGGTTTCTCCCGCGTAGCCAACCTGCGGCAGCGTTAGCTGTATTTCCGGTATGGGGTAGACGGTAATGGCTTTGCTTTGGGAGAAGGCTCTGCCAAGTTCGTCCGTCATAGTGACGGTCAGCACATAGTCGCCCTTCGTTTTAAAGGTAACGCTTCCGCCCAGATTGGACAGATCTCCGCTGGCATAGTCCGTGTAAGGCTTGCTGTCGCCGCCGCTTGCCGATATGGTCCAGGCGGCGGCGAGGTTTTTCAAGTCGCTTCCGCTGACGGCCGCCGCGGCGGCTTCTCCCACATACGCGGTCTGCGGCAATGCCAACTGGATTTCAGGTATGGGATAGACCGCGACAGAATCCGTATAGGAGAAGGTTCTGCCAAGGGCGTCGGTCATTGAAGCGGTCAGGGTATATTGACCCGCTTGGGTAAAACGGATTTTTCCTCCCTGCGCGTTGAGGGCGCCTTCCACACAGGCGTCAAAGGGTACGGCTATTCCATCCTTGGATACGCTCCATTCTACCGGCAGGACGCCTATATTGCCGCTGGTCCTTAAGTCGATTGTCCGGTCGGGATAGGTTGCCTCCGGCAAGCTGAACCGGATGTTCAGCACAGGATGCACCTCGGTCTTGCTCCCGTTTTCAAAGAGGAACACCCGCCCGGCGGCGTCTGTCGTTCTGGCTACCAGCTCGTAAACACCGGCGTGCTTGAAGCGGATTGTGCCCCCATCATTGTCTAATTTGCCGTCCACATAGGTGGCCCAATCCTGGAAGCCGTAGGTGTTGTCCACCAGCCACTCTACCGTCAGTCCATCCAGCTCGGCGGATGTGGTATCTACCTTGATATCACTGTCGGTGTGCGCTGTGGCCGGAAGCTGAAACGAAAGGCTTGGAACGGGATAAACGGTGACCGGCAAGGAGTAGCCGTAGGTTCTGCCTGCCGGATCGGTAAAGGCGGCGGCCAGGATATATTCGCCCTTATCCTTGAATCGGATGCTGCCGCCGTTGCTGGTCAATGTTCCCTCAACGTAGTCGCCAAGGGTGACCGGTGCGCCGTTCCTGGTCAGCGTCCAGACCGCTGTGGCGGCGTCGATGTTTTCAAAGCTGGCTTTTACAGTCACAACCTTGTCCGTGTGGGTTATTTCCGGCAGATAGAAACCGGCTACCCCAACAGGATACACCGTGGTTTCCGACGTGGCTGCATACTCTCTGCCGGTGGCATCGGTAACCGTTGCGGTTAAAGCGTACACACCTTTTTCTTTGAACCGGATTGCGCCGCCGGCGTTCGTCAATTCTCCCTCAAGGTAATCGCCGATGGCTACTACCTCGCCGTTTCGGGTGAGACCCCAATTGATAGAGAGGCCGTCCATTTCAGACAGGGTTGTGATGAGGTCAATGGTTGTATCGGTGTGCGCTTTTTCGGGGAGTTCGAAGTCTACGCTTGCCACGGGATAGACCGTGATGGAGGAGGAATGGCTAAAGCTGCGCCCCGTATCGTCGGTGACGGTGGCTGTGATGCCATAGCCGCCTTTTTCCTTGAAGGTGATTGTACCGCCTTCGTTGGAGAGGTCGCCGTCGATAGCCGTGTCCCATGCCACAGCCTCGCCGTCTTTGGTGGCTGACCACACGATGTCGAGATTTCCAAGCCCGGTGGTGGCCACCTCGATAGAAACTGTTTTATCCGTGTGGGTGTGCTGCGGCAGCTCAAAGGCTATGCCCACCACCGGATAGACCGTGATATGCTGTGAGCAGCTTGTCGTTTTGCCATCGTAATTGGTGGCGGAGGCGGTCAATGTATAGCTGCCGCTTTCCTTGAATACAATGGTGCCGCCCTCTTTATCCAGGGAACCGGACACGGCTTCCGCAAGGTCAAGGGGCTGCGCGCTGCCGTCCGCGGCTTCTTTTGCGAGCGACCAAGCGAGCGTCTTGGCGTATTTAAGGACAGGCGTTACGGTGATGCTTGTATCGGTGTGCGCCGCGGCAGGCAGTTCAAATGCAACCTGTGCCCTGGGATAACTGGCGGAGCCTCCGCCCGAACTGCCGGAGGGCGGTTTCTTTTCGCCCTCCTTTTCTGCCTTTTTTCTGATTTTTTCCAGTACTTCATCCTGCCGCACAAGCAATGTAAAGGCTTCGGCTCTTGTGGTTTTGCCCTCCGGACGGATGGTGTTGTCGGGATAGCCTTTGACCAGATCGTACCGGATTGCGATGTTGACATAGCCTTTGTCGGAGCTTTTGATGGACTTGTCGTCCGCAAAGCCGGTGTTGTCCGTGGTCTGTTTTGCTTCTTCCCCTTTGCCGATTGCCCGCACCAGCATTCGGATGATTTCAATGCGGGTAATCGGTTCATCGGGTTTTAAGCCGCCGCCATAATCCGCCGGGTCGAGGATGCCCCGGTCTACAAGGGCCTCGATGTTTTTCTCCGACCAGTGGCCGGCAATGTCGTCAAAGGTGGGCGGCTCTCTCCCTGCTGCTGCCGTGTCCACCTTGTGATTCCTGGCCAGCAGGGCGATAAATTCACCTCTGGTGATGGTGGCGTCCGGCCTGACCGTTCCGTCAGGGTAGCCCTTGATCACGCCTTTTTCCGCAAGCTCGATGATGGTCTGTTCCGCCCAATGTCCCTTGATGTCGGGGAACAGGACCGCCGCGGCGTATGCGCTGCCGCAGAGCAGCAAGGACAGAACAAGGGCAAGGACGCAGATTCTCCTGCCTTTCTGTTTCATGTGGTTTTCAATCCTTTCTGTTCGTTTTTTTATGGATTCAAAAAGCCGTGGTCTCGCTTCGGGTCCCCCGGCTCCGTTCCATGCTTGCAACACTCCATCGTCTTTACAGGTTCATGCTCATGCCGCCCCGCGCTTGCTCTTTGCGGAATGCCTCGATGGTTTCCGGTAATGGATAGATGACCTCGCCCCGCACCATCTCGAACACACAGAAGCCGTCGCGGTCGCAGATCATTACCCGGTGCTGGTACTCCTTTTGCATCTCGATGTAGTCCTTGACCTCCTTTTCGCTGCAGAGCCACACGCCCGAGGCGTATCTGCCGTCCGGCAGAAAGCTGTACCCGCTGTACCTCGGCTCATGCTCCCGCGGGTCGAGAACGCCTCTTGGCCGGATTTGCGAAAGGTGCAGCCTGGCGGAGTCGGGCAAAAGCTCCGGCTTCAGGATGCCAAGGACGTCGCCGCGGTTCCACCGCGCACGCTCGCCGTCGGCCAGGGAAACCGTGAAGATGGAACGGTCAATGGGGTTGGGGTTGCTGCCGTTGCCACCTTCGCAAAAGTACAGTTGATGCGCGCCGTCCCGGCGCTCCGGCGGCAGGGAGGACGGCTTCAATACGACGACCTTGCCCGCGATGTACATGGCATACCCGGTTTCGATGCAGTCCTCCTGGGTGAATGCGTTTTTAACCGTCATGTGAAAGCCTCCTTACTCTTTGCTGTTTTCTTCAAGGAGGGAAATGAGCCGCGCCGCGAGGGAGAGGAGGGTTTGCTTTTCCATGGTCTTGACGGCGGAGAACACATACGCCTCCACCGCCTGCGGGGACTGGTCGCCCACCTCGATGAGGTCAACCTTTTGGGCGGTGACGACCCCTTTTTGCACCGCCAGCTTTATAATGTCGCCGTGCTGCATCCCTGCGGCGGCGCGGAGCTGCCTGGGGATCAGGACGCGGCCTTTGTCGTCCAGCACCTTGTAAATACCTTTACCGGCCATCCGAAACACCTCCGCTTCTCATGACTTCCCGGACGGTGTCGGGATGGATGCCGAGATCATCGAACAGCTCCCGCAGCTCATCGGGCAGGCTATCCAGCAGATCGGCCTGCAAAATAACGACCGTGCCCCTGGCGCAGACGATCTCCAGGTCGCTGTCCAAGGGAATCTCCGCCGCCTCCAGCAGTTCATGGGGCAAGGTGAGTTCCGCGTCCTCATCGTCCTTGAGAGCGGCGACGCCGTGCGGTGTCAAGACAAATTCTTTATAGGTGTTGTGGATGGAATCTGTGGAACTGTTGATGTAAGCGAGCTTCACCGTGTCGCCGGGGACCAGTCCCATGTCCTTCAGGAACTGGGCGGGGACAGTGAGCTGGCCCTGTCCGTCCACAATGCTTTGCATTTCAATCATTTTCATAAACTGTTTCCTCCTTGGCGCCCCATCACTGGGGCGTATTCAATTTTTTTCGCATGGTCTTTTTCAGACCGCTATTCCGTGTCGTATAAGTCGTCCATCAGATCAAACAATCCTATCTGCGTGGGGATGTCCCGCATGCGCTCCGAGGTGTCGTAGTTGGAGATGAGGACTTCGGGGAATTCACAGCCGTTATCATATCTTTGGGCCAGGTTGTTGATGCGGCTGACGGCTTCGATTTGATAGTCCTTGTACAGTTCCCGGATGTATTCGCAGTCGTTGTAGGACACCAGCCATTTGCCCTGGCAGCCGGCCAGCGTGTCCCGCAGCCGCGCGTGATCCTCCCTGCGGAATTCCACTGCGTAGTGACCTTCTGTTTCGAAGTACGGCGGGTCACAATAAAAAAAGGCGTTGTCCCTGTCGTACTGACGGATCAACGCCTCGAAGTCCTTGTTCTCGATCACCGTGTCTTTGAGCCTGCGGCTCCCCGACCAGATGAGGTGGAAGGTTTTGCGGATGTCGAAGGGCTGGCAGCCATAGGAAGTGCAGCCGCTGCCGTAGCTGTAGCGGATGAGCTTGAAGAAAGCTGCGGCCCGCTTGACGTCATTCATGACGGCGTTCTCCATGAGGATGGCCTTGATTTCCTCGAACTGCGGCCCGCTCAAGTTTTGCTGGGCCAGCTCCAGTTCCTCCCGCAGGTATTCGCTGGTGAATTCCTCCTTTTCAAGATATTTTTTCAGGACGTTGAATTCGTCCCTGCCGTTTAAGGGCAGGAAGTTCAACTCCTTGAGCAGGGCGAAAGGGCGCTCCTTGACGCAGCGGAACAGGTTGGCAAGGTCGGCGTTGAAGTCGTTGTAGACCTCCATGTCGGCACCGGGCGGCTTTCCGAACAGCACCCAGCCACCGCCGCCGAAGACCTCAACGTACCGTCCAAACTCCTTGGGCATCCGCTGGTAGATAAGGGATCGCAAGGCCTTTTTCCCGCCGACCCAACTGATGATGCTGTTCAATCATCCATCACCTCCCCGGCCTGCCGGCCCGGTCCATCTCGGTGCGCAGGCAGGTTCCGTCCGTGTCCCAGCAGATAAAACCGACGCCGGGATAAGGACAGCCTTTGCACCGGTTTAAGTCTTTGGGAAGGGGGACGGTATAGATTTTTCTTGGCGGCCCGTGGTCGCTGTTTTCTTTTTTCTGTTGTGGTTTTACATCTGTGTCCAAGGTTTTAGTCTCCTTTCCGGCAACAAAATAAGACGCCGCCTTTTCAGGTAGCGCCTTATGCTCATTTGCCTTATCGATATATGTATAGACGGCATGTCTTTCTACACACCGCCCATCTTAGGAATTTCATCCGGCTCATCTTCCACATATTCATATTCGCCGGTGCTTTCATTGTAGATATATCCTGCTTCGGCAAGGTCTATATCGAGTATGCTTGCCGCCAGTTCAAGGGCTTCGGCAGAACCGCCCGCCGGGATATAACAGCTTAAGGTTTTGCCGCTTTTATACTCTGCCTTGCCGGTGTTATGCCCAAAGTCCTCGTCCGCCCATTTGTAGTCGAAACGGATATCCGGAAACATAGAGGACAGCTTTTTCATCAGATCGCTAACGCTGCTCCATGCGGTTAAGAATTTTACTGTGCAGCCGTCAAAATTGTCTGCGGTATGTTCGTCATAGCCATAGCTATTCCATTTCGTTCCCCAGTTTTTTATGCTCCAGTCATACCAGCAGTTTTCAGCACCGTACTTTTCAATCTCCTCCCTGCCCAGGTTCCCCCTGTAGATATGTTCCGGCATCGGTACAATTTTATTGAAATCAATGCTGCCGGCTCCAATCTCATCGTTCTTAATGGCTTCAAACATTGCCCTGACCTTTTCCTTATCACCATATGCGGTAAGTATGTTTGTGATATGATTGGGCATGTTACATTCCTCCCATCGTCTGTTCGCTGAAGTTTTGTTCGTTTTCCTGTTTCAGTTCCCGCTCCGGTTTGATGAAGAAATGATCACTGTTCCAGAAGCTGACGAAGATTTCACCGTCATCCGTTTTGATGGGACGCTGCTCGAACCCCTCGCCCCAGCCGTCAGACATTTGACCAACGGCAAAATCGAGCAGTTTGTCTGTTTCCGCTTCGGTCAGCTCACCATAAACCTCTGCCACCATTACGCCCCACAGCTTGCCGTTCCATTCTTCAACTGTCGGGTGGAGGCTATAGATTTTTTCAGATAGTGCCTGGTCATCGTAGAAGTAAACCATCAGACCACGGTCACCTTCGCTGGGCAGCTTTTCTTTTTCGATAGCGGAAAGGATTTCATCCATGTAATACACCGCCTCTGATGGAGATAATTCTTCAGGCAGATCACCTGCGCCGCACTCGCCGTATTCATGAGAAGGGTATGTTGTAATCGACAGTGGACTGAAAAACTTGACGGTTTGCTTGATGTTTGACATTTGATTTCCTCCAATCGTTTAAATTTTTTATCTAAAAAAGGGCACAAAAAAAGCGGATGCATTTTCATTTGAAAACACATCCGCTCATTTTATTGAAAATCCTTATTCAGCTGTATACGAGGGTTCAATTCTCTCCAGATTGCCAAAAAAGCCCAATGTCATCTCTGATTTTGAAGTGTAAAAAATGGGAGTCTTTACCTCCATAAAAGCCTTATGCCATGCGGGTTTAGCCGCATGGCATCTTTATTTACCTAAAAAGATGGTGGAGATAAGGGGAATCGAACCCCTGACCTCTTGAATGCCATTCAAGCGCTCTCCCAGCTGAGCTATATCCCCACTTTTTGTCGACTTGCATTTTACATTATACTTATTTTTTTATTTTATGTCAAGCAAAACAGGAATAAAAATTTTTTCAAATTATCTTCGCAAAAATTGCAGTGGAAAGGGCTATGCTCAGAAAATTGACGATATCATTGTTTACAAACTTGAACCCCCTGACCAGCACGGTAGGCTTACCGTTGTATATGCTCTTTTCGGTTTCCCCTTCAATTTCCTCAGAATAATAGACTCCCTGAACGGTTGCTCCCAGGATTGAATCTATAAGAGAACCGACGAATCCTCCGGCAGTCACCAGGATGAAACTCTGGAAAAACGTGAACTCCAGCATACGCAAATCCGCCAGTTTGAAGCCCAAAGCAGCAAAAAACGCTATAAACATTGCCCCAAAAAGTGCTGCTGCAGTGCCTTGCAGACTTATGGCCCCAGAAGTGCCCTTCTCAACCCGCCTGAAGGTCCTTAGGGATATGGGATTATCGCGGTTTAGGACGCCCAGTTCCGTAGCCCATGTATCTGCATTGGCCGTCGCAAAGGATATGGCCATCACAAGCAGAAAAGCCGCATTTTTCGTGATATAAAACAAAATGGAATAAATAAGGCCGACGCCGCCGTTGGCGAACACCTGAAACACATCACGGCGCCCGTTCTTTTCGAACTGGCGGACCACTTTTTCTTTCAGTCCTTTTTTAAAATGGCTGAGCATGCTCGAGGATATGAAAAACAGTATCATTATGGCCGAACCGAAAAGCCCCGAAGTGGCGTAGATTACCGTCCCCATAAAGGTGGCCCCTACGGAGCCATCCAGAGTAAGTGATTTTTTGCGATAAGCTGCAAAAGCTATGAGCAGGCTTAATATGAATCCGATGCAGGCCATGAAAACAAACGAGAATGCGGTTTTATCGCGAAGCAGGCTAAAAATATATGCTGCCAGAGCGGAAATGACTGGCACTGCAATGTTATCCATTCCGAAGGGCGTAATAGCCTCGGCAACGGCAGCCAGAACAGCCACAATAAAACTTAACTTGACAGCAAATATGTCCGCACCTATAAATATGCACATGCATACTGCCGACGCAATCAGTGCAAAGGCAAACATGGCTATTGAGCCCTCCAGGCTTTTTCTGTTATTAAATATACAGTATTTAAGCCTGCCAAAGTTTTCGCCGATTATAGCGGCAAAGCCATCGCCGTATCCCAGCACCAGAATTCCTACAGCGCCGAAATGCCGCAAATCGCCGCCCATCAGACCGCCCTTCCAGGTAAGCAGAATCAATATGACAAGGGATATGGGGAAATACACGGTGCCTAGATCAGTTTTGTCCTGCCTTTCCATGCTCTTGAATACGTTCTTTTTATATGAATAATAATTTAAAACAACAAATAAAACCGGCGGTATTAGGGCATAACGTATATCATCTATAAGCATCATCGCTGCTATCCACCAGTGGGATACTCCGATATGTACAAATTTTCTGGTAAACTCGCTTCCCAGATTCCATATCTTTCTCAATATCTCTGATGCCAGAATAATTACAAATACAAATAGTATCGATAAGATCATGCCTGCTAAGTCCCTTGACACTTCTTCGCCCTCCCGATGTTTTATTGATGTTTGTCCAGCCAAATATTACATCTTTCATTTTAAACAATAATTATACTTCTGACAACTGTTTGCACTTTGCCCGTCGCAAAAAAAAATGGAACCAAAATGCCCTTTTTTACGTCTATATTATGTGGAAGATTATTGCAAGGGGATGATTGCCATGCAAAAACATGCTGCATAAGATAAGATTTAATAAAACTGTAAAGTCTGTTTTCAATCTTCAATGATAAAATTATATGCGTAGAGTTTAGAGTACGGAGGTCTTATTTTGAGCTTTTTTTCTTCACATAAAATCCGCATGCAATACCACCTTCCCCTTTTCTTGGGAATTTTACAAAAAATCCTAAAGGGAATATTATTATCATCATTGTCATTAATAATTTCATTACTGCTTGCAAATGCAGAAAACGCAGCTGCAGCTCAGGAATCAAAGCCGTTTGTCAGAGTTCTGTGCTACCACCATATCATTCCCGGGCCTCTTCCGCAGGGTGCAACTACGCATGCGGTCATACCGCTTTCGGAGTTTGAAGCCCAGATGAAATATCTTTACGATGCAGGATATTACACCGCTTCTTTTGAAGATGTGGCGGATTTTATCTATAAAAAGAAAATACTGCCCGAAAAGACTGTGCTGATAAGCTTTGACGACGGATACGAGTCCAATTATGTATACGCTTACCCGATTTTAAAAAAATACAATTTCAGGGCTGTCATTTTCCTTATCGGAAGCAGAATATCGGATAAGAACGGGCCCTATGACCCGAACAAGCTGTCGATGCTCACATCTTCGCAGATAAAGGAGATGTTCGACAGCGGCCTGGTTGAGTTTGGCAGCCATACTTTTAATGCTCACGAATACATAGGAGCCAAACCGGCTTTGCTTTCGATGGATAAAACACAGATTGAAGAAGATTTTGCCTTGCAAGCCGGAGTTTTTGCAAAAAACGGCATTCCGGCACCTTCAGCCATAGCATATCCATTCGGCAGGTTTAACGGCAATGCCAAAGAAGCTGCGAAGAAATTCGGCTATACCCTGGGTTTTACCATAATGGAGGGATTTGTGTACCAAGATTCGAATCCTTATGCCCTGAATAGAATCATAGTCCCTCCCGGTACCGGCATATCGGAGTTCAAATCGCTGTTGAAAGACAGTTTTCCTGAAATGCCGCCAGACTACAAAAATTCCATCGTTTTGCAAATAAATTCACGCACCGCTTATATGAAGGGAAGACCTTTCCTGCTGGATGCCTGTCCTTTTATCGAAAACGGCGTCACCATGGTGCCCCTGAGATTTATATCTCAGAGCCTGGGCGCAAGGGTCGAATGGCTTCCCGCAGAAAGAAAAATACTGGTTGTTGCGCCTGAAACAACCGTGGAATTGCGGGCGGAGCCGCCTCTTCGGCAATCTGTCACGCAGTCGGCGCCGGGTCTTCCCTTGTCGGAAGCCATTGTCAACGGTAAAAATATATTTCTTGACACTCCTCCCATTATTAAAAACGATAGGATAATGGTCCCTCTAAGATTTTTGTCGGAAACCCTCGGCTTTGAAGTAAAATGGCGCGGTCCCTTGAAAATGGTAGAAATAAAGCTGCCCTGAGATTGTTTGTTTTATTTAATATTTTTGTAATATTATTTCATGGAAATGAATGATAAAATATTACTGGAATTTAAAAAAAGGGGGAAATCAAAAATGAAAAGGGCACTCACATCTTTGTTGGCCATTGTGCTTGCGGCAAGCCTTGCCCTGCCGGCCTATGGCGCCGGGATGGCGCCTGAAGCCGCGGGAAAAACCGCAGCAGAGGCAGTCACATCGGCTCCCATCAGCAATGCGTCAAAAGATGTAAAAATCACTCGGGAAAAGGCTATAGAAATTGCAAAGCAGCTTTTTGATGCACCCGAAGACTTCAAGCCCGAAATCTATTTGAACACCGGTTGGCAGCCCGGCAACCGCAGAGTATGGTCCATAAATTTTTACAAGCCGTATTTCTCCGCATACATCGCCATCGACGCCGACAGCAGCGAAGTCATCTCATTTAACAAAAATGAAAATTGGGCCTACCCTTATGGCAAGCGCAAAATCTACCTGGCAAAGTACACCCGGGAGGAAGCCAGAGTATTCGCTGAAAACTTTATAAAGAAAATGGCGCCGGACAAATTTACAAAAACAACTTACGCGGAAGACAACTATTACCCCGGTATCAAAGCCGCAGGTCTGTTCGAACCCGTAAATTATTTTTTCAGATTTGTGAAATCCGCCGAAATCCAGCCAGTGGAATATTATTACGGCGAAGAAGGCATCAACGCAACCGTGGACGCTACCGACGGCAGCATAATAAGCTACAATCTCAACTGGTCGGATGACAAACCAATCGATGAAAAAATCATATCAAAACAGCAGGCCGAGGAAATATACGTAAAATATATCGGCCCCGAACTTGCTTATGTCCGCGGTTATGATGAAAACAGCGGCATCCCTATGGATACTGCAAGGCTGGTATATCTGCCCTCTAGGTTTGCATATGTTGGCCCTCCGATAGTTATAAGGGCATCGGACGGCACTCTTATAAGCCCGTCCGGAGTCGAGGTAAAAAATATCCCAACTCTAGATGAGATTAATCTTGCCGGAGAAAAGACATTCATTCCTTCGAAACTCAATGCGCCCCTTACGGAAAAACAGGCTCAAAAACTGGCTGAGGATGAGATAAAAAGGTTTGGCTTGGATTCAATGGCGCTTCAGGCTTATAATGAAACGCCGTATCCCAAGACATTGGATTTATATTTCTTCAATTTCATTTCAAACGACGGCAATGCAAATGCAACAGTTGATGCATCAACCGGCAAAATACAGAGCTTCGGTTTCTGGAAAAATACAGGAAATTATCCCGAAGCGCAGCAAAACCTTGATTCTCCCGCACTCAATTGGGAAGATGCAAAGAACAAAGCCTTAGAATATATAAAAAAATATTTGCCCGACAAGGCGGACCAGGTGCAATCGACAGGATATTCCCAGGAAACCGATCCGACGTTCAAAGATCCCTATCAGCCTTTCTTCTTCAATTTTGTACGCATAGTGAACGGCATACCTTATATGGCCAACAGCATCAATATCGGCGTGACTCAGAAAGGTGAAATCACAAGCTTGAATTACAGTTGGGATGATATCATTTTCCCCGCTCCCGAAAAAAATATTCTCAGCAGGCAAAAGGCAGCCGGAATAATGATGGAAAAAATGGGCATAACCCTTTCCTACATCATGCCCAAGATGTACGGCTACTACGGGCCCGATGCTCCCCAAAAACCCCAGCAGTCCGACAAAATCCTGGTATATACACTGAAAAATTTGCTCGATGCGGCATATATAGATTCATATACCGGCGAGTTGCTGAATTATGCTCTAAAAGAGCCGGTCACCGCAAAGTCCGCATCGCCGTACATCACCATCCGGGGCGAAACGGGCAGACGCGAGGCTGAGCTTTTTATGAATCAGGGAATGTTTGAGTCCGGGAGCAGCATAGATTTGGAATCGGTTCCGACAATTATGGACTCTGTAAAATTTCTAACAACCTGTCTGGGTATTGGACCTGATATTTATGCGTTAAACGAAACAAAAACGGGCGAAAGTGAAAAAGCAGATGCTAATAAAAGATATATCGATGCTGCCATGGTCCACGGGCTCATCACAGCCGCAGAGGCTTCAGACCTGGAGAAGCCTCTTGACAGACAGCATATGGCAAAACTGATAATAAGGTTTCTGGGATATGAAGCCCTCGCTTCAAAAGGAGATATTTTCAAGCTGGATGCAAACGATGGAAGCGATATTGAAAGCGGATTCGAAGGCTATGCGGCTTCGGCCATGGCCCTTGGCGTCATGAAAAAATCCGAGAATAAATTCCTGCCCCGCGAGAAGGTCAAATTCGGGGAATTGATAAAGACGCTTTATAAAGCTGCAGAAATAAGCAAATAACATGGGACGTTGATTCAATGCCGAACTTAGTCGGGGGACTGAGTCAGGGGACGGTTCTTTGACTCATAATTATTCAATGCCGAACTTAGTCAGGGGACTGAGTCAGGGGACGGTTCTTTGACTCATAATTATCGCAATGAGTCAGGGAACCGTCCCCTGACTCATTGCTGGAATATGCGCAATCTTTCCCCGATTTTGTAGACAGCTGCCAGAAAAAGTATAATCCCCACGGCAATCAGAACCGAAGTCCGCTGTTTTGGAATCATCACGGGCGAGGCCAGAATAACAGCGAGCAGCAAAAATGCAGCCCTGGTGTTTAGCTCCGGCTTTGACATGGCGGATATGACAGTTGCTTTATCCATATGTTCGGCAGATTTGATTTCCCGACCCGGAGCCAATACGTTTTCGGGGTATATGGCGGCGGTCTCGGGAGCCATTTCCTGATTCCTCACGGCGGAAGGCCTCGCCTGGCGTTTTTTAAGGAAGGCCATAAAGGCTAGCAAAATTATCTCCCAGTTGAAAAACAGCATAAAACCCGCCGCGCTGGTTATGTATTCGTAGACATCTGCCGGGAGAAGATAGGATAAAATCACGGCCACGGCGAGGCCAATACTGCTTGCTCCCAAGGCGTAAACCGGAACGCCGCGGGAGTTTTCCTTTGCAAATATGCTCGGGGCCCATTCCCCTTGCCCCAGGGAAAAAAGCACCCGTGTCACACTGAACATAGCGGCGTTCATGGTAGTAAGTGCGGCGGTAAGAATGGCAAAATTCAGCATGGTGTCGATGTACGGGAGTTTCACATGTCTGAACATGATGACAAAAGGACTTGCATCCGCAGGAATAAGGTTCCATGGAGTCAGTGCCAGCAAAATGGCCATGGAAGTCATATAAAGGCCGATTAGAAGAAAAAATATCCCCCGGATGCCCCTGGGTACATTTTTACGCGGGTTTTCAACGCTGCCAGCCGCCATAGCTGCAGCTTCTATACCGCCAAAAGGTATCAGCGACATCAGCATTGCCTTTAAAAAACCCCTTATCCCTCCTGCAAAAAACCCCCCTCGAGCGTAGAAGTTTTCAATTCCTATGTCAGTGCTGGAGAATCTGGTCAAAAGCAGCCATAAGCCTATTAAAACCATAACGGTCAGAGCCCCAACTTTTATTAGGGAGAACCATGCCTCTATGGTTCCGAACTCCTTAGTGCCTTTTAAATTCAGATAAACCACCATTACGGAATAGATTAATGCGAACGTCCATAGCGGAACACCCGGGAACCAATACCTGGTAAATATCCCGGAAGCCGCAACCTCGCTTGACATCACCAGAACGCCTGCTGTCCAGTATATCCAGCCGCTCATGAAACCAGCAGCCCTTCCAAGATAAGCCTGAGCATATGCCCTGAAAGACCCCGCGTTCGGATTCGCAGCGGACATTTCCGCTAGGGCGCAGAACACCCGCCACATTACAAAGGCAGACAGGCCATAATTAAGTATTACCGACGGCCCCGAAAAACGGATGGCAAGACCGGAAGCGAGAAAAAATCCCGCTCCAATGATGCCGCCGACTCCAATCAATATATACTGACCGAGAGAAAGCTTTTCTCCTATTGCCCCACTTTTTCGCAAAACCAAGCCACCTTCAATCGCTATTTTGGTCTTTTTTTATTTTATCCACTATCTTCCGTACCAATTCAGATGGTTCTACCATTCAGCAACCGTTTAAAGCTTTGGGCGAATGGTTAATGCAAACAAACGAGTCAGGGGACGGTTCCTTGACTCATCTTCATGAGTCAAGGAACCGTCCCCTGACTCGGTACTAATCTCTGAAAGCCGTATCCAGGTAGAAATCAAGAACTGCCGTTGTCAACAGGAGCGATGTTCCGATTATCGCAAGAATATCGCCGAATATAAGCAAATTCCTCTTTCTATCCTGCTGCGGGCTTGTGCCCGGGTTTTGCGCACCGCTGCCGTTTTTCTCATCATCAACCACAATAGTCACTTTTCAATACATCCTCCCCCTTTTTGCCAGGAGTCCAGCAGATTTTTTATGTCGTCAGGCATGGGGCCTGCCGGTATTGATTGGGACACTTCCAAAACCAGATTTGCAAGATATTTCTTCATCTCCGGAGAAAAGCTTTCAGTCAGGCTTTTCACCATCTGCGCGGCATTTTCCGCATTCAATTCTTCGCTTATTCCCGCACCCTGCATGATTTCTTTCATTGCATCCGGATTATCCGGGGTCATCCCGAACCTGGCAAATATTTCGCCGAGCTTTTCAGGAGAGTCTGCGGACTTTATGATTTCTTCTTTTAACTCCTCAAATTTGTTCATAAATTAAAACCTCCCAAAAATTATTCACTTCTACATAATATGCGGGCAACGGGAAAAGTTGCTCCATCGCCACATCTTCTTTGATAATAAAATATTCGGGAGTAGACATTTTAGTGAATGCGTTATCTATTAAAACGGCAAAAAAGTTTTACAGTGTCACCAAAAATAAAAATTGCATATTATATAGCAGGGCTAAACGCAGGGCCTTAAAAAATGAAAGGAGGAGCTGGGCATGACCCAAACAGTATTCTGGATCTGGCTTATAATCTTCCTAATCATACTGATCCCTATAGTTATCATCTTCTTCCCGCTGCTGGGCAAAGCCGAAAAAGCCTGATAAAATCTAAAATTAGAGGGCTCCGTAAATCCGGAGCCCTCTAATTTTTTATTGATTTAATTGAGTTTTAAAGCTGACAGTTTTCAATATTTTTCCTGGCATTCTTTATGGTTGCCGCAGCTCTTGACACGTTCACAAGGCCCGCTCCCTGTTTATTTTTGGGAAGCCCTATATCAATTGCGCTGGCAGTCAGCACTTCCTTCACTTTTGCCGGACTCATGCTGGACTTCGCCAGAATCAAAGCGCAAGCCGCAGTAACGTGAGGAGAGGCCATGGAAGTCCCGCTCATGGATTTGTAGCCTCCATCCTTATAAGTTGAAGGAATGCTTGCCCCCGGGGCTATGACATCAACTTCTGGGCCCCCGCTTGAAAACCATGCAGCCTTGTTGGCCGAATTTGAAGCCGCAACTGCTATTACTTCGGGATATTTGGCGGGGTACATCACCGAGTCGTCACCGCCGGAATTACCGGCAGCGGCTACCAGAACAATGTTTTGCCTGTATGCCTCCTTTATAGCTCTTTCCAGAGCCATGCTGTTTTTGGTAAACCCGAAGCTCATATTTACAACCTGGACCTTTTTCTCTATACACCACCCCAGCGCATCTATCACATTGGATATGTTGCCTCTGCCGCTCTTGTCAAATGCCTTTACGGGATACAAATCAACTCTGGGAGCAACGCCGACAACCCCTATATCATTGTCCAGTGCCGCGATGGTCCCTGCTACATGGCTTCCATGCCCGTTGTCATCGATAATATTTTTGCAGTCAAGTACGCCGCCTACTTCTTTTACATTATCCTTTAAATCAGGATGATTGATATCCACACCGGTGTCTATTATACCGACCCTGACCCCTTCCCCCCTTATATCTTTCCAGACATGGGGAGCTCCTATCTTCTGGACACCCCACGGTATCTCCTGATTTGTTTTTTTGACATCCATGGTCAGGAAAGGAACCACCTGCACCTCTCCTTGCAGATCGTCCTCTATGAAATCTATGGTGGGGTCCATTGCGAGGCTTTTTATGGATGCATCTCCTTCGTCAACTTCGCACAGACAGGCATTGGCCAGCGGAAGGGACCTTTTTATTCTGATACCGTATGTTTCTATAACTTCCTGACCCTTTCTCAGGGTCAAACCCTGCTTGAATCCCACTATTTTATATTTTACGCGCTTCGCATATCCATGCATCAGTTGAGCCCCCACTGCACCCAACAACAGGTTGAGGCAGTAGGAAGCCATCAATAATGGCAGCATTTTCTTGCCCCCTCCTTTATTTTCTGATAATAACATATTCAAAGGGGCAAGATTTGGTGATATTGCATATTATACATTAGGTCAAAAATGAGGAAGG
The DNA here is from genome assembly GCA_024655905.1 of Tepidanaerobacteraceae bacterium. Lineage (GTDB taxonomy): Bacteria > Bacillota > Thermosediminibacteria > Thermosediminibacterales > Tepidanaerobacteraceae > JANLFP01. The sequence goes on from JANLFP010000001.1 coordinate 66,005, forward strand.
AGGTATTCTATGACAAAAGAGGAACTGGAAAAGGCCCTCAAGGAGGTCGAAGAGCAGAGGAATCAATTGAGGGAAGAATTAAATAAATACGAAAATCCCGACGAAAGCAACGTAGTCACCATGGCGGCTTCGGCAAAAAAAGCCCTGCAAAATGCTATCAGCTCGGGCAGCCTTAAAAACATACTGGAGAAAGTCTCCGGCTCCATAGATTTTATGAAAACTGCAGTAACCAGCTTTACGCAAATAGTAGATAAAGCCCAGCAAAAATTGGAAGGCAAAGTCGAGGAAATAACCATTCAGGGCGGCATGAAGGTTATGAGCGATATGTGGGTGCCTATGGTACTAGGCCTCATACAGACTCAGGAATTCCAGCACATTATGGCAAATATGCTGGTCAAAATAATAAAAGATTCTTAGCGGTGACACCGAAATTCAAAAATGCATATTATATAGCAGAGCAGTCAAAAGCTCTTAAAATGAAAGGAGGAGCTCGATATGACTCAAACAGTATTCTGGATATGGCTCATAATCTTTCTTATTATCCTGATTCCCATAGTAATTATATTCTTCCCGCTTCTTGGAACAAAGTAAGATTTTATTTCGGATGGATTCGCGCGATGTGCGGGTTTGTCCGAATCATAAAATGCAATAATGTACAGAAATTCATTCCGGCATTTTTGCCGGATTTTTTTATTCCCCGCTGTCCCATCAAGGTTAAAATTAACATTACGCAGCAAGTGCATTGTGATTTCTCCTTTTTAAATTGATGAAACCGGTTATTTGATATATAATCGTGTTATAAGTTTACTCAATGCTTTCTTTAAAAAGCCATGGACCAACGAATATTTTCATTTTGAAATTTGCATGCGATGGGAGGGGCTTTATTGGAAAAACAAAAGAACGAACGCCTGGACAAGATTTTAAGCATGAGCGGCTTCGGTACCCGAAAAGATGTAAAGAAGCTGATAAGGCATGGGGCCGTTACGGTTAACGGTCAAACGGTAAACGACGCCGGAAAAAGAGTTCAGCCCTTAACGGATGATATACGCGTATTTAAAGAAAAACTGGATTTCAAAGAGAATATATATATAATGTTGAACAAACCAGCCGGGGTTATTTCTTCCACCAAGGACGAGGAAGAAACCACCATAATCGATCTTTTGGAAGGAGAATATTCCCACAGGAATCTTTTTCCGGTGGGAAGATTGGACAGGGATGCAGAAGGCCTTATTCTCCTCACCGACGACGGCCAGTTATCCCATCGCCTACTCTCGCCGAAAAACAAAATCGAAAAAGTTTATTATGTGGAAGTCGCTGGCGAATTAAATGAAGACGATGTGACAGCCTTCGCCGGTGGCATACAACTGGAAGATTTCATTGCATTGCCGTCCAAGCTGGAAATACTGGAATCCGGCAAAACTTCAAAAGCACTGGTCAAGATACATGAAGGAAAATTTCACCAGGTAAAGCGCATGATGAAAGCCCGCAACAAGGAGGTGACATATCTTAAGCGAATTTCCGTAGGACCCCTGAAACTGGATGAAAGCCTTGAACCGGGGAATTGGCGGGAACTAACGGATTCGGAAATCGAGGAGCTGCAAAACATTATTTCAGATTCAAAAAAAGAGATGCCATAATGAAACAACTGAAATATTTCACTTTTGAAGGGAAGATAAAAAATGCGGATAGGAATTGTGGGGCTTCCCAATGTGGGCAAAAGCACGCTGTTTAATGCTATAACAAAAGCCGGTGCCGAATGTGCCAACTATCCATTCTGCACAATCGAACCAAATGTGGGAGTCGTGGCGGTGCCTGATGAAAGGCTGGACAGGCTGGCGCAGATGGAGCGCCCCCAGAAGGTAACTCCTGCCACTATAGAATTCGTGGATATAGCCGGTCTTGTCAAAGGAGCCAGCCGCGGCGAAGGCTTGGGCAACAAGTTTCTTTCGCACATCCGGGAAGTGGATGCCATTGCCCACGTGGTCCGATGTTTCGAGGATGCCAATGTGGTCCATGTGGAAGGCGGCATTGATCCCATTAGAGATATTGAAACCATTAACCTGGAACTTATTTTCTCCGATTTAGAGGTGTTGGAGAGGCGCATTGACAGAGTGAAAAAACAGACAAAGTCCGGAGAAAAACAGTATCTGCAGGAGCTTGCGGTGCTGGAGCGTCTGAAGGAAGGCCTGGAACACAACAAACCGGCCAGGGCTCAGGAATTCTCCGAAGAAGAGCGGGAAATAGCAAAACAGATTTTTATGCTTACTTCCAAGCCTGTAATATATGTCGCCAACATTTCTGAAAATGATTTAATCTCCGGCAAGGAGAATGACAATGTCGGAAAAGTAAGGGAATATGCGTCTTGCGAAGGTTCCGAAGTGATTCCGATATGTGCCAGGCTGGAGGCCGAACTGGCGGAACTTCCCGAAGACGAGAAAAAGGAATTGCTTTCCGAATACGGCCTTGAAGAACCGGGGCTGAACAGACTTATCAAAGCAGGCTATAGGCTGTTGGGACTCATTACGTTTCTCACGGCGGGCCCCAAGGAGGTCCGGGCATGGACAATAAAACAGGGGACAAAAGCCCCTCAGGCAGCAGGAAAAATTCACAGCGACTTTGAACGGGGATTTATCCGGGCCGAAGTTGTAGCCTACGATGATTTAATAGCCTGCGGCAGTCAGCAGGCAGTCCGCGAAAAAGGCCTGCTGAGATCCGAAGGCAAAGATTATGTGATGAAAGACGGAGACGTCGTTGTGTTCAGATTCAATGTTTGATTTATTAATCTTGGAATGACCCTTGCCACCGAAGGCGACAATCCTATTCCCGGGCATATTTTTTCGGGTTCAACTCCGAGAATAAATCCACTGGGTTTTTTGCCGATGAGATATGCCATTTTCAGTGCCGCGAGAGGACCCCGTTCATGCAGGGAAAGGCCCGTGTTTTCATTGCATGCCATGATTTTTCCAAAAGGGATTCTGTAAAGTGTAGCCGGGGCTTTCCCGAAGACCATGGCATCCAATATTATAACATAGCCGTACCTTAGCAGTGTATCAAATACAATATCCATGTCCGTCCCCGCTTCTATAGCGATTATTGATTCGCTGTTCGGTTTCGGGATGATGGTTCCGACATGTGAATATTTTGTTTCATACCCGCAGACATGCGGTCCCGAGATGGCTCCGGCAATTTGCCTCACTGCCATTACACCGATGCCATCATCGCCCATAAGTACATTTCCAGCGCCAACGATGGCGGTTTTGAATGAATCCTGCAAAGCATTGCACTCCCTGTTTCATAAAATCTTAAATCAGAGCAACAGTGTCGCCGAATTTCACCGACCCTGCGCTCCAACAAAAAAAAGCGGCTGGATAACTTCCAACCGTTTTTATTATTATCAACAATCCTGGTTTCAATTCATAGATTATGCCATATTCTATTTCAATTGTTCCTTTTTAAGTGCAATAGAGATAAAAGTCGCGAGGCCTCCGTAAAGCAGCACCAGTCCGAAGATTAGCATAACAACGGCTCCGGGTTCCATTCCTGTGTAGTTCATCATTTGTTCACCGCCCCGTCATCGATTTTATTAAAGCAGATATGCGGATTGGTCCACGGCCTGCCGGAGAGGTAAAGGGCCACAATAAGCATGCCGACCGCTACCGACCACCCCAGACAAATAATCGCGCTCATGGGATACCCTGCATACGGCGCTTTGAATTCATTTATCAAATTCTGAATGAACATATAGCCCAGCATCAGAGGAGTGAGGTATTTCACGCAGAAATCGAGCCACCATCCAATTCGAAAGTCGGAGTATAGGTTGGCATGCTGTTTTATTCTGTCGGTTCCATACACATATCCGAGCACAAGGGCTTCGACAAGACCCAGAAGAGCTATACCGTAGCTGGAGACAAAATGGTCGACAATATCCAGTATATGCACTCCTGCGCCGGTAGCAATAAACATGCTGCCGATGAATCCTCCAATGGAAATTCTCTTAATTATCTCTTTACGGCTTATGTCATATTTATCAAGGGCAGCAGTAGCAAAGGATTCCAGCATTGAAATGCTCGAAGAAATGCCTGCAATAAACAAACTGAAGAAGAACATTATTCCGAATATGCTTTGGAAAATCCTGGGCATCGGCAACATGCTTATGGCTTTGGGAAAAGCCACAAAAGCAACTCCTGCCCCATTCGCAGCCACTTTTTCAAAAGGAACATTGGAAGCCACAGCAGCATATCCCAGGATGCTGAAAACTGCCAGGCCTGCCAGAAAATCGAAGCTGGAGTTGGAAAAAACCGTTATGAAGGAATTATTCACTATATCGGATTTTTCCGGCAAGTAACTGGCATAAGCTATCATTACCCCCACTGCCAGAGTCGTGGAAAAAAACACCTGACCGTATGCTGCTATCCACACCTGCGGGTCCATAATTTTCGAAAAATCGGGCTTTAAAAACCAGTTCAGGCCGTATGCAGCTCCGGGCAGCGTTAGACCTCTGATGGTTATAATTACCATCAAAACAGCCAAAAGCGGCGTTATAATTCTGCAAGCCTTTTCTATTCCCCCGGATATGCCGTTTCTTGTGATGAAATAATTCAACAGCCATACAACCACTACTCCCAGCGCTATAGTCCAGCGAAATCCTCCCAAATCCCACGGGCCGCTGGATACACCCAGAAATTTCCCTCCAAAGAAGGCATTGGGATCTGTGCCCCATGCCTGGGTAAAGGAAAACACCAAGTAGTTGAGGCTCCACGCAATTATGGTGGAATAATAGCACATGACAATAAGCGGCACCATGGTCTGCCACCAGCCTATGAATTCCCATTTTTTCCCGAGTTTTGCGAAGGAAAGGGTGGCACCTCCCTTCATTCTGTGGCCGAAAGAAAATTCCATTATCATTAAGGGAACACCGGCCGTAAGAAGAGCAAAGAAGTAAGGAATTAGAAAAGCCCCGCCGCCGTTTTTATAAGCCATGAAGGGGAAACGCCAGAAATTTCCCAAACCCACAGCAGCTCCAACGGTGGAAAAGATAAATCCTGCTCTTGATCTCCACTGGTCTCTTTCCAAATTTTCCACAAACACACCGCCTTTCTCATAGATAGAAGTTTTGTTTTATTTTAAAAATAAGCACGGCGGCTTGCCGCCTGCTGTAGAACCGGCTGACCCACCGCGCTTTAATCAAACACCGGCAAAAGTTTTATTCCACCGGTTCCAGACGAGCTGTAAAGTGACGGAGGATGGGCGGTTCATAGGTAAAGCGCAATCCTCTGATGCCGTCTCTCCTGGCATACACTCTCTTCACCGCTTCGGCCACCACATCCATGTGACTGTTGGTATATACCCTGCGCGGAATGGTCAATCTGACAAAGTCCAAGGGGGGCATTACCTCTTGGCCGGTCAGGGGGTCCCGGCCCGCCAGAAGAGTTCCAACTTCAACCGCCCGGATGCCAGCCTCAATATACAATTCGACGCATATGGTATGTGAGGGGAACTGCTTCTGGGGCACGTGGGGCAGGAATTTCTTGCCGTCTATAAACACAGCATGGCCACCGGTGGGGTATTGAATGGGGATTCCCGCTTCATGCAGCTTATCCCCCAGATATTTTACCTGATTTATGCGCCATGAAAGGTATTCTTCGCTCAATACCTCCTCAAGACCTCTGGCCATGGCTTCCATATCGCGGCCCGCCAGGCCGCCGTAAGTCACAAAGCCTTCCATCGGTATCAGCATGGTCTTCACCTTGGTGAACAGTTCCTCATCGTCTTTTATCGCAATCAGACCGCCTATATTCACCAATGCGTCTTTTTTGGCCGACATGGTAAAGCCGTCGCCGTACGAAAACATCTCCCTCACTATTTCCTTAATGCTTTTGTTTTCATATCCATTTTCCCTATGCTTCACAAAGTATGCATTTTCTGCAAAGCGGGCCGCATCAAAAAAAAGATACAGGCCATATTTGTCCGCCACTTTTCTGACTTCTTTAATATTCTCCATGGAAACAGGCTGACCGCCTGCACTGTTGCAAGTTACAGTAGCCAGGATAAAGGCGATTTTTTCGGGTCCTTTTTCTTCGATGAATTTTTTCAACGCCTCTATATCGAAATTCCCCTTAAATGGATGATAATTCTCAATATCCTCCGCTTCCTCGGTGACCAGATTCACAGCAATGCCTTCCGAAAGTTCGATATGGGCTTTGGTGGTATCAAAATGCATATTGCCCAATACATATTGGCCCTTTTTCACGAGGACCGGAAACAGCACCTTTTCCGCGCCGCGCCCCTGATGAGTGGGCACAACATAATTGTAATCAAAAATATCTTTTACCACTTCGGCCAGGTGGATATAATTCCTGCTGCCCGCATAGGATTCGTCTCCCAGCATCATCCCAGCCCATTGATTGTCGCTCATGGCTGAAGTGCCGCTGTCCGTCAGCAAATCAATATATACGTCCTCCGCATTCAATAAAAAAGGATTGTATCCGGCCTCCTTTATTAGTCTTTCTCTCTCATCCCTGGTCCTGATTTTCAGCGGTTCCACCATCTTGATTTTATACGGTTCCGCCATTCTTATTAAATCATCCTGCATATCAATTGCCTCCTTTTTACCCTTCAGTGCAGAAAGTCGCCCTCCTGCCGGGGATTTTGCGGCAGCAGGCTTAAATTCTGCGCCGAATAAATATTTGAAAAGGGTCAAATAATGTTATCTGTTTAAAATATTATGCAATTGACATGCCAGCTCTGTACAAAATTATTTATTGCCTTGGAGCCGGGCTGCATCAAGGCATACCGTCCGGCACCGCATCCAGATGCCAGATTCGATCATCGATAAATTGTTTTATTTTAGTACATCATATAGCAAAATCGTATCGTTTAGATACATTAATTAGCGGACGATTCCCGATTAGTTTGCTGTGTCAAGAATATGCCAAAATAATTTTTCTGAGATTGCGTTTCATTTTGATACATTATCCCGCTTTAATTCCTCCAGCATTCTATAAAGTGTAGCCCGTGATATGCCCAGTGCTTTAGCAGCCCTGGTCTTGTTTCCGAAAGCCGCTATAGTCTTTTCCAGCAACGTTTTTTCGACATCTTTCAGTTTGGGCCATTTCCCTTCAGTATCGATATAAAACCTCCCTGCACCCGCATCGGCATTTAAGAATCCGGGCAGATCATCATTGTCTATAGTTCCATCCTCATCCATTACCATGCTTTTTTCCAATATGTTTTCCAACTCCCTGATATTGCCGGGAAAATCATAATTCATCAAAGTTTTCATTGCGCCCGGTGAAATTCCGGGACAAGGAATTTTTAACTGTACTGCAAGTTTATCCAGCAGAAATCTTACGTATGATGGAATATCCTCTTTCCTTTCCCGAAGCGGAGGGAGGCTAATTTCAATTACATTCAAGCGGTAATACAGGTCTTCTCGGAAAGATTTTTCATTTATCATTTTTTCAAGGGGTTTATTAGTAGCAGCCATCACTCTGACATCCAGCTTGATTCCGGTTGTGCCGCCAAGGCGCTGTATCTCTTTATCCTGCAGCACCCGGAGGAGTTTTACCTGCAGAGCAAGAGGCATGTCACCAACTTCGTCAAGAAATATTGTGCCGCCGTTGGCAAGTTCAAAGATTCCGGCTTTTCCCCTGTTTCCGGCTCCGGTGAAAGCTCCCGGTTCATATCCGAAAAGTTCGCTTTCAAGAAGGGTTTCGGGTATGGCGCCGCAATTAATGGCAACGAAGGGCTTTTCCTTGCGGGAACCCAACTTGTGTATATAATGCGCCAGCACTTCCTTGCCGGTGCCGCTCTCTCCCGTAATCAGCACATTGGAATTTACTCCTGCGGCTTTCTGGGCAATATACATTATCTTTTTCATAATTTCACTTTTTCCGCAAATAAAATTTCCATCTCCGGTAAATGTGGACAGCTCTCTGGAAAGTTTGTCTATCTGTTCCTGAGCCTTTTTCAATTTTAAGTTCAGATTCTCCACCTCGGTGACATCAAGAAACACGGATATACTGCCTATTATTTCAGATTCATCATATATGGGGACTATATTCGAAATCACATATTTATCCCTCACCCTGGTCCTGGTCCCCAGTTTTTCTCTGCCCGTCTTTATGACTTCTATCAGAGATGATTCCGGCACCACTTCTTTGACTAATCTTCCGAGAATTTTACTGTTGTCAAAGCCCGTTATCCTTTCATTGGCATCATTGACATATACAACCCTGCCTTCTCTGTCGGCAATTACAATTCCTTCATGCACATGTCTGAGAATTATTTCTATAGCCGAAATCATTTTCTCAAGTTTTCGCATAAAAGTCCCTCCATGAGGCCAATCGGCGCATATTTTTTCCGCCATAATAACAATTCTACAAACAAAAGCCAATTTCCTTTTGCAAGTCACTGCAGTCAAAAGGCTATATTTTTAAAAATTAAAAGCCGGTAAAAAAACCGGCGAATCACAAGTCGGGATTAATCCCCCGCACATAATCGGCAAATTGGTGCGGAAGGCCCGATTCCTCTATGGCACGGGCGCTTTTTTCATAATCATACGGCACCCTCATGATCCTGAATATGTTGTCATCATCATTGATATCCGCATAAATCCACACGGCGTCATTGCTGAAGCGCTTCTCATCGGGCGCCTGCGGCTTGGGTTTGCCGACGGTACCCGCATTTACCAAGAATTTGTCTTTGTGGTTTCTAATATAGGGAATGTGTGTATGGCCGCAAAAAATAATGTCAGCTCCGGTCTCTGAAAAGATTCTCGATACATCTTCTTTCGGCAGAGTTTCATGGAGGTATTCATTTAAAGCACGGTGACTGCCGTGGACCATCAACGCTTTCCTGCCTTCGATTTCGAATTCCAGCTTCTTGGGCAATTGCCTGAGCATCTGTTTGTTTTCAAAAGTTATCTTCTGCCTGGTCCAGAGCAGAGATTTTTCACCCCTTAGAGCTTCTTCCTCATTTTTAAAATCGCAGCCGCAGAGAAGACGGTCAAACCCCACTCCATCGTCATAGTTGCCCATTACTGTAAATATCCCGTTATCTGCGATAAGCTCCACCACTTCATTGGGGTGCGCACCGTATCCCACCAGGTCTCCGCAGCAGATTACCCTGTCCACCGCAAATTTTTCCATGTCGGAAAGCACAGCTTCGAGGGCGTATAAATTTGAATGGACATCGGAAAAAACGGCAAGTTTCATATCATTTCTCCTTTCAATGAAATACCACGACACCGCCCAAAGACCGAGCATGTCACGGCTATGATGTCTTAGTCAAATTAAGCCCCGCGTTTTCATTATACCGCCAATACGGCATAGTATTCAACAGGATGTTTTCATGCCTGCAAAAAGGATATTTTTATTTTTCGTAGAATATTTTTACTGAGGAGGCAGTCCGTTTCGGCAATTAAACAATTGTTATCCAGCTTGCAATTTTACTGCTGAAACGAAAATATCATGGCGATATCCCAAAAGATTTGCAAAAAAGCTTTAATAACGTTTTTAGTATTTATTTTTTTATCAAACTCCGCTTTGCCCGTCAGTATACACGCGCAATCCCGAACCTTTTCAAAATTTTATGCCGCAGGCCCTCCCGCAAATTCGACATCCCAGGCCAAAAGCACCGAACAGAAACTGATAGAGGAAATCCTTTCCCTTGATTCAAAGGTCCTGGTTCTTCAAAATAGAGCGAACCAACTTTCGAAAGAAAACAGCGAGCTCAAAAAAAGTCTTGTCGAAATGCGCAAAGAGCTGGCGAATCTTGACTTGGATGTAAAAAACCGGCAGAAAAGACTTGCCCGCTGGATAGTCTTCAGCTTCAAAGGAGGAATGGGCAGTTTTCTGGGTGTCCTGGTGGGTGCGGAAGATATGGGAGATTTTTTCCGCCGTCTCGACAACATCGTATTCATCATCGAATACTATAATAATATGATAATCGAGACCAAATCCCTTATCTTGCGCAGAAAACAGGAGGAATTGAATATAATGGAAAAGCAGAACCGCATTCAGGAGCTGGAACTTAAAGCAAAAAAAGCTCTGGAGGAACTCAGGGCAGCCATTGCACAAAAACAGAAGGAACTGGCCCATGCCAGAATGATATTGAAGGATACTTCTTTTTTGGAAGAAATAAGCGAAAACTGGCAGGAAGCGCTGCCTTCCCTGGATTATTTGCTGAAAAATCTCACCGCTCTGCCCTGGACGAGTATAAGCCCCGACGACTTGAAGGTTAACTGGTTCACCCTAACGGCCCGGGCTGAATTTAAAGACACCAGTCTCACTCAAAAATTGCTTTCAAAGGATGAGAAACTCAAGAATGTCTACTTTACTTTTCACCCGGAAGGTATAACCGTTTCGGAAAAAAAACCCGATAGCAGCGTTCCTCTTTATTCAATAACCTGCAGCATGGAATTGACTGAAAATCAAAAAATTAGATTTACTCCTAAAAGTCTGGAATTCAACGGTGTAATACTGCCACCGGACGTAATAAAAGAACTGATGAAGGACTATAATCTTGAGTTCACACCCCCTCCCCTTCCTCAGGATTTGAAGATAACATCAATTTCCACCGACGAGGGAAAACTCATAATGTACCTAAAACGATAGCATCGAGAGGGTTTTTCAGCCTTTAGAGTTTTGCCATCATCTTCATTGGTGAAATTTACTTGATGAAATAGGGCCTGGGTTTATAGTATAATTGTCCCAGGGAAAGGAGATGATGGATTATGCATTTATTCAAAAAACTGAATATCGCAATATTCACACTCGCTTTTTTTCTTTTTTTGGGAGGAGCTGCCCAGGCCCAGGTTTATACGGTCCAGCCCGGCGACACGATTTTTCTGCTGAGCAAGAGCACAGGAGTTCCGGTGGAGAAGATAATGTCTGCCAATGCGCTGGCCACTGATCAGATTTTTTCCGGCCAAGTCCTGTTATTGCCGGAAAAATACATAGTAAAGTCGGGAGATACTCTTTACCTCATAAGCCGCCGCTTCGAGATTGATTTGCAGGAGTTGAAAAGCTTGAACTGCCTTTCTTCCGATGAGATTTTTATTGGACAAGCACTTTATATCCCTCAAAAAAGTCCATATCAGAGAATTACGATAAAAAAAGGAGATACTCTTTTCTTGATATCAAAGGCTTACGGCGTAACTGTACTGGATTTGAAAAATATTAATGGGCTGGTAAAAGACAATATATATCCCGGGATGAAGCTCCTGATTCCGCAGAAGAATGCTCAAAATCCCGCACAAAATTCGGTTTCCCAGGTTTCCAGAGGAGGGATTGACCGGGACGCTTATATGAAATCTGGTGCAGGCATATATTACACCGCCGAAGACCGGATGGTTCTGGCAAAGCTCATCCAGGCAGAAGCCGAAGGAGAACCCTACGAAGGCAAAGTAGCAGTGGGCGCAGTAGTGGTCAACCGCGTGAAAAGCCCGAATTTCCCGAACTCCATAAAGGAAGTGGTTTATCAGATCGACGAACTGGGATTCTACCAGTTTTCTCCGGTAGAAGAGGGCCGCATGGATTATGTCACTCCAAACAGGGATTCCCTGAACGCTGCCGACGATGCACTGGCAGGAAAGGACCCAACCGGCGGAGCCCTGTATTTCTTCAACCCCGATAAAATCACAAACTCATGGCTTTTGTCAAAACCCGTGCTGTGTAAAATAGGAAGCCATGTATTCACAAAATGAAATATTAAAAGGCCGCAAAATGCGGCCAATTTTTTATTATTTACAATCTAGATTATGTCTTGATAAGAAATTGTAAAACTGTTATAATAATTTAGAGGTGATAATCATGGCAAGACAAAAAATTGGCACAGCCATTGATTCGAAGCTGTTATACAGGGCAAAACTCAGGTCAGTTCATGAGAAAAAACATTTGAACGATATCATTGAAGAGGCTCTAGCCCAGTATTTAGCTAAAGATAAAGATATAAAAACATCTAAATCTATCGTTGAAGAAACAAAGGGAAAAATTAAAGCGGATTTGAAAATGGTAAAGGAAGTCCTCGAGGAGGAAGACTATCTTGAAATTTAATGAACTTCGTTCCGGTAGTCAAATTTTCATTGATGCCAATATTTTTATTTATCATTTCAGCGGGACTTCAGAAGAATGCAGCCAACTTTTAAAAAGATGTGAAGATGGAGAAATAGCGGGGTTCACTACTGCACACACATTATTAGAAGTTATGCATAGGATGATGATGTTGGAAGCCGTTTCAAAAAAAATAGTTGCTCCGGGTAACATTGCAAAAAAGCTAAAAGAAAGACCCGAATTAATCAAAAATCTCAACGACTATCCTAGCCTGGCATTAAAAATCCCCGCTATGCAGATAAATATATTGCCTATCACTCAGGAATTATGCTATGATGCTATATACTTTCAGAAAAAGTATGGCATCATGACAAATGATTCGTTGCTTCTGGCATCGGCCAAATCAAACCGATGCTTTAATATAGCCAGTAATGACCTGGATTTTTTTCAAATTCAGCAATTTAATATATATAAACCTGATGATATTGTTCTATAGCCTATAATATCACATTTAGCAGGTCATCGAGGCCGATTTGGCCGAAATACTCCTTCAAGTCCACTTTCGAAAGGGCTTTCCTTATATCTTCCTCCCGATAGTATACTCCCTTCAAAATATCCTCTATATCAGCCACATCCCTCATGCTCAGAAAATCGCCATAAAATTTTATGGCGGTAATCATTCCGTCTTTTACGTTGAGTTTTATTTCCACTTCGCCGGCATCAAAACGCCTGGATTTTGAAAGGTCAAATTCCGGCGAATATCCTATGTTCCATTCCCAGGTGGAATACTTTTCTTCGCGCAGTCTGTTAATCTGTTCCAAATCCCGCGAAGTCAGGACATATTCTCTGAAGGGCTGATTTTCTACTTCAAATATGTATCTTGCCAGCAGTTCCTTAAATTCCTTCACACCGATATCCTGCTTCAAATACCGTTTGATGTTCGTCACCCGGCTTTTAACGGATTTCACGCCTTTGGAGGATATCTTCTCTATTTTCACGTTCAGAGCTTCGGAAAGCCTTGTCATATCGGAGTCAAAAAGAAGGGTGCCGTGGTGGAGCAGCCTCTTTTTGCAAAGGTACTGGGCATTGCCGGATATTTTCTTTCCATCGATGGTAATATCGTTCCTACCCGTAAACTCGGATTTTACTCCGAATCGGTCCAGTGCTTTCACAACAGCCCTGGCAAATCTTTCAATGCTGTTGAAATCCTCAGGGCGGTAATCCACTACAAAAGTAAAGTTGATGTTGCCCAAATCGTGATAAACCGCACCGCCTCCGGAAAGCCTGCGCACCACGGCTATGTCATGCTCTCTGGTGTATTTTAAGTTTACTTCTTCAACGGCATTCTGGTTTTTCCCGATAATGACCGCCGGCCTGTTCTGCCATAGGATAAAATATTCCTCATCCGGATCAAGGTGTTTTACCGCATATTCTTCCAGTGCCATATTGAAATACGGATCATTGGATTCATTTTTAATATAAAGCATGCTCCCTTTCCTTTCTTAAGATAATGTTCATTCAGTTGGAACATATTTAAGTTTCACTTCTCTGGCGGCTTTTACTTCATCCACGCGCTTTGACGGCATATGGTGCGGCGCTTTTCGCAAGAGATCGGGATTTTCCCGGGCCTCTTCGCAAATCTTCCTCAGAGCGTCCGCAAAAGCGTCAAGCGTTTCCCTGCTCTCCGTTTCGGTGGGCTCGATCATCAAAGCCTCTTCCACTATGAGAGGGAAGTATATGGTGGGCGGGTGGAATCCATAATCCAGCAGGCGCTTGGCGATGTCAAGGGCTCTCACGCCGTATTTTTCCTTCCAGTTGCTGGCGCTGGCCACGAATTCATGCTTGCATATGGTGTTTACAGGGGCTTCAAATAAATCCTCTACTTGTTTTTTCAGATAGTTTGCGTTGAGTACCGCCATTTCACTAGCTTCTTTCAGGCCCCGGGCTCCGAGGCTTCTCACATACGTATAGGCCTTTAATACAACGCCGATGTTGCCGTAAAATGCCTTCATTCTGCCTATGGAATGGGGCAAATCGTAATTTAAGAAGTATTTATCCCCTTCCTTTTCCACAATGGGTTTTGGCAAAAAGTCCCTGAGAAATGCCTTCACGCCCACAGGCCCTGCCCCTGGGCCGCCGCCACCATGGGGAGTAGAGAAGGTCTTGTGAAGATTCACGTGCACAACGTCAAATCCCATGTCTCCCGGGCGGGCTATGCCCATAATGGCGTTAAGATTGGCGCCGTCGTAATACAGCAAGGCTCCCTTTTCATGCAGAATGCGCGAAATTTCCAGTATGTGTTTCTCAAACAGGCCCAATGTGTTGGGGTTTGTAAGCATCAATGCGGCCACATCTTCATCCACGGCCTTTTGAAGCTCTGAAATATCCACCAGGCCGTCTTTCCCGGAACTCACCTTCACTATTTCAAAACCGCTCTCTTTGGCGGTAGCTGGGTTGGTGCCGTGTGAGGAATCGGGAACGATTATTTTGGTGCGATTTTTGCCGGAAGCCTCCAGGTATTTCTTGATTATGAGTATTCCAGTGAGCTCGCCATGAGCCCCGGCAGCGGGCTGAAGGGTGAAAAAATCCATGCCGGTGATTTCACAGAGGTATTTCTGCATGCGGTACATAATTTCCAGCGTGCCCTGACAAAGCTCCTCGGGGGCGTAGGGATGGAGCTCGGAAAAATTCGGAATAGCCGCTATTTCCTCATTTATCTTTGGATTGTACTTCATGGTGCAGGAGCCGAGGGGATAAAAACCATTATCCACGCCGAAATTCATGTCAGAAAGCCCGGTATAATGCCTCACCACATCCACTTCGGAAACTTCCGGCAGGTCCGGTTCCCGCCCCAACAGTTCTTCACCTATGGTGTTGATTAAATCAATCTCGGGAACATCGGCCTTTTCCAGTCTGAAGCCTTCCCTGCCTGGCCGGGATTTTTCAAAAATGAGAGGCGTTCCATTCATCTATTTCACCCCCAGTGCTTTCAACAAAATATCAACTTCGTGTTTTGTTCGCTTTTCGGTAAACGCCACCAGCAGGCGGTTCTCCTGCCCCGGAAAAAAGCGGGACAGCTTTACTCCCGGCAGTATTTTTTGTTCCACTGCGCTTTGGTACTTTCGCTCAAGATCATCTATTTCCACCACCACTTCGTTGAAAACCCTGCCGTTTATTATGCGGGCCCTGCCGCTTCTTGCTGCTTCATCGATAAAATATCTCGCCTTTGCGTGGGAGTGATAAGCCACATCTCTCAATCCCTTTTTGCCGAGATAGGCCATATAGACGGTTGCAGCCAGGGCATTCAGCGCCTCATTTGAGCATATGTTCGAAGTTGCCTTTTCCCGCCTAATGTGCTGTTCTCTGGCCTGGAGGGTGAGGACAAAGGCCCTGTTCCCATCGGCATCCACGGTCTCGCCCACCATGCGGCCCGGCATGCGCCGCACATATTCGGATTTTGCAGCCATAAACCCCAGGTAAGGCCCGCCGAAGTTCAGGGCGCTGCCAAGGGGCTGCCCTTCTCCCGTTACTATGTCTGCTCCGTATTTCCCCGGCGGAATTGTGAGCCCGAGGGAAATGGGATTTACGGAAACTATGAGCATAATATTTTTTGCTCTCGAAATTTCAGCGGCTCTTTTCACATCTTCCAGCACGCCGAAGAAATTTGGCATGCTTACGACAATGGCGGCGGTGTCGCTGTCCACCATGTCCACCATATTGTTCCAATCCGTCTCCAGCAAATCCGTGCAGGGCACCACTTCTATTTCCTTATTATACCCGAAACCGTAGGTCTTGATCGTTTCAACATATTCCGGGTGCACGGCTTCGGATACTACCACTTTATTCTTCCTCTTTATGTCGCAGGCCATCAGTACCGCTTCTGCCAGGGAACTGGCCCCATCGTACATGGATGCATTGACCACATCCATACCGGTAAGATTCGCCATCATGGTCTGGTATTCAAATATGGCTGCCAGGATTCCCTGACTTCTTTCGGGCTGGTAAGGCGTATAAGCTGTGTAAAACTCCGAACGCCCCACCAATGCTTTTACCACTGCAGGGACATAATGGTCGTAGGCTCCTGCCCCCATGAAGCTGACGAAACCGGCGGCCTTGTTTTTTTCGGTAAGATTTAAAAATTCCCGTTTAAGTCCGATTTCATCCAAAGGCAAAGGCAGGTCCAGGTCACCTTTAATTTTAACTTCATCCGGTATATCTTCAAAAAGCTCGTCTATTTCGCTTATCCCCAGAACATCCATCATCTCTTTTACCTGAAAAGGGGTATGGCTGATGTACCTCATGAGTTACTCCCCTTCCAAAATATTTTTATAATCCTCCGGGCTCAATAGTTCATCCAGTTCATTCTCATCGTCCAGCTCAACCACAACCATCCATGCGTCTTCATAGGGGCTTTTGTTTATGAGTTCCGGGTTCTCCTTTAGCGCTTCGTTAACCTCCACCACGGTCCCTGAAACCGGCGCATAAATATCGGACGCCGCTTTCACCGACTCCACCGTTCCAAAGGTTTCGCCTTTTACAATCTTGTCGCCCACTGCCGGAAGATCCACATAAACCACATCCCCCAGAGCCTCCTGGGCATGATCCGTAATGCCGATGGTCCCCCTGCCATCTTCCACCATTATCCACTCATGCTCTTCGGTGTACAATAAATTTTTTGGAACCTTACTCATTATAATCCACTCCTTAATTTTTGATATTTATAATTTTGGCTTTATAGCCTTTAGAAAATTTTTCGGCACGGCTTCAGCCTTAAGCCGTTTCTCTCGAATTTCCACCTCAAACTCACGCCCTGCATAATCTCCCATTATATCCTTCGGCAAATCCACCAGCGCAAGGGCCAAGTATTCCTTAAGATACGGCGCAAAATTCCCTGAAGTTACAAATCCCACCTCATTGCCCCCGAAAAAAACTCTGTATCCCTGTCGGGGAACTCCTTTTTCCGCAAGTTTCAGTCCCACCAGCCTGCGGCCTTCATTTTCTTTGTACTGGCGATACAACACTTCTCTGCCGGAAAACTCCTTATCGAATTTTATGAAAGGCAAAAGCCCCGCTTCCACCGGAGTTATATTCTCGGAAAGCTCATGGCCGTACAGGGGGAGCCCTGCCTCAAATCTCAGAGTATCCCGTGCCCCAAGGCCGCAAGGAGCAACTTTTTCCTCAACGAAGTCCTCGAACAGCTCGACAATAGACTCCGGCGGCCCGTAAATCTCGATTCCGTCCTCTCCGGTGTAACCGGTTCGGGATAAAATCAAAGATGCTCCATTATAATTTAAATATGTGAAACAGAACCTCGAAATATGCAGCGGCCCCAGCAGCTTTTCGGCAAATTCGAAGCTTTCCGGCCCCTGAACGGCTATTTCCGCCCAATCTTTGCTCAAATCTTCGACTTTCACGTTGCAAGGAGCCTTTGACTTTATGTATTCAAAGTCCTTATCTTTATTTGAAGCGTTTACCACCAGAAAATATTTGTCGCCCCTCAATCGGTAAACCATCAGATCATCGACGGCGCCGCCGCTGTCGTAAGTCATAATGGTGTACATCACCTTGCCATCTTTCATGGCGGTAATGTCGTTTGTAAACAGGCCGTTTAAAAAGTCCGCAGCCTTTTCTCCTTCCACCAGAATCTCACCCATATGGGATACATCGAAGATGCCGGCCTTTGTCCTCACGGCCATATGTTCATCGATTATAGAAGCATACTGTATGGGCATTTCAAAACCGCCGAATTCCACCATTTTTGCCTTCAGTTTTTGATGAACATCGTAAAGCGGAGTCCTTTTTAACATCCTGTACCCTCCTTTTCATCTTCCAAGTGCGACAAGGGGACGGTTCTCGATTTGTCGCATTGCGAATGTCACATTGCGAACATTTAACCCTCCTTCCCGCCAAAGCAATATTTCCAAATCAACAAAAAAAGGCTCCAAACTCCATAATGAGTTCAGAACCTCTGCCACACTTGCAAGCGCAGCATTTTGCCCTTCAGAGGCCGGTCCAAAAGCGGTCCTTTTGCCTGAGAGTATCACCCCATAAATCAGAGGCTTACCCCTTCGGCGCCCGTGTTAGAAATCCATTCGCAAACCAATAAATAGGTCGAACTTGCCGGGTCTCTCCCGCCTTCTTCATTCCCTTAAAATATTTTGTTTATTATATAATATCATACTTTATTTAATTTGACCACAATTTGTTAAAAAATTTCTTTCATACGCTTTATGGCTTCTTTTATCCTATCGTCGGGGGTTGTCAGGGATATCCTGAAGAATCCTTCGCCGTATTCTCCGTACGCATTGCCCGGGATTACCACCACAGCTGCCTTTTCCACCAGCATTTCGGAAAAAGACATGGAGGTATATCCTTTCGGCACCGGAGCCCATATGTAAAAGGTACCCTTTGGAGCAGCCACGTCAAATCCCAACTCTTTTAAAGCGTTTACCATCATGTCCCGTCGGGCGGTGAATATGGCCCTCATCTCCTGCAGGCTGTCCTGAGGACCAGCAAGCGCTTCTATGGCCGCTTTCTGGATGGCCGTGAACTGGCCTGAGTCCACGTTGGTTTTTATCTTCCCAAGAGCCGAAATTATCTCTCTATTGCCAACGGCATACCCTATGCGCCAGCCGGTCATTCTGTACGGCTTTGACAGAGAGCCAAGTTCAATGGCAATATCCTCGGCTCCTTCAACCGAAAGCAGGCTGGGTGATTCGTATCCGTCATAGGTAATCTCGGCATAGGCGCTGTCATTGCAGATGACTATATCGTAGGTTTTCGCAAACTCCACGGCTTCTTCAAAAAATTTTCTGTCCGCCACGGCCGATGTGGGATTGTTGGGATAGCACAAAAACATTAGCTTTGCTTTCTTTGCAATATCAGTATCTATCTTTGCAAAATCCGGCAGAAAATTGTTTTCTTTAAGCAGCGGCATGGTATAGGGTATGCCGCCGGCAAAAAGGGTAGCAGTCTTATAGACTGGATATGCGGGGTCCGGAATCAGCGCGTAGTCTCCATGGTCCACAAAAGCGTACGTCAGATTCACAATGCCTTCCTTTGAACCTATGAGGGCCATGACTTCATTTTCGGGGTTCAATTCTACGCCAAAACGTCTCTCGTAATAGCCGGCAACAGCCCTGCGAAATTCAATGGACCCCTCGTAATCGGGATATCGGTGATATGCCGGTTCCCAAACGGCTTTTTCCATCACTTTAATTATATTTTCCGGAGTCGGCAGGTCTGGGTCTCCGATCCCCAGGGTTACCACATCCACGCCTTTTTTCCTGAGGTCGGCGATTTTTTTATCAATCTCGGCGGAAATATACGGCGGAATTTTTTTGATGCGCTCTGCTGCTTTCATATGCATTCCTCCAAACTTTCGTGTATATTTATGTTTATATTACTTATATTTATATTATTTTTCAAGTCTTACAGCATATCTCCTATGATTTTTTCATATTGAAATACGCCTCCGAGCCCCCCGGTGTGTATAAATAACACCTTTGACCCGCGCGGTATGATTCCTTTGCTTATAAGGTCCAGCATACCGCAAAAAGCCTTGCCGCTGTATACCGGATCGAGGTAGAATCCTTCTCTGGATGCGGCATACATTATAACTTCTATTACTTCTCTGACGATGGTACCGTAACCTCCAAAGCCGTAACCGTCAATTGTAGCGGATTCAATAGTTTCACGGTTGATCTCTGTTTTTATGCCCAGAATCCCAGAAATGTCATTTATAAGCTTCAAAACAGCTTCTATGAGTTCATCCCTGGGGTCTCCCACTCCGATATTAAAAACGCGGGTTTTGGGCTTTAACACATTAAATCCGAACAAAAGACCGGCCTGGGTCCCACCGCTGCTGCTGGGGCTTATCACATAGTCAAAATCCAACCCCAACTCCCTTTCCTGCTCCAGTATTTCCGCCGCTGCCTTGATGTACCCCAGGGCGCCGGTGGGATTTGAACCGCCGATGGGGATTACCATGGGCTTTCTGCCTTTCTTCTCAAGCTCTGCAGCTATGCCCAGCATAATATCATTTAACTCTCCGCCCGTCTTTACATCATATACCCGGACATCGGCCCGAAGCAACTTATCCATTAAAAGGTTTCCAATATTTTCTTCCTTTCCCCTCAGGACCAGGATTGGATAAAGCCCGAGTTTTTTCGACGATGCGGCTGTTTGAAGGGCGTGATTGGAATGGACGGCGCCCGCCGTTATCACCGTGTCGCATTTGCTGGCCAGCGCCTCCCCCATCAGGAATTCCAGCTTTCGCGTCTTGTTGCCGCCCAGAGCAAGCCCTGTAAGGTCATCCCGTTTTACGTACAGTTCGACTCCGGTTTCTCTGCTGATGTTGGCCGCACGGACTATGGGCGTATTTCCCCACAGCAACCTGACAGTCGGAAAACGGTTAATTTTTTCTATTATCTCCATATTGCAACTCCTTCCACCATCAGTTTTATATCATGAACCAACGTGAAACTCACGTTTCGCATAGAACTACATCCCCAGAAAAAACTTCCTCTGCCGGACCCGTCATGAAAACCCTTCGATCTTCCTGTATCTCAACCATCAGATCACCTGCTGCAAGCGATACCCTAACCTTGTTTCCCACAATACCCTTTTTGTAAGCCGCCACCGCCGATGCACAGGCTCCCGTGCCGCAGGCCAGGGTTATTCCGCAACCGCGCTCCCATACCCTCATCCTGAGATTATCCTTGCCCTTTGCCTCAATAAATTCCACATTTGTCTTTTTAGGGAAGAGGGGATGATTTTCAAGAATTGGACCTACCTTTTCCAGCGCTACGCCATCTAAATTATCCACAAAAATTACGCAGTGAGGATTTCCCATAGATACACCCGTTGCAAAGTATTTACGATCATGTGCATCGATTTCAAGTTCCAGAGCTTCCTCTTCAGGGTCGCCCATTACCGGAACATCTTTTTTCAAAAAACTGTACTTGCCCATATCCACCTTGATGGCTTCTATAACATCATCGATTATTATGAGCTCTGGCTTCATTATGCCTGCCAGAGTTTCCACAGACATTTTGGTTTTGGGAACAATGCCTCTTGTAAATACATACCGGGCAAAACACCTGATGCCGTTGCCGCACATGGGAGCTTCGCTGCCGTCGCTGTTTATTATCCTCATTTTTACGTCCGCCTTATCCGAAGGCAGAACAAGGAGCACTCCATCGGCGCCGATTCCCAGATGCCTGTCGCACAATTTTTTTGCATTCTTCACGACGGCGGCGGCATCTTCCCTGAAACCATTTACCAGAATAAAATCATTTCCAAGTCCGTGCATTTTTGTAAAATGCATAAGAATACTCCTTCCCGGTATTTTATCGTGGAAATATTATAGCATATGGTCCATTATAATAACAGCATTTTTTCTGCAATTTATAGTTGTAATGGAGCTTTATAGCGGGGCGCAGACAATTACCGATTGCAAATTCAAGTTTTCCGAGCTAGTTGAGGGATAATGGTAAAAATAGAGTATAGTAGCCAAATTGCGTCGAAATTCAGCCAGATGTGAAGATCACTATGAATACTTCAAGGAAGGTATGGGAAAATAGTTAAAAGAGGATTTATTCCCTATGAACGAGTTAATGAGTTGAAATATTTGAGATATGGGTATTGCTACTGACCCAAATTCTATAAAATATAGGAGGTTTAATGAATGAGTGTTGATTTCAGCAAAATTTTCGAGCCCATTAGCATTGGAGGAGTTACTCTAAAAAACAGGATAATGATGTCACCTATGGAGGTAGGCATGGGTGAGTCCGGGGGTTTTGTAAGTGAAAGATTAATAGAATATATGAAAGAAAGAGCCGCCAACGATGTAGCTATAATCATTACGGGCTCGGTAGGCGTTTCGCCTGAAGGAAGGGGACTTGCAACTCAGCTGAGCTGCTATGATGACAAATTCATACCCGGACTAAAAAAACTTACAGACGCGGTGCACGAGGCCGGCGGAAAAATAGGGGCTCAGATTTACCATGCGGGCAGACAGGCCAGCGAACAGATTACAGGTCTTCAGCCCATTGCTCCTTCACCTATACCATGCCCTATAATGCAGGGAAATC
This sequence comes from Tepidanaerobacteraceae bacterium, assembly GCA_024655905.1. Taxonomy (GTDB): domain Bacteria; phylum Bacillota; class Thermosediminibacteria; order Thermosediminibacterales; family Tepidanaerobacteraceae; genus JANLFP01. The sequence goes on from JANLFP010000001.1 coordinate 88,152, forward strand.
CTCGGGAGATGACCGAGGAAGACATTCGAATAGTCCGTCAAAAATTTGTGGATGGTGCAAAAAGGCTTGAAAAAGCCGGATTTGACATCATTGAGGTTCATCTTGCCCATGGCTATCTATTGCACGGCTTCCTGTCGCCCTTTTCCAACAAGAGGACAGACCAGTATGGAGGAAACCTGGAAAACAGATTGAGATTTCCCCGTCAGGTGGTAAAATCTATAATTGAATCTGTAAAAGTTCCGGTTACAATCCGCATAAGTGCAGAGGAGTTTATCGAAGATGGGCTACACATTGATGAAGTCATAGAGATATGCAGGATACTTGAACAGGATGGTATAAAAGCTATAAGCGTTTCGGCAGGAAGCTATGGTAGCCTTCCGTGGGTAATTCAACCCATGATGATCGAAAGAGGATTCCTGGTGCCTTACGCTGAGAAAATAAAAAATGCTGTAAAGATACCTGTTATAGTGGCGGGAAGAATCAATCAGCCAGAGATGGTAGCTGAAATTATAAATTCCGGAAAATCCGATATGGTTGCGCTGGGTCGACCCCTCATAACCGATCCTGAATTTGTGAGAAAGATAAAGGAAGGAAAACAGGACCGCATTGCAAAATGCATAGCATGTAACCAGAGGTGTATAGACAACGTCTTTATCGTCAAACACGCCTCATGCCTGATAAATCCCAGGGCGGGAAATGAAATAGATATCGCAATTCAAAAAGCGGCTGTTAAAAAGAAAGTTATGGTGATCGGAGCGGGACCTGCTGGGATGGCGGCAGCAAAGACATGTGCCGAAAGGGGGCATGACGTTATCCTGGTGGAGGCCATGGGAGAATTGGGAGGTAAAATCCCCCTGGCGTCGGCTGCTCCCGGAAAAAGTGAATTTGCTCTTACGGGCGAATACTATACAAGGGAAGTAAGGGCTTTGGATAACATAAATATTAAAACTGACGTAAAAGCAGATAGCGACTTAATAAAAAAAGAAGCACCGGACACTCTCATAATCGCGGCCGGTTCACAACCCGTTATTCCACCGGTAGAAGGCATCGAAGGAGAGAACGTATTTACGGCAGAAGAAATTATGCTTGATAAGAGTTTTGTTCCCAATAAGGTGGTTGTCGTGGGGGGAGGATTGGTGGGATGTGATGCTGCCCTGGAGCTTGCCTCAAGAGGATGCGAAGTAACCATTGTAGAAATGATGCCGGAGATTGCAAGGGATATCGGTCTCATTGTAAAAATGGTACTTTTAAAAGAACTTGAAGAAGCACAAGTAAAGGTTATAACAGGCAAAAGGCTGAAGAAAGTAACCCAGGAGGGTATTATTCTGGAAGAAGAGGGCAAGGAAAGCCAGCTTGCGGGTGATGCGGTGGTTTTAGCTGTTGGTTACAGGTCAAGAAACGTAGAATCCCTGAAAGGAATAGTCAAAGAGGAATACGTCATAGGTGATGCAAGAGAGGTGGCCAAAGCCAGTGATGCCATAGAAGAAGGATTCCTCATTGGATTAAAGGTTTAATTAACTATTGTCCACCCAGATACATCCACGGTTACTTAACTTCTGGTTAAGAATAGGAAACTTCAAATGCTTTTTAAGTTTAAGTTTAAAGTAGAATAAATAAAAATAATGATAAAATATTTTAAGCTGCGATAAAACCACAATTTTTGTTTTAATTATCATATGATCTTCTAAAGAGCCCATGATAGATTTAATTTCGTTCATCCAGGTTCAAGATACTTTCGTAAAACTTCCTTCTCATGGCTGCAGCAAAGGAATTGATGGGCATTTACTTTATATCATGTGGCATGCCACAGAATGACCGTCTTTATCCACTAGGGGAGGTTCCAGTTCACCGCATACGACTTTCGCCATGGGACACCTGGTATGGAACCTGCAGCCGGAAGGAGGATTTATGGGACTCGGTACATCCCCTTCAAGGATAACCTTCTCCCTGTCACTTATATGCGGATTGGCTTCGGGCACCGCCGTGAAATGGCATCTCACTATGATACAGTAGTAATACCTGCAAGAGTAAGAAAACCAATTTGCTTTGCTCCGAGACTGAGCAGTTTCAATCGGAATAGGTGCTCAATTTAACCGGAAGGACGCAAATTATGCAAAGGCTACTAAAAAGTTGATAAAATCATCATAAGTTTTCGCCTTCAACAATGATTGCAAATATATTTTATTTAGCACTATTTCTGTTACAAAATCAAATATGTCACGAAACAGCATCCGATCCTCTTCTTTGATTGCAAGCATGAACACAACATTTACTTTATTCTCGTTCCAAATGATCGGCGCAGGATGTATGGATACGGCTATTGCGGTTGAAGAAGCGCTCATTTCCAAAGGATGAGGAATTGCAATATTCAAATATGCGCTGGGGCTGATGTTTTCTCGTTCGTAAATCTTTTCGCGAAAGCGAGAATCCACATAGCCGTATTTGTACAAGGCTTCCGACAAACGATCAATAACGTCTTCTTTAGACGATAAACCAGGGTTATAGAAAAATAATTCCTTTTTAAAAATGAATTTAAGTTTTTTCTCTAAAATATTCCGCAATCTGGCCAATTTGATTTTTTCAATTTCAGCCGCAATATTGATGATATCTTTATTATCAAGATAATTTTTTATGACTATTACGGGGACTGTGATGCATTTGTTTACATCTATAGTAGATATTAAAAAGTCATAATCTGACAAATCCTCCAATTCATCGGCGCTGGCAACGACTTTTGACAGTATTATGCTGTCCTCAAAGGTGTCCTGAATTTTCTTTGCCAGCCCGAGGCGCGCGGAATTATAAGGGCAGAGGATAATTGTTTTAACTTTGTTTCTCAGTGCCTTTTGTTCTTCAATTAAGACTCCTATGTGCAGCGATATATATGCTATTTCATCTTCTGATACTGTATGCTTTGTTTCTCTTGCGATGATGTTGGCAATAAATACTGAAACGTCGTAGATATATGGATAAGTGTTCTTGATAGTCGCAAACTGAGGATTTCTCAAATTGATTTTGTTTTTCAAGCGCATCAGTACATTATGGAGATGCAGGGAAAAACGCATCATGAAATTCGGGTTGTTCAAGTCGATATTCAAAGCATCTTTAACTCTGCTTTGAATCAATGACATCAGATTGCATGTTTCAGACCCTACAATTTTATTTAGCTGAGGATAACTCAATTGAGTCATATTTTCATTGACAATGCTGGTGGTTAATATTAGCGCCAAATTATAATATTCGTCGCAGTTAAAACAGACGTTGTAATAGTTTTTTAAATCATCAAGTATTTCATCTAAAAGCCCCGATATCTGCTGGTCTATGCAATAAGCATTGTTTAAAGAATCGGAAGCTTCGAGCGAAGCTGGATTGTCGATAGAACGCTGCATTATTATTGCAAGATGCAAAATGAAATTTGTCAGCGAAAAATCGTTTATAAAGTAGTGGTTTTTTAAAACCTTGCTTGTCACCACCTTTTTAATCAGCTTTAAATCTAAACTTGGGAAATATGTCTGTAAAGGGTCCAAGCTGAAGTTGTCTCTTATATCATTATAGATAAGATGGGAAATCATCTTTTTTTTATTTTTTTCCGGGCCTTCTATAAAAGCACAATTATTTTTTATTTTGAATACAAGGTCAAAATCCAACAGCTCTTTTTTTATTTTTGATATCTCATTCGCCAGTGTTGCAGGAGATATGCACAGCTCATCCGCCAATTCATCAAGATTTTTTGTTTGCTGTCTGAACAAGAGAAGTTTGAGTATATATGCTTGCCGGCTTTTTGAAGACTGGGGTATTTGGCTGTCTTTCGCATTTAATAAGTCAAAGAGGCGTTCTTTATCATGTATAAAATAACCTTTTCTGGAGGAAAAGATTAAGTTAGGATAATTTGCATTAATACTGGCGATATAAGACTTTACGCTTCGGATTGAGAAGTTTAAATTGTCTGCTATGCTCGAAGCTGTAATCCAGCTTGTTTGATTTTTTAAATAGTTTAATATTTCATATTCTTTTTCCTGCACAGCAGATTCTCCCTTCTCACATTCATAAATTTAGGGATATGCAATCATATTATAACACAACAAAACTATTGTGAAAAATTTCGGCACGGCAGACGGCGCAATTTTACGCATTAAAAATTGCACCGCAAAGGTGCAAATTCAAGAATAGAAATGCCTGTTTTCGTTAAGTATAATGAAATTGCATCAAGCAGATATGCAGTGCAAGATATGGAGGGAATAAACAATGGATGTAATTGAGAAATGCATGGTGATAATTGCTAATAGCGGTGAAGGCAAAAGTTTAGCAATGAGAGCGATTAAACAAGCCCGTGCCGGAAAATTCGATGAAGCGGAAATAGATTTAAAGCATGCGGAAGAAGCAATCACAAAGGCTCATCAAGCTCACAGCGAATTGTTGTTCTATGATGCAGAACATCAAGATTTGAGAATAAACATGCTGCTGGTGCATGCAGCAAATCATCTGACATCAGCGGGTGTCATAAAGGAGCTGGTGGAAGAGATAATCTATTTGTATAAAACTAGATAATTGAATTTGTAAAGAAATGAAGGTTCAATATCAATTTGTCATAATCAAATAAAAGGAGGAGGTGATAATTATGTATAAAATCGCTTTAGTATGCGAACACGGCGCCAGCACAGGCATTGTAGTCAAAAAAATGAAAGAGGCGGCCAAAAAGAACGGAATAGACGCAGAAATCCAGGCTTACTCTTATACTCAGCTTGAAAATTTCATCGAAGAAATAGACGCCGTACTTTTGGGCCCTCAACTGGCTTACAAAAAAGATGATATCTTAAAGACATTCCCGGACTATGCGCACAAAATCGGCGTTATAAGACCAATGGATTTTGGAATGATGAATGGGGAAAAAATTCTTAAAGACGCTGTTTCCATCATTAGGCAAAAAGTAATTTGATTTTTTTCATTATTTTATAAATATCTTGCGGGAGGTAAGAAGAATGGATAGATTTGTGGAAGCATTGCAAAAAAGGCTGATGCCGGTGGCAAAAAAAATAAGCAGTATAAAATATTTAAGCGCATTGGGCGCCACTTTCCAAATTTTATTGCCGGTGATTTTGTTGGGTTCTTTTGCCTGCCTCGGAGCATTCCTGGATATCCCGTGGTGGCAGAATTTTGTTAAAAGCAACGGACTAGCAACAATTTTTATGACGATTCAATCCCTCACTCTTAATATTATTTCTCTATATATTGCTATTGTGCTGCCGTATCATTACGCCTTAAAATTGGAGATGAAGCCTCTTTCAACATCGATTATCAGTTTTATGACATTTTTGCTGATTACGCCCCATGAACTGTATACAAATATTCCCACCAAGTGGCTGGGATATCCTGGTTTGTTTACCGTGATGCTTTTAACTGCTTTTGTCGTGCAATTCACAAAATTGTTGCAGGATAAAAAGATATATTTGCGCATGCCGGAAGGCGTTCCTCCAATCGTTGAAGAATCTTTCGCAAGCCTTGTGCCGGCGCTGTTTTGCGCACTTATTGCAGTCGCCTTAGAATCAATAATATCAAAGACGAGTTTTGGAAGCATTCATCAGATCATTTACTCTGCTATTCAAGTCCCACTGCAAGGTCTCGGCTTGTCATATCCGGCTTACCTGCTCGTGCAAATACTTACGACTTTGTTCATGTTTTGCGGCATTCATGGAAATTCCATCTTCGGAATCATTTCTCCGCTAACATTGGCAGCATCCGCCGAGAACTTGAAAGCATTCTCAGCCGGATTGCAACCGCCCAATATCATTACAGACTCATTTTCCGTTTTATGTCAGCCCGGAGGCATCGGTGGTACATTCGGCCTTGCATTTTTAATGGCATTTGCTGCAAGGAGCAAAAGACTGAGGACTCTGGGGAAAATTTCTATAATTCCGGCAATTTTTGGGATAAATGAACCGTTGCTCTTTGGCATTCCAATTTTATTGAATCCATTATTATTCATTCCCTATGTTTTAAATCCAATTGTCTGTACAACCATAAGCTATTTCTCTATCGCACTCGGCATCACGCCGAGGCTATCCGGCGTCGTGGTCAACTGGACTATGCCGCAGGTTATATCGGGCTTTCTGGCACAAGGCGTGCCGACCGCAATTTTGCAGGTTGTGTTGATTCTTACAACGACCTTGGTATGGATACCGTTCTTTAAGATGGTTGATAAGCAAATTATGTCAGAAGAAACAGAAGAAACCCCGGAAAAATAACGCGGCTTTTTATAAAGAAGGGAGATGGCAGCATCTTTCCTTCCTTCTTGATTATTTGGAACGATTTTATTGATGAAAGAATCGGATAAAATTCATACATGAAAGAAACAATCCTCATACGAGAACTTTTTAGGAGGCAAAACATGAAATATCCGAATTTATTTTCACCCATAAAAATAAATGATATGTTAGTTAGAAATCGAATCGTAGCCACTCCGATAGGTCAGAATTTTTTTGACAAATCCCTGGGAGGACCCGGCATCGTCATCGCCGGTTCGGTAATAGCGGAACCGGGAAGGTCTTCCTGGGCTTCTGCAGATGAGCCTTACGCATTTTCCAAGTACGAGGTAGAAAAAACGCGGCAGAGGATATTGATAGCGCGTCAGGCTGGAGCAAAAGCTTCTATAGAAATCGGACATGCAGGCCAATACGCACGGGTAAAAGACTTTGCAAAAGGGCCTTGCGGATTCATCCGGGAAGACGGAGTAGAAGTAAAAGAAATGACAGAAGAAATGATGGAAGAGACGCTTCGCTGGTACGAGCAAACCGCATCTGACGCCAGGGATATCGGCTTCGACATGATTTTTATGCACTTTGGCCACGGCTGGCTGGCCGCGCAATTCCTTTCACCTTTCTTCAATAAGAGAACCGATAAATACGGCGGCAGCCTTGAGAACAGGGCCAGATTTCCCAGAATGATTTTAGAAAGGGTTAGAAAAGCAGTAGGAGCCGATTTCCCTATCGACATGCGTATTTCGGCAACGGAATGGGTCAATGGAGGAATTGAATTTGAAGACGTGCTGGCTTTTATAAAAATGGTGGAGCCGCTGATCGACATGGTGCAGATATCATGCGGCTTGGATATGGTGCGCGAGGCCAATGTCCACATGGTTACCACTAATTTTTCAGAACATATGCCTAATGCAAAATATGCCAAAAAAGTGAAGGAAAATGTTCATATCCCTGTTGCGGTCGTTGGAGCGATTATGACTCCGGATGAAGCCGAGCACTTGATTTCAAATGGGTTTGCAGACATGGTCGCGCTCGGGCGTGCCCTGGTGGCAGACCCTGACTGGCCCAGGAAGGCAAGAGAAGGCAGAGCCGAGGATATTGTTCCGTGTATAAGATGTTTGCAGTGTTATCATATATCTACAAATCGCAGGAACGTAGGATGCTCAGTAAACCCAAGATATTCCAACGAATCCTGGATACCCAGGAAATTGGAAAAAACAGATATAAAGAAAAAAATTATGGTAATAGGTGCCGGCCCGGCAGGGCTACAAGCCGCACTGACAGCAGACAGGAGAGGCCATGAAGTAGTTTTGTTTGAAAAAAATAGGTTCTTAGGCGGCGAACTCCACTATGTTGCTATGGAATATTATAAGAAAGATATCAAAGCATTTTTGGATTATCTTAAAACACAGATCAATAAATCCAATGTCCAAGTTCATCTGGAAACAGAAGCCACGCCGGAACTTGTGAAAAGAATTATGCCGGATGCAGTAATAATAGCGATGGGGGCAAGTCCTGCCACGCCCCGAATACCAGGAATCGAAAAGCGGCATGTGATTAATTTCTATCATGCCATCGAACATGAAGATAAGATTGGGCAAAATGTCGTGATTATTGGCGGTGGAACAATCGGTACGGAAATAGGACTGGAGCTTTCATTATTGAAGCGGAAAAATGTTGCAATTATCGAGCTTACAGGGGAAATAGCATCACAAGGAAATATGCTTTATAGAATTGCACTTCACCAAAAGATCAAGCAGGCAAATACACTAAATATAATGTTGAAGACCGCATGTCAAGAAATCAGAGAAGATGGTGTAGTTGTTAAAACAAGTGACGGAGAAGAAAAATTCATTTGTGCGGATACTGTTATAATTGCAACCGGGATGAAACCAAATAAATCGGCAGCAGAAAGTTTTTACGGGATTGTACCAGAAACATTCATGGTTGGAGATTGCATCAAACCAAGAAAGATAATGGAAGCCGTAATGGAAGGATATACAATTGCCTCCAATTTATAATTGATTTAAGTTTTAAAGCCAATCCCTCTGCCGGAGGTACCGGGCATCTTCGGCAGAAAATTGCCTTCCCATCGGAATCATAGTTAATAAATATTCGCGGAGGGGTTTAACATGTATCACAAGTTTATAAAGCCGTTTCCAAAAGACTTCTTATGGGGCGCATCAACTTCTGCATACCAGGTTGAAGGGGCCTGGAATGAAGACGGAAAAGGCCCATCGGTAATCGACATGGCAAAACATCCGGAGGGGACATCAGACTTCAAAGTCGCAAGCGATCACTACCACCGCTACAAAGAAGACATCGCATTATTTGCGGAAATGGGACTTAAAGCCTACCGCTTTTCCATAGCATGGACGCGTATTTATCCAAATGGAACAGGGGAAATCAATCAAAAAGGCATAGACTTCTATAATAATCTAATAAACGAACTTTTGTCCCACAACATAGAACCTGTCGTCACCATGTATCATTTTGATCTGCCGTATGCATTGCAGCAAAAAGGAGGCTGGGAAAGCAGACAAACCATCGACGCCTTTGAAAATTATGCCAGAACACTATTTACTTGCTTCGGTGACCGCGTTAAATACTGGTTGACCATCAATGAACAGAATATGATGATTATGCACGGCCCAGCCATCGGCATAATAGATCCGGACAAGGAAAATCCCAAAAAGGAACTATACCAGCAAAACCATCATATGCTCCTGGCGCAGGCAAAATCAATAAACCTATGCCACGAAATGTGCAAAAACGCCAAAATAGGTCCTGCTCCAAATATCTGCTCCATCTACCCTGCCAGTTCAAAACCTGAAGATGTAATGGCTGCCTACAACTTTTCAGCGATACGCAACTGGCTTTATCTGGATGCAGTTGTGTATGGCTGTTACAACGGCACGGCGTGGAGTTACATGGAAGAAAAAGGCTGTACTCCTAGTATTCAAGAAGGCGACATGAAAATCTTGGAATCGGCCAAGCCGGATTTTATCGCATTCAACTACTACACCACTGCCACAGTGGCACAAAGCAAAGGCGAGGATTCGGACAAGAATCATACAGGGGACCAGCAGCTTGCCTTTGGGGAGGCCGGAGTATACCGCGGCGCCAGCAACCAATACCTTGAGAAAACACAATTCGGATGGGAAATCGATCCAACAGGTCTCCGCAATACGCTGAGAGAATTGAGCGACCGCTACCGTCTGCCGCTGCTGGTGACCGAAAACGGTCTTGGAGCTTACGACAAACTAGAAGAAGGAGAAACAATAAACGATGATTACCGCATAGAGTTTTTGAAAAAACACATAGAGCAGGCGAGACTCGCAATAACCGACGGAGTAAACCTTATGGGATACTGCCCTTGGTCCGCCATAGACCTCGTGAGCACACACCAGGGGATAAGCAAGCGTTACGGCTTTATTTATGTGAACAGAGACGAGTTCGATTTGAAAGATTTAAGAAGAATAAAGAAAAAGAGCTTTTACTGGTACAAAAACGTTATTAAATCAAATGGAGACAAGCTTTAGGTTTATTTATTGTGCAGTTATCTATCGCCATTTTTATACACAAAAATGGGGTTCATTACGAAAACCCCAATATTTCCCGTGTATTTCATTTTACAATATGGCATGCCACGAAATGGCCGTTCAAATCAATCATGGGCGGCTCCAGCTCTCTGCATTCGGCCTTGGCCATGGGACACCTGGTATGGAACCTGCATCCCGAGGGGGGATTTATTGGGCTCGGAACATCCCCTTCCAGAATAACCCGCTCTCTATCCCTGATGTGAGGGTTGGCTTCGGGCACCGCCGACAGCAGGAATCGCGTGTAAGGATGCAGCGGATTGTTATATATTTCCCTGGTTTCCCCAGACTCCACTATCTTGCCCAAGAACATAACGTACACCCGGTCCGAAATGTATTTTACAACCCTTAAATCGTGGGAAATAAAAATATATGTTAAATTGAATTTTTGCTGCAAATCCTTTAAAAGATTCAATACCTGGGATTGTATGGAAACATCCAGTGCCGATACCGGTTCGTCGCATACCACCAGTTCGGGATTTAAAGCCAGAGCTCTGGCTATGCCGATTCGCTGTCTCTGGCCTCCGCTGAATTGATGAGGGTACCGTTTCATATGATACGGCCTTAATCCCACTGTTTTCATTAATTCCATGACCCTCCGCTCCTTTTCCTTACCCGAAGCGACACCATGCGTGATCAGTGGTTCCCCTATTATATCAGCAACAGTCATCCGTGGATTCAACGAAGCATAAGGGTCCTGAAAAATAATTTGCATCTTTTTTCTCATCTGCCGGAGATTTTCTCTGCTCATATCAAACAGGTTCTGACCTTCAAAAAAGATTTCGCCCTCTGTAGGCTCCACCAACCTCAAAATAAGCCTTCCCAGGGTGCTTTTGCCGCAGCCCGATTCGCCCACAAGGCCGACGGTTTCACCTTTTCGAACTGTTAAATCAATGCCGTCAACAGCATGGACGATGCCTTTGTTTTTTTTAATAAGTACGGCACCTTCTGCTGAGAAATACTTTTTGAGTCCCTTTGCTTCGATGAGCAACTGTGCATCCAAAAAAATTCCCTCCTTAGGTCTTCTGATACTTCCAGCATTTCACCCGGTGACCTCTTTCCACTTCAAAAAATCCCGGCTCATCCTTCCTGCATATTTCTTTTGCTTCTGGACACCGCGGCCAGAAACGGCATCCTTCCGGCAGATGCAGCAGGTTCGGCACAACGCCCGGTATGTTGAAAAGTCTCTTGTTTTCATCCTGGGAAAGTTTTGGTATTGAGTTGTAAAGACCGACTGTATATGGATGGAGCGGGTTATCAAAAATAGTGAATACATCCGCATATTCCACCACCGTTCCCGCATACATAACGCAGACCTCGTCCGTTACCTCCGCCACCACGCCGAGGTCATGGGTAATCATTAAAACCGACATGTTGATCTTTTCCTGCAACTGTTTTATTAGCCGAAGGATCTGCGCCTGTATAGTCACATCAAGAGCCGTGGTGGGCTCGTCAGCTATCAGCAATTTCGGATTGCATGCCAGGGCCATGGCAATCATTATCCTTTGCCTGAGTCCGCCCGACAATTGATGGGGGTAACAGCGCAATCTCTTCCTGGGATCCGGTATTCCGACCAGGTTGAACAATTCCAGGGTCTTTTCTTCAGCCTGCTTTTGCGTCAGGCGACGATGTATTTTTAATGATTCCGCCACCTGGCTTCCCACAGTATAAACGGGATTCAAAGAAGTCATCGGTTCCTGAAAAATCATCGCTATGTCGTTACCCCGGATGGCGCACATCTCATCTGCAGATTTTTTTACAAGGTCCTGGCCTTCAAAAAAAATTTCACCTTCCACAATCCTGCCCGGAGGCGACGGTATCAGTCTCATTATCGAAAGGGCCGTTACGCTTTTGCCGCAACCAGACTCCCCTACGAGACCCAGGGTTTTCCCCTTATTTATAGCAAAGCTCACACCGTCAACAGCAGGAACCACGCCTTCATCGGTGTAAAAATGGGTTTTCAGCTGTTTTACTTCTATCAAAACACCATCGTTCATGTTTTATCACCTCTACTGCTTCATAAAGGGGTCCAGAGCGTCCCTCAGGCCGTCTCCCAGGAAATTGAATGCCATCACGATTATCAATATTGCAAAGCCCGGCGTAATGGCCACCCACGGGGCGGAAAGGAGATATTCCTTGCCGTTCGATATCATCAGACCCCAGCTCGGAGTCGGCGGCTGCGCTCCAACGCCCAGAAAGCTCAAACTGGCTTCGGACATGATCGCCTCGGGAATCCCAAGGGTTAGAAGAACCAGAAGAGGTGCAATGCAGTTTGGGAAAATATGCCGTATCATGATAATCCAATTTTTCACCCCTATGGCCCTGGCCGACTCAACGAATTCCTTTTCTTTTATCGACAGAGTTTGCGCCCTAACCACTCTTGCCGTCCCGGCCCAGCCAACAATGCTCAAAGCTATAAAAATATTGTATAAATTGGCCCCCAGCGTATACATCACCGCCATGGCCAGAAGCAGAGAAGGAAACGCCATCACCATATCGGCGACTCTCATTATGGCCGTATCCACCCTGCCGCCGTAATACCCGGATATTATTCCCAGAACAGATCCGAGAATCATTGATATTATCGAAGGAACCAACCCTATAACAAGGGAAATGCGGGTTCCGAAAATAACCCTGCTAAGAACATCTCTGCCGTACATATCTGTTCCCAATAAGTATTTTGCGCATGGAGCTATGAACTGTTCGTTCAAGTCCACCCTGTACGGATCATGAGGAGCCACCCATGGGGCGAAACATGCGATTAAAATAAGGAAAATTATGGTAATTGCGCCTGCCATAGCCATTTTATTTCTTCTGAATCTGTACCATACTTCTCTCATAAAGGTGGTGCCCTGCAGCTCCATCTCTTCGTCAAACTCCAGTTGTTCATGCAAAGGTGTATCTTTTTTATCCACTCCCACTCAGAGCCCCTCCTCTATTCGTATTTAATCCTGGGATCAAGATATGAATAGGCAATATCTGCAACAAGGTTGCCCAGGATAACCAGCACCACGGTGAAAATCAAAGTGCCCTGCAAGAGGGGCATATCCCGGTTTTGAATGGCATTTACTGAAAGTCTGCCTATTCCCGGGATTCCAAAAACGCTTTCGGTTATCACCGCTCCCGACAGCAGGCTTGCTATCTGGATGGCCATTATTGTCACAACAGGCAGCATGGAATTTTTCAAAGCATGGTGAAACACCACCTGCCATTCCTTGAGCCCCTTTGCCCTGGCCGTCCTGATATAATCCGCCCTTATCACTTCCAAGAGGCTGGATCTGGTAAGCCTCGCGATGGATGCTGCTGAACTCCATCCCAGCACAATGGCGGGCATAATGATATATTTGGGTCCAGCAAATCCCGATACCGGCAATAATCCCAATTTCATCGAAAAAATATACTGCATGATCAGTGCGGACCAAAACACGGGCATTGACACTCCTAACAAGGCAAATCCCATGAAAAAATTATCTATGAAAGAATACTGTTTTATGGCCGATACAATTCCTGCTGGTATGCCCACGGCCCATGCTATCAATACTGCTGCCAGCGACAACTTCAAAGTATTGGGAAATGCATCGATTATTAAATCCAGCACCTTCCGGTTTTTCAGTTTATAGGATGTTCCCAAATCTCCGTGAAGCGCTCCCCACATGTATTTTATATACCTGAGATAGACCGGATCGTTCAAATGCATTTCAGCCTTAACTCTTTCCACAACATCCGGGCTTATATGCTCTTTCATCATCAAAACCACCGGGTCTCCCGGCACAACATTCAGCAGGAAAAAAGTAATAACTGTAATGCCAATTATAACGGGGATGGAGGTAAGAATTCTTTTCAACACATACCCTATCATGATTTCACCTCGATTTCAGGCTGAGTCGCTGCAATATATTCATGGCAGGGCCCTGACCTCGCTTTAAGCCGGTTCAGGGCCCTCATTTTGATCATTGTTCTATTTTTACTTCATAGTAGGGCATGTTGCTCCACCCGTTCCAGGATACCTTAAAGTTTTTAACCTTGGGCTGCACTACAAACAGGTGATTCAAATGGAACAGAGGCACCCACGCCGCATCGTCGTACACTATCTTCTTCTCGATTTCCTGATATAGCTTATACCGCTCATCCATATTGGTCATAACCCTGGCCTTTTCTAAATCCGCCTGAACCTGCGCATTGGCGTAGTTGAAAGACCTGGCTACAGAATTTCTCGGAGCAAAGAAGGTATATATGAAATTATCCGGGTCATTGAAATCCGCCGACCAGTCCGCCTGATACATGGGAAGTTTGCCTTCCTTTCTTGTGGCAAAATATGCAGCCTCATCCATCTGGTTAATCTCGGCTTTAATGCCCACATCATTCAGCATGGCCTGAACCGCTTCATTTATTTTTAATGTGTTCGGCCTATCCGTAATCTGTGCTATGGTCATATTGAAGCCATTCGGATAACCCGCTTCCTTGAGCAATTCTTTCGCTTTTGCAGGGTCATAAGGAATGCCTGGCAGATCCGGATTATATCCCGCGAGGCCGGGCGCCATGATGCCTTTGGCGACGGTTCCGATGCCGTAATACAGTCTGTCTATGAGAAGCTGCCTGTCTATGGAGTACTGTATGGCTTTTCTAACCCTCACGTCATCAAAAGGCTTGATGGATTCATTAATGGCATAATAATATGTTCCAACTCGGGGACCGCTAACTATTTGGTTTTTCCATTTATCGCTCTTGGTAAAGTATGGTATTTGAGAAAGGGCATTGTCGCAGTCGAAAACATCCAGCTCTCCGTTTTCAAACATCATCCTCTGAGTATCCGCATCGGGAACCACCTTTGCCACAATTTTGTCTATATCGGGCTTGCCCAAGAAATAATCCTTGTTGGCCGTCAGCACCACTTCGCTGTTAAAGGTCCATCCTGACAATTTGAATGGGCCTGTGCCTACCGTCGCCTCTGGCTTCACTCCAAAATCCGTACCTGCCGCTTCGGTAGCTTTCCTATTATAGATAGAACCGGCAGGCGTCGCAAGACATGCCAGGAATGGGGCAAAAGGTTCGGTGAGAGTTATCTGTATGGTATAATCGTCGATGACTTTCAAGCCGCTGGTGGAATCCGCCTTTCCCTCCATTCTATCCTTGGCACCTGCTATCATGTCAAGAAAGTCTGTATTCAGGGCTTTTGTCTTTGGGTCCAGCATCCTGTCGAAGGTGTACAGCACGTCATCGGCCTTTAGTTCCTCACCGTTGTGGAATTTCACTCCTTTTCTGAGATGAAAGGTATATACCTTGCCGTCAGAAGATATGTCCCATCTTTCCGCGAGGCCTGGCTTCAGCTCGGATTTTCCCGGTGCTGTGGTCACCGCTTCTACCAGTCGGTCATAGATGTTCAAAGGAATAAAATAAGCATCGGTGGTCAATTGAACATCAGCCGTACCGGGGTCGGTTGTCAGGGCAATGGTGAGGGTTTTTTCGCCACCTTGCTGACTGCCAGCCTGCTTTGAAGATCCGGAAGAACAACCTGCAAGCAGGGAAGCAACCAGCGAAAGAACTGTCATCAGCACAAAGATTTTTTTTACATAACGACTTTTCATTAATTTCATCCTCCTTTTGTTTTTTTTTTTGCAAATATAAAATAAAACTATTATTCGACATCAAACCACATATTCCTCTTTTTTGTAGGTTTTTATTATAATCGAAAATTTTATTATAATCGAACATGTGATTATTCCGATATCTTTATCCCGAAAATATAAATAAATATTTTCATCATCTGATGGTGATGCGTTTTGCATCATATATGTCTAAATCTAATAAATGCACAAGCATAAAAGGGCTACTATTATATATACATTTTCCAAAGAATTTATACCAGCCGCCGCAGCAATGCTTCCCTTTCCCCATATAAGTAATCGATGGGCGGGATTTCCGGCAGGGTGTAGCATCCAGGTTTTTGCCTGAGGCTGGCTCTGGCCGCGGATACCATGACCTGTGCCGTTGCCGCTGGGTTTGTCACCGACATGATGAATTCCATCCTTTGGTTGTGAGTTATGCCCGACACGCCTTTTCTCTCCATGTGGACGCCGTGCCCTACATCGATAAGGCTTTCAACGTCTTCGACGCAATACACATGGGTCTCATCATGGGCAAAATACGGGTCCTGCTTGATGGCTTCCGCTACTTTTTCAAATTCGTACCCGTCTTTTAGCTTTACGTATACGAGGCGTTTGTGAAGGCCGGTGCCCTCGGGTATAGTCATAGATACCGCATCCTCTACACCTTCCACAGCCTTGACGGCCACCGTATGCCCCATGCTCATGCCGGGACCGAAATTGGTATATGTAAGCCCTTTTGGAGCAATGGCTTCCATAACGGTCCTTATTATTGAATCAGTGCCCGGGTCCCAACCCGCGGAAATCACGGCAACAGCATTATGCGCCTTTGCCTCCATGTCTAGCTCCCTCTTCATCTCCATTATCGCTTCTCCATGTATGTCAAAGCTGTCTACGGTGTTTATTCCCCTTGCGAGATACTTTTTAGCCACTTCCGGCACCGCCCGGCTGGCAATTCCAAGTATTGCGACATCAACCTCCCCGAGCTCTTCAGCATCGGTAACCACGGGAATTTCTCCCACCTCTTTTTTAACCCCTGCCACTTTTTCAGGATTTCTAATTACGACTCCTGCCGCTTCCATGTCAGGGCTTTCCAGAACAGCAGCCATGGCTTCCCTGCTCACATGGCCGAAACCCACTATGGCGATTTTTGCTTTTCTCAATCCTTTCTCCTCCCGAAGGTTAATTTTATTGTTGCCAGTTAAATTCAAAACCGAAGTTTTATTCGTGTGCAATAAAAAGCAATTTGCATGCCATGCGTATTAGCATCAATAATTACCCAAAAGTTCCCGGCTATGCAAAATAAAAAAGTTCGCAAATGCGAACATCGAAAAAATGATGCAACTCATAATTCAATTTAATGCACCATAAGATCCTTTTCGGACAGTTTTCAAGATAAATAAATAACACTCCGCATTTATGCACTATTTTCCGCAATCACGAACTCCTGGCTTTTTTTAGCTTTTTATAGAAATTGGTTTTACCCACTCCCAGCATTTCCATGGCTTTTTTTCTGTTGCCGCCACAGATTTCAAGCGCTTTTTTTACCGCATTAATTTCAGTCTCCGTCAAAAGTTCTTTTAAAGGTCCGATTTTTTTTACAGTTACCATGCCGCCGATATTATCTTCTTTGTTTTGCCCCAATATATATTCGGGCAGATGCCCGGTCATGATAATGTCCCCGTCGGCCATTATTGCTGCTCTTTCCAGCACATTTTCCAGTTCTCTTACATTTCCGGGCCAATCGTAATCCAGAAATATCTTCATGACCTCGCCGGATATTTGAACAGCTTTCTTTCCAACCCTTTCCGCAACTCGCGGGAGAATATGGCTCACCAGAGGGTACAGATCTTCCCTGTGTTCCCGAAGGGGCGGCAGTTTAATGGATATTACGTTTATCCTGTAAAACAAATCCTCCCTGAATATACCTTTTCTGACCGCATCCTCCAGGTCTCGGTTCGATGCCGCAATTATTCTTATGTCGACCTGTATCGGTTTTACTCCGCCCACCCTCGTGAAGGTCCTTTTCTGAATGACATGCAGGAGTTTAGCCTGAAGCGTCAGCGGCAATTCTGCTATTTCGTCAAGAAATATTGTGCCGCCGTCCGCCAGTTCGAATTTGCCCGGTTTTTCAGCCACAGCGCCCGTAAAAGCGCCTTTTTCGTGGCCGAAGAGCTCGCTTTCCAGCAGATTTTCAGGAATGGAGGCACAGTTGACATAAACAAACGGCCCTTCCCTCCGGCAACCGGCCCGATGGATGGCTTCGGCAAAAAGCCCCTTGCCGGTACCGCTTTCCCCGGTCAGAAGCACCGTTGAACTGGTTTCCGCGGCTCTTTTGGCCATTTCCACCACCCGTCTGATTTTCTCGCCGCTTCTCACAACGTCTTTGAATGCTTCTTTCTGTATTCTTTCTTTTCTTATGCGGTTTTCAAGATTCTCAAGAGAACTCAATACTCTTTCACGTTCAATTTGAACGGCTTTCAACTCGGTGATGTCCAACACTTTCAAAAAAGCCCCCGCATTATTGCCGTCGACCACAAGCGGCTCAATGGAGCATCTAACCGGAATACCGTTTATCATGGATTCGAGCCCTCTCACCGCGCAGCTTTCACCTCTCGCCACCGCTATCAGGCTCCGGATTATATGCGAATCGGGGTGAATTTCATTTATGTGCCTTTCAAGTATCTGAAAGACCTGACCGAATTTTCCCTTTCCACGAAAAGGTTTGCCGCACAAAACCGCCTTCAGCTCTTCCTGCCGGGCCGTATATCCCCTGGTCTGATAAAACTTGACATCGCGGCTTGCCCTGTCAACTATGACCATGTGGCCTGCAGCCCATCGAAAAATATAATCGTAATGTCTGCCATCCACCGTTGCCCTCAAGCGTTTCAAATCAAAATCAATCTGCGCTTTGAGCTTTAAACCGTCTATTGAGGTCTCAACCGAAAGACTTTCTCCCGGTATCTTTTTATCCAGCCTGTTGAATACACCGCTTCCAGTTCTGCCGCCCACCGTCCCTATTGCTACGACGGCATCTCCTCTTTCTATCCCCGAGGGTTCTATCCCTATTGCCCTCAAATCTTCCGGTTCAAGCCCGCCGTCATCGGCACCCAGAAGATTGTCCGCTATGATGACGATATCCCCTTGGGCAATTTTTCCCTCCGGGTGTCCGGGGCCCTCGTCGGGGTTCAGCCCGAAAATATCCCGCGCAATTCGGTTGTATATCTTGATGTGCGCCATGGAATCTATGGCTATTATACCTTCATCTATGAGTTCTATGACGTAAGATTGGTAATCCATACATTTCACCTTTACTGAATTAAATTCAGTTTCTTTCCTATATGCTTTATGATAGCACCCGTCGCAAAAAATGTCTATAACTTACTGTTGCAAGGCCTTCTTGACATTTGCCCGAAAAACTGTTATTTTTTTAATATCATATACAATCATGCGGAACGGGGAAAGTTTGACGGTAAAGCTGTGAGCCCCGGAGGTCCGGTGATTGTCAATCTAAAAAATGTAGGATGGAAGGATGGTTAAAATGAAACTCGCATTAGTTGGCGTCTATGTCTTTGTCATGGTGGCCATAGGCTACCTGAGCATGAAAAAAGTGAGCACTGTAAACGATTTCTTTCTCGGAAACCGCTCCATCGGGCCGTGGGTCTCGGCATTTGCTTACGGCACCACATATTTCAGCGCGGTGATATTCATAGGATATGCCGGAAAAGTAGGCTGGGGATTCGGATTATCGTCTCTGTGGATTGTCGCAGGAAATGCACTGATAGGCACTTATCTGGCATGGCATGTTCTTGCAAACCCCACCCGCAGCATGACAATGAGGCTCAACGCTTTGACCATGCCTGATTTTCTGGCAAAGCGCTACGGCAGCCCCGGCCTTAAGTTACTTTCGGCTTTAATTATTTTTATTTTCCTCGTGCCTTACTCTGCTTCTGTTTACATGGGATTGAGCTATCTTTTTGAAAAAATCTTCAACATCCCCTTTAATCTGGCGCTAATAATAATCGCCGCACTTACCGCCGTATACCTGGTCATGGGCGGCTATCTGGCCGTAGCGCTTACAAATTTTGTCCAGGGAATAGTTATGCTGGCCGGAGTTGTGCTTCTGGTCTGCTATATTATGGCTGATCCCCATATAGGAGGCATAGGTGCCGGCATCGCCAGGCTTGGCCAGATAAACCCTCAGCTGGTACAGCCTTTTTCCCCTCCAAATCCTTTAGGGCTGTTTTCTCTGGTCGTGTTGACCAGTCTGGGCGCCTGGGGCATGCCCCAGATGGTGCAAAAATTTTATGCCATAAGCGATGTTAAAGCAATACAACCGGCGAAAATAGTGTCTACGTTTTTCTCGATAATTATCGCTTTTGGCGCATATTTTACCGGTAGCTTCGGACGCGTTTTTTTCAACAATGAACTTCCAGGCGGCAATTTCGATTTGGTAATGCCTTTGATGATACGCCAGGCTCTCCCCGAAGCCACAGCCGTCTTAATACTTCTTCTGGTCCTTGCGGCTTCCATGTCCACGCTTGCTTCACTGGTTCTCGTATCCAGTTCTTCCATAGCAATTGATTTGATGAAGGGATTTTTCAGACCCAATATGAGTGAAAAAAGCACCATGTCGCTCATGCGCTGGTTGTCTTTATTGTTCATCGCTCTATCAGCATATATCGCATTAAAACCAACATTTATCCTGAGTCTGATGTCCCTCTCCTGGGGCACCATATCGGGAGCTTTTCTTGCGCCTTATCTGTACGGCCTTTTCTGGAAGGGTGCCACCAAAGCCGGAGCCTGGACGGGAATGCTTACGGGAGTTTTGTTTTCCGTGAGTCTATCGCTGTACTTTAAAATGAATTCTTCGCTAATTCCGATGATAGGTTCGGCTGCAATGATAATACCTCTCTTTGTTCTTCCGGCGGTAAGCGTTTTGACTCCAAAACTTTCCGAAACCCATCTGGCATATATTTTCGAAGAGGATAAAGCGCGGAAAAACCGTTTGTGTTATTCCAGGCTCAGCGCCGAAGAACAATAATGGAACAATATCCCCCGAAAAATTTTTGCTCAATTACGCCCACAAAAAGCAGGAGTATCCGGCTCCTGCTTTTTTCTTTCAATTGCTTTTTTTAAACGAAAGTTTCAGTCTTTTACGACATGAACCAATTTGATCATTGAGTCTATATAATATCAATTTCGTTCGTACTGTAATTTTCCGCCCACGAAAGTCTTTTCCACCTGCACATTCTTTATCTCATCCGGGGGCATGCCGAATATATCTTCGGACAGCACAACCAAATCTGCCAGTTTCCCCGGAGTAATCGAGCCTTTAATATTTTCCTCATATGTACAATAGGCCGAACCCATTGTGAAAAGGTATACCGCCTGTTCCACCGAAAGTTTCTGTCCCGGCAGCCAGCCGGTTTCGGGAATGCCTCCCAGAGTCTTTCGGGTGACGGC
Organism: Tepidanaerobacteraceae bacterium; assembly: GCA_024655905.1. Classification (GTDB taxonomy): domain Bacteria; phylum Bacillota; class Thermosediminibacteria; order Thermosediminibacterales; family Tepidanaerobacteraceae; genus JANLFP01. Next base: position 109,074 of record JANLFP010000001.1, read on the forward strand.
GGCATATATACCCCACAGCGGGTTGAAGGATTCAACCGGCGAGTCGGAACCGGCCGCCACATGGACGCCTCTTTCCAGTAGGGACTTCCAGTTGTACGAACACTCGGCTCTTTGTTTGCCCACTCTTTCTTCGACTATCAAAAGGTCCGATGAAACAAATATGGGCTGGATGTCGGCGATAACATTATATTTTTTAAACTTGTCCAGAATTTCTTTCGTGGTAATCTGGCAGTGGATTATTCGAAAGCGCGGATCCTCTCTGGGGTACTTTTTAATCGCATTGCCGTAAGCCTCGAAAACCATCTCCATAGCCCGGTCCCCTATGGCGTGGCACGCCACCTGCATGCCGTTCATGTGAGCTTTTTCCACCAGCCTGTTGAGTTCTTCCTGAGTATATATGGCAATGCCGCTTGTTTTTTTATCGTCCTCATACGGTTCGGAAAGGGCCGCGGTTCTTGCCCCCAGGGAACCGTCGGTTAGAAGCTTCAGGGGGCCGATTTTGAAGAAGTCTCCGCCGTCTCTGGTCTTAAGTCCCAATTTCAGGAAATCCTCCAGTTTCGCCATTTCCGGAAGCAGGACCTGTTCACTCACCCTGAGCGGTAATCTATTTTCCCTTTCCAGTTCAAAATATGCATCAAGTATGTCTTTAAAGTCACTTTTTGCGGCGCCAAAGTCATCGGTTTGAATGGAAGTAAGGCCGGCTCTCAAACAGTCTTTTGCTGCTTTTGAAATCATGTCTTTGATTTTGCATTTATCCGGCGGCGGAATGAGTCTGTATATAAGCTGCATGGCGTTTTCCCTCAGGATGCCCGTGGGAGTGCCGTCGTCTTCGACATCGATGCTGCCGCCGTCCACAGAAGGCGGGCTTTCCAAGATGCCGCATTCGGCAAGCGCCATCGTATTTGCTGCACATACGTGCCCGCAAGTCCTGGCAAGCACTATCGGGTGCTTTTGAGAAATTTTATCCAGATCATGCCTGGTTGGCATCCTTTTTTCAAAAAATCTTTCCTGATTCCAACCTCTGCCTTGAATCCATTGACCTTCAGGAATATTTTTTTCTTCGATAAATATCCTGACATTTTTTATAAGATCATCGATACTTGCAATTGCATTCAAGTCCGCCATCTCTAAACTGATGGCATAGCTTAATAAGTGCATATGGCTGTCATTAAAACCGGGCACAACGGTCTTGCTCTTTAAATCGATAATCTCGGTCGAGGAAACCTTTAAATCAAAAACTTCCTCATTTTTCCCCACAAAAGCTATCCTGTCTCCAGTAATACTAATTGCTTCAGCCTTTGGATAATTAGCGTCGATGGTTATTATGTTGCCGTTATAAAGAATTAAATCCATGGCAGGGTTCTCCTTTCATAGATATCCTTCCTCCACCATCCCGAAAGTATAGGCATAGTGTCTTTTTAATAGTTGATGGGTATGACGGAAGTCATACCCATTGAATCCACTTATTCCTCATAGAATAATTTAACTTTGCTGGAAGAAGCAATTTCCTTTTTACCGAATTCTCTGGCGTTGAAATCCCGCAGGAGTTCAAAGAATTTCGGAGCCAGGAAAAAGATGGTTATCAGGTTTATAAACACGGGTACTGCGCTGGTGACATCGCCCAGAAGCCATATTATGGCCGGAGGCAGGCCGGTAGTAACCGCGAAGATAACCATCAGAAAGCCGGGCAGTGGGAATAAATATTTATAAATAGTAAGTATTACTTTCTGGAGATTCTCCCTGCCCCTTACCAGATGCCTGAGTATGATTTCATTTTTTCAGTCATTTTTAAAACCTCCCGATAATATATAAATTTATTTATTTTGGCCCTGCATCACCTGCAAAATGGCTTCATCCGTTTGAATCATCCCCGGATTGCAGACATATCCAAGGTTTTCAACGAGCTGTTTGAAATCCGGCGCAAGGATTCCGTCTTTTTCGTTTATTACTGCGCCGCTCATCGACAACAATGCCGCCTCAACCGCCCATCCCGACGCCAGAGCCAGTTTGTACGCGCATCCTTCCTTGCCGCCGTCGCAGATTATTCCAGAAATCGACCCCGCCATGTTTCTTACGGCGCCCAGCATTTGTTCCGTGGTCCCGCCCAGAAGATACACAACTCCTGCGCTCGCTCCAATTCCAGCCGCAATGCCGCAGCCGCACATGGCCGACAGAGTGCCCGTATACGATTTTATATACACGGTTATGAGGTTGCTCAAAGCGAGAGCCCTGAGCAGTTTTTCTTCGGATATGCCTTTCATTTCCGCCACAGCGGTATTTGTAAGAAAGACCGTTATGCCGTGGTTCCCGCTTCCCGCGCTGCTCATGACGGGTTTTTTAATTCCGGCCATCCTGGCTTCGGAAGCGGCGGCACACAGGATCTGAGCTCTGCTTATCATGCTATCGCAAAGCAATCCTTCAGAAATCATTTTTTGAAATTTCCGGCCTATCCCCCTTTCCAATCTCAGACCTTCTTCGGCCATTTTTTTATTCATTTCGACGCCGTCGCCGAGAAATAACAGTTCTTCCAGAGGCACACCGCCGGCAAAATCCACAAAGTCATAAATATCGTATTCCCGAATCGCTTTAAATGTCTTGCCTGATCCATCGTCCTCAAACTCAAAAGGTTTGAATTCGCTTCCTTCTTCTACGCTTACAATATTTAAATGCCTGTCCAGGGTAATAACTCTTATCTTGCCCCTGTCGGTAGTCAATACTGTCTCTATATAAAGGCGTTCAACTCCTTTTTTTATATGAACTTTTATCCTTCCCTGCGCAATCAGTGTTCTGGCCAGCCGGATTTCCTCCTCGCTCAATTCGTCGATAACCTGAAAGCCTCTGTCGCATTTCCCTCCCGCATAGCCAAGAGCTGCCGCCATATCTAGACCTCTCTCTTCGACCCCCGGTATGCCGACCCGCATTCCGTTCTTAAAAAGGCCGGGGTTTACCCATATCTCCATTGATTCAAGCATGCCTTCAAGCCGCTCCCTGGCATTGGCCGCCGAATAGGCGACGGCAACAGGCTCGGTACATCCGGTGGCTGGCACTACCTCTCTTTTCAGGATGTCCAGCAACATTTTCTGGTTCAGCGAAATCATCATTTTTCCTCCCCTGAATGGTATGATGAATTTTTTCTTCTTTTGATTGATTTCGTTGCAATACTCATGCCATCAGGAGGAAAACATGCATCTTGCGTCAAAAGACAAACCGTTAAAAAATTAATTCTCAAAAGTGATACTGTTTAGCCCTATCCAACATATTCCTATTGAATAATTGCAAAGTTTCTCATTTATGATACAGTATCATTTTTGAGACTAATCCCGAATTCCTTTACTTTTCGATAAAAAGTCGCCCTGCTCACTCCCAGATCCTCACAGACTTTATTCACAAGGCATTTGCCTTCCAAATGCCTGTAAGAAACCAGCTTTTCTTCTATAATCAATTTTTCCAGCTTTTTTAAGCGCTCTTCAAGAGAACGGCCGTCGCAATCATATTTAAATTCAGCTTTTCCGCTTTTGTCGCCGTCAAGGTTCAGCCTCTTCCTGACCAGGACTTCATTGATTTCTCTCCCGCTTTCGAAATTCACAGCATATTCCAGGATATTTTGCAATTCCCTAACATTTCCGGGCCACCGGTATTCGAGAAAAAGCCGGGCCGCCTTCTTTGACACGCCTATGATGTTTTTGCCGAAAACTCTGTTATAATAGTCGATAAAAAATTCCGTAAGAAAAAGAATGTCTTCTTTCCTTTCCCTTAGAGGAGGAATGTGAATGGGTATAATATTAAGCCTGTAGTAAAGGTCTTCTCTGAAGAGGCCGTCTCTGATTTTCTTTGAAAGGTCCGAATTGGTGGCGGAGATAATTCTCACATTTACCCTGCGTATCCTGTTGCTTCCAATGCGGCAGATCTCTTTTTCCTGCAAAACCCTCAAAAGTTTTACCTGGAGGGGGTAGGGCATTTCGCTTATTTCGTCGAGGAAAATCGTGCCGTTTTCAGCCACTTCAAACTTGCCTATCTTTGTATTGTATGCTCCCGTAAAAGCTCCTTTTTCATAGCCGAAAAGTTCGCTCTCCAAAAGCTCGTCCGGAATGGCACCGCAATTGATGGGCACAAAGGGATATTCGCGCCTTTTGCTGCTGTTGTGTATAGCCCGGGCGAAAAGCTCCTTCCCGGTTCCGCTTTCGCCGTAGATTAGAACATTTGAGTCGGATTCGGCTGCTTTTTCCGCAATTCTCCGGGCTTCTACGAATGCTGAAGAGCGCCCGATGATATCGGAAAAACTGAAGCTTATCTGATTTCTTTCGGCCGATTGTATGACCTTTTTCTGCAATCTCTTCAGGTTCTGCAGTGTAATGATAAATTCATTTTCCGCATCATTTTCCTTCAACGCTGTAACCGACGCAAGAAAAGCGAAGCATTCGCCGTCTTGATGGATTAATATTTCATTGGGGCCGCCGTCCGGGTCATCGTTCGCCGTCGCCGTACGGGTTCTTATTTCCCGCCATATTTTCAGAATAAATTCGTCCTGGTCTTTTACATTCATCTCTTTGAACAGACGGTCTAAGGCCGCATTCCTGTACAGAACATTTCCCCTGCTATCATAGACTATAAGGCCCTCGTCTATTGTGTTCAAAATGCTGTTGAGTCTCATGGATAATTTTTGATTTTCTTTGCCCATTTGAATTTCCGAATACTTTGCCTCAAGCAGTGACGCCATCTTCTGGATAAAATTCAGGTACGCTTCTTGGTTGGAGATTATTTTCTGCTTTTGTTCATCATTGAAAGCTATAATTCCTATTACTCCCACCGGTTTATCCTTATATAAAATGGGCACGCATATTTCTGCTTTTTCGAAACATACGAGCCTTTTCGGACAGTCAAGGCACACCGGGCTACTTTTTTCTTCTTCGGCAATTATCTGCGGCTTGCCGGAAAGCAAACATTTTTCAAAGGCCGTTTTTTTCTCTATCCTTTCATTTATCTTTTCTCTGTATCTTCCCGTTCCGGCTATCCTCAGCATATTGCTGTCCATTATGGTTACGTCTATTTTCAATACGGATTCGATGGCTTCCGCGACCTTTTGGGATATCTCGAGATATGCCCAGAAATCCGATTTTTCATGGCAAAGATAATCAGACATCTTAACCTCCATTCTGCCGCTACCGCTGGCGGCAAAATAGTGATGAAAAGCTATTTTTCAAGCTATCTCCTCCGCATTCATTCGGGAATCAATGACAAAGCAAATGCTTTATTGTTAATTTAAGATTAAGTAAAAATTGCAAAGTTGGTATTAATTTGAAAAACATGCCCGGTGTATTTTTCCGAGCATAGTTTTCTGCCTGCAATTGCTCTTTTTATCACTGTGGTTAACATTGTCCCATTTATGACAATGTCAGGGAAATATAGTACCAACAACTATAGCTTGCCCTCCCTTAATGCAACAAAACAGAACCGTCCCCTGTGTCGCATTAGGCTGGCTTGCACAAAATCTCCGAAATCCAGGTATCGAAGGCGCTGGCTGCATGGGATGGCCTTATTATAACTGCGGTGTCCGCTCCTTCACCGCTTCCGCCCACCGCTATCACATCCTCGCCGTATGGTATTAGGCCCGCATCCAGCGCCATTATGGCTATCTCCACACAAACCTTGGTGCCCTGCCCGAACATACGCAGTGTGTTTGCCATGATCTCTGCAGGATAAGCTCCTCCGAACTTTCGGCTTATACCCCTCTCCACTCCTGAGAGCACATGGGTGGCGGTGAGCACCTTTATCCCCGATGACACAAGCTCCCGGCGCAATTCCTCCGGGAACTGCATTTTGCCCGGAGCCTCAAAGCCGCATGCATGTGTTACTACCACAAGATTGGCATCCAGAACTGCATCCTTGAACAGCCGGGCGGTATAGCCCTCAGAAGATGCTACCACCACGTGCTTGATGCCCCTCTCTTTAACGGCCTTCTTCACCACCTCCAGTGTTTTTTCAGTATTCTGTTTCCCTGGTTTATCCCAGTACATTTTTTGCCCTCCTCAATACAAAATTCCTTTTTATTATTTTCACGCATTTTTACTGCGATTCAACTCGGATAAAATGGCCACACCGGAGCTGGTCCCGATCCTGGTTGCTCCGGCCTCAATCATAGCCATGGCTGTCCTGAGATCTCTTATTCCACCGGCGGCCTTTACGCCCATGGTTTCACCCACCAGTTTCTTCATAAGCTCCACATCTTCCACAGTGGCGCCTCCCGGCCCAAAGCCCGTTGACGTCTTTACAAAATCCGCTCCGGCATCCCTTGCCAGTTCGCACGCAGACACCTTCTCACCGGGATTCAGATAGCACATTTCCAAAATCACCTTTACTTTTGCCTCGGGATTGATCCGCTTGGCGGCCTTCACCACTGCCTCGATGTCCTCCCTGACTGCAAAATAATCCCCGCTTTTTAATAACCCGATGTTTATTACCATGTCAACTTCCCTGGCGCCTGCTTTTATCGCTTGCTCGGCTTCAAAAGCTTTGGCCTCCGAAGAAGCCGCTCCGAGCGGAAAGCCAACCGCAACTCCTACATTCACTTCGCTTCCCATGAGTTTTTCAACCGCGTATTTGGCATAACACGAATTCACAAAAACCGAACAAAATCCGTATTTTTTGGCTTCGCTGCACAGCTTTTCGACATCTTCATACGTGGCTTCGGGCTTCAACTGGGTGTGGTCAATGTATCGGGCCAGTTCCTTTATGCTTAGCATCGTATCACCTCATACCAATCTTTAATAATTAGTTTAGTTCGACATTCTATGGAATAATCCTCTTTTTGATTTCTAAATGCCACAATTATTGCCATCACATCGGACTAAAAAAATTTTTTTATTTCATTATAAAGCATGTGTTGCGCAGCATATATAAAGCGATAAATCTTTCAAAGCAATGAATTGTTTAACCTTATCAGTAAGATACTATATAAGAAAACGTTTCGAAGTGGATTTTAATCCGCCTTTGTCTTAAATCAATTTCACTATTTCAAGGAGGTATTGATATGTCAGAGAACAGGCCAAACCCAAAAGTAAAATGCATAGTTAACACCTGCACCCACTGGATGCCGGGAAATAAATGTGCCGCCGCCAACATCGATATTTTGAATGAAGAAGTCGGCAAAATGTCCACGATTCCAGAACAGACTGAGTGCAAAACCTTTGCCGAAAGGCGCGGCATTGCCAATATGCTGGGGTCTTCCGATAATGTAAACTGGGTTGGGTTTGCCGAAGAAATGGTGGGTCAAGGCCGCCAGCTGAATCCTACGGTGACCTGTGTGGTTGATACCTGCAAATACTGGTACGATGGCAATCTCTGCAATGTGGAAGCCATAGAAATTGTCGGCAAAAAAGTCAGCGAATGTCAGGCTACGGACTGCGCCACCTTTGAATATAGCGGCAGACCGTCCAAAAACGAAAAAATGCAGCAAGCCAGAGAAAAGGGTGAAAAATTCAGATAAAGCTTTTTGTTATGCTGTAATGAAAACCCGCTTCTCGCGGGTTTTCATATTTTGATATAATATCGAAATTGACTGGTTCTATTTGATTTTTAATCACTGTACCCATGTTTTTTTGGCGGTACGTTTTCATCCAGCAAAATTTCGGCGATCCACTTTGCGGCTGTTCCAACGACGTTAGTGCATTTATCCCTGTGGGCGCCCGCTTCTTCAAAAGCCTTTTTTTCGTCAGGATTGCTTATGTCAAAATTTCTCCCGAACACAAACTTCTGCACCGCCGGGCATGTTTCTCCCCCGTAAGTTTCATTAAAAAGCCTGCGCAGCTTCCTGACAAGCTCGCGGTACCTGAATTTTGAGCCGCTCATTCCGTAATGTTCCATATCTCTGCCGAAAAAGTAAGAAATGATCATTACGCCGCCCGCAAAGGCACCGCATGTGCCCTTGGCTTCGTCAGCAATCCCGCCGGAAAACCCGCTGGCCGCCTTGAAAATGATTTCGTCCACGTCAAAAAGCTCTGCCAAAGCCGCTACCACCGCTTGGGAACATCCTCTGTATTTGCCCTCGTAGTAGTAGCCTCTTTGGTAAGCTTTGTCGAGAATCTGCCTTTTCAAGTCATAAAAATCAATTTCTTTTTTCATAAATATTCACTCCAGTATTCTTTAACTATCCTTAGATATACCATATATATCATATTTTTTTCACATTGTCATCAAGCAAGATGATTAAGATTTAAAATTCAGGTTTTTCATTGGCATACAATATTGCTTTAACGTCTTCCCCGTTTTGAGAACGCACAAATGCTGTTTCCCAATCCTCAAGAGGGAAAATGCTTGTAGCCAGCAATTTTGTGTTCACCTTTCCCAGCTTTAAAAGTTCAAGAGCGGTTATCCATGATGAAGGTTTTTGACTTCTGCTGCCGATTATATTCAGTTCCCGATGGACAAGACTGTCCGCATCGATGCTGATTTGCGGGTTTGTGAAAAGGCCCATCTGGACGTACTGGCCTTTCTTCCTCAATATTTCAATCCCCGATTTGACCGCTGAGTGAGAACCGGAGCACTCAAAAACAAGGTCCGCTCCATAACCATCAGTGAGGTTCATAATAAACGACTTTAAATCGGTTTCATCAGAGTTGACAACATAGTCGATACCAACCTTCCCGGCCAATTCAAGTCTCGTAGTATCCTTAGAAATTCCCGCTATTACGACCTTCAAACCGCCAGCTCTTGCCACCTGTGCTGTCAAAAGGCCAATTGTCCCTGGACCGAACACCACCGCTATATCCCCTGCTCTCGCATTTGACTTTTCCATTACTGCATGTACGCCGCATGCCAGCGGTTCGGTCAATGCCGCGGAAATAAAATCCACATTTTCCGGAATGATATGGACGCTTTCCTGTCGGGATATGACATACTGGGCAAATCCTCCGTTGACATGCGTGCCTAATCCTCTTCTATTTGAACAAATATTATAATCCTTAGTTTTGCAATAATCACAAATCCCGCAGGTTTCCAGAGTAGTCTCGGTGGTTACCCTGTCGCCTATTTTTATTCCAGTCACGCCTTCTCCCACTTCCACCACAATTCCTGAAAATTCATGCCCTGGGACCAACGGTATGGATACTTTATGCCTTCCCTGCCATATTAAAAGATCGGTGCCGCATATGCCGGCGGCCATCACCTTGATTTTGACCTGACCTTTGCCCGGAACCGGTTCGGCTATATCAGCCAAGCGCATATTCCCAAATCCTGCTTCATATTTTATAAGTGCTTTCATTTTGCAACCTCCGAATGCTAGATAATTATACTGCAATTGCTCACTTCAGTTTTTCTGACCGTATTGATTAAGAAACAATTCCCTGGCTTTTTGAACTTCTGATTCCGGCAGAACTACCGGTTCGCCTATGCTTCTCGCTGCGAAATATGCCTTTGCCGCATCTTCAAGCATAACTGCCGCCACCAACGCGTGCCGGACATCGGGTCCGACGGACACCACGCCGTGATTTGCCAGAAGACAAGCGCGCCTGTCCCCGATCGCTTCCAATATCGCCGGCCCCATTTCATCCGCTCCAACCGGAGTATAGCGAGCCACCGGCACGCTCCCACCCACTTCGTTTGCCAGTGTGGTCAAAACGCAAGGAATTTCTTCATGAAGCGAAGCAAAGCAACTTGCAAAAGTAGAATGGGTGTGAATTATGCCATTTATATCCCTGCGATTCTTATATATATGCAAATGGAATCCGGTGTCAACGGAAGGTTTCCATTTTCCTTCGACAACATTGCCCTCGGCGTCCATTACAACTATGTCTTCCGGAGTCAGGCCCTCGTACTCCATGCCGCTGGGCGTTATGGCAATAAAACCGGTAATCGGATCCCTGCCGCTAACATTTCCTCCGGTGAGAGTGACCAACCTGTATTTTACGAGATTTAAAGATGCATCCAGAACCTGCTTTCTTAATTCGTGAAGCAGCATAAAAATTCCCTTCCTCTCTGTTGTTATGATTGTGGCCATCCAATATATTGAGACCTCATGGACCAATAATCTTTCATGATTTTTTTCAGCTCGCTATATATATCAAACAGTTTTATATATTTTTCATGTCTTGCAGCATCGGGTAAAAATACATCAAAATTGGCCCGCGGCGCTTTTGAAAAATCTTCGATCTTTAAACCCACTCTTACCAGAGAAGTGATGCCGCATATTCCATTTTCTCCTACTACAGGTCTTTTTACGGTTTTCCCCATAATATCAGCAAACATCTGGCACAAAAGATCGCTTTGAACCCCTCCCCCTGAGACATATATTTCCGTCACGCCGCAGGGGAAAGCGCTGTAACAATCGTACAGGGACAGGGCGAGGCTTTCATAAGCCGCTCTCAATATGTGAAATCTTCCATGCCTTGCCGTCAGTCCGTATATGCCGGCACAGGCAGCAGGGTTTCTGAAAGGCGCCCTTTCTCCATAAAAATATGGCTGAATAATGACTCCATCGCTTCCCACCGGCAATTTTTCAATATTGGATTCTATTTCTCCAAAAGAGAGTTCGCATGCCAATAAACTTTTCATGCGGTCAAGAGTTGAAGTGCCGTTCTGTGTAGCCATGACCCTCAGATACTTGTCAGGAATTACATAGCACAGATTGCTCCCGCGTGTGTCTTCATGATGGACATTCTCCTTATCGAGGATCATCTCATTGCAAAGAGTCGTTCCGACGATCGTACAGGCATCCATGGATTGCCTCAGGCCCACTCCAAAGGCAGCGGCAGCCACGTCGATGGCTCCGGCAATCACCGGAATGTTCTGCGGAATACCGGTCTCACGGCTGGCAATCTCTGTTACCTTCCCTATGACATGGTGCGATGGAAAAAGGTCTGGAAAGAGATTTTTATAATCCAGCAAATCCATGATGCTCAGAAATTCTTCAGCATAAGCCTTTTCAAACACATTGATTGATGCCGTAGAAGCATCCGTATAATCCGTTGCGATCTGACCCGTCAGTTTATAATTGATCCAGTCCTTGCAGTGTAAGATATAAGCGATGTTTTTAACCGTCTCCGGTTCCTTTTCCAGCAACCACCTGAGCAGGACGGGTGCGGCACCGGCGAATATGGGCGTCGCCTTGCATTTTATGCAAACCTGTTTCAGCAAATCTTCTTTTTCGAAACTCAACTTTCTGGCTCGAGTATCGTTCCACAAGATGGCGCGTCTCGCGGGCAAACCGTTTTTTGAAACAGGCCACAGGCCGTCGCCCTGACCCGTCACGCCTACGCCCGCTAAGTCGCTTGCCATATTTTCATTTCTTTTAAAAAGCCGTCCCGTTACTTTGCAGACTATTTCCCAGGTGTTGCCCATATCCATCTCGTAAGCCCCTTCGAAAGGTGAAAGCACTTCGCAAATTTCACTTTCCATATCTATCAAATTTCCATCTGCATCCACAAGGCCCGCTTTTATTTTTGTAGTTCCCGCGTCTATGCCCAAAATAACCGGTTTTCCCATATTTTCACCCTGCCAAACTATATTTTTTTCAACGCATTATCAAAATCGGCTATTATATCCTCCACTTCCTCTACGCCTACCGAAACGCGTATCATGTTGTCCGGTATCCCCATTCTAAGCCGTTCCTCAGGTGCAATCTTCCCATGTGTCATGGTAGCCGGATGTTCCACAAGCGTATCAAGATCTCCCAGGCTTACGGCATAATGCGCCATTTTTAAATTATTTATAACGGTCTGGGCTTCCCTCAAACCACCTTTTACAGTAAAACTCACCATCCCTCCGAACCCATTTCTAAACATCGATTCAGCGAGCTTGTGTTGAGGATGGCTTTGAAGTCCCGGATATATGGTTTTTTCAACTGACGGATTTGATTCCAGCCACTCTGCGAAAGCCATGGCATTATCACAATGCTGCCTCATCCTAAGATGCAGCGTCTTCAATCCTCTAAGCCCCAGCCAGCATGCAAAAGGGCTGGGCACGGGGCCCAATTCCTGGTATATGCCGCTTCGGATATTTTCAATAAAATCGGCATTTCCAACTATAACGCCGCCGATATGGTCTCCATGGCCGTTTATATATTTCGTCGTGCTGTGTACAACCGCATCCACGCCAATTTCCAGCGGTCTGAAAAGATATGGAGTAGTAAAGGTGTTATCGACCATTGTCATCAATTTGTGCTTTTTCGCAAAAGCTACCGCCTCCGGGATATTCGGCACTTCCATGGTTGGATTTAAGATGCTTTCAATATAAATCATTTTTGTATTTGGCCTCATGGCTTTAGCCAATTCTTCTTCATTTAATTCATTTACAAAAGTGACTTCTATTTTAAAATCTTTAAAAATCTTGGTAAATAGCGCATACGTCCCGCCATACACCGTGTTGCACGATATGATATGGTCTCCCGAATGTACGAAACTCATTATTGCAAGCGAAATAGCGGCCATTCCTGAGCCCGTGGCCAGAGCCGACTCCGCCCCTTCCAATGCGGCTATCTTTTCCTGAAAAGAATTTTGAGTCGGGTTTCTGGAACGGCCGTAAGTAAAAATTCCCCTTTTGTCCCCCGCAAGATATCTTTCCATTTTTTCCGGAGTGAACACATAGGTGCTTGTCAAAAACATAGGCGAAACAAGTGCCCCGGTATCATGGTCCGGGTGTTGCCCCGCATGGACCGCTTTTGTTCCGAATTTTAATATTTTTGAATCCATTATAATCCTCCTGTTAAAATTCATATGGTTTAACTTATTCATCCAGATCCGCAATTTTAACGATTATTTTTATATGATTTCCGCTATTTCTTATCAATTCTTCAAATCCGTCTTCAACTATTCGGTCGAGAATTATCTCGGAAGTAATCAAATTTTCCATGGGAAAATTATTATTAATCAAGTATTGCAACGCCACTCCTATCTCGTCTATATACGCCTGTGACGACATGAGAATCCTTTCGCCTTCTTGAAACATGTTCATATCGATTCTGGGCATGCTTTCATAGACTCCCATCACCATTATTTTTGCGGCATTTCTTGATAGTCTAAGAGAAAGGTCCAGCGTCTGTTCAGTCCCGACGCATTCAAATACTATATCCGCCATCTCTCCATCCGACCAATTTTTTGTGTACTCAACCGCGTCCACTAATTTTGCGGCTGCATAATCCACCCACAGTTTTCTTATAATCTGCTCTTTGGAATTTCCTCTCCCGATTACAAGAATCTTCCCTGAACCTCGCGATATTGCTGCAATGAGGCAGCTTATTCCAATCATTCCTGCACCTACTATTACTATTTTCTGACCTGTCAAATCCCCCAGAAGCTTTGCCGCATGAAACCCGCACGCCAGCGGTTCTGCGAGAACCGCTTTTTTTAACGACAGCTTGTCCGGAATTTTAAAAAGCTGATGTTGAGGGACCACCACATATTCCGCAAATCCTCCATCCCTGCTTAAACCATTGAATCCAAGCTTTTCGCAAATATTGTACCTGCCTTCCCGGCACCACCTGCACCTGCCGCAAAAAAGGTTGCCGGAAGCGGTTACCCTGTCTCCAACCTTCCAATCTTTCACATCATCCGCAACTTCAACAATAACCCCCGAAAATTCATGACCCATTATCAGCGGAGCCATTTTGCCGGTCAATCGGTGCGGTTTCTTTGCAGGAATAAAATTTGGCCCGACATATTCGTGGCGGTCAGTGCCGCAGATTCCGGCATATGCCACTTTAATCTTTACATGTCCCGGAAGAACGCACGGTTCGGGCACATCCATGACTCTTATATCCTTATGGCCATACCATACAGCCGCTTTCATACCATTCTCCCCTTTCAATTAAACACTCTGTGAATCAGCTTGTTGATAATTGCACTCGGCGGCAGAAGTTTTATGTTATCAAAATCACCGCTTTTAATAAATTCCTTCGCCAGTGATTTTATCTTGCTGATGAAATTTAACGAAACTTCACATGCCGCAGAAGGGTCATCCCTGTAAGGATACAGGTCCAAGGAAAGCCAGCCGTCATATCCCGATTTCTCAAGAAAGTAGAAAAACTCCAGATACTGAGGCCAGTGAACCGTCCCCAGCGGCATATCGTCATCGGCAATGCGGTAATTATCATTTAGATGAATATGAAAAAGCCGTTTTTCCGCCATCAGCACGCTGGCGATTTCGGCAGGGTTTTCTCCGGCATTGAATGCATGTCCCACATCGAGAGTGACGCCCACATTTTTGCGGTCTGTCAACACGGCGGCCGCCAGAGCTTTCCCTCCACTGTTTACCATGCAGCTCATCCTGGGCTCGCTTACTTTATACTCCAATCCCAGATTTATGTCAGGGTTATGATCCGCACATTTTTTTAAGCCCTCCAAAAGATTAATCCATGCATCTGAATAATCGGTTTGAAATACATAATCGAATCCATCCTGTCCCAGCCATAGATTTACCGTTTTTACACCCAGCTCATAAGCCACATCCATGGCTCTTGTCGTGAGTTCTACAGATTTTTTTCTGCGTTCCGGATCATAGGACGTAAACGAACCCGTCTTCCATTCTGCATCGCAAACAAGTTCTACGCCCATGGCCGATATCTTCAAATCCCTGCTTTCCAGGAGTTCGACGATGTTATCGAGATTTTTCTCGTTTACATCCTGGGGAAAAGTAACTTCAACTCCTTTTACTCCCTTTAAATTGGAAATCAGCTCTATCCTTTTTTCAAAATCGATAAAATCCTTATAACCCTTCCCCACGTAGCGATCTGTGCCCATGCCATAGCACCAGACACCCACGCTCAATCTGTCATCTCTCATTATTAACCCTCGCTCCATGCAAATTTTACCTTTTTCCGGTTCAATCTCCCAAGTAGGCCTTTAAAAGCTTTTCGTCGGAAAGAAGTTCTTTGCTTGTTCCCGATTTCTCTATGACTCCGGTTGCCATAATATATCCCCGGTCGGCTACAGACAGGGCCTTATAAGCGTTCTGTTCAACTATCAATATGGCTGTTCCGCTTTTGTTTATCTCTTTCAGGATTTCAAAAATCTGATTTACAATTATAGGAGCAAGCCCCAGCGACGGTTCATCCAGGAGCAGCAATTTGGGATGAGCCATAAGCCCTCTGCTTATGGCAAGCATTTGCTGTTCTCCGCCGCTCAATAATCCGCCGTATTGATGCTGCCTTTCTTTCAATCTCGGAAACAATGTATAGACCCATTCGAGATCCTGATTTATCCCATTTTTGTCATTTCTCAAAAAAGCCCCAACCATTAAGTTTTCATAAACCGTTAGGTTTGGAAAAATCTGCCTTCCTTCAGGCACGTGGACAATGCCGCATTGAACCACCAGATAAGGAAAAGAAGGTATTTTTCTATCGCAAAATGTTATACTGCCCGATACCGGCTTCATTACCGCGGAGATTATTTTCAACAGCGTGGATTTGCCGGCGCCGTTTGCTCCAAGCACCGCCACGCATTCTCCCGGTTTTACTTCTATGCTGACGCCCCTTAAGGCTTTTATTCCTCCGTAAGCCGCATGAAGGTTGTCTATTTTCAACACGCTGCATCTTCACCTCCAAGGTAGGCTTCCCTGACCAGTTTGTTTGTTTGGATTTCTTTCGCCGTGCCTTCCGCAATTGTTTTGCCGAAATTCAATACTGTTATCCTCCTGCAGATGCTCATAACCACATCCATGTGGTGTTCTACCATCAGGATTGTCAATTTGAATTTCTCTTTCAGCTCATTAATGAACTCCACCAATTCCTTTGACTCATCCCGGTTCATTCCCGCCGCCGGTTCATCGAGAAGAAGAAGTTTGGGTCTTAGCGCCAGTGCCCTAGCTATTTCCAGTTTCCTTTGATGACCGTAAGGCAGACTTCCGGCCTTTTCGTTCAACTTGTCTGAAAGGCCCAGGATTTTCAGCAATTCTATACAGTTTTCTCTTAAGTATTTTTCTTTTTTGCCAAACTTGTTCAGGCGCAATATCGCTGCAAAAAGGTCATAATCCGCGTCCATATGACCCGCTATAAATACATTTTCAAGCACTGACAGCTGGCTGAATAACCTTATATTTTGAAAAGTCCTGCCTATGCCTTGCTGAGCCACCTGGTACGGTTTTTTGTTTGTAATGTCTTTGCCCATAAATTCTATTGTCCCGCCGGTGGGCTTGTAAATACCCGTTATTGTATTGAATATGGTCGTTTTCCCAGCCCCATTGGGCCCTATCAGGCCGTGAACGGTTCCTTCCTCAAGGGTGACAGAAAAATTGTCGATGGCGCATACTCCTCCGAATTTTTTTGTAAGATTGGCTATTTTCAAGATTTCTTTCACTATGCCACCTCTTTTCTGCATCTAAACATGCGCCTTACCTGAATCGGAAGGTTTTTTATCCAGCTTGCCGACAGTTCTTTATACCCCATCAGTCCGTTCGGCCTGAGGGTTATTATCAATACAACGGCTATACCGTAAAACAGCATCCTGTAATTGGCCACCGACCTCAATACTTCGGGCAGCAGCGTGAGTACTGTGGTCGCTATTACAGAGCCGGTCAAGCTTCCAAGGCCGCCGATAACCACGGTGATGGTGAGTTCCGATGATTTGTCCAGGTTAAACATTGCTGGTGTTATGAACATATAGTAATGAGCGAACAATGCCCCGGCCCATCCAGCATAGATGGCGCTCACCGTAAATGAGAGCTGTTTGAACCGCGCAGTATCTATTCCCACCGCATCGGCGGCTATTTCCTGTTCCCTTATGGCCTTAAGGTTTCTGCCGTATTTTGAATTAAGGAGATTTCTTGCCACAGTTATGGCGAGCGCTACAGAAATCAGCACTATAAGCAACGTGGTTTTCTGTGGGATTCCGGCATAACCGCGGGCACCGCCGGTTATGGGATCCAAAAATTCGATCAAAACCCGCGTACACTCGCCGAAACCCAACGTCGTTATTAAAAAATAATCCCCTTTGAGGCCCAGGGTTAATTTGCCCAGTGCCAGACTTATAAGAGCCGCCATTAACATTCCGCCCAACAGCGAGATTAAAAACGGCATATTGAATTTAGTGGTGAGAATGGCGGATGCATATGCTCCTATGGCCATAAATCCGGCATTTCCAAATGAGAACAGGCGCGTAAAACCTGTCAGGATGGAAACCCCCAGGACCGCAATGATGTTTATACCTATTAAAATAATTACCCCTTCAACATATCCGGACATTAAAACACCCGCTTTCTAGGCTTTATCCTGAATATCTATGCCGAACAAACCGCTCGGCTTTATCAATAAAATCGCAATCAGCAATCCAAAAGTAAACAAATCTCTCAATCCAGATGTGATAAAACCGGAGACAAACACTTCCATAATGCCGATTAAAAAAGCCCCCACGATGGCTCCCCTGACGCTGCCCAAACCTCCGAAGACAGAAGCGATAAAAGCTTTCAAAGAAACATTTCCCATCTGGGGATATACAGTATACTTTAATCCCAGAAGAACTCCCCCGGCTCCGGCAAGAGAACCCGCCAGCAAGAACACTAGAGTGATGTAAAAGTCGATATTTATCCCCATAAGCGAAGCCGTAATCATATTCGATGATGCCGCTCTGATAGCCAGACCGAACTTGGTTTTTGTTATCAGCAATTCCAGCAGCATCATGGCAATTATTACAATAATCATGGAAAACATATCCAAGACGCCTATTTTAATGCTCCCGAGCGATATGGACTTGACCGGAATCACGGGGGGATAGGTTCTAAATTTGGGGCCTAAAAATACGATTACCATGTTCTGAAAGGTTACCGACAACCCCATCGCCGCAATCATCAAAAACATAGTGGGAGCATTGTTGCGTCTTATGCGGCGATATGCCAGCCTTTCATTCATTATGCTGATGGCGCCGGCTCCGAGCAGTGCGGTAAGGGCCGACAACCAGAACGGCATTTTAACCGCGGCCACGCACAAAAAACCGATATAAGCGCCCAGCATGGCCACATCACCATGGGCCCAATTCGAAAAGCCCAATAGGCTGTAAATCAATGCATAACCCGTTGCCATCAAAGCATAAATTCCCCCAATGGATACGCCGTTGACCAGTTGCTGAACAAACATTTCAATCACCCTGCCCCTTGTGGTTTACAAGGGAGAACATTGTGTTCTCCCTTGCTTACATTCCTTATGGAGTAAAATCGCCCACGTATTCAAATTGCGAGGATTTAATCTGATACACGCTGCATGGTTTGGTAGGGTTGTGCGTAGCGGGGTCCACTGTTATGGAACCCATCAATCCCTTGAAATCTTTCGTATTTTCCAGGGCATCTTTCAGCGCTGCGGGATCGACTTTCCCGGCCCTTTCCAGCGCATCCTTTATCCAATACAAACCGTCATGTCCAAACAGCGCTTCGGTTTCGGGATTTATGCCGAATTCTTTTTTATAAGCCTCGGCATAGGGCTTGGTAACCGGATTTGCAAAGGAAGGCTGAGAAGTGTAGTAGCAGCCCTCCAGCGCAGGACCAGCCATTGTCAGCAGTTCCTTGGAATCCCAGCCGTCGCCGCCCAATAGTGTAGCCTTGATGCCCAGTTCTCGCGCCTGATTCGCTATCAATGCCACGTCTTTATATATCCACGGCACCAGCACCACATCGGGATTCAAAGGGGCGATTTTGCTGAGCTGAGCTCTAAAATCATTATCGCCGGAATGTGCATCCACTTTTATCAATACTTTTCCGCCATTTTCTTCAAACTGCTTTATAAAGTACTCGGTCAAACCGGTGGAATAATCTGAACCAATGTCCGTGATTACTGCAGCAGTTTTTGCCTTTAGTTTATTGGTTGCAAAGGTTGCGAGTACTTTGCCCTGGAAAGGATCTATAAACCCTATTCTGAAAGAGTAGGGATGCAGTTTCCCGTTTTCATCCACGGTAACTTTTGGGTTGGAGCACGCAGTGCCTATGAGAGGTATCTTTTTCTGGTCGGCTATTGGCGCCATCGCTATATTGCAGCTGGAAAAATTGGTGCCTATGACCGCAATAACCTTTTCTTCATCGACCAGTTTGTTGAATGCATTTACCGAATCCACAGGATTTCCTCTTCCGTCGAGCCCTATTACTTCAACTTTCTTTCCCAGAATGCCGCCTTTTTCATTTATTTCCTTTGCGGTTAGTTTCATTCCGTTCAATCCGGCCTGGCCCCATACCGCAGTATCGCCGGAAAGCGCTCCTACATACCCTATTTTAATGACATCATCTTTTGCCTGCTTTGAACCGCATCCGGATAAGCTTGATGCGATAATCAGCAACATCAAAGCCAAGTACAACATCCCTGTCAATTTTTTAATTTTCAACCGCTTTTCCTCCTTTTTTTCTATTTTTTTATTTTTTAAATTACCACTTTTTCTTTATTTTCACCCCCCTCGTCCAGTTCAATAATCTTTTCGGCTGTAATTTTATCGGTAACCAAAACATCTGGTATCTTTCCCCTTAGAGCCCCAAGGATAGCATGCGCTTTGTGAGTGCCCCCCGCGATACAAATGACCGAACGAACTTTTTTCAATGAATTCAGCGATATCCCCATGATTAAATCATCCAGCCCCGAATTGCACGGAGAGCCGTCTTCCATATAAAATCTCATGCATACGTCTCCGACGGCGCCTCTTTTAATCAACTCCGAACGCCAATGCGACGAAAGATGGCCTTTTTTAAACAGTATCGAATCGGAAGAAATAGTGCCTATTCCTATTAAAGCTATAGTGGCTCTGGCGCCCAATTCCAGAATCTCTTTTATGTTTTTATCTTCCAAAAGACCTTTTTTAACTTCAGGATTGGTAACCACAGCGGGGCAATGGAGCAAGACCGGGCTGCTGTTAAACACCATGCTCAGCCTTCTGGTAAGCTCGGCTGCCTCCAGATTCTCGGCTCCGTTGTTCAGCCCTCCTACCAGCTGAACCACTTTTGTCCCTTCAACGCCGAAAGGCTGCAGTTGATTTACCAGTTCGAACAGAGTATGACCCCAGGAAATTCCTATGATGTCATCAGGTGTCACTATTCTTTTTAGATAATCTGCACCCGCCTGACCCAAAATCTGCAAAACATTGTCGTCATCCTGCGCATTTATGATTATGGCTTCCCTCAAATGAAACCTTCGTTCAAATTCGGTTTCCAGACTATTGCACGACATTATTGGCTGAATAATATTTATCTGAACTATTCCCATGGTTCTTGCTTCAGCAATCAACCTGAAAACTTTGGATGTTGAAAGCTGTAGTTTTTCGGCTATCTCCCGCTGGGATTTCCCTTCAATATAATAAAGGGTTGCGGCTTTGGCTCTCAATCTCTCATGTTCGTTCCAGTACATTTGAACTGTCGCCACCTTCACAAATTGATTCAATGTGATTAGTTTTTTTCTATCAAAAAATAATAAAATTTTTTTCATGAATGAATTATTTTTTATGATATTAAATATTCTACATAACTTTTCAATTTCCTTCTTTTATAAAATATTTTTTTCTATCCAATCCTGCTAATTGATGTCAGATTTTGCCGCATTAATCTGCAGGATTTTTCGCTTTATTTCTAGAACTACTAATTGACTTTAATTGCCCGGGGGTGAATAGTATGGGAATAACCGTTGGAGAAGCTCTAAAACTAAAGGGGCTTGACAGGGCTAAGTTGATAGCGGGAGAAAGGGGGATTGGCAGATTCATAAAAAGAGTGAGCGTGATAGAATGCCCCGAGTCCCCCGAACTATTCACGGAGGGAGATTTTTTTATAACCGCCTTTTTTGCTCTTAAAGGAGACGATGATGCCCAGCTTTCCATGATTAAGGCTCTCGTCGAAGCCGAATGCAGCGGGCTGTGCATTATAGATATGTATCTTTCGGACCTTTCCGAAACCGTAAAGCGGTTTGCCGATGAAGCACGCTTTCCGGTAATGATTCTTCCAAATGATGTGCCCTATGCCGAAATAATCACGAATGTCATGGATGCTATCATTAAGAGCAAGGACGATATCATAAACGAGATGAATGTAGATACTCTGCTGGCGGCGGGAAAAACCGAAAGAGAAATAATCGAAACCGCAAAAAAGATAAATGCGAGCTTCAAGGATAAAATTACGGCAGCATTTTATGAAAATGCATCGCTTGCTGCTGAAGATGTATTGAAAAAATTGAAAAACAGCGCAGATTTTCCCGAATGCTGGTCATTGCTAAAATATAAAAAAGGCGTTCTGACCATCATGAGCTTTGGAAATGAATCAAAAAAAAGCATCGATTTGCGCATGGAAGAATTTTTAAAAGCAGCCGAAAGAACCGGAGGAAAATACAGACTCGGAATCGGCAATCTGCACCCGGCTCTTTCCCAAATCAATCTGTGCATTAAAGAAGCCCTTCTGGCCAACGACGCAGCACGCGCCATGGGGGATAAAAATATCGTATTTTACAAAGACCTGGGGATTTACAGGCTTTTGATGCTTTTGAAAAACGAGCCGGAACTTAAAAATTACATGAATGAAATAATTAATCCCGTAGAGGAATATGACAGAAAATACCGCACCAGGCTTCTGGATACTGTAATTTCTTACGTGGAAAACGACGGAGACATCTCGAGGACGGCAGAAGCTCTGTTTTTGCATGTAAACACCATAAGGTACCGCATACAAAAAGTTAGGGAAATTCTCCACATGGAACATCTCGAAGGTGGTTTTTATGAACAGATTTCCATGGCTGTTAAAATCCATAAGCTTTATAAATAAAACAAAAAATGGTGTTATTTTTTGTATATTTTACAAAGGGAATCCCTCCTTTTTATAGAATATAAAATAAAATTTTAAATATTTAAGGGGTGATTCCATTGAAGATTTTGACGCCGCAGGAACTGGAAGATATCCTTTACGGCTGTACCATCCTTGGAACCGGAGGCGGCGGAGACCTCAACAAAGGTTTGAAGTTAATCGAAAAAGACCTCGCCAGCGGCAGAGAATTTAAATTGATAGGATTCGACGAGCTTGACGAAGGCGAGTGGGTGGTATGCCCTTACATGTGCGGTGCAGTGACGGAAGAAGAGCAGTTTTCTGACGAACTTGAGCAGCCGAGCATAGTCACCGCGGTCAATGCGCTGGAAAAATACTTGAAGAAGTCCTTTAAAGCCGCTGTGGCCAGCGAGATGGGAGGCATGAATACTGCCGTCGCCCTGTCAGCCGCGGCAAATCTGAACCTGCCCATTGTGGACGCTGACGCTGCCGGAAGGGCAGTGCCCGAACTCCAGCATTCCACTTATTATATAAACAACGTATCCATAGCGCCAATGGGCCTGGCCACCGAATTCGGCGATGTGGCCGTGTTGGAAAAAGTGCGGGACGACTTCAGGGCTGAAGCTCTGGTCAGGGCAATGGCGGCTGCCAGCAAAAATTCCATAGCGGTGGCGGACCATCCGGGTCCCTGGTCATACATCAAGAAGGCTCTGGTTCCAAATACCATAAGCTATGCCGCCCATCTGGGCAGAATCCGGCGGGAAGCGCTGCATGCCGGCAAAGATGCCGTGGCGCAAATATGCAATGCTGGAGGCGGCAAAATTCTCTTCAAGGGAATTATTAAAAAACATGACTGGGAGATAAGGGAAGGATTCACATACGGCGAAATTTTTATAGAAGGCATGGCTGAAGATACTGGTCACGAATACCACATCTGGTACCAGAATGAAAACATCGTGGCAAAAAAAGACGGCAAATTCCATGTGACCATTCCCGATCTCATAACTCTCCTTGACGAGAATGCGGCGCCTGTCACAAATCCCGGAGGGAAACCCGGCATGAAAGTCACCGTCATAGGTCTGCCGGCGCCGGATATGTGGACCACGCCAAAGGGCATAGAAACCTTTGGACCGAGGTATTTCAGATTTGATACTGATTATGTTTCCATATCCTCGGCTAGATAAATGGTTAAGCTTCTTCTATGCCGCCGAAAATCGCCATGTCTTTAAATTTGCAAAATCTTATTTAAGCGTTTCCATATAGCCGGGGAGAAGTTGTTTTTCAAGCCTTGGGTTCATGGGTAATTAAACAAAGTGCTATTTAACATGTTAAAATGCTGAAGAGGTGATATGATGAAGTATGAACTGGAGATATACCGTGGCGCCCGCCACATAATGGAATGCCTTGCGGTTGCGCCGGGGGAAACGGTTGCAATAACAGCCGACACGGAATCCGATGAGGATGTAGTAAAAGCCTGCGCGGCTATGGCTCATGCCGCCGGAGCAAAGCCCCTGGTGCTTTACATGCCGGCCCCCTGCGGTGTGGGCAAAGCCGCCGATCCATATCTTCCGCTTTCTCCTCTGACAGAGGCCCTTGCCCATTCGGACGTATGGATTGAGTTCAACAATGAGTGGCTCCTGTATTCCACGGCTTATGAGAAGGCCTTTGAAAAAAACCCAGGTATCCGTTACCTGTGTCTGGTCGGCATGGATAAAGACATGCTCGTCAGGACGGTGGCGAGGGTGGATTTTTTGAAACTCAGGCAATTCATGGGCAGGATAACCGATATTACCAGAGCAGCAAAGCATGTAACAATTGAAAATGCTGCAGGCACTCATGTGGAATTTGACAATGACGAGAAAAATCCTTTTGCCAATGATGACGGAAGCGCCTCAGGCTCGGGCATGCATTTTCTAGGGGGCCAGATAAGCTGGTGCCCGAAATTCGATACCATCGAAGGCAGGATAGTTTTCGACGGTTCTATCACCCCGCCGGTGGGCCTTTTATCAGCTCCGGTGGAGCTGATTGTAGAAAAAGGAGTCATAGTGGACATCAAAGGTGGAAAGGAAGCGGCGGTGTTTAGAAACTGGCTTTCTTCCTTCAATCATCCCAACATGTTCAGAATGGCGCATGTCTGTTACGGTTTCAACCCGGGTGCGAGACTTACGGGAAATGTCCTCGAGGATGAAAGAGTATGGGGATGCACCGAATGGGGCATCGGCTATATGAACAAATTCGACGCCCCTCCCCACGGCATTGACGCTCCGTCGCACTGCGACGGCATCTGCCTGAATTCTACAGTTATGCTGGACGGCAGGATGATTCTGAAAGACGGCAGGGTTGCAGATGATGAATTGAAAAGTCTAAGCCTTGGTCTTGAGCCATAAATATATTTATTGGAGGTTGAACAATGAAAAAAATAAGTGTAATCATCGCTTTGTTGCTGACACTGGCAATGATAATCACGGGCTGCGGCGGCGGTCCGAACAGCGGGCAAAACCAGAATCAGGGGCAGAAAAGCAGCGCCGCTCCCACAAAAAATGACGTGGCCGTTTACGGCATTCACATCGAGCCCATGGTTTTCTGGGACCCCAGCGACAGCTATTCCAACGAGATAATAGTGCTGCAGAACGTATATGAGACTTTGCTGAGATATGATCCTGCCAACGACAAATTCATCCCCGTGCTGGCAGAAAGCTATACCAAATCTTCCGACGGTCTTACATGGACTTTCAAAATTCGCAAAGGGGTAAAGTTCCACACCGGCACGGAACTCAGCGCTCAGGTCGTTAAGGCTTCTATAGAAAGGACTATAAATCGCGGCAAGGGAGCTGCCTTCATATGGTCTCCGGTGAAAGAAATCAAGACGCCGGACGATTCCACAGTCGAGTTCGACCTGAGTTATCCCGCTCCATTGGATATCATAGCATCTTCCAGCTACGGCGCCTATATTTTCGACGCCAAAACCCTAGACGAAAAGGGTGAGGATTGGCTCAAGCAGGGAAACGACGTGGGTTCGGGGCCGTATGCCATCAAACAGTGGAAAAACGGCGACAGCCTGCTTCTGGCAAAATTCACTGATTACTGGCAGGGGTGGAATGGCAAGCACGTGGAAAATGTACTTTTCAAGGTGGTCCCCGAAAGCTCAACCGCAAGGCAGATGTTGGAAAGCGGCCAGCTTGATTTTGTGGGGTACTCGCTGCCAGTTGAAGACATCGAGGCCATGAAAAACAACCCCAAGCTGGAAATAGTCGATAAACCTTCCTTCCAGAATCTTATCGCTTTTTATAATACAAAGAAGGCTCCCTTGAACAACGAGCTGGTTAGAAAAGCAATAAACTACGCCATCCCGTACGACAACATAATACAGTACGTCAAGGGTGGCTACGCCGTAAAAAGCTCCGGTCCGATACCCAAAGGCATGTGGGGTCACAGAGACGACCTGGCGGTATATGACTACAATCTCGATAAGGCAAGGGAATTGCTGAAGCAGGCGGGATACGGAAACGGCGGACTCAAGCTGCTCATCACCGTCAACTCCGGAGACGAGAGCGAACGCAAAGTGGCGGAGCTCATGAAAGCGGAACTTTCCAAGATAGGGGTGGATTTGGAGATACAGATAATGCCCTGGGACGCCCAATGGGCTCTTGCAAAGTCAAATGATCCCAAACAGCGTCAGGATATTTTCGTGATGTACTGGTGGCCCGATGTTTGCGATCCGTACAGCTGGATGAAGAGCCTCTTCTACAGCGAAAAGGAAATCGTTTTCAACATGTCGTATTTTGAAGACAGCGAATATGACAGACTGGTGGATGAAGCTCACACTCAGGCCGGCATAGACAGGAATAAGGCAGCAAAGATATACGGCGATGCCGAAAAGATACTTGTGGACAAGGCGGCGGCTGCGTTTTTATACGACCAGAAAAACGTATGGGCCAAATCCGCTTCACTTAAAGGATTTGCAGACAATCCTGCCTATCCTGGAGTGGTGTTCTTCTACGACACATACAAAGAGTGATTCCGGGAGTTGATCAAATTGTGGCAGTACATTGTAAGAAGACTGGCTATAGGTATTATTATCCTGTTCGGCATATCTTTCATTACCTTTTCAGTAACCATGGTGCTGCCCGCCGACCCGGCCGCGCGCTGGGTCGGCTCAAGGGCCACCGCGGAACAGATTGCTCAGGCCCGGGTGGAACTGGGCCTTGACAAACCGCTGCTGACGCGATATGCCATTTATATTACAAATCTGCTTCACGGCAACTGGGGCCTTTCCATCAGGACACACCAGCCGGTGCTCAAAGAACTGATGACGTACCTTCCCCCAACGCTGGAACTCATCATAGCCGGCATGCTGTTCGCCCTGGCCCTGGGCTTGCCTCTAGGCATAGCGGCGGCCACCCGCCGGGACGGATGGCTGGACCAGCTGTGCCGTACGGTTTCTGTAGCGGGCGTTTCATTCCCCACGTTCTGGCTGGGAATGATTCTGCAGCTTATATTTTTCAGGTATCTTCACATTTTACCCCTGGGCGACAGGCTGGATACCATGCTGGACATGCTGTCGCCAATAAAGCACTACACCGGATTTTTGCTGCTGGACTCCCTTTTTTCGGGCAACATTGCCGTTTTCATCAATGCCCTTTCACACATAATCCTCCCGGCAATGACCCTTGCCGCATACCCCATTGGCCTGGTGGCGAGGCAGAGCAGGGCGTCGCTTCTGGAAGTGCTAAACGAAGATTATGTGAAAGCGGCCCGGGCTTACGGAATAAAGGAGAGAACGGTGCTCTACACCTACGCTCTGAGAAATGCCATGGGGCCCACCATAACGGTGCTGGCCCTCTCCGCAGGATACAGCCTTACAAATACTTTTCTCATAGAAGCCCTTTTCAACTGGCCCGGTCTCGGCAATTATACCAGCAGCGCCATTATTACAATGGATTACACCGCCATAACGGGCATAACCATACTGGTTGCCATTGCATATCTCATTCTTAATCTTGCTGTAGACCTCATACTTGCCCTGGATCCCAGGGTGAGATACTAGGGGGTGAGGCAAATGATAGCATTCAAAGAAACAGCAGAAAAAAATATGAACAAAAAAGCGGGCTATTATATTTATTTGTTGAAGAAAAGCCCTTTGACCACCGCGGGTCTCATCATCATAGGAATTTTGGTAGCGCTGGCGATATTTGCGCCCCTTATTGCGCCTTATCCCCAGGATGCGGCGGGGATAACCCATGTGAGCGAAAAGCTTTTGCCTCCCGGCGCATCCCACCTTTTCGGAACGGATGAACTTGGCAGGGATATGTTCAGCCGCGTTATCTACGGCACCAGGATTTCCCTTGGAGTGGGAACCCTGGTGGTGTGCCTCTCCCTGGCTATAGGCGTCCCTCTTGGGCTTGCGGCCGGATATGCCGGCGGTATTATCGATGAAGTCATAATGAGGATTACAGATATCTTTTTGAGCTTTCCCCCGATGCTTCTCGCCATAGTCATCGCCACTTTCCTGGGGAGAAATCTCACAAACGCCATGATAGCCATAGCGATTTCCTGGTGGCCCTGGTACACCAGGCTCATCCGGTCTGAAGCCATCTCGCTGAAGCAGAGGCCGTTTATAGAAGCGGCCAAGGCAATGGGCACCTCCAGATTTAAAATCATGTTCCGCCATATCCTTATTAATTCCTGGAGCCCGATTATTGTCCAGGCTTCCATGGACTTCGGCTCGGTCATACTGACGTCGGCGGCCCTGAGTTTTTTGGGTCTGGGCGCCCAGCCCCCCCAGCCAGAGTGGGGCCTGATGCTTAACACAAGCAGGAATTACTTTCTGACGGCACCGTGGTACAGCGTATTTCCAGGAATTTTCATGTTTATAACGGTGCTTGCCTTTAATTTTGTGGGAGACGGGCTCAGGGAATTCATGGACCCAAAGCTCAGGAGATTGTGAGGTGAACCCTATGGAAAACATACTGGAAATAAAAAACCTGAAGGTTGATTTTGCAACATTCAGAGGCACAGCTCATGTGCTGGACATAGAAGACCTCTGCGTCAGGGAAGGCGAAATATACGGCATTGCCGGAGAAAGCGGCTCCGGAAAGAGCATACTGGCTCTTTCAATCTTAAACCTGATCACCCCTCCGGGAAGGATTGCGCAGGGACAGGTTATTTTTTCCGGAAGGGACCTTCTCAAACTTCACCCGAGGGAAATGAACGGGATAAGAGGGGAAGAAATAGCCATGATCTTTCAGGATCCCATGGCTTCTCTCAATCCGGTGCTGACAGTAGGTCAGCAGATGGTGATCACCATAAGACAGCACAGGAAAATCAGCGCCAAAGAGGCCGAAAAGGAGGCCAAGAGGCGCTTCGAAGATGTAAAACTGCCCGACCCCGACACCACTTTTAAAAAATATCCGCATGAACTTTCGGGAGGAATGAGGCAGAGGGTTCTGATTGCACTGGCCCTTTCATGCGGTGCAAAACTTCTGATTGCCGATGAAGCCACCCGGGCCCTTGATGTCACCATACAGGCTGGAATCCTGGACCTTTTGAGAGAGCTCAGGAAAAACAACGGCACAACTATTCTTCTCATAACAAACAGCCTTGGGGTTGCCGCCCAGATGTGCGACAGAGTGGGCATATTATACACCGGCAAAATACTCGAAGAGGCTCCTGTCAGGGATATTTTTAAAAAACCATCGCACCCTTATACAAAAGCCCTGATAGACGCGGTTCCCACGGCAAACCTCAAAGACCAGAGGCTTCCGAATATCGGTGGTTTTGTTCCCGATCCCATAGACCTTCCCGCGGGGTGCACTTTTGGTCCCAGATGCCCGCATGTCATGGAAGTCTGCCGGAGGACAAAACCGGAAAGAATCGGAATAGGCCCCGATCATTTTGCATCCTGCCACCTCGCAAAGAAAAGCGGTGATGATAATGGCTGAACTTCTTAAGACAGTAAATTTGAAAAAATATTTTCCGGTCCGGGGAGGGCTGTTCCAAAGACCCGTAGCATGGGTCCATGCCCTCGATGGGGTCAGCATTCAGATAGACGAAGGCGAGTCCCTAGGAGTCGTGGGAGAGTCCGGCTGCGGCAAATCAACCCTTGCCAGGGTTATCACAGGCATTTATGATGCCACATCGGGCGACATTCTGTTCAAAGGCAAAAGCATATTTTCGAAAGGTGCGACTCATTACAAAAGCATAAGGGAAGATGTGCAGATAGTGTTTCAGGACCCTTACTGGTCTTTAAACCCGAGACTTCGGGTCATGGACATACTGTATGAACCCCTGGAAAATTCCAAAAAATACAGGGGGGTAAACAAAGCCGCAAAAGCCCGGGAACTAATGGAATTGGTGGGACTGGACCCGGAAAAGGCCGGCGAATATCCACACGAATTTTCCGGCGGCCAAAGGCAGAGAATCGCCATTGCAAGGGCCCTTGCCACGGACCCGAAACTTTTAATACTGGATGAGCCCACTTCAGCGGTGGATACCCTTTCCCAGGCCCAGGTCCTGAACCTCCTGGCCGACCTTTACAGAACTCGAAATGTATCATACATGCTAATATCCCATGATTTGGCCGTGGTTCAGTACATCTGCAGGACCATCGCCGTAATGTATTTGGGTCAGGTGGTGGAGTCGGGCAGGATAGAGGATGTGTTTGAGAACCCCCTTCACCCCTATACCATGGCTCTGTTTTCCGCCATCCCCAGCATAAGCCCCGATAATACTCGAGAAAGGATAATCCTTGAGGGCAACGTACCCAGTGCCGTGAATCCGCCGAAGGGCTGCAGGTTCCACACCAGGTGCCCGGAAGCAAAACCCGAGTGTTCGAACGTGGTTCCGGAACTGAAGGACTACGGCAACGGCCATAGTGCAGCGTGCATAAGGATTTGAAAAATGATGGAAATGAAAGAAGGCGGGCCTTTGCACCACCTTCTTTTTTTGCTTTAAAATTTTTTACAGTTTCATGGGAATAAATTCCGCATAGTCTTTGAGCGTGCCTTCATAAATGCAGCATTCGATGATTTTTTTGCCCAAGGGTTCTAAGTCCGGTGACAGAAATTTTTCCAGCTCTTTTTTGAAAAAATCTTTTAATATCTTTGCTCCAGCATCATAGCCTTCATCTCCCACCTCCGGCTGATGATTAACCTCCAGAAAACCTTTGGGCAAATAAGTTCCGTCTACCTTAATGCTCGCTAAAGAATATCCCAATAGAGCGCATCTAGATTCTACCAGTTGTTCCGGTTTGAATTTGGCGCTGCCGCGCCTTGCCAGGTATTCCCTTGCTATCCATTGAGGCATAAATCCAACTTTATAAGCGCCTATATGCTGATTTGGAACCAGTATATATCTCGTATTAGTTGTATCGATAATCTGCCTTAATAAAAGATTTGCCTGGTCAACCATTTTTCCGGTTGCAAAAGGCCAATAGGACCCGACACCTTCGCTGCTTATTCCAACAGTATCTATAATGCTGGGATTGTCATGCCCCCGGGGAGCTACTAGACGCCACAGCCACGCAAGTGCAGGAGGCAAAATATGGAATAATCCCAAAATACCGTAGGTCGGCTTTTCCTTAGTGCACGGGGGAGTTCTTACCCCGAAACTTCTTACATCTATTTCTACAGGCTCGTCAACTACGCTGGGGACAAAACGTCTCGGCATTATCACCCTCGGATTGGGGCATGGTTTGCCCGGTTCATCCATGGTGTGTTCCCAAATCAGGCATGTCGATCCTGGTACGCCATCGATGTTCAAAAATATCAAAGGTTCTTTCGGGTGAATGGTGAGCTTCTCCAAATGAGGGTCTGTGCCATATTTCGTAATATGATCTATTCTCAAAAACCATCCCTGTTCTGCATCTTTTACTATCAGCTTTTTGTTGTCCTTTTGCAAAGAAGGATGGCACATTGCCATATCATCGGTTACCGGCTGAAGTTCGCATGTCTCTTTTAAATCGAGATACAGCTTTTCGCCGGTTTTTAGATTTTTTCCCACCAGTATCCTGCCGTCCGGTTCTTTGTGCAGCTGCTCAATCATTTCACTTTTCCCGCTGCCGCTGGCGCCTTCATGCATGATCGCTATAATATTCTCATACGGCGTTATAACTCTAACCGTCGAAGCGTGGACAGTTACCCAACCTTCCGATTCTCCTATGTTCAGCAGAACCCCATATATTCCTTTTTTTGCGCTCGGGCCCGGATACAAATTGTATGAAAAAAGTTCATGCACATCATTCAGCCTGTTATGGACAACCACCTGTTTGCCATCAAAATGCGTATGCCTGAACGGAGGTGCAAGATATATTATGGCTTTTGGCTTGAATCCATCCGGAATGCCGTGTTTGGGAATAAAACCCTGCAAATCAGCGAGACCCGCAGCAAAAAAGCCTGCATTTGCCGGTGCTACAAGGAGAGCGGGATATCCGAATTCTTCTCCTCCTGCCATAAACGGCATAACTATAAGGTCTTGCTGCTTGAGCCACTCAAAAGTTGTTTTCCTCAATGAAGAAAAGTCCTCTCCATATCTATCGCGATACCTCGGTTTGTCAGTATCTCCTCTATCAGCAACAACCATACAATCGGGATCTCTTCTTCTCATATAAATATCCGCATAATTTACTGCAGCACCATTTTTGCAGCGCGCCACAGTAGCCTCAACTACTCTGCCATTACCCGGTATGTCATAAGCCACCTCAAAAATACCATATTCTTCTTTTCCGAATGCAAGATTTAATAATTCGCTTCTGCTATCGGGCACTATTACTTTCTTGCTCTCATTATTCAAAATATCCTTCAACTCATCAGATAGAATAAACTTCTCCAATAATGTATTTTCCATTCCATCTCACTTCCTTTTGCTAGATATATAATTTTTGATTTTAAAAAGATACTTTATTATCAAGGCATTCGGATAAAAAAATGTAAACAAAAAAGCCAATATTTACTAACTCTCTCGAGTCAATAAATATTGGCTTACGCTGCGACTGGTATTTTACAACCCTTCGCTCGGTCTTCCAAAGTTATTTGTTAAATTTTTCCTCCAGGTTTTCATCCACGGTTATTACAATTATCTTTTCACCCGTTTTTGTGCTTACATCGGAATGAGTGCTTATTATATTCACATCAATTACTTCTTTAATCAAAGTCTCAAAATATTCTCTTGCGTTTTCAAACAACGTAGTTCGCAGCTTCTTAATCAATTCTACGCCTTGAATACTCTCGGCCAGTTTCTGTTCCGACTTGCTCAAAAACCCCTTTAGCCTTACTATTATGAGGTCCTGAATAATTACAGTCCTGATCTGTTTTGGACCCCTTCCCATAAACTCCACTTCAAATTTACTAACTGCCTCGCTTATCTTCGCTTCAATCTGCCCTTTAGTCATTTGCGCGATACCTGCTTTATGCATGAAAATTCACTGTTTATTAAATACTAATTTTTAATTGTTAAATATAATAACATGTTTTTTTAAAAAAAGCAATACCACAAAAAATTGAGCCGCTTATGATGCCTATGCCTCCCATCATGCTAGTACCGCATATGACGCATGAAGCTAGCTTTTAGAATTATAATTGGCTTAAGTGCCCAACACCGAGAATATCCTTTGATTAAAATACCCATGGTGTAGATAATGAAAACCAAATAGCAGCTATTAATATCCAAAATACAGTCATGCATATACCCACTCTAGCAAGCTCACTGATCGTAAAAAAACCCTTCGTATAGGGTATAAGAAAAACTGCGTTTAAAGGCAATAGTGATGAATTAGATGCAAACATAGCTACAATAATGACAATCATTACTGGAGTTTTGCTGAATTTTTCAGCCATCAAATATGCAGGGATTGTCAGCATAGATACCATAGCGGGACCAACTGGAATTGCCATTAACAGTAAAGATACAAGAGCCGCTACTACTGAGATCAATACGAATGCATTGATACTTGAAAACCCGTCGGTAACCGTGTCGATGATTAAAGTAATGAGCTTAGTATTTACCGAAACTGACCCTAGTGCGATCGTAGCACCACCCATCAGTGGAAGTTCCCAAGGCATCGCATCTCTAAATTCTTTCCAGGTAAATGCTTCTATGCCCGGCATCATTAATATGGCTAAACCGATGATAGCAACAATCGTCGTATTCAGAACAGGCACCCAGGAGCTTGCTACCCATGCAACGATAATAGCAGCCAATACTGCTAAAATGATCTTTTCATTCTTTAAATCGGTCATCTTTAATTTTGTCTTATTTGCAAAATTAGCGAGAAGCATGTGATCCAGATTTTTAGTCGGATAAAACATTATTAATAAAAACCATGATATGAAAAGCATTACAATGGAAACAGGCATTCCTAATATCATCCATTGAATAAACGTAACGTCTATTCCGCTATAATTCTTTAAAATATTTAGCGCCATAATATTGATCGTCGAACCGACAGGGGTTGCCGTGCCACCAAGCAAAGAGGATATAGGTATGCCAAGCAATACCTGTCTGCCGAACGTATTTTTCTGAGCCGTATCATTAATCAAGTTTATCAGTTCCATCGCAAAACCTACGCCAATAATCACCGCCGTTATATCACTCATAACGGTCGACAACATATATATCAAAATCATAAATACTAAAGTTATTTTATTTGCATCTCCATTGCATAGTTTCAACAGATGATTTAGAATATTTTGTGAAAAATTGGTTTTTATAAGTGCCAATCCAAAACCAAAAGATGCTATTACAAAATAGTTTGCAGGATTTGAGTACCCTTCAAAAGCGTCATTCAATGTTTTAGTCAAACCTAATAGTGGCATTAAAGAAACTACAAACAAACTTGTAATTCCAATGGGAATAGGATGGAAAACCCATAGCATTACCGCCATAATAATTAAGCACATGGTGCTAACCATGGACTTTGTTAAAGCGGCATAGCCGGGTAAAAAAATTGCCGCGAGAAGCAACACGGCAGCAATGATCAATATAATAATATTAGATTTCATTGAAGTCTTCATTTAACGTTCCCTCTATCTCTAATTAATTTGCCGTTCTAAGCTTAGCAGAAGTGCTTCTTAAGTAATTAAGTAATATTCTTAAGTAATTAGGAAAACAAGCAACTCAAATAATGCTTCCTCAGGGCCTTGAATACTTTCTTTTGCTTTTGCAATTGCTTCTATGGGTATGCAATATTTTTCTAGGTTTTCTTCTAGAGTCTTATAATATTCTGACTTCAATTCAATTTCGCTCATTTTAGCCTCCATTCCGCCGCTGCTATTGGCGGCACAAGTATAATGATAATGATAAAATTATATTTCAAGCTATATGATCCCTTTCACAATGTGGGTTTATAAAAAATAGATCTTTTATCCTCAATTAATTTCATACAATTAATTTCAGAAATTTAAATGCGATTCCTTCAAATTAATAGACCCCATACTCTCTTATGCATTTCAATAATGTCTGCAAATTTTCCACTTTCGCATCGCTTGCTCTGAGAATACCTTTATCCAGATTAAAAATATAGTTTCCTCCTGGTGCTAGGATATCTATCAACTCCTTGGTTTTTCTTTCAACTTCTTGGATACTGCCCGTTCTTAACAAAGAAATTGGAAAAAGGCCTTCTATAATATGTTTATCGCCGAGCTTTTGTTTAATAATTTTTGGTTCGCCATATTCAAATTGCATCTCACATCCTGCGGGCAATTCTTTTAGGTAATCCAAATATCTCATCCAGTCGTCTTCACAGAACATATAAACACCAAATCCGGCTTCCGTGATATATTCAACCATTCGTTTATAAGTCGGCCACCAGAATTTTGCAAAATCTTTTTCTCTCATGAAGGTAGGCATGTGCAATGCGATTCCTACACGAATTGTTTTGGATGGCTTTTCAGCGGGAATACCCATTTTCAAAACAAGAGGCAATAATGCTTCACAGGCTTCAAGAACCTTTTGGGGATATTTTCTAATATCTATGCTTATACCTGTAAAAGATCTAAAAGTATCCGCAAGTAAATCAAAAGGTGCTCTCGTTCTTTTGCTGTAAAATTTTTGTGTCACCTTCCCATATTTTGCTGCTATATGTGCGGCGGCAGGGCCTATTTTTGCCATGACATTTTTCATAGAAACGTACATCTTAAGTAAAGCAATCATATTATAAGGTGCTGGTTTTGCCAATTCAGAATAAAATTTAGGAATCACCTTTTCCCAGCATACTTTAACAGGATCATTAATCAATTCATCATAATCTTCAGGCTCTATTCCATTGATATTTGGGTGTTGCATAAACCCGTCTCCGCCCATAACATAATTTCTTGCTCCCAAAATTTTATAATATGATGGTAATCTGGATGAAAAACCCACTACAAGATCTGTATCAAATAATCCATTTGTATAGTCCATAGCTTCAATCATTTCATCAGCACTATATTGATCTAAAATTAGATTTTTACCTGCATACTCAAGCGCTGCAGCCCCATCTATGTTTATGGCTATAGGTATTTTCTTCGGCATTCTACCCTCATAAATATCAATAAAGTTCTGATTTCTTTGCTGCGATTGTTCAATCATTACTTTATTCGCATGATCCATCAAAATCCCTCCAAAACAATGTATAAAACAATCCGGACCTCTCATAGAAAAGGTTCTATACTTCAGTCAACACTTTTTCATTTGCTAAACTGCCAACTCGGCCCGCATCAATTTCCTCTTTTATTTTTGCAATTTTTTTGTCATTTAAGGGGTAAAATATAAGAACTATGGCAAATGCTATTACTGCCAACAAAAAAGGATACAGGCTTTGTAGATTGATTAATGTATTTATAACTTTTTGCGTGGGAACTGCACCCTTTGCATATGCAGCACCATTATACCCTGCTACTGCAAGAATGGATGTCCTTATTAATGTTGAAAGAGTTAATCCTACCCTTACAGATAATGAATAAACTGCCATAGTTATAGCATCTGTTCTTTCTCCGGTTTTCCATAAAGCCCAATCAGCTGCTGCTGCAAACATCGGCATTAAATATGCCTCAATTACACCCGCAAAGAAACTGGCTACTGCCACTAATGCAATAAATGCGCCTGTAGAAAAATTTGTAAAGAATAATCTGAGAACGCCTAAGACAGCAATATGTACCATGCCTGCTGCGATAAATGATCTCTTTGAGTCTTTGAAAATTTTAAGCCAAACCACTCCAAACATTGCTCCTACAACGGCACTTAAATTGTATAGCAACATATATGTTCCCAACGCGCTAAAATTATTCGCTACATATTTAAAGAAATATGATGCAGTTAATAATTGAAAGAAATAATAAATTTTATGTATTGACAAGAAAAGAAATACCGTTAAGAGAGCTTTATTCATAACTACTCCTTTTAATATTGTTGATAGTGGCACTTGGCGTTTTTTCTTGGCTTGAATTTCACCTTTAGCAGCAATAGCCTCTCTCTCAATAAATGAACTTTTTAATATGAAAGCGTATATAAAGTTTAATGCAATTGCAAAGATACCAATTACATAAGCTGTTGCCGCCCAACCAGCTGCTTCCGATCCTCCTTTAGCAATAAAATATACCAAAAGGCCCGGTACAATCAAACCCCAAAGAGTTTTACCGCCATCTCGACCAACCTTCTGACTTATTGCTAGAAAAGATCTTCCCTTTGGATCGGTTGCCAATCTTGGATAAAATCCAACAATAGCTGTTGCACTAATCGATTCATTTGCTGAAGCTATTATTCCTAAAAGAAAAACAAGTAATGCCAAGTTTTGGGGAGATTCAGATATTGAAGGTAATGCAAATGTTATGATGTTTGCGACATTTGAACCCAATACACCAACCACTATCCATATCCAGTATTTCCCTATCCTTGTGGTTACCCGATCCAGAAAAATCCCAAAGCTAGGACCTGCAAACCAAGCAATAAGAGCTCTTATTGTTTCCAAAGCCCCGGATAGGGCTACGGGCATCATATAAATATCGGTAAATAACATTGGAAGATACGATGAGAAATATGACATTGGAGCTGAGGTGCCTAGACTTGGAAGAATGTATAGATATCTTGTTAACTTATCTATCGTGGCTTGTTGGTTTGACGTTTTGGTATATTTATCCAAGCTGATCATCTTAACCTCCTTTCTGCCGCTATTGCTGGCAGCACAAAAATAGTAAAGTTAAATTTTCGATCTTTCTAGTAAATCATAAATGATTATCTTACCCAACCCTGGCAGATTTTTACGCCTGCAGCGGCATTGCTTGTAAAGGCATCGGCTCCTACATATTCGCACGCTTCTTTTGTCACTGGGTTTCCGCCTATTATTATTCTTACCCCGTCGCGCAAACCTGCCTTCTTGAGTCCATCTATGGTATCCTTCATGGATTCTATGGCCAGTGTCAGCACACCGCTCATTCCCACTATGTCCGGATTTACTTCTTTTACTTTTTCCACAAAATTGCTAACCGGCTGGTCAGTCCCAAGATCATGGACCACAAATCCTGCCGCTTCGGCCATGCTTCTAAAAATGTTTTTGCCGATATCGTGAAGATCTCCGTGAACCGTGCCGAGAACTATAGTCCCCACTTTTGATGCGCTTTTGCCGCCTATGACTGGTTTTAAGGTGTTGATGGCTTCGGTCAGCAGTTGCCCGGCGAAGATAAGATCTCCCACAAAGTATTCACCCTTCTCAAACAGGTCTCCGACTATTCCCATCCCCTGCTGGCATGCGTTGACTACTTCCTGAGCCTCGTTCTCGGTAGGTTTTGAATATACAAACTCCGCCAGCATTTCCATTACCTTTTCTTCATCCAAGTCGCCTATCGCCTGGGTCAACTCATTTAGAACTATCACGACATGCGCCTCCCGATAATATAATTTTCCGACTAATTATACTGGTTCACAACTAACTTTATTTCCATGCCGGTTTTCAAAATTATACTTTTAAATTCAAAGAAGCCAAAATGCACGAGTTAATTTGTGCTTGTGTCCACCGCCTTAATCATTGATTTATAATACCCGTTATAGTATGATAAAAGTGTGTGATATTGTCCCCCGGTATTTTTTTGTGCGTTTTTTTCGCCGAAACCGGGGAAGAGATGGATTAAAAGGCCTGTTTCATCATCACCTCCGGCAAAATGATTAAAGAAATTTTTAAAATCAAATATATTATAGACTTTTTGCCTAATTTTAGTCAAATTGTCTAAATGCGGTTATGGCCTATATAGTTGATTCAAGTCAGATTATCTTCATTTATGTCTATAAATCTTATTTTTTATAGGCATTTTGTCTAAATTTAGATTATACGAGTGTGGTTTTAAGATGAAAGAAATAGGGAAAAAAATAGATATCCTCAAAGGCAAGCTGACCTACCAGGAATTTTCTAACAAAATATTGGAAAAGACAGGTGTCCACATTCATTACACCAGCTTGCAAAAATATGTTAAAGGCATCAGAAAACCTTCCATAAAGATACTCAAGGCTCTTTCCGAATATTCGCAAAAGCCGCTGAGCTGGTTTTTGGAAGACAGTGAGCTCAACGATATCCGCACGGATACTAACTTCGAAGATGAAACTTGTGACATTGAAGAATATAAAGAGGTATTTAAACTGGCAAAGAGCAAAAAAATTCCTCCCGAAGCCATCAATCTTTTTATTCAAGCCGTTTATGAAACAAGAAAAACAAAAGAATAAGCAAGCTAAAAAGCCGCGGCTTTACGCGGCTTTAATTTATTTATGTCTATTCCCTTCTTGTCACCTTTTCTCCCCATCGAAATTCTCCGACTTTCAAGCCCTTTTTTTCGGCTATAAGATTGTCGAGATACTGAATCGGAAGTATGTAAAAAATGGGTGTTAAATGCTCATCGCAAAAGTCCATTTTTATGCGTATAATATTATTTTTATCAAGACTCTCTTCCACATCCGTGAGTAGGATTGCCTTGCCGCCATACTTTGAAATATCTTTCGCAAGGTTTACGTTCAAATCGCAAGTAAATCCCGAAGGCGATACTATGATTCCTCTGAAACTGTCATCCACGATTTCCAGGGGGCCGTGTCGGAATTCCGCCGCATCCATGCCGTATGCCGGAAATTTGGAAAGTTCTTGTATAAATAACGCTCCCGCGTAAGCCGTCCCGATATTGTAGCCCCTGGCAAGAAGCGTAATATAGCTTGCGCCATTCAAAAACTCCAGCAATCTGTCTTTGTTTTCTTCACATGTTTTAACAGCATTATCGATGCTTTCGACCGCGCGTATAAAATAATCTCTGGTTTCATCATTCAACTTTCCAAGAATCGAGTACGATAACAGCAAACATAAAATTACGCTGGAAATATATGTGCGGGTTGAAACAGACTTTTCGGGCTTTACGTTCAGATTCAAAAGAATGTCTGCCCTATTCGCAAGGGGGCTTTTCTCATTGTTTGTTATTCCTACGACTTTTACGCTTTTTCCTATCCTGTCAATTAATCGGACAATTTCGGCGCTTTCGCCAGATTGCGATATGGCAATAACCAGAGTACTTTTACCAATGGAATTATACTCATAGTGCAGCAATTCGCCGGCCGATATGACACGGCTTTTTACTCCGTTGCTGTTCAAATATGCCGAAGCGCTGCAGGCACAATAATGCGAACTTCCCATACCGGTGAAAATCACATTATCAAAAACCAAATTTTGAATCAGGGTGAGCTTTGCAATATTTTCTTCATTGAAGTAATAATTTACAGCCTCTGCAATATCTTCAGGCTGATTTAATACATCTCTCAAATATTCGTTCATTTTCATTCACCTTTCATTTGTTTTTAATATACTCAATCAATTGCTCAAGGGACGGACTGGTGCCATTTTTGATGTAGAAGGAAGCGCACGCCCGGCCGATATACACACATTTATCCAGCGGAAGGTCCATAATCAAACCGGCGCAAAAACCGGCATTGAAATTATCTCCTCCTCCTGTCGATAATACAGGATTTTCCACATGGAAATCATCAACTTTTATAATGTTTTTATCATCGAACAACAATGCGTATTTGTTCGGATGAATCACCAGCAAATCGGGTTTTAAGACATCGAATATATTTTCGGCAATTTTAACCATGTCTCCGGTATCCTCAAAAAAGCATCGATTTATTATCCTTGCTTCATTTTCATTGAATGAAAATACAGTCTTAAAATATTTTTTGAAACCTGCCATCAGATTTAAGCTTTCAACAATATCATCCGTGCTTCTCCGGGACGGATCGGCGATGTCAAAAAAAACATATTTTGACAAACGGCCGCCGTCTGATACAATACCGCTTAGCTCGGATATTATACCTTTCAGTATATCGTTCAATCCGTATAAAGAACTCCAGTTGGTTACTGCCAAAATAAAACTATCCGAGATTAATTTTTTTAATAAGTCTTTTCCTAGAATATTTTTTATACGGTCCCATGTAACCTCATTAAGGTTCTCATTTTTCCCGAACATTATTTTGCCGTCCTGGAACTCAAATGCGGTCGAATATCCCGGATTTGCCATCGAATATATCTTTATGCCGCTGTCAAGTTGTTTGAAACAATCTTCCACTTCGGGATATCCAAAGGCTCCGACGGCAAAGGTTCTTACACCCAAAGCGCTCAGCGCATTGGCCATAATAGGCGCATTGCCGCCGATCTTGACAGCCTGGGATATTATTTCTATATCACAGGCGCTTCTTGCGGCAGCTAAAATTTTTTGGGCAAATTCTTCCATCGTCTTGAAAAAAATTGTTTCATTGTTTTCCTTGAGCTTCACCGGCCTTACAATTTCGTCCACATATCCGTCAAATCCCACCGTAATCTTTTTCTGGCCAAGCTTATTTTTGTTTTTTTCAATTGACTCGATTATTTCAACTTTTGTATACGGCATATACTCCTCCCTTTTTAATGTTAGGGGACGCACCTCCTTTTCTTGGGCAGTCAACTGGGGGAGGCAGAGGAACGTCCCCAATATATTAGTCGATATCCCAGTTTTCAAAAACAAGCTGATTGCACCCTATAAAAATCAAATTGTTTTTTTCAATGGTTCTGGCAATCTCTATATTTCTATAATTGTTCATCAATGTTCTCTTCTTCATCTCGGAATTGGCGAAAGCATATATATAATCATATATATCATCAATAATGCCCCCAATATAGACAATGGAAGGGTCGAATATGTTTGCCAGAATAGATATAACCTTTCCGAGCAGCATACCCTCATGCTCCACTACCTCCAGCGCTCTTTTATTTCCGGCTTTTACTTCGCATACAAAATGCGCCCAATCCTCCTGCGTAAATTCTTCCCTTTCTCCATAAAAATACCTTAAAAACCCCTTGAAGCTCAACTCCTGCTCAATGCAACCTTCATTGCCGCAGCCGCATTTAAATTTTCTGTCTCCCAGAGGCATGTGGCCTATTTCCGCACCCATCCCCCTGCTTCCGGTCAATAATCTGTCATTCGAAATTATTCCAACTCCAAGACCTTCGCCTACAAATATATAAATTAAATCCGAATTGCTTTCGCCGCGGCCATTATTTATCTGCTGGGCGGCTTTAGCCAGCAGGTTGGATTCGTTCTCGATATGGCAATTAAACCCAAAAATTTTGCCGGCTTCTTCTTTTAGCTCAACTTCTTCAAAAAGAGGGATGGTAGAGTTCAAAACTTTGCCGCTCTTTTTGTCGTATATGCCGGGAATTGCAACGCCTATCCCCGGAATTATGGAGCCGGGATATTTATGCTTTACTTCTTCCACCACATTCCGGACCATATTAAGAATAGCATTTATATCGCTTTTTTTGTCATATAAAACCTTTCCGGCAAAAATGATGTCATTTTTTAGATTAATTGCTCCCACAGACACATGACCGCTCACCGTCAAATCTATCCCGATGGAAAGCCAGGAATCGTTTTTTATCCTGAAAGCGGTGGGGACTCTTCCCCCTTCCGACTCAAGCATCTTATCCGTTTCAATGATATTTCTTTCCAATAAATAATTGCAAATATTTGAAGCGGTGGCAAAACTCAGGTTCAGGCTTTCTGCTATTCCTTTTTTCGTCTCAAAAGGCTGCTGCCTGAAACGGTTTATTACAAGTTTTGTATTGGCTTTTCTCAATTCAAGAGTATTTTTTATGCTAAATGTCATATCACTTTCTCCTTACCGATTTGTCGATAAGCCGTCATCCTTTTATGGCCCCCGAGGTTAGGCCGCTGACAATATATTTTTGCAGCGCCAGCGCAACGAGCAGCGGAGGCAGAGCCGAAAGCAGCCCGCCCGTCATCATGAGCCCGTAATCGATCATGTGCCTTGTAGTAAATTCTGAAATAGCCACGGTCAATGTTTTGGCCTGATATGTAGATGTCATAATCAGCGCAAACAGGAACTCGTCCCATGCTGTAAGCAGCGTAAAAATTGCCGTTGTAATCAATCCCGGCAGGGAAAGAGGCATAATTATTTTGAAGAAAATACCCAGTCTGCTCAAACCATCAATGGAAGCAGCATCCTCCAATTCAACCGGTATTGCTTCAAAATAGCTTTCCATCATCCAGATGACAAAAGGAAGGGTAAAAGAAGTATATACCAGTATTAATCCCAGGAGCGTATTGTTTAAACACAATTTCTTCATTATTATATATAGCGGGACTACCGTAACTATTTCCGGCAGCATTCTCAATGCAATGATGGCAATAAAAAGCTGGTTTGAAAGGAAAAAATTCATTCTGCCAAAAGCATAAGCCGCAAGGCTGCCTACGGTTATGCAAATCAGAGTAGTGACTCCGGCGACTATAATGCTGTTTTTAACGGCCGTCCCAAAAGGCGGCACTTCTCCCCCGCTTATATTAAGCCCGCCCTGAAATATCTTCGTGATATTTCCAAGATAGATTTTCTCTGGAAACCAGTGTACAGGAACCGACAGAAGTTCGGCTTTTGATGAAAATGCCGATACTACAAGCCAGTAAAAAGGGGCGAGGATTATCAACGCAAACAGGATCGCAAAAAAGTATAAAAAAAACTCATCAAGCGGTTTTCTTTTCATAAGCCACCGTCCTTTTGACGCTTCAGGATTTTTTATACAGAATCTTTATGTAGACTAGTGCAAATATGAGTATCACCAGGGATACAATATAGGATAGGGCCGCTCCATAGCCGTATTTTGAATATTGAAAGGAGTTAATGTAAGTGTAATACGATATGACCTGAGTGCCGTTGGCCGGCCCGCCCTTTGTCATGATGTATATGATATCAAACACTTTAAAGGCTTCCATCGTTCGAATGACGACGGCCACCAGAATTGCAGGCCTCAAAAGCGGCAAAGTAATGTAAAAGACGTTCTTCAACCTGCTTGCCCCATCGATTATGGCCGCTTCGTAATAGTCTTTTGGAATGTTCTGCATGGCAGCAAGGAGAACCATTGCAATAAAGGAAGTGTTTTTCCATACATCGGCCACAATGACGGCGTTCATGGCGTTAAAAGCAGTGCCTAGCCAGTTTTTATACTGGGATATTATGCCAAGGCTTTTCAAAAGAGCATTCAATGCTCCGTAATTGGGGTCATATATCCAGGTCCACAAAACCCCGTTGACAACGGTAGGCAGAGCCCACGGCAATATCAGAAGCGTTCTGGCAAAGCTTCGGCCTTTAAACTCCTGGTTTAACAGCAACGCCACAAGGAATCCGAGAACAAGTTCCAAGCCCACAGATATCACGGTAAAATAAGTGGTCCTGCCCATGGACTGCCAGAAGTAGTCGCTTTTGAAAATATCCATATAGTTCTTTAAACCGATGAAGGGCGGATGTTTGGTAAAAATATTAAAATCAAAAAAACTGATATACACGGAATATAAAAGCGGAAAAATTATAATTCCGATTATGAACAGCATGGCAGGCAATATGAAAAAATATGCCGTTTTATTTTCCCGATAGGTTTTTGCGCTCAATGTAATACCCCGCTTTACAAGCTTTTTATAACGATTGCGACAGCATGCCGCACAAAGTTTCAAAAAAGCTACCGCTATTTAATGATTATTTAATGAAA
The DNA here is from genome assembly GCA_024655905.1 of Tepidanaerobacteraceae bacterium. Lineage (GTDB taxonomy): Bacteria > Bacillota > Thermosediminibacteria > Thermosediminibacterales > Tepidanaerobacteraceae > JANLFP01. The sequence continues at coordinate 152,788 of JANLFP010000001.1, forward strand.
GCTTTTTTTAAGGGCCGGACTTTATTAAAATCCGGCCCCTTTTTTTAATATTTTCCGCCGTAATTATTCATTATCTCATCGATTTTTTTCTGAGCATCATCGAGTGCCTGCTGCGGTGTTTTCGATTTGTTCAAGGCGTTCTGTATCTCCACCTGAAGAGCATTGGAAAACTCGTTGTACCAGACTATTGACGGCCTGTTGTAAGCCGTATCCAATTGAGCCGACATTTCCTTCAATGCGGGATGCTGCTCCTGAAGCTCTTTATCGTCATACAGGGATTTCCATATGGGCAGCGCTCCTGCGGTTATTGCCTGTTTTTTTTGTATATCCTTGCCGGCAAGAAACTCTATGAATTTCCATGCTTCGTCCGCATGTTTCGATGTGGACGTTACGGCAAGACCCATGGAGCCGGCGCATGTGGCGCTTTTTACTTCGGGAGTCCCGGCCGGTGCAAGACCCACTTTTATTTTGTTCACAACTTTTGATTGATTGGCATCATTAAACACGCTCCAGGCAAAAGACCAGTTCATGCCGAACGGCACCCTGCCCTGGCTGAAAACGTTCAACATTTGCCTGTCGTCATAAGTTATAGAGGCAGGGTCCACAACCTTGTTGGCGATGGAATCCACCATGAATTGCAGCGCCTTGACATTTTGCGGCGTATTGACTGCAGGTTTGCCGGAACTGTCTACCAGATCTCCACCAAAGCTGTGCGCCAACGCCGTATAATAGCAGATCAATCCCTCCGCCTGGGCCCAACCCCATACCATGCCGTAATCGATCAGCCCTTTTTGCTTCATCAAGTTCGTCTGCTGTATCAGCTCATCCCAGGTCTTCGGAGGTTCATTTATACCGGCCTGCTTCAACAGATCTTCATTATAGTAGAAGAACAGTACATCATTGAACATGGGAAGACCGTAATAATTGTCTTTATATTTGAGAATATCCAGCGCTGCAGGCACTATGTCATCTTTCATTTCCTGGGTTATCCTGTCATTCACCGGGATAATATAGCCTTTGGTCACATACTCCGGAGTCCAGATACAATCCACATCTATCACGTCGTATGTATCTCCGCCGGATTCCAGAGCGGTAACTTCCTTTTGATGCAGCGAATCATAGCCTACCGACATAAAATTCACTTTGATGTTGGGATATTTTGCTTCAAATTCCGGAATAACACTTTTCCTGAACCCCGCAAAATCGTCGCTGGAAAGAACATTGATGGTGACGGGCTGCGACTCATTTTTCGCATCCGAGCCCCCCTGATTTTTGGAGGGATTCCCACCACAAGCGGCGAGCAGTGCACTTACAGTCAGCAAGATAACAACAAACACAACTAACCCCTTAGAAATTTTCATTTTTGTCCTCCTCTCAAACTTATTATAAGTCTTATAATAAGTATTATACGTTATCATTCTCATCATTGCAATGCTATTAAATGTTAAAAAATCTATTAATTTCACCATATTCTTAATAAATCTTTTGAAAATATATTCCTTTCTTATTATATTTCTTGTTTATCTATGCCTCTTCTCCCTCTCCCTTTAAAATCACGCCATCCTCGGAAAAAATCGGTGCGCATGCGAGCCCCTTTACGGGTGCCGTGGCATTGTTTTTCTCGGCGTGCTCCCACATAATGCGGGAATATTCCGTACAGATCTGGTGCCCGAAGCCGCGGCTGCCCGTGTGTATTAAAACATAAAGGTGCTTTGGGTATAAGCCAAATTTGGAAGCTATTTCTTTGTCAAACACACGGCTCACCCTGCCGATCTCGATAAAATGGTTGCCGCCTCCTATGGTCCCTAGCTGGTCAGACCTGTTTTGCGCGGTAGTCGGAATGCAGGAAGCGTCGGCTCCCTTTATGCAACCTCCATCATCCTCTATCCTTTCCAAATCCTCCTTCCATCCGTAGCCCATCTTTATGAAGTAGCCGGCTCCTTCCGAAGCAATCGCTTCTAAAGGCGGTTTCCTCAGATGTTTTAACGCGCTGGATTTTCCCACGCCGGAAGGCACCCTGGTGAAACGGCATCAAATTTTTTAATCTTCTTGACATGATACTGCTTAGCTTTTTTATCGTAATTTGATATAATAGAGATGTACATTAGTTCATTGAAGGAGTTGTTTTGATTGCGCCAGGAAGTTAAAGATTGGATAGAAAGCTCCGAATACGATTTTGAAACTGCTAAGGCTATGTTTAAAGCCGGAAGATACAATTACTGTATCTTTATGTGCCACCAGGCTGTAGAAAAATTATTGAAGGCACTTATTATTTTTCTAAATAAAGAATTTCCGCCAAAGACGCACAACCTGATTATCCTATTAGAAGAGATTGATCACTACCCCGATAAAGAGATGCAAACGATTATTTTAAAATTAAATCCACATTATATGGTTTCAAGGTACCCGGACGCCGCCGGAGGACCCAGTCACAAAATGTACAATGATCAAATCGCTTCAGAGTTTTTAAAGGACACTGAGAAGGTGATGGAATGGTTAAAACAAAAGATGAAATAATTAAAATAATTAATGATTATATAAAAAACCTTAATAATCATGTGAAAATAGACAGAGTTATCCTGTTTGGCTCATATGCAAGAAACGAAGCTTTGAGCTCCAGCGATGTAGATTTTTTAATCGTATCCGATGACTTTAGCGGTATGAGTTTTTTTGAAAGGCTAGAATTCCTTCAAAAGTTCTGGAATTATAACGTAGGTGCCGATATACTGGGATATACTCCAGGGGAAGTTGAAGAAATGTCGAAAAAAATAAGTTTTGTATCGGAAATTGTTAAAACAGGAATTGATATAAAAGCTGAATAAATAAAGCTTTATTACAATAATTCGCTTACCACTTTGGCTACAATGGAACGGGCTAGAATTACAGGTTTTTTAACATGCTGCAGCACTACATCTTTCATCTGCAGAGTATATCCCATACAGTCCATTACCACAAGATCAACCCCCGATGTCGCAAGCAATTTTGCCGCTTTTTCTATATTCTCCATTCCTGCGTACGGCGACCCCGGTTCCACGATTACCTTTGACGCTACCGTAGACCACCGTTCTTTTGCGGAAACCACCTGGCGTTCATCGGGTATGATTATCCCCAGCGTCAGGCCTTCGGCCAGGGAACTTACCACGTGGTGCAGTACTTTCTGCGGTCGGACTATAAGGGAAGCTGAATCAAATGATGGGAATTCTCCCGTGCAAGCCAGAAATATAGTGTTAATTCCTTCTGCTTCCAGATTTTTTATCTTTTCTTTCAACCGCGGAAATATTTCTCTTTCCGCCACTTTAACCTCAGTCCCGTCAGCCATCCGGGTGACCAGGACCTCGTCATCCTGCCGGGGATAAAGGGCTTCTACTTCTTTTATTGTGAGTCCGTCAAGAGCCCCTCTTTCAATGATTTCTACATCTTCTCCCAGAACTGTTTTGATTTCAGGAACGAGATCTACCCTTGGAGCCTGGCCTATGGTTAAAAGACCTATTTTTTTCATAGCATTCACCTCGCATTTATTTTGTTTTTATGAGAATAAAAACACGATAAATGATAGGTACAACCCGGGGAACCAGGGCTGCACTCTTTTAAGTTGTGCCCTCATACCATCAACCTGCCTTTATCCATGATTAATCGGCCATCTATAAAAACCGTCGGTTCCAGAACTACGGCATCCATGTGCACACCCGCACTGACTTTACCGCCAAATGTATTGTTGCTTCCAAAGGCCACATGGATTGTACCCAAAATCTTTTCATCTTCTAATATATTTCCGGACAATATGGCATTTGGATTTGTCCCGATTCCAAACTCAGCTACATTTCTGGCGGTATTGGAACTCCCCAGCATTTCCAGCCATTCCCCGGCACCTTCTCCCTGGGCGTCCGTCAAAAGCCCCTTCCTTATTTCAAGCAATATGGGCGACTTGAGCCTTCCAATGCCAACGATACTTCCATCCACCAGAATATCTCCGAAGGCCGAACCCTCCACAGGTGCGATATAGGCTTCACCCGACGGCAGGTTCCCCGATTGACCTTTTTCAAGATACCTGCCGGTGCTTTCAATGCCTTTTCTTCCTTCAATGCTCATCTCCAGCTTATAACCGTCTTTCTTTATGACAACACTGCTTCCAAGAGTTAAAATTTCAGCAATTTCTTTGGTTAACTTTTCAACTTCACTGTAGTCCGCCGTAATGGCGCCTCTCAGAAACATCTCTTTTGTAATCCCCGGCATGGTGGCTATTCTTGCCCCCGCTGCAGCGGCTTCCTTTTTAGCCCGGGTGTGGGTCAGCGAGTGCTGGGTTATGCATATAACCACATCGGAATTCTTCATGGCCTCCGCCGCCGCTTCCGGCGGTTCCTCCCCGGATTTTGAAAGGGCTGGTATCTTGAAGAACATTGAAATCATGCCCAATTCCTGCCCTGCTTTATATAGATGCTCTGCTAGGTCTTCTTTATAATCATCGGTGAGCACCAGTAATTTCTCTCCGGGCTTTGCTCCTAGGCAGCCAAGCAGCAATTTTTTTGATATGTCAATAATGTCGCTCATTTTACCTATTCCCTTCCCAGTGTCTTTAAATGTTCCATGGAACCGTATAGTCTTTTAATGATTTCCCACTCTTTCTCGTCGTAAAACTTGCATATCTTCCTGCCAAAGTTTTTGGCGACTTCCAGGGCAAACCTTGCAGCAAGCTCTATATCTACTTCATGGGAAGCTCCCGTGGCACATCCGGGCACCGCGGTTTCGGCAGTTATGGCCACCCCTACCACGGGACTGGAAGTTGCGGTACATGGCTGGACGAGGCTGTTTATATGAAAAATCCCATTGCCATACGGAGTTATGTCCTGTATCGTTATTGGTAAAACTACCGGCAGTTTTCCTGTTACTATCTGCATGATATCGAGAAGCGAATCGCTTATTTTAAGTATATAACCGTCTTTAATAGTCGGAGTAATGGCAAATCCCCTCTGGTTGACAATCCTGTTGCCTTTTGTTGTATCAATGGAGAGAATGGCATCCATCCGGGGATCTACTTCCATTTTATTCATCATTTGCATATCCACCGGCGAACCCATAAACGGCACAGGGTCGTGGGGCTCCGTAGGCGCATCGGGGCAAATGTGAGTGGCAATGATTACATCGCCATCGAGAAAGTCGCCTTTTGAATTCATGTCGGCCAGTTTCAGCGCCACCGAAAGGGCCGCAGCGGCTCCGTCGCCATCCGACACATATCCTATCATTTCCGGCCTTGCACCGATTCCGCCAAGCCTTCCTATGATACCCAGAGTCGGTGCATCTCCACCGGAGAGTTTCCCTCGGGTACCTTTAACTACTATTTTTACAAAGTCGGTCTTGCCAACTTCACCCTTTACCTCTTCTACAAGTATGTCATCAAGACCTCTTTTTGATAAAAACTCCTTGACTTTTTGCCCATTTACCCTGGCATCATCTAAAATATCTATTATTTCCAGGACCTGTTTTAACATTAGTATCCCTCCATTTTTCGTACTAAAAGACATAATCTATTATTTTTTTGCCTACCGCTTTTTCACATGCATAAAAAAGCTCAGGATCTTGCAATCCTGCACCTAATTTTATTTTCTCCTTTTCCACCTTTAATACGGCGATTTTCTGGCGTTCTCTTATTTCGGCTGAAGTGACCGGAATTCCGGTGTCTGCATCCAGTGTCATTATAAGGTCGGGGAAAGTGGCAAGCCGCTCTCCCGATTTTTCCAAAGTCATATATTCGTTCCAGAATGTAATTTCATAATCTTTTTCTAAGACAACCTTCCCTACATCAAAGCCACCTGTTGATTCCAGATAAACTTTTTCTACGGTGCCGGAAACTATCAACTCACCTTTTAGATAATCACAATTATATTCCCAGTTCACTGCAAAGTTTTACTAGCTCTGGATGAACATATTTGCCTTCTTTTTCTATGACTTCTCCATCAAAAATTATCGTTGGATTTAACACTATTCCGTCGGTGTGGGAAGCGCTTTTCCATGTCTTGCCCTTTATCTGAGGTCCCTGGCTTCCAAGACCCATTTCAATGCATCCGAATACCCTTTCGTCTTCGACGATCCTCCCGGTGGGTTTAGTTACGCCTGGATTGAATCCCAGAGAATAATGGGCAAGCCAGTACATGGTAGGATCGTTAAAGCTTGCCAGCCACCTTTCAAAAATTTTCGCTTCCGCCCCTCCTTCGATATTTTTCACCACTCCGTTTTCAAGAGTAAGCTCAACCGGTGAACGCAATAGACCCAATTCAGCAGGGGGCCACAAAGCACCGTCGAATACCAGCTTCCCATTGATAGTCTCTTCAACCGGACACCAGGATACCTGTCCGCCAAGCATTATGGGTTCGCCTTTGGTATCTGCCAGCTTACCAGATTGTCTTACCTTTCTGCCTCTATTGTAAGCTTTTAAATCTGTTCCCGCCGGGCTTTGAATTATCACCTCATCGGCATTTTCGGCTAATTGCCGCAATTTTTCACCCAGCTCCAGCATCTTAGAATAATTAACCCTGCCGATAGTATTCACCATCATTAAAGCATCCATACCGGTCAGGCAGATATAACGGCAGCCTTCGTCCAAAGCACGTCTCCAGGCCTGGGTATGAAGTATATATGCGTACGAAAACTCTATCCAGACGTCCGCATTTTTTACGGCTCCCGCAACTACCCTGGGAGGTTCTACTACAGCGGTAGGCCTTGTATCATACCATACTACTGTAGGTACTGCTCCTGCAGAGTATGCTGCCTTGGCCACTTCTTCTATAACTCGCCTATCTGAGGAAGTATCTCCTGAAATTACTACTTCTTCACCCTCTTTTACTAGCATTATGTCTTCCACTAATTTTCTTGCACTTTTCGCAAGTTCTAAGAATAAAAATTCATCTCTTGTTTCAATGCCTATGTTTAATTCCATAAATATTACCTTCCTTTCATACATTAGTAAGATAAAATCTGACTTTAAAAATAAATTCATCATATTAATCGTAGCACTAAAATCATAAATATTTTTAATTACGTAAGAAAAAATTCCGAGATTACATCAATACCCCGCCACATTTAATCTCCTACATATCTCTCTTGCTTCCGGCAGCTGATATATGCCGTTTTCTTCAAAAACCTTGCCGTCAAGAATAATCGTTGGTTTTAATAAAATTCCATCAGTGTGTGAAGCGGCCGACCAGCATTCTCCCATGATTGATGCTCCCTGACTGCCGATGCCGAATTCCATGCAGCCGAATACCCTCTCGTCTTCCACTATCCTGCCGGTGGGTCTTGTTACACCGGGGTTGAAGCCCAGAGAATAGTGCGCAAGCCTGTACATATTCAGGTCATTCATCGATTTCAGCCAGTTTTCAAAGATCTTCGCTTCCACATCTCCGTCTATGCTCACCACCCGGCCTTCCTTTAATTCCAATTTGACTGGATTCTTGAGTAACCCCAGCTCCAGCGGCGGCCACAGAGCTCCATCAAAGACCAGTGTCCCGTTAATGGTGCTCTCTACCGGACACCAGCTTATCTGGCCGCCCAGCATGATGGGATAGCCTTTTTGAGTGGCCTTCTGCCCTGAATGGCGCACCCTCCTGCCACGATTATGAGCTGTCAGATAAGTGCCATTATCGCTTTTAACTATTATTTCATCCGCAGATTGTATCGTATCTTTAAACAACTCTCCCAACTCAATAAGCAGGTCATAATCCACTCTCGTAATCGTCTTCACCAGCATTTCCACATCCATACCGGTAAGACATATATACCTGCAACCGTTTTCCAGAGATTTTTTCCAGGAGGGCGAGTGCATGACATAAGAATAAGTGTATTCTATCCAGACATCCGCTTTCGCAACTGCTCCTCCCACAGGAGCAGGAGGTTCAATACACGCATTGGGTGCAGTGGGGTAATATAATACAGTTGGCATCGCCCCTATGGTGTAAACCGCATTGGCCGTAGCCTCAACTACTCTTCGATCAGTGGAAGAATCGGCGGTTATAACGACATTCTCTCCTTCTTTAACCAGCATAACGTCTTTAACCAGTTTTAGAACACCTTTTGCAAGTTCGAAGCTCAAATATTCTTTTGCCGGTTCTATCCCGATGTTCAACTCCACAGTGAATCATCCTTTCTTTAGAAATAAAAGTTTTTTAACAGAAAATCTTAAAATCAAACTGATTTTTATTTTATTAACTCATAAATTGCCTGAACATAAATTTTAGCTATCCTTCTCAGGTCTTCCAGAGCAATATACTCATCCTTCTGATGGGCCAGTTCTTTTTGTCCGGGAAAAACGGGTCCGAAAGAAACAGTATTTTTTACATTTCTGCAGTATGTGCCCCCTCCTATGGACAGGAGCTTTGGTTCGTCACCAGTCATCTCTTTATATACGCCCTGCAGTTTTTTTATAAATCCGTTTTCCGGCTCGACATATAGAGGCAATTTGTGCTGGTTTATCAAAAATTCCGCTCCCAGATCGTCGAAAGCTTTTTTGAGATTTGCAATTATATCGTTTCCGTCTTCCGTTACAGGATACCTTATGTCAAACTTAAGGCTCCCCCGTTTTTCATAAAAATCCGCTACGCCCAGATTTATTGTTAGAGCTCCCGAAATCTCGTCGCTGCAGGATATTCCAAGAGTTTTTCCATCTGACTCCATTTTCAATCGGCCGGCTACCGCATCAATGAAAGTTTTTGCCTCTTTACCGCCAAAATCAATCAGTGTTAGGAAATTCAGGAGTATTTGAATGGCGTTTTCTCCGTCTCCCGGGTAACTGGCATGGGCAGAGATACCTTTTGCCTTTAAAATGACGCCTTCCAGCGACTTCTCTATATATATTTTGCCTGCAAGCCCATGTTCTCTAATTTTAGATTCTATTTTCTGATCATCCACACCTTCTATTACAGCTTCCGCATAATCGGGCACCACATTTACCCGGGTTCCGCCTCTTATTTTTTTCAGAATTACTTCGGATCCTGGACTATCGTCAAAGTTTTTTATCAGTTCAAAGCGCAGAATGCCCTTTTCCGCATATATAATGGGAAACTCGGCATCCGGGGAAAATCCGCATACAGGCTGTTCTTCCTTTTCAAGATAATGCTTTATGCATCTTGCACCGGTCTCCTCGTCGGTTCCTATGATAAACCGCGCTCTCTTTGAAACCGGCAGATGGGAATCTTCTATAGCTTTTAAAGCATATAAAACCGCGAGAGTCGGGCCTTTATCATCTATGGAACCCCTGCCATACAGTTTACCTTCTTTAATCTGCCCTTCGAAAGGATCCACTGACCAGCCCGTCCCCGCTGGGACTACATCTATATGACCCAATATCCCTACCATCTCAGGGCCGTTACCTATCTCAACATATCCTGCATACCCGTCCACATTTTTTGTTTTTAATCCCAGCTCTTCGCCTTTTTTTAATATCCATCTAAGGGCTTCATCTATTTTGGGCCCGAAGGGAAAACTTTCATCCATCTTTTCTTCATCCAAAACGCTTGGAATCTTTATAAACTCTTGAAGATTCTTTACCAACTCATCAAAATACTCGTCGATTTTTATATTTAGAATATGCTCCACGATATCGCTCCTTTAGTATTGCGTTTTGATTCTTAATTTTATCATATTGTATACTTGTATTTCATTATGCATTTATCACAAATAACATAGTCTATTTTATGCATTTTGCAAAGCAAGGCAATTTGATAATTTCGGCTTCCAATTCCACCTCTTTGTTCCATATATGTGTAGATACGGGCACAATTATATCTAATATCATCAAATCCCTCCTTTGCCGTATAATTTTTATAATATTGCTACCATACTGTTATTTTTAATTTTAACACAATAAAATATGTTTAACCTATTGCATTAATAATAAAAAACAGCTTCTTAATTGTGCAAAATGCCCAATAAAGAAGCTGTAGTTTTTCAAAAAAATCTTGAATAAATTTATACCCCGGGATTAAGAATCAAAGATTCTTTTATTATAATAAGTTAGCTATTTTTAAACCAATCTCGAGCCTCAACCTAGTGGAAGGGTCGTTCAGGTCGCAGTCGAGTATCTCTCTTATCTTGTTTAATCTGTAATTTAAGGTGTTCCGGTGGATAAAAAGCTTTTCGGCGGCCATATTATGTTTGCCCGTGCAATCAAGATAAACTCTCAGGGTGTTTAGTAAATTTTCTTCTTTGTTTTTTGAATCGTATTCGATGAGTTTGAAAAGTCTTCTATCGCAGAATTTTTTAAGATTTTCGTTTTCCTTACAGCTTAAAATAAAATCATATATCCATACATCTTTATAAAACACTATGCTGCCGGTGCCATTTTTTAACATATTCGCAAGTTCCAGGGACTTTTTTGCCTCAATATATCCTTCAGATATTTTTGCTACATCGTCATGAAAATCGCTGATACCAAATCTTATCTCTTTTATGCCTCCCAGTGTCTTTAAAATATTTTTGCACAGAATATTTATTTCATTATATTTTCCGATGGTCCTGCCATCGGAGAAACTGCAAATTATTATTATATCTTCACCCTTTCTCAATATAACATGTCCGTGCAAAAACGGCGCCATTGCGCTTTCAAGGACCTTGAAATCTTCTTCTTCCGCTTTCAAAGCGCTTTTATAATTCATATGGATGACTATCACGGCAATATCCCCTTTAAAATTTACGACATAATATTTCAGCCGACTTTTTATCTGTGAAACATCCCGTATATTTCCTTCAAGGATATTTTCGAAAAATTCCCTTTTTACTTTTCCTTCGGCCTGCTTTACCGCCTGCTTTTTCATGATCTCAAGTGCGGCGATTGTTGCCGCCTGTTCAGCGGCTATCAAATCGAAATCGCCAAATCGCGAGTCGTTTTCAATTAAAGTGATATAACCGCATATTTCGCCTTTAATTATAATGGGCGCTATTACTCTTGTATAACAGTTATTTCTACTCCTTATATTCACCCTCACGGGCTTTTTAAATGTTTTTATCTTATTAAATATTCCTTTTTTATCCATCTCTTCAATCACGTCAAGAGGAATCCTGCCGTTTTTTATTATCTCCAGGCTTAATGCATCGCAGGCACCACGGCAGTTTGAGAAGGATAAAAGATTAAAACTTTCGTCTTCTATAAAAACATTGCAGTTTAAAAGATAGGAAAGAGTGCCGGCAACAGCCGCCAGATCTCCACCCTGCAGCGCAACCTTCATGAGCTCATCGTGTATTTCAAAGGAACGCTTTATAATGCCTGCTTCTTTATTCAAAATTTCCAGCATGATAGGATTTACTATATCATGCCAGGCTACATATACCGGCAGTTCAATAATTGGAAAATTTTTTTCATTTGCGGGCTCTATTATCTGCGGTGGAATTTTGTCAATAAATCTTCCGGGTTTTATGGCAAGAGCAGAACAATTTCTTTCGACCAAATCATAAACGAAGGTTTTCTCCATATTGGGATTATTCATAAAAACATACGCCGCTGTAAGCAAAAGTTCATTTCCTCTGATCCACTTGGCAGCATCAGGAACATCCATCGTTATTACATAGTTGACAATCCTATCGAGGCCCTTTTCACCCGCTACTACCTTTGCATTTTTCAATTCACCTATTTGAAGTGCTTCCCGCACCGTAATTCCCATACTCATTCCGCCCTGTTCATAATTATCTTAAATTATTTATTTATTTTATCACTATCAAGGGAGAAATGAAATAACCTGAATTGCCGAAAATAATCAATGACATGCAAAAAAGCTTCAAAACCATGTGAAATGTGGCTTGCGCAACCATTGCTTTATATTTTTTTGATTGATATAATAAGGTATAATATATAATAAAAAACGGATACTAAAAGCTGGTGATTATATGGTATTTATTGAAAATACCAAAATCTGCATTTCCCAACTTAAGACTTTTTCGCAGCTACATCAGCAATATCTTAATTGCGTGCTGACGCGTATACATGATTACTATGGAGATTTGCTCCTGGGTCTGGCAATTTTTGGTTCATATGCACGGCTTGAAAACCGAAAAAATTCCGACCTGGATTTGCTGATAATTTTAAAAAAAGTTCCGGGTTTCAGCAAACGCATTCGGGACTTCATCAACAATGTAGAACTCGAATTTGATTTTTTAGCTCAGAAAATATATGAAGAAGACAATATAATGTGCGAGCTTTCCCCTTATATTCTATCAAAGGAAGAATCGCTTAAATTTCAACCCATCTATTTTGATCTGGTTGAGTATAATAATATCTTGTATGATCCCGAAGGCATCATATCTCGCATTATCGAATCTACAAAGAGTTTAATAATCCGATGTGGCGCAAAAAAGGTTAGATGCGGCAACTTCTGGGAGTGGGGAACAGAAAAAGGTGAATTTTTAGGAGGTACTCAATTATGAAAATTGATGCCTTAACTTTAGCTTATCTGGAAAAAGCAAGGATTCGATTCAAGGCGCTGGGTTTTTACAGCGAAAATTGTTCTTATTCTGACGTAGTCAGAGAAGCCCAAGAAATGGTGGAATTATTATTAAAGGCCGTTCTGAGAGCCATAGGTGTGGAAGTGCCAAAAATACATGACGTTGGCCGCATACTTGAAAAGCATAAGGATTCCCTTCCTGCCCTCTTACAACAACGACTTGAAGATATCAAAAAGATATCAAAACGCCTGCGGAAGGAAAGAGAACTTAGTTTTTACGGCGCTGATGATTTTATACCTACTGAAGAATATGGCCCCGAAGATGCTAAAATGGCTATTGAAGATGCGGGATTCGTTCTAAAAACCGTTGAGGAAGCATTTAATAATACCTGAATCCGTGACAAACAACAAAAACACTTATATAAAATATACAAAATAGAATAATAATATAAAAAAACAGAAAAAGCTGCGGAAAACCGCAGCTCAATATTTTACTTTCAGTATTTATACTTCAGAATTATATAACACCTATACTTTAAACTTTCCTACCTGTTCTTCCAGGTGTTTTGCCACCCTCATTATCTCTTCGGTTGAAGAGGCTATCTCCTCAGTCGAAGCCGAAAGTTGCTGTGCAGAAGCAGATATCTCCTCAGCCGCAGCAGACGTTTCCTCCGACACGGAGCTTATGCTCTGGACTCGCTCAATCATAACATCTTTCGCCTTTACGGTGCCGTCCACCTGTCGGTATGTTTCTTCTATCATGGGGGCTATAGCAATGGTCGATTCGAGTATATCATCAAAAGCCTTTACAGTAGTTTCAATTTTGTTTAACTGCCCGATTACCTGCTTGGCTACATGTTCGGAGGTGTTTACCACTCTTTTCGTCTCCGATGTAATGTTGCCCAGAAGCCCCTTTATTTTATCGGATGAAATCCGGGATTGCTCCGCCAGTTTTCGCACTTCTTCAGCCACCACCGCAAAGCCTCGGCCCGCTTCTCCTGCCCGGGCGGCTTCAATAGCGGCGTTTAACGCAAGAAGATTTGTCTGATCGGTTATATCATTAATTACCTGTAAAATTTCCCCAATTTGATTCATCGAACCGTCAAGAGCTGCTAGCTTTTGGGCAACTTCATTAAATGAATTTCGCACGCTTTCGATTGAACTTACCAACTCATCCAGCTCCTTTTTGCCGATATCGGTAAGGCCCGCAGTTTTCTCGCTGTTTTGTCGCACATTGCCGAGTTCCTCAAATACCTTCTCCAGGCTGGAAGTAATATTGTCCGCAAGCCTCAAAATGTCCTGCAGGTGTCCCGCCTGATCCGAGGCGCCCGAAGCCACCTCCTGTATGGCCTGCGCCACTTCCTGGGAAGAAGATGCAATTTCTTCTGAAGTGCTGTTCAAGATTTCCGAACTGCTGGCCAGCTGCGCGGCGTCTTTTTTCAAATTCGAAAGCAGCGGCCTTATATTCGCCTGAAGCTGTGCAAGCGCGGCTGCAAGTTTTCCGGTCTCATCCTTCATGCGCATAAATTTTTCCGGCACTGTTACAGTAAAATCTCCGGCAGCCACATTCCCCAGAAATAATACAGCCATTGTCAGCGGATTTGTTATGCTGGCAGAAAAAGCATATGTGACCGCGAGAGCCAATAATATGATAATCGTAGAAGCAATCAGAGCCCAGCGTTTCAAACTCGATGTTTTTTCCATCACTTCGCTCTCCGGCGCCGCAACAGCCAGCGACCAGCCGGTGCTTTTAAGCGGCGCATAGGCGATTATGTACTTCTGGTCCTGAAGCTCATATGTTTCAACCCTCTCGTCCCCCTGAATCATATTTTTTACAGCAGAAGCAAAAGAAGCCAGCGAAGAATCGGTTTTTACCTTTTCAGTAACATTTTCCTGCTCCAGCACTTTGTTCGAATCTTTGTGGGCTACTATTTTCCCCCTGTTATCCACCGCAAAGGCATAACCGCTGCGTCCGTAAGTTATATTCCCTACCAGGTCGCTGATTTTTTCGGCACTCACCAGCCCTATAACAACGCCGGCAATTTGCTTGCTGGCTCCGTTTTGCAGCGGGGAAGCCGCTGCAAAAATTACCGAGCTGTCAAGTTTGCTGACAATGGTGCTTGATATATTAGTTTTGCCTTCTAAAGCCGTTTTAAAATAGTCTCTATCGGATACATTAGCCTTGCTGCCGTCCGAAAAGACAGCATTTCCGTTTCTATCGGCAATTCCCAGCTGCTTGAAGCCTATATCCTGTGCCCATTTGAGTTCGTCTTTAAGAATCGTCAGAATTTGCTCCCCGGAGATATCCGACGATTCCGAAACGCTTCGAAGCAAGCTCATGTTGCTGATGGCATCCATCACATATAGCCGCGCATTTATACGGCTTTCCACGGTATCGGCAGCCTGCTTGGCCGCCCTGAGCATCGCCTCCTTTGCTTCGCTTTCAAGAGCTATAGACGCCCTTTGCTCCGTAACAAGGGTAAGAGCAAGGCAGCCGATGAGAACTACCATGCCGAAGGCCACTGTCATCTTCAGTCTCAAACTTCCAAAAACCTTCCCCATCAAAACTCGATTGCCGGATTATAATAGAATCGGCAATCATACCTCCCTTTCCTTTCCGAATATTTTGTACCACAAAAAAATCCGCGGAATACAGCAGATTTTTGCAGTGATGTTTTAATTATTCTACCAAAAATGACAAATTACGACAAGGGGCATTTTAAAAAATTATGAGCATGTGATTTATTTGTAATTCTGTGTTAATCTTGAATTTAACATATGGCAGAATATATACACATGCAAAAAAATATATACACATACAAAAAAATAATCCCCCGCAAATAATCAATTGAACATAAAACTATATCGCAAAAGCAGGGGGGAGCAAGATATTTCTATCTAAATAAAATCTTTTATATCATTTAACACTATTCAGCACACAAGAACACTAAATCCAAACATACACCACTTTATTCTTACACCAGGCCAAATATTTCTCAAAATCCCTGTAGGAAATTGTCAATGTCGCGGTGTTTATGTTGGGGTGAAAGCTGACTTCACCCATGCTTTCCAAGTCCTTATCTACCGCGACAATAACCTCTTTCCCGCTGTCGTTGATTAAGCCAAAGGGGGAAACCGATCCGGGCTTTAGGCCTAGATATTTTTCCAGTCTCTTTTCCGAAGCAAAGCTAAGCTTGCCGCTACCTATCTGTTCCGCAAGTTTTGCCAGGTCCGCCTTTTTTGAATGCTCCAGTATGACGAGGTAATGCCTGTCCCCTTTCTGATTGCGCACAAAAAGGTTTTTACATACCGATTTGGGCATGTTCCCAATCTTTTCGAATTCTTCAATGGTGAATACGGGAATGTGCTCGATTCTGGTGTATGGAATGTTTAATTCTTCAAGGACATCTAACACCCTTTTTTCTTCCGGGGTTATCATATTTACCTCCATTATTCTTTCATACTTTGTTCTCATTTTCCTGCGGCAAATGCTGCCATCTCCGGCAAAGTTCAAGCTGCACCTTATCAATGCTCTGCGGTAAGTCACAACATGCCGCTTTATTTTAAAATGTTATTTTAAAATGCCGGCAATCGTTAAACCCATTTTGGGTTGTCCCACAAATGAAGCACGCTGCCGATTCCAAGGTCTTTAGCCCTTTTGTAAATATAATCCGCCACCATTATGTCAAGGCAACCCATTCCCCGGGATTTAAAGAAAATAAATTCGTCGCCTTGTCTACCGGGTGATTCTTTACTTATTATATTGTACAGCGGGGTCACATCTTCGTCGCGCAGTTTGCCGCTTTTTATCAATGGCTGAAATACGGAGAATGGATCATGTTTTATGGGTTCCCAATCGTCCACTACTATCCTGTCGGCACCCGCCGGAATTTCTTCATGGGCTTCAAAGGAACCCACCTGTAAAAATAACCTTGCTCTGTTCACCCATTCTTTTTTTACAAAAGGCTTCTGGCTTGTGGTCATGGTTACAACTATGTCGGCATCTTTTACGGCTTCCTCGATACTGCCCGCAATTTCTATGTTCACTTTTCCCTTGAATTCTTCCGCAAGTTCATGCGTTTTTTTCGCATTCAGGTCAAATAATTTAACCTTTTCCAGTTGAGTTAAAACCCTGCTCAAAGCCCAGATGGTGGTCCTGCCGATTATTCCGGCGCCTATGCATCCTGCGGTTTTTGCATCGGGTTTTGCAAGATATTTTGCAGCAACGGCCGTAGAGGCTCCCGTCCTCATGGCGGTAATCAGCGTTCCGTCCATTATGGCCACCGGCAGCACAGTATCCGGATTGCTCAGAACAACCATATCTATGCCCATCGGCAAAAGTCCCGTCTTTTGATTAAGCGTGGACTCCGCCGCCCATTTTATCCCGGCTCTGTTTATATCGCCGCCTATGTATACCGGCATGGACATGAACCTGCTCTTCCAGACTCCTTCATCGGAATCAAGGCTTATCATAGTCTTGGGCGGATTCTTGATTTCGCCTTCGGCGTACATACAATAAGCCTTTTCTACCATTTCCAGTACCCCATCCATATCCATAAGGCCTGCATTCAATACATCTTCCTGCTTCAAAAATAAAATATCCGGCACCAATTTAACACTCCTTTTGGTTAAATAATAAATTGCTCTGGATGTAATTTCCTGTATAATTGTGTCAAAGATTAACAATAGTATGGCTTTTCAGATAGTCTCTATTTTATATTCTTTTTACATTTTAACGTATATTCCTTTTAAGTTCAACCCTCCGAATGCGTAAAAAATGTTGATATATATACAATAATGTATTACAATATATATATATATATATAACTGGAGGTGTTGATGAAATATGTATGTAAATCGGGATGATAAAAAGACTAAATTGATCTCGATAAGATTCCCCCTGGCCCTGCTTAAAAAGATAGATGCTCTGGTGGAAAATGGTTGCAGGAGCGATTTTATCATTTCGGCTACTGAAAACGAGCTAAAGCGTATAAACGCAAAGATAGCACTGGAAAAATCTTTCGGAACATGGAGCGATGAAAACCACCCCGACCTAAAGGACTCCGATGCGATTGCCAAATGGGTGGCGGAAAACAGAACCGCTTATGATTATTTGCGGAATACCAAAGGAGAATAATTAATTATGCTGTATAAAAACTATCTTCTTGACACCACCGCTATTATTGAAGTACTGCGGGGAAATAAGAGCATAAAAAAACTCATTGAACGCTGGCTTGACGAAGGTAACAATATATGCTATTCGATATTATCAGTTTATGAAGTATATAGCGGTATGCGGGAAGGAGAAGAGAAAGGCATCAAGGCTTTCTTTGAAGGTTTTTCATGTTGCAATTTAACCCCGCCCATTGCAGAACAAGCCGGTAAATGGACTATATACTACAGGAAAAAAGGCATTACCATTAGCGGTTTTGATGCTCTAATCGGCGCTACGGCATACCTGAATAAATGCATACTTGTCACTGCTAATGTAAAACATTTTCCAATGCTGGAAGAAAATCAGATTTATAAACACTGAACTTTCCCTTATCTCAAAGAAAATCCGTATTTTAGCGGGTCTTCCTCATCTATCATATAGTGGTTCACGCCGGTGATAAAGGCCCTTCCGGTAATTTCCGGAATTACCGCGTCAAAATCCCCAACTTTTGCCTATCCCCGGCCTTTAAGTCCTTTTTAAATCTTCCCGTTGCCAGAATCTCATACTTTATTCTGAACCTCCGCTACCAGTTCTTCAAAACTTGAATAGCGTTTTGCATTTGGGTCGCGGCTTATTTTATCGGCTTCTTCCATAGCAGCTATTGTTTCGGCATTTGGAACATTCAGGGAAATTTCAAAGGGTATTTTCCCCTGCCGCACAGCTTGACGGACAAAGATGTTAAATGCTGTCGTCATATTCATACCCAATTCAGAAAAAAGCTTTTCCGCCTGCTCTTTCAGTTCCTTATCCATGCGGATGCTTAAATTTGTCGTTTTGGCCACGTGCAATCCCTCCTCTACGATTCATTTATATACATTTTAACACAAAATATGTGCAATGTAAATATATCGTATATATTATTCCCGCATTATTCTTTCTTCTGCTTTTAAAATAAGTTACAACTATATAGGCTTACTTTCTTTGCCGCAGAATCTCTCCGTAACTTATATGAAAAGCGAAATGGCATAGCCTTTCGGCTGCAACGTTTGCTCAAATCTCATACTTCTTTATTGTGGGCCGCTTCTATTTTGAGACAGCCCCTGTTAAGTAGTTCTCACCGGTTTTCCTGATCGTTTTCTGAGATAAAAGATGTTCTTCCTGTTCCTGCGCTTGCTTATCAGTTTCGCTAAAATCAATAGTAACTTTCTTTTCCTCTCTGGGAGTGGTAACAACTACCTCTCCTGTCTTATTGTCAATATTTAAAGCGGCGTCCCATATCATTTTTATTTCGCTTTGCAGTGCTTCGTACTCTGAGCTAATTGCTATGTTCCAAGACCTAGACTATATAATGGCATGGTGGCATGCAAAAAATAATTTTATCCCATAAAAAAACGGCAAAACGGGCTCTGGCGATTGATAGCAAAGCCATAAGCTCCATTGCAGCAGGCATAAACAAAAACCAAAAAACAGACGGCCGCAGAGACAACGATGCCACTTGGGGCAAAAAAGAATATCGAGGCGTCAGAGAAGACGGAAGCGCATGGGAAAAGATCGTAAAGTGGTTTGGATATAAGCTGCACCTGATCGTAGATGCGAACTATGAACTTCCTGTAGCCTACAGAGTAACAAAAGCTTCGGAGTCGGATATCAACGAAGCTCACCGGATGATTGACAAACTTGAGGAAGAACGGCCGCAGATTCTTAAACACTGCGATACAATGGAAGCAGACCGGGGCTATGATGATACCAAACTAATAAAAAAACTTTATGACCAGCATAAAATCAAGCCTGTGATAGACATCAGGAACATGTGGAAAGATCCGGACGAGACCCGGCAATTACAAGGGTATGAAAATGTGATATACAACTACAAAGGCAATGTATACTGCTGCTGTCAGGAAACCGGCAAAGAGAGAGAAATGGCTTCAGGAGGATTTGAAAAAGACAGAAAGACACTAAAAAAACTATGCCCTGCAAAGCAATATGGAATCGACTGCAAATGCATAAATACATGTCCTTCAAAAAGGGGGGGGAATAAGAATAAAAATAGATACAGACAGGAGAATATTTACACCTATAGACCGGTCTAGCTACAAATAGAAAAGATATTACAACAAAAGGACAGCAGTAGAAAGAGTAAACAGCAGCCTGGACGAATCCTTTGGATTTGAGAACTAAAGAAAATGAGAGTAAAATCCGGTATAGCATTATGCGTAATGCTGGCAATGGCAGTAGGGCGAATAAAAGAAAAGCAGGCAGAAAAAATGCGCAGTCTTGTAAAACCGGTTCAAAAAGGAAAGGTCCAAACCGCTGCATAATGAATTAAAATATCAAGAGGCGCAGTTCTTTACCAGGGCATGAAAATAGCCCTCTTTGATGTAAGCGAGGGAATTGTTATAATTTTAGCAGGACTTTCCCCATAAAAAATAGAATTATATAAATAAGCATGCAAAGGATCCAAACCCCGTTCAGACCATCGTTCAAAGCTCCGGCATCAAAACGAGGCGGGCCAGACGACAAAAAGTCAAATGCAGGCTTAGAAATAAATATTTCTTAATTATAGGGAGATATCTTATGAACGCCGTTTACAACGAATTGGTATTCACAAGAGAACAACTAAATGCCATACTGGAGTCCAGTTATGATGGGATTTATATCACCGACGGGCAAGGGCGATTTTTGAATATCAACAACAGGCTATTGAAAATGACGGGATTTAAAAAAGAAGATGTAATAGGAACATATGCCCAGGACCTGGTTAAAACAGGAGTCATAAATAAGTCGATAGTCGAAATGGTCATAAAACGAAAGGAACGAATTACAATAAATCAAAGCGTAAAAGGCATGACAATAAAAGAAATCATGGTAACGGCCACACCCATTCTGGATGAAAAAGGGAATATAAAATTCATCGTGGCAAATGTGCGGGATATGACGGATTTGATTTATCTGGAAAATGAATGCAACAAAGCCCAATCCCTATCAAAACAGTATTATTCGGAGCTAATAAAAGAAAGAGGGTTCTCCGGGAAAATAATCGCCGAAAGTGAAGAAATGAAAAAGATATTGCAGGCGGCATATCGCCTGGCGCAGGTAGATTCCAATATTTTGCTGGAGGGGGAATCCGGCACGGGAAAGGAAGTGGTGGCAAGATTTATCCACGAAATGGGCCCCCGAAGCAGGGCCCCCTTTATTTCCATAAATTGTGCCGGTATACCCGAGTCGCTGTTGGAGGCTGAACTGTTCGGCTATGAAGAAGGCGCTTTCACCGGAGCAAAAAAAGGCGGAAAATTGGGATTGATAGAGCTGGCCGATGAAGGCACGCTTTTTCTAGATGAATTGAATTCCTTTCCGATCGGCCTGCAAGGAAAGCTCCTGAGAGTCCTTGAGACCTTTGAAATTACCAGGCTGGGCTTTGAAAAACCGAAAAAAATCAACTTCAGGCTCGTGGCATCGGCCAACAAGGGCTTAAAAGAACTGGTGAAAAGAGGATTGTTCCGAGAGGACCTGTACTTCAGGGTAAACACGGTCCCCATATTTCTGCCGCCACTCCGGCAGAGGAAGAAAGACATAATCCCCCTGGCACTTCATTTCCTCCAGTATTTCAATAAAAAATACAATGCCCGCAAGGATTTGTCCGCAAAAATCTTCAAGCATCTTGAAGCATACAATTGGCCGGGGAACGTGCGAGAATTAAAAAATACCATTGAGCGGCTTGTGGTCATGACGGAAAGTGATTTGATCACCGAAAAAGACCTTCCCGACGAATTCATAAACTGCTCAAGCAATGATAAATTCCAGATTATAGTCAGAGATGTGGTGCCCTTGAAAGATTTAACAGATGAGGCGGAACTGAAGCTGATCAAAATGGCCATGGAACACTTCGGCTCTACCAGGGAAGCGGCAAAGGCTCTGAAAATCAGCCAGACTTCGGTGGTGAGAAAGTATAAAAAGGCACGGGAAAAGACCATGGCATGAATCATCTGCGGTTCATGCGAACCATTAATAAATCACTCTGAAAAGCGCATGATGAATTCTTCTTGATCAAGGAGAAGCCGGTTTGAACTATTTGCGGCTCATATAGGCTTCTCCTTTTTGCTGGTTGAATTCCCGCAAGCTTTAAACAAAGCCATGTCAGACAGTATTAAAAAGCTGGCATGCTAATTGCATGTGCAATATGTAACAATCCGTCAATATATAAATTGAGGAGGTTTTAAAAATGCCAAAAAAACACTCCAAACTGTTTGAGCCCTTCAAGATCGGAAAACTGGAGATTAAAAACAAGTTTGTAATGGCCCCCATGGGACCGGGGGGACTGTCGACTCCTGACGGCGCTTTTAACGAAAGAGGCGTTGAATATTATGTAGAACGGGCAAAAGGCGGGACGGGCCTAATAATCACAGGAATATGCTATGCAGAAAATGAAGTTGAAAAAAAAGCCATGCCCACCATGCCCTGTCCCACCCTAAATCCCGCTAGCTTCATCAAGTCTGCCGCACAGATGACCGAAAGGGTGCACGCCTATGACTCAAAAATATTCCTGCAGCTTACAGCAGGCTTTGGAAGAGTGGGAATACCCGCCATACTGAGGGGCGAAGCCGTGGCTCCATCACCCGTGGAGAACTTCTGGAATCCCAAAATCATGTGCCGGGAGCTGACCACCGAAGAAGTCGAATTCATTGTGAAAAAGTTCGCCGAAGCTTCGGTAGTCGCTAAAATGTCCGGTTTTGACGGTGTGGAGATCCATGCCGTGCATGAAGGATATCTCCTCGACCAGTTTACAATAGCGCTGTTCAACAAAAGGACGGATAAATACGGCGGAGACCTGATGGGAAGATTGAGATTCCCCATAGAAATAGTCAAAGCCATTAAAAAAGCCTGCGGCGACGATTTTCCCGTATCGCTGCGATACAGCGTAAAGAGCTATATAAAAGGCATTAGGCAGGGAGGGCTTGCCGAAGAAGAATTTATTGAACTGGGCCGTGATACCGAAGAAGGTCTTGAAGCGGCTAAAATACTGGAACAAGCCGGATACGATGCCTTCAATGCCGACGCGGGGACGTACGATTCTTGGTATTGGAACCATCCGCCAATGTATCAAAAGAAGGGACTTTATCTGCACTTAACCAAAGAGTTAAAGAAGGCGGTAAAAGCTCCCGTGCTTGTTGCGGGAAGAATGGAGGACCCGGATCTGGCCAGCAGAGCACTGGATGAAGGCAAGGCCGATGCGATAGTAATCGGTCGGGGACTTCTGGCAGATCCTCATTTGCCCAATAAGATAAAATCGGAGCAAATAGATGACATCCGGCCATGCCTTTGCTGCCACGACGGCTGCATGGGCAGGATAGCCCAGGTAAAACCGCTGTCATGCGCTGTCAATCCCCAAGCCGGCAGGGAAGCCGAATACGGGCTTAAGCCTGTCGAAAAGGCAAAAAAAGTTATGGTAATAGGTGGCGGAGTGGCAGGCATGGAAGCCGCCAGAGTCTGTGCCCTGAGAGGGCATGAAGTCAGCCTTTATGAAAAGAGTGATAATCTGGGCGGAGTCATTCTGGCTGGAGGAGTACCTGATTTTAAGGAGGCTGATATCAGGCTGGTACACTGGTATGAGAAACAGCTCAGCGATCTCAAAGTAAATGTGCATTTGAATACACAGGTCACAAAAGAGCTGGTGGATGCGATAAAGCCCGAGACAGTGATTGTGGCCACCGGTTCCATTCCAAAGCAGCCTAACATATCGGGCGTCGAAAAAACCCTGCAGGCCACAGATGTGCTGCTGGGCAAAAAGAATGTGGGAGATAAAGTCGTGGTAGTCGGCGGTGGTCTTGTTGGATGCGAACTGGCCTTATGGCTTGCAAAACAGGGCAGGCAGGTCGTCATTGTGGAAGCGTTGAAAAACATCCTGTCAGCCGGTTTGCCGATACCGCATATGAATTCGGCAATGCTGGAGGATTTGTTGGCATTTTACCATGTTGAAATAAGGACCGGCGCTTCCATCGCCTCTATCAATGATACCGGTGCCGTCATAAAGACCGAATCTGGCGAAGAGACCATACCGGCAGACAGCATTGTAATTGCCATAGGATACAGCCCGAATAACGCTCTTTACAAGCAAATAGCGCAGGACATCGCTGAAACTTACCTCCTGGGCGATGCGAGAAAAGTGCAGAATATTATGTATGCCATCTGGGATGCTTATGAAGTAGCCCGGAACATTTAAGGAGGCAGATAAGCCATGAGGCAGTATAAAATGGAACTAACCGATGAAGAAAAGGAGATTCTGGAAGGAAAACACGGCGAAGTGATGAGAAAGATTCTGGAATCAGTGGTGCTTTACGGAGAAGCCTTTGAAGCCAAAAGGCTTCTCCCCATAGACGGCCCGGTGCATCTGGTTACATCATTCGGGCTTGCGGGGATAGAAATCGTGTTTGACATGATGGAAGAACTAATCGATGCGGGGTTGAAGACAAAAGAAGCTTTCACTGCAGACCCTAGGCCTATAGATTACGACAATGTAGAATGCACCGAGATGCAAAAAAAGATATTCAGCGCCATGTACAGAAATCAGGAAAGGTATGAGGCGCAGCTTAAAAAATTGGGCCTGAAAGATGACAATGCATTCACATGTACCTGTTACATGCCGGAAGTGGGAAACATCCCCAAAAATGGTCAAATCCTTTCATGGGCCGAATCCTCGGCCGTAGTTTATGCCAACTCGGTAATCGGCGCCAGGACCAACAGGACCTCCGGCATAATAGAACTCCTGTGCGGCATCATCGGCAAAGTCCCGGAGTTCGGGCTTGTGACCGATGAAGGAAGGCGGGCCCGGTGGCTGGTGGAATTAAAAACTTCCGAACTTCCCAACGCTCAGGTTCTTGGGAGCGCCATCGGCATGAAAGTTGTGGAAGACGTGCCCTATATAGTGGGCCTGGACAGATTTCTGGGAAAAGGCATCAACAACATTACAGCAGATTATCTTAAGGATATGGGTGCTGCCAGCGCTTCAAACGGCGCCGTAGGCCTTTACCATGTGGAAAACATAACCCCGGAAGCGGTGGAGCAGGGCAGAGCTCTTTTGATTAGAGACTTTCTCACATATACCATAGATGATAACGAAATCAAAAGAGTTATCGATTCCTACCCGGTCCTCTGGACAGATTTGAATGCAAAGCCCGCCATGTGCTTCATAGGATGCCCGCACCTTTCCCTCCGGCAGATTTATGATTGGATTGAAAGGATTTCCCGGAAACTTTCAGAAGCCGGAAAGGATAATGTCTCAATAAACACCGTACTGTGCGCCGCCCCGGACGTCATTTTGAGATTCAAGTCGGACGGCGAGGCGTATAAAAAATTGACCGACATGGGGTTGCATCTGACTTATATATGCCCGCTCATGTACATGAGCAATGCGGAATGTGCCAGACAGCCAATCATAACAAATTCCAACAAATTGAGGACTTATTCTACTGCAAGATTCTTCCCGGACGATGAAGTGCTGGACATAATAGTAGTCGGGAATATGCAAGGGGGAAATAGGATATGACACGCACATTCAAAGGAAGGGTTATCCTCGGTGGAAACCTGTGCGGAGAAAGCATCGTAACCCATCAGGGCCTAAACATTCTCGCATCATATTTAAAAGCCCTGAGCGAAAGAAATGGGACGGCCATATGTTCGGATCAGAACAACAGCGATCTTTACGGTAAGGAATTGGCAGGCAAAATAATATGCCTCCCGCAAACCATCGGTTCCACCACCGGAGGCATGATCCTGCAGAGTGTTGCGAAACAGGGCATAGGCCCAAAAGCCATGCTCTTTTCAAAGCATATAGATTCCCTGGCTGCCGCCGGGATTATACTTTGCGATGTATGGAACCAAAAAAGAATAGTGACCATCGACCAGCTGGGAGACGAATTTTTAGAATTTGTAAAAGACGGACAGCGTATTGAAATAAAAGAAGACGGCACTGTGACCGTAAGCTGAGTCTATCATATGTTCTTATCTCAAAGAAAATCCGTATTTTAGCGGGTCTTCCTCATCTATCATATAGTGGTTCACGCCGGTGATAAAGGCCCTTCCGGTAATTTCCGGAATTACCGCGTCAAAATCGCCCACTCTGGTTTTCCCCACCAGGCGGCCGGTAAAGAGAGTTCCCAGGATGCTCTCGTGGACAAAATCCTGATGCAGGCCCAGCTCACCCTTGAAATAAAGATCCGCCATCTTGGCGCATGTGCCGGTGCCGCAGGGCGAACGATCCACTGATTTTTTTCCGAAAACCACAATATTTTTTGCATGGGCTTCGGGATGGGAAGGCGCATCGGAAATCTCGGCCAAATCTATGGTCTTTATGTGAGGTTTTTCCGGATGGTAAACCTCAACTTTTTTATTGGCTTCGTCCCGGACTTTCAAGCCTATATCTATCAATTCATGAATATTTTCTTTAGCGACCTTTATCCCCAGATCCCTGGCCTTTACAATGGCAAAAAAGCTGCCCCCGAAAGCGATATCGGCTCTAATTTTTCCGTAAGGATGCAACTCCAGTTCAATCCCTTCTTTAAACAAAAAAGAAGGTACATTTTGAAAGGTGACGCCTTTAGCCTTTCCATTTTCCACTCTGACCCGGGCTTTTACCAGCCCTGCCGGAGCCTCCAGCACCACATGAGTTTCCGGCTCTTTTACTGCCACAAGCCCCATCTCCACAGCCACCGTAGCGGCGCCTATGGTGCCGTGGCCGCACATGTTCAGATAGCCTCCGGTGTCCATGAATATTATCCCGAAATCGGCTTCAGGCATCGTGGGAGAGGTTATAATGGAGCCGAACATGTCGTCATGCCCTCTGGGCTCCAGCATGAGAGCCCTGCGCAGGTGGTCCATATGTTCCTCAAGGTAGTGCTTTTTCTCGGGCATGCTTTTGCCGGGTATGTGCGGAATGCCTCCAATGACCACCCTGGTGGGTTCCCCCATGGTGTGGGAATCCACTGCTATGATGGAACGGGAAATGTTCATAACAACCGCTTCCCTCCCAATTGTTTTTAAATTGCTGTCATCTAAATATTATCATATGTTTTCTCTATTTCCAAATATTTTTTTCTACTATGTCAGGTTTCCACAAGATTGTGCTTGATTGCAAACAGCACGGCCTGGGTGCGGTCCGTAACACCGATTTTCTGGAATATGTTGGTCAGGTGGTTCTTTACCGTCTTTTCGGTTATATAAAGATTTTCGGCTATCTCCCTGTTGGAAAGCCCCATGGAGATCTGCTGCAGCACCTCCATTTCTCGCTCTGTCAAGTCAAAATGATGTCGAGATTCTTCTTCCTTTTTTTTCGAAAGCCGGTTGAGTTCTTTGAAGACCTTTGGGGTGAGTGCAGGAGGAATAAAGGCCTGTCCTTCCGCCACACACCGGATGGTCTTCACAAGTTCCTGGGGCCTGACATCCTTTAAGACGTAGCCGGAAATACCGCTCCTTATAAGCTCAAACAAATACTCTTCCTGGTCGTGAATCGTGAGGGCTATTATATTTATCTCCGGCTTTTCCGCTTTTATTATTTGCGTGGCTTTTATGCCGTTAACATTGGGCATGTTTATATCCATCAGTATGATGTCGACCTCGGTATTCCTCGCAAGCTCTATCACCTGGTCGCCGTCTTCGGCTTCCCCCACCACGGCAATATCCGGTTCCAGCGAAAGGATTTTTATTATGCCCTCCCGAAGAAGGGCATGGTCATCGGCAATAATTACTTTAATTTGTTTTTTGCTTTCCTGCAACGCACTCACCTCTCCGAACTCCAGCCAGACCATTTTCCTCATGGGCCGTCGGCACGCTTAAAATCACTTCCGTCCCGTGGCCCGGGGAAGATTTTACTTCAAACTTGCCTTTTAGCAACTGAATTCGCTCCCTCATCCCGATAAGCCCAAAGGCCATGCCGCTTTTTTCGGCCAGCACTTTTTCTACGTCAAAACCGCAGCCGTTGTCCCGAACGACCACATTTATCCTGTTTTTCAAGAATTCGATTTTTATCAATACTTCCGTGGCCTTGGCGTATTTCCTGATATTTGTCATGGATTCCTGGATGACCCGAAAAAGGGCCACCACAAGCGACGAGGAAAGTTCGTATTCCCTGCCCATCAATATTATTTCAACATAAATACCATAGTCCTTCATATATTGTTCAACGTAGCGCTTGAGGGCGGGTACGAGGCCCAGATCATCGAGGGCCATGGGGCGAAGGTCGAAAATTATTTTCCGCACGTCCTGAAGGCTCCTGCGCACCAGGTCCATCAAACCGTACAGTTCATCCTTCAGCATCGACGGATTGACTTCCATCAGCTTCATACAGAACTCCGCCCTCATTACTATATTTGCCAGGCTCTGGGCGGGCCCGTCGTGAATCTCCCTGGCCACCCGCTTGCGCTCTTCCTCCTGTGCCATGATAACAGAAAGGCCCAGAGCCTGTATTTGCTGCATTTCCCCTATCTTGTTGCCGATGGACTCAAGATCGTTGCTCAATATCTTTAACACCATTCCTACGTTTGCAATCAATTCTTCCGAACGCTTTATGGTAACTTCCAGGCTTTTCAGGTTCCTTTCAAGGTGGTCCCTATGCAGGCGAAGCAATTTTTCTTTCTCACGCTTGCTCAAAAGCTCTATCTGTTTTTTATTGGCTTCTTCGTAAGCTTCTTTAATCTGTTCTTCGCTGTAATGTTTAAAATCCCGGCTGACTTCCATTAAACGAATTCTAGATTGAGTGTAAACTTTTTCCAGGTCGTCAACCTCTTTAATAATACTCGCTATCTCCTTTTTTACCGACTCCAGTTCCTGCTTTGTCCTCTCATATTCCAGCCTTGCGCTCTCTCCCAGCCGGTAGAGTTCCTCTTTGCTCTTTTCCACAATTCTTCGCGTCTTCTGTATTATCTTCTCAAGGTTTTCGATGTTGATCAAAGCTTTTCATCCTTTAATATAAATTGATTTATTCAGGAGCCTTCATTATATAATATGCGAAATAATTTGTATAAATTTTAGGGTTTTTTATAACAACTTATAAAAAATGCATATAAATTATATATTAGTCTGCATATTAGTTTTCCGTCTTAAACTGCAGTGCCAATGAGTTGAGCTGTTCGCTTGTACGGGCAAGGCGCCTGGCGCATGAGTTAATTTCCTTTATCAATTCCGTCTGCCGGTCAGGGTCCATGTTACCGGAGTCTTTTTCGAAAAGTTCCGAATGCCTTGCAATGAGTTTTGAAGTTGAGCACATGTCGCCTACAATGCTTTTTATGGAATTAAACAGAACTCCCAGCTCCCCGCTCATGGCATTAAAAGCCCTGGCCAGCCGTCCCAGTTCATCCCCGGTGGCTACAGGCAGCTTGTACGAAAAATCGCCGATGGCTACCCTCTCGGTTGCCAGCAGCAGCCCTTTTATCGGGCGGCCCACGGCCCTGATGATTATCAGGCGCGCCAGCAGGAGACCCGCTAGAGTTGCCAGCACAAAGTTAAAAATAATATTGTAGACCGTTTGCCGCAGGTAACTTTCAACAAAACTGAAATCCGTCAGAATATAAATATGGCCGACGGATTTGCCGCCGCTGTCTGAGATGGGCGATGTAAATGCAACAGCGGTCACCTTCCCTTTGCCGTCCTTTATCGGCGTAAGCTTTCTTACGTCTGCCGCTGTTGCCATATCCTTTGCTCTGGCCGAAACTCCCCTCTCAAAGCCGCAGGACGCCACTATATCGCCGTTTTTGTCAAAAACTCCGGCTTCAAGGATTGAACCGTCGGCGTGCAGATCTTTCATCACCTCGCCAAGCACGCCATAATTTCCCGACATCATAGCCTCGGACGCCACCGTATTGACAAGACGCACCATGGCCCACCCCCGCTCTACAACTCCGTTTATAAACACATTGCGTTCTCTCACATATATGGAAAAACCTACAGCCCCCATCAAAAAAGTTATGAGCAGCGTAAAACCAAGACTCAACCGGAAGGTGAGAGAAAAGCCTCCACCCCTATATGAGCTTTTTGCCATTTTTATCATTCCTCCAAAATAAATTCAATCACATCGCCAATTTCCGTGCCTGTGGCCCTGCACACCCCGGCAGGCAGTTCCAGCACTTTTGCGGCCCCTCTTACCACCGGGCCAATCCGAAAGGGCGGTATGGATTGTGCCACCCTTAAGATCCGGTTGCCGCGGTCCAGAAAAACCACATCGATCGCGTATCTCATGAACCATGTATGTACGGATGAACACGGCATGATAAGCAGAGCCATGCCGGTTTTAAAATTCGTTGTGAAAATTAATCCCACCAGCCTTCTTGTGAAATTCATGGCGGTCTCAACCTTTTCTGCCAGGACCGTTTTCCTGGTTGAATTAATCGCCTTCAAAATTTCTCTCCCCCTAAAAACCGAAGACCCTCATAATCTGTATTGCCGCCGGTCCCAGTAAGACGATGAACACAGCGGGAAAAATAAACATTACCATGGGTATGAGCATTTTTACAGGGGCCTTCATAGCCGTCTCTTCCACATGCTGACGGCGCTTCTGTCGGGATTCCTTTGACTGCAGGCGCAGCACATTCCCTATGCTCACCCCCAGCTGCTCGGCCATGATGATTGAACCCACAAAATTAGACAGGTCGTCGACGGCAACTCTCTCAGCCATTTCACGCAAAGCTTCTCTCCGGGGCTTTCCCATCCTTATTTCCTGTAAAACCTGATACAGCTCGTCAGCAAGGACTCCTCCGGACTTTTCCACCACCTTTGCCAGTGCGGCGTCAAAACCCAGCCCCGCTTCCACGCACACGGTGATAAGATCCAGCACATCGGGCAGATTTTTTTCCACCTGCCCTTTGCGCTGCCGTATTTTGTAGTTAATTACCACATCCGGCAACATCCACCCGGCAATGCACCCTGCAAAGGCCATTACCGCGGACTGTATCGCCGATTGTCCCAAAAGTTTCCACAATTCTATTAAAATAAGGGCACCCATTCCCGACAGCACATACTTTACCGCCAGCAGCTCCCGTGGGGAAAGATTCCACGGCCTGCCCGCTTCCAAAAGCCTTTTTTCAAGCGTCTCCGTTCCGGCTGCGGGCATATATCGCGCCAGAGCTCTGGTCATACCGGTCAGAATGGGTTTTATGAATCTCTGAAAAAAAGGAAATGATAATTCCTGCTGTCTGATTGGTATCGGGGCGGAGCCTACCACTTCGGTCACTCTCTTGCTCATTCTTATGCTTTCTCCGAAGACCCATCGGTATAAAAGCAGTGTAATTGTGGACGCACTGCCAAAGACTCCGATCAGAACCAAAATTAATGCCATGGTGTAATTGCCCTCCTTAAAACTTGATGTCCACGATCTTCTTTATAATCAGCATACCGGTGAACTCTCCCACAATGGCCAGCATCATCATAGTCAATCCCGCTCTGGAGGAAAAAAGTTGCATTATATATGAAGGTTTTACCACCATCATAAAGCCCCCGAGGATCAGCGGCAAAAGTCCTATGATAAGGCCCGAGATACGACCCTGGGCGGTAAGGGTCCGGATTTCCCGCTTAATGCGTATGCGGTCCCGGATGGTTTCCGCAATATTGTCCAGCACTTCCGAAAGGTTACCCCCTACCTGTCTCTGAATAAGGACCGCAGTGATCACCAGATCCAGGTCTTCGCTGTTCACCCGTTTTGCCAAGTTTTCGAGGGCTTCTTCAGTTGGGGTCCCCAGGTTTATTTCTTTTAATGTCCTTGTAAACTCTTTTTTTATAGGATCCGGCAGTTCTTTTCGCACCATGTCCATACTCTGCAAAAAGCTGAAACCGGAACGAAGGGAGTTGGCCATAATGGTCAGGGCGTCGCAGATCTGGGCGTTAAAGTTTGAAAGTCGTTTGTTTCTGGCGGCGTTGAGAACCGCAAACGGTATCAAGGCGGCCGTAAGCCCCAGAATAATACTTCCTGCAGGATTTAGAGTTATTGTAAACGAAACAAACGACGAGGTGAGGGCACATGCGATTACAATAACCACAAATTCCCCTCCCCGGAGCAATATATCGGCTTCTTCCAGTTTTCTATCTACAAGAAGTCCTATGCGACGCGTCAAAGATAAGCCACCAGCCCAGGTCAACAATTTTCGCCATAATTCCACATGACGCCGGACGGCAGGCGCCTCTTCTCCCCGGGCGTCCCTTGAAGCAATTTTTTTAATTCGCATCATCACCTGCCTCTGGTCCGAGGATAGGGCTTCGCTTATCCCCAGAACCGTCAAAAAACTTGCCAGAAAAACCAGTACGCTTACGGTTTCCATGCCTTCTGTCCTCCCAAATCTATAAAATCGAAGGTTCAAAAACATTCGGAGGCAGTTTGATACCACAGGCTTCAAGAATTTCCATGAACTTAGGCCGGATCCCGGTACAGGAAAAATACCCCTTTACCTTTCCGTCGCGATCTATCCCGGTCTGACGGAAGGTGTATAAATCCTGTAATACAATTACCTCCCCTTCCATTCCCAGCACTTCGGTAATGTGTGTAATACGCCGCGAACCATCTCTAAAGCGGCTTTGCTGTATGATTAAATCAATGGCCGAAGAAATTTGTTCCCGGATGGCGCGCACCGGCAGATCCATCCCGGCCATCAGCACCATGGTTTCCAGGCGGGAAAGCATGTCTCGAGGCGAATTGGCGTGGCCGGTGGTGAGAGACCCGTCATGGCCAGTGTTCATTGCCTGCAGCATATCCAGTGCCTCGCCGCTGCGTACCTCTCCCACTATTATCCGATCTGGCCTCATGCGAAGAGCATTCCGCACCAGGTCTCGAATTGTTATAGCTCCTTTGCCCTCGATGTTCGGCGGACGGCTCTCCAGCGCGACCACATGGGGCTGGCGCAGCTGCAACTCCGCCGCATCTTCTATGGTGACTATCCTTTCCGAAGGCGGGATGAATGAAGACAGCACGTTTAGCGTGGTTGTTTTGCCGCTGCCGGTGCCGCCGGATACGACGATATTGAGTCTCGCCCTGACGCAGGCTTCGAGAAAGGCCGCCATTGGGGGTGTCAGTGTGCCGAAATTAATCAGGTCTTCCACAGTAAAAGGATCCCTTGAAAATTTTCGAATAGTAATGACAGGACCGTTTAAAGAGAGAGGAGGTATAATGGCATTTACCCGGGATCCATCCGGCAGTCGGGCATCCACCATGGGCATGCTTTCGTCTATGCGCCTTCCGAGAGGTGACACTATTCTGTCGATGATATTCATGACATGGTCGTTGTCCCTGAAAAAGACGTCCGTAAGTTCCAGTATACCGTTTCGTTCCACATAAACCTGGTCGGGGCCGTTGACCATTATTTCGCTGACTTCGGGGTCGTTCAGAAGAGAGGTTATCGGTCCGTACCCCATTATTTCGTCGACTATTTCTCCGGCTATCCGGAGCCTTTCCGGCCGGGGAATGCGGTTTTCGCCGTCGGAAGTCAAATAACGCTCCACCAGTTCCTCTATGCGTTTTGCCATGAATCTGTTGTCCCCTTCTTCGGATTCTTTAACGTCCTTGAGCTCGTCGACCAACTTTTTGTGCAGGCCGGCCTTCAACGAGGCATAAGGGTCCCGGACAAAATGGCTTTGAGTTTTTCGTTCCTCCCGGTTTACATCCTCCGTCGCCTTTTTGCTTTCAAGCCTCTTCAATAACGACATCTTCAGTCACTCCCCAATCAGTGTTCGGATTTCAGCGGTCAGATTAAGTCGGATTTGCCGAAAAGGCAAATCTAAAAACTGAACATTCTTGTCACAAAAGACTTTTTGGCAACCGTTTCCCGGCCCTCATCCACCTTGGCCAGGTCCAGCAGGCCGATCATGTCTTTCACTGCGGCCGACACTTTAGTATAAGGCTGTCCCATAACAAAAGGCACCCCTTTGTTGATGGCACTCTGCACCGTTTTACCGTCGTCGGGCACCGCAGCCGTTATGGCGGTATTCAACGTCTTTTCCAGTTCCTTGACCTTCAGTCCTTCGTTGCTTTGCTGGTTCAGAATAATCCTCACTTTAGACTCGCAGTTCAGTGTTTTCATGATGTCAAGAGCGGTTTTGACGTGTTTCAGGGTGGTCAGGTCCTGGTTTAAAACAAGCGCTATCCTATCACACGCTTCCAGCACCTCAAGATTGATATCGCTATAAAGCGGTGCGGTATCCGCAATGACATAATCGAAATTCTCCCTTAATATTTTCAAGAGCTGTTCCACATGCGGCGGGTGTATCAATTCCGCCTGCTCCGGAGAAAGCGGCGCCGGGAGTAATCTTGCTCCCGACAGGTGTGGAATAAGAAACACGTCCACCAGTTGAAAATCCATTACATCCTGTTCCTGTACCAGATCGGCTATGGTGTTTCTGGCGTTGATGTTGAGCATAACTGCAGCGTCGCCCGCAGTAAGGTCCAGATCCAGCAGAGCCACTTTTTTCCCGGTCTCCTGCGCCAGAGCTACGGCCAGGTTGCAGGCCAGGGTCGTCTTGCCCACGCCCCCCTTGGTGCAGAAAAATGCGATTATTTTGCCGCGCTTTTGCTTGAAGCCCTGCGAGGCATTAGAGGGCGTTTGCGGCGCAAGGTTCAAGTTGCGCCGTTTCTGAGATTCGTCGACCCGGCGGATGGCGTTGGCCAGTTCATTGGCGGAGAAGGGCTTTACCAGATATTCCCTGGCTCCGGCAGCCATGGCCTTGCGAAGGTATTCCTGCTCCCCCTGTATGGAAATTATAATGATGGCGCACTGGGGCAAATTCACGGAAATCTGCTCCGTAGCGCCGATGCCGTCCAGGCGGGGCATATTTATATCCATCAATATAACGTCGGGTTTCAGTTCCTCAGCCATGGAAACTGCTTCATGGCCGTCGCCGGCCTCGCCCACCACCTCTATGTCGTCCTCAAAATAAAGCAGGCGTTTTATGTCTTCACGCGTGGTAGCTATGTCGTCCGCTATTAAAACCCTGATGGGTGCCATACAAAAACCTCCCCACTATCGCATTAAATGTTCCGGTATGCTCGTGCGAAGCTGTACGATATCTGAATCTTCCGGCGAGCGCAGCGCCAGTTGAATGCTTCCCTGCTGGATGGCCAGGGCTATCTGTTGAGCTTGTTCCGGTTCCACCATAACGGTGACGGTCTGGGGCTCCTGTTTCGATGCTCCTTCTGTCGCAAGATTCCCATTGACGGCCAGAACCGGCACATTTTGAATTATGGTGGATGTGGCTGGAGTTTTTTGTTCACCCGGCGCGTTGAAAGTTACCAGCACGTCCACACGATCTCCCGCATTGATGAGCCCGTGCATGGCGGTTATGTTGTTGACCGGAATGGAAACAGCCCGCCTGCCCTTTTCCACTTTCGCCGAAAGACCCGCAGCGGCATCGGTTCTCGCCACCAGTTTGTTGCTCAGGATCACCTCTCCCGGATAAATATCGCCGCGCGCCATTTTGCCCGTCGCATCTTTGACGTCCACCACCGTACCCGGCAGTACGTATTCCACGGGCATTTCTTTGAATTCCAGCATATCGCCGCTTATGACCGTCCTGGCCGCGATTTTCTGTTTCGCCGTAGCCACCCGGGTGAAATTCCCGGATGTCCTGTAGGTTCTTTTTAAATCTTCCATATAATTGTATACGCCAAAAGCAGCCGCAAGGCCAAAAATAATCGCCAGTAAAAAGATGAGTTTATTTTTCATAGTTCAATTCTCCTCGCCATTATCATTCCATCAGCTTTGCCGCATGCAGTCCGTAGTCGGTTCCGTTCGGGTCTATGGTATAACGCAATCCTTCCGGCGGAACCATTTGCAAAAAGTATCCTTTAACAATACTTTTATTTCCTGAACCTTCCACTCCTTTCAACAGGAAGGCTGCAAACCCGACTATCTTGACTTTGTCCCTGCCGCTCAAGTCGGTGGGGTCGAAAATCGGCACTATCATAACTCTTGGGCAATCGGGGTGATAAGAATCTATGTTGCAACCGGGAGTATGCGGGCACTGATTCAAACGGTAATTTACGCCTTCTTCAGTAGGGCCCGACATGTTTCCCGGTTCCGTAAGTACCCAGTCTCCCACACTGACAGTGCCGCCGTAACCGTATTTCAGGTTGTTTTCATAGCTGGACGCTCCCCTCAATTCCAGGGCCAGGGCGCCGTAATTGCCCGGACCGTATGCATCGTGGGAACCGGATTTTAAGGTGTATTCCTGCCCGTATACCAGCGGCTGGTCGGGAATACCGAAGGGAACCACTCCGGTTATGCTTTTCACACTGCCGAATACGGCAGATGCCCTTGTCGAAACATTACCGCTATTTATACCAAAAACCCGGGCAAAGGTGAAATCTACACGGCGGGACGCTTCCACGGTCACCTTTGTGCTCCCGGCATCAAAGTTTATAATAGCCTCCTCCGGAGCAACACCGTTATACCCCAGGTATTCCAGGGCTTTTTGCCTGGCCGCCTCAGTGGATGGAAGTTCCCGGGCGGCGGCCAGGGCCGCGGCGTCGCATGCGTTCTGTAAACGATTTTTTTCCAGCACAAGGGCACCCACATCGGTCACCAGAGCGGCAAAACCCAGGAGTACGGTCATCACGGCTGCGGCCAGCACCAGCACTGTCCCTCTTTCGTCCCGCCTAATTGTTTTGAAAAAGCTCTTTAGCCTCTTCATCATTCTATCCTCATTGTAGCCCGAGATTTTAGCGTAACAGGATTCGGCAGCAGGCTGTCAAAAAGCGGAGTCACCAGTTCCACGTCGTAAGCTACTTCTATGGTGAACGGCACGCCCGGTGTCCGAGCGGTCTCATTCGGCTCCAATCTTGTTATATGCAAATTGGTGTCCGCCTCAGGCAGGGGAGTGGAATCCCGAACCCTGGATATAATTTCCGCATCGGTCTTGCCGACTGCTCCGGCCCTGGCCCCTTCCCTTGCCGCATGAGTTATAACGATGTATGAATAAAAAATGCGCCCGAACTCCAGAACGCCGAACAGTATCAGGACAATGACCGGCAGAATCAGGGCAAGTTCCACCATGGACTGACCCTTCCGGCTCTTTAAATGCCTACAAACCTCAATCACGAAAAATCACCTCACCACATATGCCAGAGCGGTGCCCGCTGCAATGGCCACGGCGTAAGGAAAGGTCTGGACCGAACCTTCGTAAATGGAGTCCAGCAAATCGACTTGAGGAATAACGCCAAATGCGGAAAAGAGGGTAAGGATTGTGGCTCTGAACCGTACAGGAAATTCTCCGCTTTTTACCATAACTATCACGGAGATAACGCCTCCGACGATGGCTGTAAAAATAAACGCTGTCCAGACGAAACCGGGGCCTTTAAAGGCTCCCACGACTCCCAGAAGCTTGACGTCCCCCGCTCCCATCCCGCCCAGAATGAATGGCACCAAAAGAAGCGCCACACCCAGCATCATGCCTTTTATTCCGGTAATCCCTCCGGTAGCGCCTCCCGATAAAAAATTGCTCGCAAGACCTATGGCCGCCGCGGGGAAAAGCACGACGTTATATATCTTTTTGGATTTTATGTCTGTGTAAACGCAAATTGCCATTAACAAAATAAGGAAACAATCCGCAATCGCCATAAAACCAGCTCTTTCCAATAGAGTTTTGTTGTTAAAGCGGCCCTACTGAAAAGTAGGGCCAACAATATAACTTTGAAACATACCGGTTTTAATTTTTTTGATCTATCATTCAGAGGGAGTTGTGCCGTTTAAACCGTTTGTCACATCATTAAATTTAGAATTGATACCCTGCCCCAAAGCCTTCAGAGCCACGATCACCACAACGGCCACCAGTGCCAGAATAAGCCCGTATTCGGCCATGCCCTGTCCTTCTTCTCCGGTCCACAATTTTTTGAAATGTTTTAACATTTTCCCGACCTCCTTTTTTACTTTTAAATTCTTAACCCCTATTTGATTTTAATCATAGCAGTTTAAACAAATCCGCGCATGATTCAAAAGTCGAAAAATTTTACTGTAAGGGCCTATAACCCAAGCGGGACGTAAGTCCCAAAAAAATAGGTCTTCAACCTGCTGCCAGATGACATCCTGGGGCTGCGGCACCGGACCTTACCGGCAGACAAATTATGATTTTGCCGGGCACGGGGCACACAAAAAATTCACCCCGGGCTGCAATACCCGGGGTTTTCCCATTGCCAAAATCTATTTTCTACTTTAGTATTTCCTATTTGAGTTTTTCCGGATCTATCATGATTCTTGCCACCTTTGTTTCCACAGCGGCTCTTGCCACTCTTGATGCCACATGGGCGGCTACCCTTTTGTCGAAGGCTCCGGGGATGCAGTAATCCTGAGAAAGTTCTTCATCGGTGATAAGAGAAGCTATGGCATGAGCGGCTGCAAGCTTCACCGCATTTTCGATGTGCTCCCGCACAGGGGCTACACCCCGGCTTGGCAAATGCAGCACCCATATTAATTATATCTATTACATAGCTTCTGCAAACATACTTTTACCGACGCCTATAAGACATTTTATGCGTTGTCTAAAGTAAAATCATGGGGTCCTACTGTTCTAAAAATAATTTTTTTATCTTGATATTGCCATGTCATCCTTATAGACATATTGATGCTGCATTCGAAAATATCACTTTCCCCTCTTATTTTTTTAGTCCTCAAAGAGGGGTGAAAAGGATTCTGTGCCATGAGATTTACTGTAATATTTTCTTTATATTGTCAGGGAGCTTTTTATAATCTTTTTAAATCTATTTGAATATAAAAATTCCATAATTCATGACTCCAATTGTTTTATGAGATCATTGATGTCTTTAGCATGATAGACTCTCCCTGCTTTTATATCTTCCTCAACTTCTTTTTCTTTTTCCTGCCATTTTTTGGACCAAAACCACGCTTGAGACCTGTCGACAATTAATACTGGTTTTATCACTATCTTGTCATCTTCTATAGTTATTTCTAGGGTGTCTCCCGGAGCCAGCCTCATCTTTTTTATTATTTCTGCCGGTAAAGTTATTTGGGAGCGCTCTCTCAACTTTGTTATCATTACAGACAACCCTCCTGATATATGAATTTCTTATTTTCACATCTATGTTGATTATAGCATGTAGAATCTTTGATATCAATTTTACTCTTATGCTTGTCTTACTTCCATGGTAAGTTTTAACCTGACAACTTTAGATCATAACTTGTCGGTTAATATTAAAAAGAGGGCCTTACGGCCTTCTTCTCAATATTCCCAGCTATTCAAATGTACCTTTAACTACAACCTTCCTTTCTTTAACCATGCATTTACCCCTGGCAAATACATATTCTATGTTCAAATCCTTATCCATAACCACGATATCCGCGTCGCTTCCGATCTGCAGGGCGCCTTTTTTGGGGTAAAGCTTTAAGGATTTTGCAGGGTTTTGCGTGATGACTTTCAATGCGTCCGACAGCTTTATGCCTTCTTTTTTAACAAGGGCCTTAAATTCATCATGCAGCGAATCCATTTCCGCCACCAGCATACCGCGAACATTGCCATGTTCGTCAAAAAGAGGCATGCTGCCGTTTCCATCGGAACTCATCGTGATATTTTCTATGTGTACCCCATGTTCAAGGCAATATTTCACGGCTTCCGACGCTTTATAAGACTTTATATCTCCAACGTCAGGATATACCCCTGAGGTCATATCTATCATGCCGCCCATTTTGGCAAATTTTATTCCGTCCTCGAGAAGATATTGATTCCGGTTTATATGGGTGGGAGTAAACTGGGTAATAGGTATCTCTGTCTCTTCCAGAATTTCAAATATCATCCCCAGCTTGCGCTGGCCATCTCCCACGTGAAGGTGCAGCACACCGGCCTTGCCGCTGAGTATCCCCCCTACACGAGCCTCGGCGGCCAGTTTCATTATCTCTTCCTTGCCGGGCTGCGCTGAGCGGTAATCCGATATGGCTATTTCTCCCGCTCCTATCACCTTGTCGATGAGGATTAAATCATTCCTCACATTATCGGTAATGGTTCGCGTTGGGACTTCATAGGCGCCGGTATATATGTAAGTCGATATGCCTTCAAGCTCCAGGCCTCTTGCCTTGGCCAGCAGGGATGCCATATGCCTGGTGGTCCCGTCTGTGCCGAGGCAGCCCACCACGGTAGTTATGCCCGCCCTTACGATATGGCTCAGCATCACTTCCGGCGTGCGTGAAGCAAACCCCGCCTCCCCGCCTCCGCCAATAATGTGGACGTGCTGGTCGATAAAGCCGGGCACTACATATTTGCCTTTAACATCAATCACTTCGACCTGGCCGTAAGAAGGCGCAGGAGCAATATCATCACTGATATTTGCAACGACGCTCCCGGCAATGAGCAGGTCTTTTTCACCGCCGTCATCCGGATTAAAAATCATGCCGCTTTTCAATATTGTAAACAAACTCTACACCCTCCCATGATTTTTCAAATGCTGCCCTTATGTTATCAATTCGGCATCAAGCGCATGGGAAATCTGGATATATGTCCGTCAACGCCTCTTATCACTGCCATCAGGCTTCCCGGTAACGGTTTTTATATCATCCACAAAAGGCCCGATTTATTTCTTATATTATGCTTGCCACAGCCCCTTCGCGGCTTGCGGCCCATAAGCCGAAGCCAATCTTTCGAGCAGCTCTGACATTATATTTTCCTTCTCCGCTGAATATATTCCAGAAAAAGTGCAATCGGCCTTATGTATTTTCATAATCCTCAAGGCTGGCAACGCTCACCGGCGAGTGAATGCAGCGACACGGGGCCGATGCCGCAACGCAGCACACCTGCAAAAAATACTGCTTGCCAAGCAATAAGTCGTCTTCAGGCGATAAGGACCGGCGTCCTCTCAATCTATCTTTATCTAACAACATCCGTGCTTTTCAGCGTATTGCCGCCATTCTACTTTGCCTTTAGAAAACTATTCCCCGCAATCCAATCACCTGTTCATTTCGCTTTCCTGGCCGGCGTTTTTATGGCTTTTTATGACCCGCTCGATTTCATCAAAATCGCAGGCGGGCAGATCGCCGGGCACGGTGTTTTTTATTGCAGCCATGGCATTGCCGAATTCAAGCGCTTTTTGCAGCAAGCCGTACTTCAAAATTCCGAAAAGCACTCCCGCCACATAAGCATCGCCGCTTCCTATCCTATCGACCACTTCTATATCTTCATAAGGGCTTTCCTTATAAAATGCATCCTCTTCGGCGCTGTAAATTCTGGAGTCCCACGTGTGCCTCGTGGGGCTTATCGCCTTCCTCTCTGTGACGGCAATCACCTTTATCCCAAAATCCTTCGCAAAGCCTCTCATTATTTCTTCCAGGGTCCCCGTCCTTTGGAGCATGCGCCGCGATGTCTCCTCGGATACGAAAAGAATGTCAACATCGGGCAGAACGGAAGTTATTGCTTCCCTCGCCGCAGCCTCATCCCATAAAGACGCCCTGTAATTAACATCCAGCGAAACCATCGCGCCGTTCTGCTTAAATTGTTTTATCATATGGATGACTGCCCGCCTCACGGTATCGCTCAATGCCAGGGATATTCCGCTTACGTGAAACATCCTGGCGCTGCTGTAGACGGAAGGGTTGATTTCATCTACGG
This sequence comes from Tepidanaerobacteraceae bacterium, assembly GCA_024655905.1. Lineage (GTDB taxonomy): Bacteria > Bacillota > Thermosediminibacteria > Thermosediminibacterales > Tepidanaerobacteraceae > JANLFP01. The sequence goes on from JANLFP010000001.1 coordinate 193,930, forward strand.
TTAGGGTTGTAAAGGAGGAGCCGAATCTGTCGTACACCACCGTCGGTTTTCTGGGGTGGGCCCCGCTTTCAAAGTAATAAATTCCCAGCCGCTTTCTTGGGGAGCGGTCATACACGACATAGTCGTCGCTGACGCCGTAAAACCTTATCTTGTTTTTGATGAACTTTCCTATCTCGTTATCGGGCAGTTTCGTCACAATGCCGGTTCTGAGGCCCAATGAAGAAATTCCCGAAACCACATTGAGCTCTGAGCCCCCAGCCCTTTTCTCGAATAATTCTCCCTGGGATATTCTCTCCTTATCGGGCGGGGACAGCCGCAGCATAACTTCGCCGAAGCCTATCGCGTCAAATTCCTTTTTGCCTGCCTGTTGCTTTTGAAATTCCATAAATCGCCCTCCATTGAATTCAATAATATATGGTTGATTTAATGAATTGTGTCATGAGTTTATAATTTATCCCTAATATATCACAAGAACCATCCATTGCAAAGGCCAACTCATTAAAATAGTCGTCAATGAAAAATGCTCATATTGTTCTATGCATCTGCCCCGAAGCAATATTTTCGTTACCTGTTGATGATGCATTTTGCATCATAAATGTCTATGCAATAAAATAAATTTTATATTGAAAGGATTTTTAAAACACATAACGAATATATATACACCATAGCCATATACCGGGATTCAATTATACGCTAATACAAATTGGACAATATTGCGAGAGAAGGGAGGGATTGGATGAAGATAGTCATCAAAGGCGGCAGGGTAATAGATCCGGAGACTTCGTTCGATACGGCAACCGATGTAACCGTATCCGACGGAATAATTTCGCGCATCGGCCAGACATCTGGGCCTGCGGATTTGATAATCGATGCGGAAGGAAGGGTTGTCTGCCCCGGATTCATTGACATTCATATGCATGAAGATGCAATTATTCCGCAGGGTGTCCATAAAACGACTCAAACCCGGGTTTTTGACTGCATGCTGAACATGGGCGTCACGACGGCGGTAGGAGGCAACTGCGGTGAAAGCCCTGAAGACATCGGCCAGTATGCCGGGATGCTGGAAAAAACAGGTTTGCCCGTTAACTTCTGCTGCTATATGGGCCATAAAACTCTTAGGGAAATGGTGGGCCTAAAAGATCCGTATATTCCCGCATCCGGAAGTCAGATAGAAGAAATGAAATCATTATTGAAAAAAGCGCTGCAGGATGGAGCCGTCGGCATTTCCTTCGGCCTGGAATATACTCCGGGGGCGCCAACCGAAGAAATGATCGCGCTGGGAAATGTGCTTTGCGATTTTGAAAACCGCCTTATGGCGGCCCATTACCGCTACGATGCGGAAAGGGGCATAGAGGCCCTGCGGGAACTGATTTATGTATCCGAAACGACGCGAATCCCCATGCAAATTTCCCACCTGGGAAGCTGCTGCGCTTTCGGCAATATGAAAGAAGGATTGGCGCTCATAGACTCAGCAAAGCAACAGTCACTAGACGTTGAAGCGGACTGCTACCCTTACGATGCCTTCAGCACAACTATCGGCTCGCCTGTCTTTGACCCCGGCTGTTTTGATAGATGGAAATGCGATTACGACGCCGTATTAATAGCAGAGGGGAAATACAGGGGAAGCTATTGTGATGAAAGCATTTTCAACGAACTCAGGAAAAATTATCCCCAAACCATTGTTGTAGCATTTGTTATGAATCAGAATGAAGTCAAAGAAGCCATCCGTCATCCCGGTATAATGGTTGCCAGTGACGGTTACATCCATGATGGCCAGGGCCATCCCCGGGTGGCCGGTACTTTTCCGAAAGTATTGGGCAGATTTGTAAGAGAAGAAAAGACCCTTGACTTGATTGAAGCTATTTCAAAAATGACCATTCTGCCCGCAAAGAGGCTTAAACTTTCAGGAAAGGGAAGGATTCGGGAAGGATGCGATGCGGACATCGTCATATTCGATCCAGAACTAATAGCGGACAGGGCTACTTTCGAAAGGCCTCTGGAATCTCCTTCAGGAATTGACTGTGTTATTGTCAACGGCAAAGTTGCACTGGAAAAAAGTTGTCCTGCGGATAAACCAAGCGGAAAAATAATAAGATTTGGAGGGATGCAATATGGCAGAAAATGAAAACAGCCAAAGATACGGCTTCAGGATTCCTCATACTTTCGTAATCATGTTCGCCATAATAGTTATTGCTGCAATTTCAACCTGGATAATTCCCGCCGGTCAGTATGACAGGGTGGAAAATCCCGTCAATCACAAGATGACCGTGGTGCCGGATTCGTTCAAATTCATAGAATCTTCTCCTGTAGGATTTTTCAGCACTTTTGTAGCGGTCCAGAAGGGAATGGTGGATGCTGCACAGATAATATTCTTTATTTTTATCGTTTATGCCTCGTTTTATATAGTCATCAAAACCGGAACCCTGAACAATGCAATTGCCCATGCCATCAGAAAAATGAAAGGCAAAGAACAATTAATGATTCCGATTTCCATGTACATTTTCGGCCTGGCTGGAGCCATATTCGGAATGTTTGAGGAAACCTTCGGATTCATTCCTATACTTGTCTCCCTAGCCATCGCCCTCGGTTATGACGCCCTGGTTGGCATGTGCATGGTTTCCTTCGGCGTGGCCATGGGGTTCGCCGCGGCTTTCATGAACCCCTTCACCATCGGAGTAGCTCAGGGCATAGCGAACCTTCCGCTTTTTTCGGGGCTGGGTTTTAGAATCGTTAGCTTTTTGGTTTTCGAAACCCTTGCCGTTTGGTGGACCATGCGCTACGCCTCAAAAATAAAGAAAAATCCTTCCGCCAGCCTCGTGAAGGATATAGACTATTCCGCTTTTAAACTGAACCGGGAGGAACTCGAGTCCAAGTTTACAGGACGCCAGATGGTTATTCTTGGCATTGTCGGCCTGACCATAGTCTTTCTCGTTTATGGCGTTTTGAAACTGGGATGGTATATAGACGAACTGGCCGGTCTTTTCCTAATCATGGGCATTGTGTGCGGCCTTATCGGCGGTTTCGGCCCCAGCAGGATAGCCGAGTATTTCATCGAAGGGGCAAGGGACATGGTGTTCGGCGCACTGGCGGTGGGCCTCGGCCGCGGTATTCTGATGGTCATGAATCAGGGCCATATCACCGATACCGTGGTATATGCGCTTTCCCAGCCCCTTTCCCTCTTCCCGAAATGGGTGGCAGCCGAAGGCATGCTTTTGGTTCAAACGCTGATAAATTTCCTGATACCCTCCGGCAGCGGCCAGGCAGCCGTTACCATGCCCATTATGGCGCCGCTTTCCGATGTGCTGCATATAACCCGCCAGACGGCGGTGCTGGCTTTCCAGTACGGCGACGGTTTTTCCAACATCTTCTGGCCCACCACATTGTTGCCGGTCATATGCAGCATTGCGAAAATCCCTCTGGACCGATGGTGGAAATTTTTCACACCATTCTTTTTCCTCATATTTGTAGTTCAGATGATTTTCATCGCCGTGGCAGTGGCCATAAACTTTGGCCCGTTCTGATTCAGCTATTCGTGTGACTGATTGTTGGCTTTGGATAAGAAAGTCACCATGCTTTTTTGCTGATTTTTCTTGCAGCATTTCTTGCTGCTTCAGCGGTCAGCTCTATATCTTCATCCGTATGGGCAGCAGACAGGAAAAATGTCTCGAACTGTGCAGGCGGCAGATAAATGCCCTGTTTGTTCATTTCTTTGAAGTATGCGGCGTAAAGGGCTGTGTCTGATTTTGTGGCGCTTTCGTAGTCCACAACCTCATCCCCACTGAAAAATAGGGTTATCATGCTGCCCATACGGTTTATCACAAATGGTATGCCGGACCCGTCAAGAGCCTCTTTCAGTTCCCGGCTTAGTTTCTCGGCTTTGTTTTCCAGTTCTTCATAAATTTTGGGGTTTTTCGAAAGATAGTCAAGAGTGGCAAGGCCCGCTGCCATGGCCAGTGGGTTTCCCGAAAGCGTACCTGCCTGGTAAACCGGTCCGTCGGGGGATACCATCCTCATTATTTCTTCTTTGCCTCCGTAAGCGCCCACCGGCAACCCCCCTCCAATAATTTTGCCGAGAATCGTTATGTCCGGGACTATGCCGAAAAGCCCCTGGGCGCCGGAATAGGACACCCTGAAGCCCGTGATTACCTCGTCAAATATCAAAAGAGCGCCATATTTGATGGTTTCTTCCCGCAGTGCAATCAAAAAATCTTCTTTCGCAAGCACGGTTCCCATATTGCCAGCCACCGGCTCCACGATTGCAGCCGCTATTTTTTTTCCGTATTTATCGAATATTTCCTTCACCATTCTTATATCATTGTACCGGGCGACAATGGTATCACCCGCTGTATTTTCGGTCACGCCCGCCGAATCGGGAGCCCCGAAAGTCAAGGCTCCGGAACCGGCCGAAATCAGCATGCTGTCGGTGTGGCCGTGGTAGCATCCCGCAAATTTCACAATAAGGTTCCTGCCGGTATAGCCTCTCGCAAGCCTGATGGCGCTCATGACGGCTTCCGTTCCCGAATTTACCATTCTGACGACTTCCATGGAAGGCACGGCCTGATTTATCTTTTCCGCCATCAGCACTTCCAGCTTTGTACATGCCCCGAAACTGGTTCCGCGTTCCGCCTGCTCTTTTACGGCGGATACCGCATCCGGAAAGGCATGCCCCAGTATGAGCGGGCCCCATGACATTACATAATCTATATACTCCCTGCCGTCTTCATCCCAAATGCGGCTCCCTTCTCCCCTTTTTATAAAAGGAGGGTTCATGCCCACAGCCCTGAAAGCCCTGACCGGGCTGTTTACACCTCCCGGCATGACCTTTTTCGCCCTGATGAATAACTCTTCCGAAGTCATTCGTTGTCACCCCTCTTTCTCATCGCAAATCAAATTATAGTCTTCAATAATGTCAGAATACATTTTTGTCTTTTCTTCTTCGGAAAATTCCTGAGCTTTCACTCTTTGCCTCACCTCCCACAGCCTGTTCAGCAATTCCTCATATTCCTCGGTCAATATCCTTTCCAGTTTGTTTTTCAGAACTTTTGCAAGAAGGGGACTCCTGCCGCCGGTGGAAATGGCCACCGCAAGGTCTCCCCTCCTCACCACCGAGGGTGCTGTAAACGATGAAAGTGCCATGTCGTCCGCCACATTCACAAGAATATTTCTTTCGGAGGCTTCCAAAGCCACCCTTTTGTTGACGTTTCTGTCGCCGGATGCTGCAACGGCCAGGAAATAACCATCCACATCCCCTTTCATGTAATTTCTCTCCACTATGCTTATTCGCCCGTTTTCACGAAGTTTGCGTATTTCTTCATTAATACTGGGTGCTATTACAGCAACATGCGCACCGCATTCCAGGAGGCCCCGCACCTTTCTTGCGGCCACACTGCCTCCGCCCACGACAAGGCACTTTTTTCCTTCGATATTCAGCATTATCGGGTAGCAAGCCATCCCGCCACATCCTTTGCAAAGTACGTTATTATTAAATCTGCTCCTGCTCTTTTTATAGATGTCAGAATTTCCATCGCCGCCGATTTTTCATCCAGACATCCCATCCGACCGGCAGCCTTTACCATGGCATATTCGCCGCTGACATTGTAGGCTGCCAGAGGGATATTGAAGGTTTGCTTCGCCCGACTTATCACGTCAAGATACGCGAGTGCGGGCTTCACCATGACTATGTCCGCTCCTTCTTCAATGTCAAGAGCGATTTCCCTCAAAGCTTCATCGGAGTTGGCCGGGTCCATCTGGTAGGACTTCCTGTCCCCGAATTGCGGCGCCGATCCGGCAGCCTCCCTGAACGGTCCGTAAAAACACGAGGCATATTTTGCGCTGTATGCCATTATCGGTACATTCTCAAAGCCTTCTGTGTCCAGCAGCTTTCTTATGGCTCCTACCCTTCCATCCATCATGTCTGAAGGAGCCACCATATCAGCCCCCGCCCTGGCATGGGATAAGGCCGTCTTTGCTATGAGTTCTGCGGATTTGTCATTTGCCACATATCCATCCTCAACAAACCCGCAGTGCCCGTGGGAGGTGTATTCGCACATGCACACATCCGTTATGACCATCATATCTGGAATGTTCCGTTTGATAGCCCTCACCGCATTTTGTATGATGCCGTCATCAGCATAGGCACCGCTTCCCATCTCATCTTTTGCCGAAGGCACGCCGAAAAGCAGGACTGCTGGAATTCCCAGGTCTTTTACTGCTTTTGCCTCGTTTATCATCATATCTATGGAAAATCGCCGGATACCCGGCATGGAAGCCACTTCCTGAATCATGCCCTCTCCGGGAACCACAAAAAGCGGATATATCAAATCTTTGACATCCAGAGCCGTCTCCCGCAGCATATCCCGCAGGGCGCTGCATTTCCTGAGTCTTCTCGGTCTTTTGACAAGGTCCATTTTAACCTCCATTCTCGCCGCTTTCCAGCGGCAACGAAAGTTATGAAGCGTTATTTCAAAGCCAATTTTCTCTCTTTGCGATTTCTTTAATCAGTCCTTCATATGTATGTTCATCGGGCACAAAGTCGACCCTGAATCCTTCACTCTCAACAGCCTTCTTAGTAACGGGGCCTATTGCCGCTATCCTGGCGTTCTTAATTTTTTGAAAAGCCTCCCCAGTGAGCGTTTGCATGTAACGGAATGTGGACGGACTGGTAAATACAGCAATATCAATACCCCTATCCAGTTCTCTCAAAAGTCTTCCCCTCTTTTTATAATCCGGTTCATTTTTATAGGCTACTACCTTTTTGGCGGAAAAACCCGCCCGCTTAAGGCCCGATATAAGTTCTTCGCCTCCTATGTCTGAAGTAATCACGGCGGCTGTCCCGCCGCATTCTTGCTTCTCGAGCATTTCCAGCAGGTTTGCGGAGGCATATTGCTTGGGAACCAAATCCGGGTATAGAAAACATTCCTCCAGCATTGCACTGGTGCTGGCCCCCGTGGCGGCAATTCTTACGCTTTTCAATCGACGCACGTCGAATCTTTTCTTCCGCAATGCCCCGGCGAAACTCTTCGCTCCATTCTTGCTGGTAAAAATCAGCCAGTCGAAAGACTCCATATTCTCCAGCAATTCTTCCAAAGCATGATATGCCGGAGAAATTTTTAATACGGGACAGTATATCACCTCCGCCCCCTTATCCTTTAAAAGGGATATTTCCTCGGGTGAAAATGCCGCCCCATTTTTCCTGCCTTCCTCGGAAAGGCTTCCTGTTATAAGAATTCTTTTCCCGAACAGCTTCCCTTCCTTTTTTCGATTTAATTCATTTTCATACCAGCCGAGGACTTTCCCCAATTCAACCACATCGCCCACTGCTATCAGCGCAGGGTTTTTTATTTCCGCGGACATGGCCTTTTCCGATATGTCGGAAAGCCTCCCGAAAACCGTTTTCTGGCGTGGGGTTGTACCTTCCATAACTATGGCTGCCGGAGTTTCCGGGGGTTTTCCGCATGCGAGCAGGTTTTCCGCAATTTTATCTAAATTTCCAATTCCCATTAAAAAAATCAGAGTACCGTCAAGCTTCGATATGGTTTTCCAGTCCATATCTTTTGACCTCTGCGCACATCCATGCCCGGTAAAAATGTGTATTGCAAAACTCATCTCCCGATGTGTGACGGGTATGCCTGCATAGGCCGGCACTGCAACTGCAGAGGTTATGCCAGGGATCACCTCGAAGGGTATGCCCTTCCCCGACAGAAACAGCGCCTCCTCCCCTCCCCTGCCGAAGACGAAAGGATCGCCTCCCTTAAGACGCACCACCGTTTTGCCTTCCAGCGCCTTTCTTGCCAGGATGGCGTTTATTTCCTCCTGGGGCACCGGATGCCTGCCGGGTTCCTTTCCCACATTCACAAGTTCAGCATCATCCCGTGCAAGTTCAATTATTTCGCGGTTCGCGAGCCTGTCATATATTATCGAATCGGCCCGCTTAATAATTTCCGCCGCCTTTACGGTCAGGAGTCCTGGGTCGCCGGGGCCTGCTCCGACAAGAAATACTTTCCCTTCCATCACAGCTCACCCAATTCTTTCGCCAGTTTTGCACCGATTTCTTCGGCTTCAAAAATTTTTCCGCATACACAACCTTTCTTAACTCTGCCTCCCATTTCAATCATCCCGATCAGATTCAGCATATCTCCTTCAATTTGCGCATAGGCGCCCATCGGGATTTTGCAGCTTCCGCCAAGCGCCTTCATGAAAGCCCTCTCTGCCCTAACAGCGCTGGCAGTATCGGGTTCCTCCAAGCATTTAATAAAATGCATCCTTTCGTCTTGCTCCCTCATCTCCACAGCCAGAGCTCCCTGTCCCACCGCGGGCACCATTATGTCGGGGGAAAAATATTCGCAAACTTCACCTTCCATACCCAGCCTTTTCAATCCGGCAGCCGCCAGGACTATTCCTGACAGGTTCAGTTCCCGCATTTTTTTTATTCTTGTGGGCACGTTTCCTCTCAGCGGCATTATTTCAATGTCGGGGCGAATATTTTTCAACTGGACGGCTCTCCTCAGGCTGGAGGTGCCTATGCGTGCACCTCTCTTCAAATCGGCAAATCTTTCTCCGTTTGCAGAAATAAATGCATCCCTGGCGTCTTCCCTTTTTGTTACGGCTGCAATGCAAAGCCCTTCCGGGATTTCATAAGGCATATCCTTCATGCTGTGCACTGCCATGTCGATATTTCCGAAAAGCAGGGCATCCTCGATTTCCTTGACAAACAGCCCCTTGCCCCCCTCTTCGCTCAATGCCGAATCCAGAAATCGATCTCCCCGGGTTTTTATCGATACTTTTTCGAATATCCAGTCGGCGTTATATTTCCTCAATTCTTCAATTACCGCATCGGTCTGAATTAAAGCCAGCTTGCTGTCCCTGCTCCCCACCCTGATAATCATTTTCAAGCCGCCCTCCCTTTTAATTCTTTTGAAAAACTTCATAAACCGCCCTATCGAGCCTGCCTTCTTCCGCCAGGGTTTTGAGCCCCATCAGATACCGGTTTACAATCTTTGCGCCGACCCTTTCTAGCGCAATTCTAACTTTGCTTTTTTCATCTTCAGTAATTCCGTCCAGTTTGTTTATCAGCCGCTCATACTCAGAAAGGCAAACCTTTTCAGCAAAATCGTTCAAATGTTTTATCACGGGTATTATCGAAAGAGAATTTATCCAGGCCAAGAATTCCCGCACCGACTCATCCACCATTTTTTCGATGACATCTATGAAGCTTTGTCTTTTTTTCCTGTTCTCTTCAGCCACTTCCTGCAGGTCGTCCAAGGTGTAGAGCTTCACCCCTTCAATGCTTCCTATTGCAGGGTTGATGTCCCTTGGCACAGCAATATCTATCATGCAGATTGACTTTCCTGTGCAATTTTTCCTGAATTTTTCAAAGTCAACAGTATAGTGGGGAGCATTAGTGGCACTGATGACTATGTCGCTTTGCGCTATCCGATTGTATTTTTGTTCATAGGGAATTACCGAAAGCTCCGGCATCAGGCGTTTTAATTCTTCGGCCTTTTCCATGGTGCGGTTTGATATATATACATCCTTTATTCCAGCCTGCAGCAAGTATTTTATGGCCAGCTGCCCCATTTCCCCCGCGCCTATTACGAATGCCTCCCTATCTCTCAAATCTCCCATCACTTTCTGAATGAATTTAACCGCAATATAACTTATGGAAATGGGGTATTCCGTTATGCCTGTTTCAGCCCTGGCTCTTTTTCCAAGGGTTACGGCTTCTTTAAAAAGCCTGTTTAAGATTTTGCCGGCGCCTTTTTCCTCCCTGGCCAGGTCCCATGCATCCCTCACCTGCCCCAGAATCTGGTCTTCCCCAAGGACCATTGATTCAAGGCCGCAGGCCACCCTGAAAAGATGCCTGACAACCCCGGCACCCCGAAGGGTGCAAACATGCGGCGCCAGGTCTTCCGGGCTCAAGCCTGAAAAGTCGCAGAAAAAAGACTTTGCAGCACTGTCGTCGGACAAAACGGAAACAAAATATATCTCGCTGCGGTGACAGGTGGAAAGCACAACCGCCTCGGATATGCCTCCGGCATTCTTCAGTTTTTTAAGGGCTTCGGCCTCCCGCCTGCCGAAAGCGCTCTTTTCCCTGACCTCCACAGGCGCCCTTTTATCAATGCCTACCATCATAAGAGTTTCAATTCCCATTTTCAAAAAATCCTCCTCATGGAAGCATCTTTAAATTTCACGACAAGTCCTTTCGGATTTCCTCCAGGATTTCTTCCATGCTTCCAACCACCAGCGGATAATTTACCGCAGGCCTTTCCACCAGTATTGCAGGTATATGCAATTTTTCAGCCGCCCTCAATTTTTCCAGGACTCCGCCTGCGGAGCCGCTATCCTTTGTAATAACCACTTCGGCGCGGCAGTCTTTGAACATGCAGTAATTCAATTCCAGACTGAAAGGCCCTTCCATGGCAATGATTTCTCCCGGCAGAAAACCCAAATCCTCACATTTTTTCAGCACTTCGCTTGTGGGGAGGACCCTGGCGGTGATGCTCTTCCCCCGTTTTTTAAGCATGGCAAACTTATCCAAATTCTTGCTGCCTATGGTTAGAAAAATCCTTTCGAACTTCAGCGCTTCTGTTGCAGCTTCATCGAAGTCTTTCACCCTTATCAAATCGGGGAAAAAATATTCTCCGCCACCTTCCCTTTCATACCTGATATATTTGATTTTCGCATTCCTGCAGGCATCAATGGCATTGAGGCTAATTTGCATCGCAAACGGATGGGTGGCATCGATTACCATATCCACATTTTTCTCCCGGATAAAACATTCTAGTGATTTTGCGTTTAAAGGACCAATCCTCGCCCTCGCCTTTCCCTCCAGGAGCTTTCCCCCATAATCCGTTGCTGCGCTGGCAATTACCGAAAATTTCAGGCACGAAAGTTTTTCCGCTATTTCTCTGCCTTCTTTTGTGCCCGCCAGAACCATAATCAAAATACATACCCCCTGGGTGTGATCATTTTGCCTCCGGCTATAAAGGTGCTGCTGTTCCCTATGATTATCAGCGTGGTCATATCTATATTTTGTTTCAATAAATCTCCCAGTTTTGTGACAATGGTGCTCTCTCCCTTTCTGTAAGCATTTTTTACAATGCCGCAGGGAGTGCTGATGCACCGATACTTTAGGACGATGTCCAGCGCCCGGGAAATATTATCTCTTCTCTCGCTGCTTTTGGGATTAAAAAGTGCTATGACAAAATCCGCCCGGGCAGCCATTTCCAGCCTTTTTGCAATGGCTTCCCACGGAGTCAGATGGTCGGAAAGGCTTATCGATGCGAAGTCGGTCATCAGGGGCGCTCCCAGCAGAGAAGCCGCGGCATTCACGGCGCTTACCCCCGGTATAATTTCAATTTCTGCATTGATATCACCGTTTTGTGCAAGCTCGTATAATATCCCGGCCATGCCGTATATTCCCGGGTCTCCACCGCTGACGAGCGCTACCTTCCTCCCGAGGAAGGCCAGTTCCAGGGCTTTTTTGCACCTGTCAACTTCCTGCCGCATGCCGGAATAGATTATTTCTTTATCCATAACAAGATGCCTGATAAGATTTATGTAAGTGGCGTAACCGATAACCACTTCACTGTCCCTCAGCGCTTTTATGGCTCTCACGGTCATGTCCTTATGCTGACCGGGACCTATTCCCACAACTTTAATCCAGCCCATAAAATCCTCCGAAAATCATACATAGTTCTGTTGTAAAAACCAATTGAAGGTGGTATGTGACGGCCAACGGCACCATAAGGTGAGGTTTAGCCGCTCTTGAGTCCGGAACTAGCGAAGCAGGGGCGGCATGCACGGATGCATGCCTGCCGGCACCTGAGGCAGGAGGCAGAATTGCCGGCTTACCCTGCGAAGCGCAGGGCCGGACTTCAGAGCGGTTTACCGAACGATCAGGTGCAGGGGCCGTCACTACCACCATTGATTTCCTACACCCGAATCATGCATTTGTTTTGAGTGACACATTGGACAGCATGCTTAGAGATTTCAGCAGCTGCACCAAAAATTGCATTTATATACGGCAAGAGTAATTCCTTTCATTTTGCAATATTTCAATTCCATACCGCGCATACTGGCAAGATAGGCTGCAGGCCTTGCCACAGAGCCCACTCCAGTCGTCTTCTTTACGAAATATGAAATGGGAAATTTCTCCTCTACATTTGCGAGCTCTCTGCAACTGTAATATTTCACCGGTGCATCCAGGTGCCTCGCCAGCATGTTTATGCATTCTTCATCTTTCTTCATATCGATTGTGGCGATGCATCCTATTCTGTTTTCGGAAATACCAAGTTCTTCCATGGCTTTTTTAACCAGGTCCAGCAGCTTCTCAAATGCTGTGCCCTTTTTTGTACCTATACCCAGCACCATATCCCGGGGGCGCAATACCACATGAGGAATGCCAGGCTGTGCGATTTTTCCATCGGTTATGAAAACGGCGGCAGCGGCATCGCGAAAAGTGTCGCAGGCATCGCGGGGGGAGTTGTCGGAAAAATCCATTCTGCAAAAAGCCGCTGCCGTGCCGCGGAGCCTTTCTTTCATTGCATTCAACACGTTTTCCGGAATGCCGGGTTCCGCAACAAACGCAACTTTTTCACCGTTCACGAGGCAGGCGCTCACCCTTTTGAGCTCAAAAAATCTTTCTATGCAAAAGCCCATTTTCTTAGCCATGACATCGATACCCTCAAAACCTGCAGTATCGCTGGCCGTTGTTACCACCGGCACGGCTCCCAGGATTTCGGCCACCCTGACGGCCAGTTCGTTGGCGCCTCCCAGATGCCCGGAGAGGAGACTTACGGCGAATTTCCCTCTTTCATCCGCAACAACCACGGCAGGGTCCATCGTCTTATCCCTGAGCACCTTTGCTATGGCCCTTACCGCGATTCCGGCCGCCGTAAAAAATACAAGAGCTTCATATCTGTTAAAGATGCCATGGACGAATTCTATAAAGTTTCCCTTTATCGCATAAAAATTCGGGCAATCGCAAAGCGCGCCATTTTCCGGAGCATAAAGGTCTGCCCCCATCTCTTTTGCTATCTTTGCCCCCAATCGGAACCCGTTTTTGGTAATGGTAATCACCGCCAGCTTCACTGCATCCCCTCCCGGTGGGCCGGTTTAGCGATGTATTTTTCGGCAGTCCGGAAGCCGTGGCTGAAAGCAGAATGGTACAGCATGGAGCGCTCATATTTTTTCCCCAGAAAATCGCCGACCAGTATGATGGCTGTCCTGTCGATACCCGCTTGTTTTGCCCTCTGCGGCATGTCTTTGAGCGTTGCCATCACTATTTTTTGTTCCGGCCAGGTGGCTTTATATACAACAGCCGCAGGCGTGTCCGGACCGTAAGAATTAGTGAGTTCATCAATGACTTTATCGATCATGTCAGCGCTTAAAAATATAGCCATGGAAGCCCCGTGTTTCGCAAGCGATTTCAAGCTTTCCCCCTCGGGGACCGGCGTCCTGCCTCCTAGCCTGGTTATTATGAGCGTCTGGCTCACACCCGGTACCGTGAGCTCTTTTTTCAGCACTGCCGCTGCAGCGGTGAACGAACTTACTCCCGGGCAAACTTCATAGCCAATCCCCAGTTCATCCAGCCTCTCCATCTGTTCTCTTACGGCACCGTAGATGGAGGGATCTCCGGTGTGAAGCCTTGCCACATCCTGCCCTCCTTCGCAGGCTTTTTTCATTATTTCAATTATTTCCTCCAGATTCAGGCGGGAGCTGTCATGGAATTCTGCATCCTTTTTCGCGTACTTCAATATTTCCGGGTTGATTAAGGAACCTGCATAAATTACCACATCGCATGCGCCCAGCAACCTCATGCCTTTCACCGTGATGAGTTCCGCATCCCCGGGACCAGCGCCGATGAAATATATCATCAGTCCACCTTCCTTCCGATTATAAGGGAAAGATAATCCAGCTTTTTTCCCCTGTATTTTTCCAGGTCAAATGTTACTTCCTCATCTTCATGGCCGCCTCTTATGACGAGCCCCGCTTCAAAGCCCTCCGCCTTCAGAAGTTCCACGGCTTTGTCGTAGTCTCCGGATACCTTCATCAATACCACATTTTCAAAACATCCGAGAATTATTTGTAGCATTTTTTCATTATCGGCAGGCACTACCGCAAATGGTTGGTTGCCCCGAGCTATGGGCATCCGGAGTTTCGAAGCCGCGGCAGAAAAGGAAGTCACCCCCGGAACGGTCTCGATGATGAATCCTTTCAATCTTTCCATGACATATATATAAGTGCTGTATATCATGGGATCTCCCAGGGTGATGAATGCCGCATCCCTGCCTTCCAGAAGCAGCCCTTTTATCCTTGCTGCATTTTCGTCCCATGCGGACTCAAGGGCGCATCTGTCCCGCGTCATGGGAAATTCGAGCTTCATCACTTCGCCTTTTATATAAGGCTTTGCAATTTCCATGGCAATGCTTTCGCCGCTCCCCGACGGTATAAGCACAACGGGAACACTTTCAAGAATCTTCACTGCCTTTAAAGTAATCAGTTCGGGATCGCCCGGGCCAACACCTACGCCGTATAACTTGCCGGCGGAGACTTCTGACATTCGCATTTTCCTCCCTTATTGCGCCGATTTTGCGGATAAAATAAACACCGGATTTAAAGCCTGCATTATATGGCTGCCGCCAACCCTTGCGGACCTTGAAACATTCACAAGGATTGCCTCCACTTCATACCCTCCGGCACAAAGGCAATCTTGAGCGCGATGAACGGTTTCAAGAGTGATGGCATTTATAACTACAATTCCGCCCTGTTTCAATCTTTTTTTTACCAGCGCCAGAATCTCTTCCATCTTCCCCCCTGAGCCGCCTATAAAGACCCTGTCGGGAGGCGGCAGGTCAAAGAGTGCTTCGGGCGCATCTCCCGGCACCACCGTCAGGTTCGATATCCCAAAGGCCTCGGCATTTTGCCTGATAAGTTCAAATGCATTTTCATCTTTTTCCACCGCATATATCCGGCCTTCTGTGCAGTAAAGTGCAGCCTCCACGGAAACAGATCCCGTACCTGCGCCGATATCCCATACGGTAAAATCCTTTTTCAGCCTCAGCTTGGAAAGTGATATGACCCTCACTTCCTCCTTTGTCATGGGCACATCCCCCCTTATAAAAAGGCTGTCCGGGATGCCGAAGGCATATTCCCACACGTTATCACCACCACGTTGATGTCAAACTTTTTCTGGCTCCGGGCCAGTTCTTCAACGGTATACTTTTCTATTTCTTCATTGTCATAGGAAAGGTTCTCCCCCACATATAAAATTCTGTCCTTTATTCCGTTTTCTTTTAAAAGCCGGGCTATAAAACGCGGGTCATGATTTTCATCGGTCAGCACCACCAGGGTTCGGTATTCATTAACCAGGGACGCCATATCCGCCATGCGCCCGTGAAGGCTCACCACGGCAGAATCCTTCATTGGAAGTGCCAGCTTTGCCATGATGTACTGGGCCGAGCTTATGCCGGGGATCACTTCCACTTCTTCTCTATTTGCGTATTTCAGCACCAGGTCCAGAATGCCGTAAAGTCCGGGGTCGCCCGATGCCAGTATCACCACGCACCCCTTTCGGCTAAATACATCCTCAAAGTTCAATCCCTTTTCCAGGGGTATTTTTTCACACTTCAGATCTTGGAACAGATTCAGGTGTCTTTTTCCTCCCACCAGCAAATCTGCCTGCTCTATTCTTCTGATGGCCGCCGGCACCATGTAATCCCGGGCGCCGGGCCCCACCCCCACAACGGTTACCATTTCTCATCACCCCGTATTCTGGCCAGAAGACCCCTCTTTTGTGAAATTAAGTCAACGTCTACTTTCAATCGTCCTCCTGCGTACCATGCACACTTATCCGCAATCCTGCGGGCCACAAACCTGCAAAATTCTCCCGTATCGACGCCGGACTTTTCCATGATTTCCATGGCTTCCTCCGTTGTAGCGGATAAAAGTATTTTGTCCACCGCGTCCCTGTCGGCACCGAAATGAGCCCCGTAGGCTGCCATAATTTCCGCCCTGGCGTCAGCGATGCGGCCTGCGGTGTTGAATATTCCAGCCGCCACCTTTATGAGCTTCCCCATATCGCCGATGAGCCATATTTTTTCAAAGCCGTACTCCACCGCTTTTTCCAGCATGAATCCGAGGAAATTGCCATAGGATACTATCATGCTTTCATCCACGCCAATTTTCAGGGCATAGTTTTTTCCGTAATTGCCTGGCGTCAGGACTGCTTTTTTTTGTCCCTGTGATGCCATCATTGACAGTTCCAGAGCCATTGCATCCTTCAGAGCTTCCATAGACATGGGCTCTACGATTCCGGTGGTGCCGATGATGGAAAGCCCTCCTTCGATTCCCAGCCGGGGGTTGAAAGTGTTCTTTGCCACCTCTTCC
Organism: Tepidanaerobacteraceae bacterium; assembly: GCA_024655905.1. Taxonomy (GTDB): domain Bacteria; phylum Bacillota; class Thermosediminibacteria; order Thermosediminibacterales; family Tepidanaerobacteraceae; genus JANLFP01. The sequence goes on from JANLFP010000001.1 coordinate 210,319, forward strand.
CCGCCGGGAATGCTCAATGTTATTTTTATTCCGGCGCCTTCCGGCAGCACTTTCATCACTTCTTTGATTATCATGGCTCTGGGAACGGGATTTATTGCAGGTTCGCCCGGTTCTACAGAAAGTCCCGGCCTGGTGACGGTCCCGACGCCTTCCCCTGCGGCTAGCATTATGCACCCCGCATCGGTTTTTTCAGCTCTGGCAAATACCCTCATGCCATGGGTCACATCAGGGTCATCTCCAGCATCCTTTCTCACCCCGCACTCCGCCCAACCATCGCCTTTTTTCGGGGCTTCCACATCGAGGGTCAGAGGCCAGCCCTTTGGCGTGTCAATGACAACGGTCTCAGGGACGTTACCATGAAAAAGCATGTATGCGGCGGCTTTGGATGCAGCGGCGGCGCATGCTCCTGTGGTGTAGCCGCATCGCAGCTTCTTGCCGTTCTTTACGACAAATTTTTCAATTTTCATTTTCCAGCATGCTTAATAGGGCGTTTACTATAGCTACCGCCACGGTGCTGCCGCCTTTTCTGCCCCGCGTAATGATGTGAGGGATTTTCGAAGCCGCCAGTGCTTCCTTGGACTCCGCCGCTCCCACAAACCCAACTGGCACGCCTATGACGAGATCAGGCTTTATCCTGCCCTCTTTTGCCAGCTCCAGCAGCTTGAAAAGCGCCGTAGGAGCGTTTCCTATGGCAAATATGCCGTCTATTGCCTCCCGCTCTGCCTCCATAATGGAGGCCATGGCTCTCGTTATGCCGAGCTTCCTTGATTCCGACGCCACCTCCGGATAATCAGCGTAACATTTAACTACACATCCCGAAGCTTCCAAAGCCTTCCAGCTTATCCCTGCTTTTGCCATCCTTGTGTCGGTGACTATGCGGCATCCTCTGCGCATGGCGGCAAGACCAGCCTCCACAGCCTTTTCTGAAAATTTTATAATATCCGCATACTCAAAATCTGCCACGGAATGGATTACTCTCCTGACAATTGCCCATTCCCTTTCGTCAAACTTTCCTCTATGCACATGGCTTTCGATGATTTCATAACTCTTTTTTTCGATTGCACCCGGGTCGCTTATATATTCCATATGCGAGCACCTTCCTTAAATTTCTACCAGATTTCCCTTCGCTCTTTCGGAGATTATGCTGCAGATTCTTTCGTCATACCCTATCGGTTCCGCCAGAGCAATTCGCACTTGGGGACAAGCGGCCTTAACTTTCTTTAGCTCTTCGGGGATGTCTTTCAGCACATGATTTCCCGCTGCAAGAAATGCCGGTACCGCCACAATTTCTCTGATTCCCTTTTCAACAAGCCTGCTCGCCGATTCTGATATATCCGGCCTTTCGAACTGAAGAAATGCCACCTCCACATCCCCGTATTCTCCGGATTTCCTCAAATTATCCGCTATTTTATGCACCGTTTCCGCAGACCCGCGAGCCCTGCTGCCGTGGGCCAGTATCAACAAAGCCTTTCTCATCAAATCGCACTCCTTTTAAGATTGATTCCCCTGTTGAAAGTCGTTTTTTTCATATACGAAACTGTTATTCATCCGTCGCCCGGAACAAAAGCTCATCTTTGAATTCCGGAATACTTCTGGGCATCTTATTGAAGAAAAAGCCTTTCTGCTTTAAAATATCGCATATTTCCAGGAGCAGCGGCTTTCTCAAATCCGTATCCGCCAGAAGCTTATCGTTTTGAAAAATTTCCGCCGGGATTCCTTCCGCAGCTATCTTCCCCGCCTTCATTATGTATACATAATCGGCCCAAGCATATGCCAGCTCCACATCATGGGTGGATAATATCACCTGCTTTCCCTTCCTGCAAAGTTCATCCAGGATTTCCAGAAGCTTTTGCTCATGCCCGGGGTCCAGGTACGCTGCGGGTTCATCAAGTATGAGAACCTCCGGGTTCATAGCCAGCACGTCGGAAATTGATACCCTTTTTTTCTGGCCGAAGCTTAAAAAATGGGTGGGCCGGTGCATTAATTCTTCTATGCCTGTGGCTTTCAGCGCCTCCTTCACCCTTTTTTCAACCTCGGCAGCGGGAAGGCCAAGATTCATGGGACCAAAGGAAACTTCCTGAAAAACACTTCCCGCGAACAGTTGGGTGTCCGGGTCCTGAAAGACTACGCCCACATTTTTTCTGAGGTCCATAAGAAAAGAGCGAAAATATCTTATCTCCCGGCCTCTGTAAAAAACCTTGCCGCTCTTCGGCTTCAGTATGCCGTTGAAGTGGAGAAAAAGGGTGGATTTTCCTGAGCCGTTTGGCCCCAGCACTGCGATTTTTTTGCCTTTTTCTATTGCCATAGAAATCCCATCCAATGCCCTTATGCCCCCAGAATATTCAAAGAACACATCCCTCATTTCAAGGATGCAATCGCTCATTTTGACCTCCATTCCGCCGCTGCCGCTGGCGGCGCGCAATAGTAGTAAAAAGCTATTTTTCTAACTATTCAACCTCTGAAAAGCCATGCGAGAATCAGCAGCAAAAATTCCGCCAATACAATAAAAAAGATATTTCTTTGGGATATTGGAAAACTTCTTGTCAGCACCCTCAGCTCCCCGTCGTATCCTCTTGCTTCCAGCGAGATGTATAGCGATTCCGAGTCCCTCCAGGATTTTACAAGAAGCGATGATGCGAGCCTTCCCAAGGAATGTACGGATGTTTTGGCATTTATATATCCCAGGCGCGAAGCCTGAGATATATAAATTTTTTCGGAAGTTTCCATGAGTACGAACAAAAACCTGTATATAAGCTCCATGAGCTCAAGGAGCAGCACCGGTACTTTCATGCTTCTCAGCACCGCGACAATATCCATAACGGGGGTTGTAAAAGCAAGAAAATACAGGCAAGAAACCATAGCCATGGACCGGGAAAAAAGCAAGCCCGACATCTTCATGCTTTCAAGGGTTATGCCCACATTGAAGTCCGGCAGTGAAAGCTTTATCAGCGCATTGCTTCCGGCTGGAATTACGTTCACCATCATTGTCAGCATGCCGATTATTATAAAAGAAAAAGGGATGAGGAGCATTTTCAGAAAAATTCTCGCCGGTATTCCTGCCTTGAATACCAAAACGGTTCCCATCATTAAGACGATGGCCAGATTCAAAAGTGCATTCGGAATAAAGCCGACTGCCATGGTGGCCAGTGCAAACAGCAGCTTTTCAGCGGGATGTACGTCCTTCAACTTATTCAAATATGCATAATTATCTATCAGCATTTTTATTCGCCCTGGCATATCCGAAATAGTAACCGATAAATCCCGCCCCTATGGCAGCCTGGAGGGCAAACAGAAGGCTTTCTATCTCCCCGCTGGGAGGTTCCCACAGCGGTGCGAACCACGGCTTATAATCCCCATCCACCTGTGCGATGGCTTCTTCCGCCATGTCATCGGCGCCTCCAAATTCCGCATTTTTCAATGCCAATATGGGATAGACCGTAAGAAGCATCACGAGCAGAGCAAGAATCAGATTTTTCATTAAAAATTTTTTATCTTTCATGGCGGACCTCCTTTGGAACCATCAAAAGGCTGGTTAGCATTTCTTCGTTATACGACGTGAGCAAGTTTATTACCATTACGGTTAAGAGGCCCTCGCTGATGGCGAGAGGCACCTGGGTTACCGCAAATATGCCCATGAATTTCAAAAAGGATGCGGAAAATCCGCCCGGATTTGCGGGAAAGGCCAGGGCAAGTTGCAGCGAGGTGGTCACATATGTCAACAAATCTCCCAGGGATGCCGCCAGAAACACCGAAAGCCACTTCGGCCCCCCGAGTTTGTTTATTCCTCTATACACCAGGTAAGAGGCTATTGGGCCTGCCACAGCCATCGAAAATGTATTTGCTCCCAGTGTTGTAATGCCTCCGTGGGCCAGCAGCAGCGCCTGAAAGATGAGCACGATCATCCCCAGCACGCTCATAACCCAAGGCCCGAAGATAATGGCGCCCAAACCCACTCCCGTCGGATGGGAACAGCTTCCCGTTACCGATGGCAGCTTGAGGGCGGAAAGCACAAAGGCGAAAGCTCCGGCGAAACCCAGCAGCATTTTCAGCCTCGGATTTGCATCCACCAGCCTGCGTATGGAGTAAAGCCCCAGTATCACGAAGGGAAGGGCGAGCAGGTCCCAAAGCAATGCCCACTTAAGCGGCAGGTATCCTTCGGCTATATGCATCGCGAGTGCCGTACGCGGAATCCACAACATCATCGCAGCAATAAACAGCATCCTTCGCATGATTTCTGCCTCCTTAGCAAATAATCTCTCGGTCATGACATATAAAGTTGCCTTCAAACTGAAGATGGCCCGGCGTCTTCCAAAGCAGTGTTGCTTTTTGCGCCTAAATCTCAATCTTGGTTTCTCAGCACAAAAAATCCCCTTAACTACGAATATAGTCAAGGGGTGCCGGTCAGGCAAGTTTGCTTATACGACAACACCTCCTATCTCTCGTAGGATTAGTGTCCGCAGGTACAGGCAGGTCTCCTGGCTCAGGTTCATCACTGCCCTATGCCTTCCCGGTTTCCCAGTGGCGCATATAGGGCGTTCGCCTTCACAGTGGCGGGACCGCGCGGGAATTTCACCCGACTTCCCTTTTAGTTCAACAGCGATTGTTGAACACCTGTACGTGAATTATTCGGTTTTGCTTGATTATAGCACAAGTCACATCCAAAGTAAAGGCTGGAAAAAGCCGTTATTCGTATCGCACGGTTACTTTCATCCTTCGATAGAAGCGTTTCAATACTTTTATAAAGCCCTCACCAAAATAATAATATAATATTGCATTTCCCGCAGCATGAAAGCTGTCGAACCAAATGCTGGAAATACAGGCGGCAATGAATGCATTTATGTTGAGGGGCCTTACAAATGACGACCAGTACCAGAGGTTCATTATCCAGCCGAAAAAATACCCCCATAAAAGGCAATAAAAGGTCATGCCCAATCTGCCGATGCCGGGAAAAATCCTTTTGATAAGTCCGGCCGAGGCCCCCGCCAGTCCCCACGCCAGCATCTGCCAGGGAGTCCACGGTCCCTGGCCCATGAAAAAATTCGACACCAGTGCAGCCGCGGCTCCCACCATGAAACCGGATTCCGGCCCCATGACATAGCCCGACACCATAGCAATGAATGTGGTGGCCTGTACATTTGGCAGGGCGGCGAATACCACACGGCCCATGGCAGCCGCTGCAGACATCACGGCAACAAGCGCCACTTCCTTTGAAGTGGCTTTCCCCCGTTCAAAGCTCAGGAACATGACTGCGAGAACCAAAGCCGCCACTATCGTGTATGCCATATCACCACAGGCCCCTTTCAAGCGCAAGCTTATAATTTTGAGAAAGAAGCGGCGCCAGCGTCTCCATCGCATCTTCCACCGTCAGAATATCTGCGGCAAATCCCCTGCACATCCTAGCCATCTGCGTCGAATAAAACATCGAATTGCCCAGGACCTGCTTTGCGGAACCATCGCTTACGATCTTCCCGTCGTGCAGTATTATTACTCTTTTTGCGTATTCGGCGGCAAATTCCACATCATGGGTTACCATAACGACACACAGTTGACTACTGCACAGCCCTTCAAGATACTCCCCCAGCGCAGCCTTGAGAGCGTAATCCATTCCTCTTGTGGGCTCATCCAGAAGCACAAGGGAGGGATGCGTCACCAGAACTGAAGCCAGAGCCACCCTCTGCCTTTCCCCGCTGCTTAAATCCCTGGGATTTTTGTTTCTGTGGCGCTTCAAGTCCATCTCGCCGAGAAGTCTGTCTATCCTGCCGTCGTCGGGAATGTTAAAGTTCTTAATGGTAAAGGCCAGTTCCTGCTCAACCGTATCCTGCAAAAGATAATCGTTTGGATTTTGTGCAAGGTATGCCACTCTTTTTTCCCTGAATATTTCCCCTTTGTTCCCGCATTCTTCTCCCTGAAAAAAAACTCTGCCCCTGTCGGGATGCAAAAGACCTGCCATGATTTTCAAAAGCGTGGATTTTCCGGCGCCGTTTGCACCCAGAATCGCTGCAAATTCTCCCGGAAAAACACGCAAATTTATATCGCGCAGCACTTCTTTTTTATCGTTATAAGAAAACCATACCTTTTTCAGGGATATTACATCGCCGCTTTTGTCCCCGATTTTTTCAACAGAACCGGCCGATCCGAGCGATTCTTCATCAGCATTATGCAAGGGCAAGCATTTTTTGAGAATACCGCGCCCTTCTTTTACGGTAGCCGGAATGTCGGGAAAACCCATTGCTGCAAAAAAACGTGCCACCGGAGGGATGAAGGGCATTCCACCGGCAACGCTTTTTGCAGCGACTTCCCGCGGTGCGCCTTCGATTATCAATTTCCCATCCTTCATGACGGCCACTCTGTCGGCCAAATGAAAACACCTTTCCAACCTCTGTTCGATGAGAATCACCGTCTTCCCCATTTCTTCATTCAGGCGCTTTATCAAATTGAAAAATTCTTCCGCGCAAGCCGGGTCCAGCTGCGACGTGGGTTCGTCCAAAATTATGGCTTCCGGCTGCATGGCGAGCACCGACGCCAGGGCTACTTTCTGCTTTTGCCCTCCGGAAAGCTTATCTATAAATCTCCCTTTCACTTCCGCCAGGTCCAGGAAGTCCATTGCTTCTGCCACCCGCCGAAGCATTTCCTGCTGAGGAAGCCCAAGGTTTTCGAGACCGAAAGCGATTTCTGCCTCCGCTTCGGTTTTCACCAACTGCTTTTCGGGGTCCTGAAAAACCATGCCCACATGCCTCGAAAGCTTCCGGCGGTCCATGCCGCGTATATCCCGCCCTTTAAAAAGGACCCGTCCGCTGAAAATCCCTCCGTAAAAATCCGGCACAAGCCCTGCCAGCACCCGGGCAAGGGTAGACTTGCCAGAGCCGGACCCGCCCGCCACCAGCAAAAATTCCCCTTCATCCACCGATATATTTATGTCCTTCAACGCCGGTTTTTCACTTTCCGGATAATAGTAACTGACATTTTTTACCTGAAATATCGGCAATAGCGCCACCCCCAGCTCAAAAGTGAGGGAATGGAAAGCATGGAAAGCAATAATGCGAGCATGCGCATATCCCCCCGGGAATACGCCGGGCCCAAACGAGGATAAAAGTTCATGACACCGTATCCCTTCACGGTGCCCCACGCCCCGGTCAAAAGGGCCGCCGCAGCCGCTGCCAGGCAGACTGAATCCGCGGGTTTAATGCTATCCCGGACATAGCGTGTCCTCCTTCCGCTGCCGAAAGCTCTGGCATGCATGGCTTCAGCGATCTCCATTGAGTCTTCCAGTGATGACAGCAGGAGGATATATATCAGATTCGTGTATTTATTGATTTTCTGTTTGAAGGTGCCTCCGGAAAAATCCACTCCCCTGACCAACTGAATCTCTTTAATATTTTCAAGATGCCTTATCATCGCCGGGAACATCCTCGTGGCAAGGGACAGCACAAGCGCGGATTTGAAGGCAAACCGCTCCAGCATATTCATGGCTTTGTCGGGATGCACCATGATATTGTAGAGGCAAAAAATGCTTATCACGTCCAGAAGCCTCAGGCTCATCACAGCGCCGTAAAACACCGCCTCCATTGAAACGGTGATTTCTCCAAACACCGGCAGGCTCGGGCCCCGCCACAGGATGGTGGCTCCGGCTTTTGAAACCAGCGGGTTGATAATCATAATTGGGACTGTCATAAACAAGCCGCCCTTTAAAAACAGCTCCCATGTTTCAAGCCCTTCCAGCATCCACACCGAAAGCCCCGTGCAGAAAAAAAGTCCCGCAAGATAGAAGGGATTTGTGAATATGAGGGTCAGCACCAGCAGAGTGCAAATATAAGCCAAAGACGCGGCTGGATGAAGTTTTTGCAAAAACAATCCCTTTTCATGATAAAACAGTTCTTCCATCGTTTTTTCATCCTCACTGCTTTTTCTCGATCTCATCCCATGCGGGCGCCGGTTTATCCAGGCTTTCGCTGTACCACCACAGCACCCTGTCTCCCGGCGCAAGTTTCATTTTATCCGCCGCCGTCATGGGCACCCGGTCATTAACTTCATACATCCAACCTTTCATTCCGTTATTGGATTCGCCGGCAATGCTTGTTACAAACCCTGCGAATCTGGGGCTGATGCCGTACTCAACGCCCGAAGCATCCAGGGCGCCCAGCACCGTGGCGCCCCATTTGTCATCATCTTTTATTATCACTTTTGCGGGACCAAATATGATTTTCCCTCCGGCTCCAACTATGGCCAGGCTGATTTGCGTGCCCTCTTGCTGCCCAGCCGCACCGCCGTCCGAAGCGGTCGGTGTTTCCGCACTGCTTTCTTCGAGAACAGCGGCGCCGTTTTTGTCCTCGCCCTTATTTTGGCTTTGAGCCTGGCCGGAGCCGTTGCGTGCAGGCTGTTGAGAGTTGTTTTTGCCCTGTGAATCCTTCGAAATAGCGGAATTTGCACTTTCCGCGCTATAAGCAGAACTTATTGCCTCTGAGCCGGAAGCAGCGGATGAATCGCTCATTTCCCGGGAAATATGTGTTCGACTGCTATCCTGACTTGATCCATCAGATGCCGAAGCCTGCATGGAATCCCGCTTATCCCGGCTTTCTCCCGTGCTTTCCGGGCCTCTCATCTCAATTGCTGGCTGTTTTGCCGATGATACGGATTTGCGGTCCGCATCGCAATTCATGCCTGACAAAATCAGCGGTCCCGCTATACCCAGCAGTATAGCCGCAAAAATCATCACATAAACCGTTTTCTTCATTTCATATCAAGCATCCTGTAAATCATTACAGCGCATTCAGCGCGGCTTACGGTGTTTTTCGGCCTGAATGTGCCGTCTTCATATCCTTTCAGCAGGCCTTTTTCTGCGGCTGAAAATACCGCTGATTTGCTCCACGAGGATATGCTGTCCCCGTCTTTAAAACCATCAAATTGTTCTTTGCCTGATAATTTCAGTACTCTTGAAAGAATCACGGAAATTTCCTCACGGGTTATGGTGGAATTCGGGCGGAAGGTGCCGTCCTGGTAACCGCCGACGATGCCTGCAGCCGAAGCTGCAAGGACCGCATCGCAATACCATGCGCCTTCTTTCACATCCGCAAATGCTGTTTTTGTCTGTTCCGGTCTGGTTAGCCCGAGGGCTTTCTGCAGAATGCTCACAAATTCTGCCCTGGTCACCGGTCGGGAGGGTTCAAAGCGGTTTCCGTCAACACCGCTCAATATACCGGCTCCTGCAAGGGTTTCCACATAGTCTTTCGCCCAACCAAAGGATTCGCCAATGTCCGAAAAGGATTTTCTCTCTTCCTTAATCATTACTGCATATTTGGAAAAATGATTCAGCCTGGCAATCACAACGTTCCTCGCCAAATCCATTACGGCGGGAACTGCTACCCAGCGCCCGGTTTTTTTATCGTAGCATGAAAGGCTCGCATTTTCCGGTTTCGCAACTGGAGGCAAAAATACCTTCAGTGTCATAGTAACGGGAGTTTTGAACAATGTGCCGTCGGGGCCGAAATCATATATTCCCGATGCCAGCTTGAATCCCTGAGGCACTTTCCCCAGGCTTTCGTCAGTGCCCTGTTTCAGCGCATCATTGCCGACTTCCTGAATATATATTTTTGCATCTTTGTTGAGAGCTCCAGCCGGTATAACAAGCCCCGCTTCCTGGCCCGCATCAGCCATTACCGCTCCATTGCTCGCAACAACTTCGCACTCGACACTTGCAATATTTTCTTCGAGCATCGACTTTTGAGCCTTAAAGCCGCTGATATCGGCATAGCTCCGCTGCCCCTGGACAATCACTGCCGGACCTTTCAAATCATCCAGCGGTTTTCTGTCATCCTGCTTCAATCCCAGTTTGCCCTCTATGCTTCCCAGGGCCGCAAGCGCATCTTCTGACGCCCGCAGCTTCTCTGGAAGTTCTTTGTTCTGTTCCTTCAGATCCGAAGGAACTTCCGTCGTCGCTGCAACGGCCGAGGTGGTGAGACTGGATAGGCTTCCCCAGGATGGGCCGCTGGATTTATAATCGGTGCTGTACCACCAGATGATTTTATCGCCGTCGCTCACGCTCTTTTCTGAAGCCTTGACACTGGGTATGCTGCTGTTGACCTTGTACATCCAACCGTTCGTTCCGCTGTTTGCCTGGCCTTCTATGCTCTTCACAAAACCGTTGCTGTCCACATAGTCAAGTCCGGTGGCATCCAGTGCCCCCAGGGCTGTGAGACCCCATCTGTCATCCGATGACAGCGTAACCGAATCGGGCCCGAACAGAAGCTCATTGTTTTTGCCCACCACGGCCACGTATACCTTAATCTTTTTTTCTACCGCAACGGGTGTGGTGCTCCCCCCGCCTTCACCCGAACCCGATTCATCCTCTAACAGCAGAAATGCGCTCAGGGCTTCTGCCGCATCCAGTATGTTTTTGGTTGAACCAAAGCTTCCATCTGAATTCAATGCATTTTGAAGCATATAGTCCACAGGCGACTTGCCCTGGCTGCTCTTCCAGCTTTTCGGGTCGATGCCCAGTTTTGCCAGCGTAATGATGGTCTCCGCTGTATCCACGACGGGGTCGTCCGGGTAGGGCGCTGTTGTGTAAACGCTGCCGTCGGGTTGAAGCTGCGCTTTCATATACGCTAGGCCGCTTTGTATGGCAGCCTGTATCTGTGCATCGCTCGACGATCCGGGCAGATAAGACAGTGCCCTTATGGCCTGGGCCGTTGACATGAAGTCAGGGCAAAAAGTACCAAATGTTTCACCCCAAGCTCCTGCGGTATTATCCTGGGCTTTGCTCTGCTTCGACAGGATGTAATTTTTTACATCATCGGCGCTTATTTCGCCAATCTTTCCCGCTTCTCCTAGGGCGATATACGCCCACATGTCGCTGTACACACTGTTTTCAAAACCATTGGCGGAATGCCGGGCCTTCAAAATGTTTGCCAGCTTCTCCATCCTTTCGGTATCCTGCAACTGGCTTAGAGCCATCAGCACCAGCGACACTGTTTTAGTCTTTGAATCCCTGACCCATTCGGAATCGGTGCCCAAATAATCATAGCCGCAGGAATCCAGAGCAATTACTGCTTCGGCAGTGGCAAAAGTGCTGTCAAACTGAGTATAAATCGCAGCAGTATCCGAATCCTGAATATCGTTGAGATAAGTAAAGCCATCGCGCAAGGCTTTGTAGACTTCGCTTCCTTCAACGCCCGCACCGTCGAAATAGCTCAAAGCCGTTAGGACCTGCGCGGTGAGGTCCGGCTCCTCGGAAAAATACACGCCCCATGCGCATCCGGCAGGAGTGCCCCATTCGTTTTTGTGCACATGTTTGAAGCCGTTTATGTAATTCAGCGCCTTTTGCTCATCAATTCCGTCAAGTTTTCCCGCTTTGCCCAGCGCAGCCAGCACCATAACATCATCATAAAGGCTGCTGCCAAAATATACGGCATCCGACACGGTGTTGGCCCTGCTCTTAATCTCTTGAGCAAATTGGCCTATCATATCAGAATCGGGCGATACGGCGCAAAGCGCCGCCAGGTTTTTTGCAAGGGTTACCGTGTCCCCGCTCTTGATATTTTGGGCGGCATTTTCCGCAAAGCTGACCACCTCCTGCTTTAGAGTCCTATCCCCCTTTTTCCATTCTCCCGAGTCAAGGTCCTCTCCCGCCAGCGCGACAGCTTCCACGCAGCGGTAATCGAAAGTCCATGCAGCAGGGTCATATCCATTATTTTCATAGCTTCGCTTCAAATAATCCACAGCCCCGTCAATGGCCTTATCTACTTCGCCGTATAGAAAAGAATCCTGCGAAATGTGCCGTTTTGCCAGCGCCAGCGCTTCCAGCGGGGCTTTCGTCCCGTATTCGTTGGCATACGGTCCAAAACTGCCATCATTATTCTGTGTGCCTAAAATGTAAGTAACCGGACTCCTGTCATTGCCCAGAAGATCCGCCTGTCTTTCAATTTCTGCTTTCAGGGACACGCCATCGCGAGTCCACTTGTATGCTGAAAGGTCTTCACCTGCCTTTGCAAGGGCATAGGCAGCGTAGCCATCGATTTTTTGGGCTGAATTAAACTCATTATTAATAAACATTGCGGCCTTTTCCGCAAGCTCTTTGGTCGTATAGGAGGAGGTTGCGGCAAACGCTTTAACCCCCGTTCCCATCGATTGACACGCGGACATGCTTATACACATGAAAACAATTATTAAAACAGAAATAAAACGCTTCACTCCAGAATACCGCATGCACATTCATCCTTTCAAAAATTCTTCATCCCCCAAAGTTAATAAACCTTCACCGGAATACGGCAATTCCCCAAATAATAAAGGCCTTATCCTCCCCCTTCCCCTATATCTTCTCAGGATGGGCAAGAATAAAGCCTTTTGCCGCAGTTCGTTTTTAAGAAATTAAAAACCCCGCTCTCCAGAAAAGGCAGGGTAGACCGCTTCCCCATCCTGCGTAGGGAGCCACAGCGCTTTTGCCGGCCAAAGGTCTCCTGGCTGAGGTTCACAGCTTCCCCACGCCTTCCCGAATTTTTCGGTGGCATCATGTGGGGTCGCTCCCCTTCACAGTGGCGCGACCGCGCCGGAATTTCACCGGCTTCCCTTTCGGCCTGCAGCAATATTAAATTCAACAACGAATTCTTTTTTAATAATAATTGAAAAATTATAATATGTCAAGAACCGGCAATCAGCATTTACACCTCGATTCGGCGCTTGAATCGCGGCCCATAGGCATAAAAAGCTTGCCCGCTTTCGGTTAATCCATGCCGCTTGTTTTTTCAATAAAATGCCGAAGGCAAATTCCCGCCATTTCCTCATCTTGCTTCGTAACCGACTGGGGATAATACCTTGCCCTGATGTACGCCTCTGTCATACAGCGAATCGGCGCACTGAACTTTTCCCCGTATGTGTTTATAATACATAAAGCAAATTCCATGGGCGTCTGCGCAGGTTCCCTGACGCAGCCTTTTTGCTTCACTTCTCTCAACAGATTCACATAGAGTTTCCGCACCCTGGTCGCCGGAGCATCGGAAAACTCAACTGTTTCTTTTTTCTTCCGGCGCATTCGCATTAAGCGCCTTATTGATTCAATAACGCTCTTTTTCGCATTTTGCCACTCGAATACCGATTCCCTTATTTCCTCCACATCTTCTGTCCCGCCCGGCTGAAGTTTTCGCAAAACCATCAGCAGGACCGCGGCAAATGCAGCTGCTACGGCTATCAGAATCATGACTTTAAAAAAAGATGTCACAGCGGGAGGCAGGCCCCTATACTCCGCGTGAGCAAATATTGAATCGCCGCCGGGATTCCCTGCGACAGGCTCCGGCTCCTTTAACCTTGCAAATCTTTTCAAAATATTGACAATAAAGCCTAAAACATATATTATGGGAGCCACCACAGGCGTTATTATTTTTATGAAGATATCGATAAAGGGGTTGTAAAAATGCTTTATCATGTTAAATAAATTTTTAGGATAGAGTGGATTATACGCCGAAAAAATCAGACCGGCTCCGGCGGACAGCAGAATCGAAACTGCAACAGATAGCCGGATCCATCTCTTTCTCATAGAACCCGCATAATGTTCCGGCATTGTGGAATTTATCCGTTCCACATTATAGAAGGCAAGTATAATCAGAGAAAGAATAATATACATAAAAAGAACCGGCAACAATTCCTCGAACAGTCTCGCGCTTTTGACAAAAAATGATAACAATATAAGAAGCGCAGTATAAATCTTCAGTCTGTTCAACACGTCGTAATGTTCTATCCTTCGATTGACGGAAGCGCCGCAAACAAACGACAGGTAAACCGTCACAAGCCACATAAAGCGCGAAAAATCAAATTCAAATGAATGTGCGGGGAGCATGCCGTACAGAGCAAGAACCAGAATGCATAAGAAAAATGCAAGCCGTCGTTGAATTGACCCCGTCAGCTTCGAATGTATATGTTCAAACAGCCTGCCCGCAATTATCAAAGCCGCAATTTCCCAGGGTTTCAGCAAAAACGCCTTGCTTAAAGACCCACAATAGCCCAGCATTATGATTCCCATGCGCAAAAGAGAGTAGCCCAACCCCAGTATGAAAAGCTGTTTTATTATATTAAACCAGTCTAATTTGCTCCATCTCACGCCAGTTTCCCTCCTCTGCAACCCTGTAGGTTTTAATTCTTTCAAATGCTTTTACATTGCCACCTTTATCGCCCGTCAAAATTAGAGCAATCTCAAAACCCTTCAACGACATGACTTTCAGCAATTCCGACATGCGGTCATTTAAATATGGGGTTATGAAAATTATCTTCTCATCGCGTTTTAATCTCGAGTATGCTTTAAACATCACGTCTTCAACAGCAATCATGCTGAAAGGATGCATGCGGGCGAGGCTTTCCAGAATTGCTTTCAGATGGGATATGCCCCTCCCGTAGGGAATGCAGGTGGTAAGTTCGGTATCCATATTTTCGGACATTACTCTGGCGTTGCTGAGAAACATGACCTCAAACCCTTCCGATACAGCCTTATTTACAACCGAAGCTGCGGTCATTATGGAAAGCTCCAGCAGGTTTATATCTATCCCTTCCCATGGAAACTGATACGTATTTATATTAAAAAATACCGCGGCCTTCCGATCGAAACTTGCGTCATACTCCCTTACTATCAATCTTGCCGTTCTTGCGGAAGCTTTCCAGTCAATGCTCTTTATACTGTCTCCCGGCACATAATCCCTCGTTCCGGATACATTGCATGAATCTTTGAACACAAAACTTTTTTTGATGAGGCTTCCCGCCGGGCTGTAATTTTCGCCGCTTTCCGTCTGCACATCCACTATGCGGGGATAGACCACGAGCTTTGCCGGCATTTTATTTATCATGCTTTTGGTTGCAAAACCAAAAATGTCTCCGGATAAAATCCTGGTGGGACCGAAGAAATAATATCCCCTATTTTCGCACAATATCGGATATTTTCTGGTTATTTTCTCATACCACATCGCCGAAAAAAGCGCCGAAAGCATCCGCCTCTTCACCTTGTAATGAGCCGAAGGCCTGCCCTTTAAAAACCCTACATCCGAGGGCACCTCCGTTTCAATCATAAGCCACGGCAGCGGGAGCAGCTTGTTGTTGGTTATCTCCTGAGCATACTCCAGTCGTTCGCCAAAAAAAGCGCACTCCCTGCTCAAGCGGTGGGAGAAATTTAATCCCGCAAAGCTGCAGCGGCCCCACAGGAGTGAAACTCCTACCACCAGCAATACCGATATTAGAATCAAGACCCCCAGCATATTACCTGCCCCATTCCTCCAGATTTTCCACCGGAACCGGCACTTTTTCCAGTATTTCCGCAATTACCTGTTCAGGCCTTACATCCTCCAGCAGATTTCTGGATGTCAGGACTATGCGGTGGCTCAATATGGGCACTGCCAGATCTTTTATATCATCCGGAACCACATAAGTTCTCCCTCTCAGGGCGGCCAGAGCTTTCGCACTTTTGTAAAGATAAAGCGAAGCCCTGGGGCTTGCGCCCAATCTTGACGAAGCATGAGACCTGGTCTCCCGCACAATGTTCAAAAGGTAATCTTCCACAGCCCTATCCATATAGATTTCATTTATAAGGTTTTGCATCTCTAAAATATCTTCTCTATCAACAGCAGGCCCAATCTCGTGCAGGGGATTTTTTTCTCCAAAATGATGTATAATCTCCCGCTCTTCTTCCATCGACGGATATCCCATATCGATTCTCATAAGAAACCTGTCCATCTGGGCTTCCGGCAGCGGAAAGGTTCCCTCCATTTCAATGGGGTTCTGGGTGGCTATGACCATAAAAGGCATTTCCAGCCTCCTCGTAACCCCCTCAACGGTGAACTGCTTTTCTTCCATGGCCTCCAGCAGGCTTGACTGAGTTTTGGGCGTGGCCCTGTTTATTTCATCGGCCAGCAGGATATTTGCCATGATGGGGCCCGGCCTGAATTCAAACTCAGCCTCCTTTTGATTATAGACATTAACCCCCAGCACATCGGAAGGCATGAGGTCCGGCGTAAATTGAATCCTTCCGAATTTTAAATCCAGACACCTGGATATTGTTTTGGCCATCATGGTCTTGCCAACGCCGGGCACATCCTCCAGCAGTATGTGCCCTCCTGCCAGCAGGGCCGTCAATATAAAATCCAGTGTCCTTTCCCTCCCCACCATAACAGCAGCCGCATTTTGCCTGATGCGGCCGATTTTCTCCGAGAAATCCGCAAAATCCATTATAAAACCTCCATAAAATTTTCATTTCTATGCACTTAAAATTAAAACCTCCTGTAATGCCAATAGATTATTAAACTATTTCTCAAGCAGCGCCTTCCGATAGACGCCTCCCATAACATCATTTCTACCTATAATCTGCCAAACCGAAGCTTATGGAAGGCTCAAATTATGAATCTCATTTACTTTCATCTCCAGCTCCCTTATTTTGGAAGATATCATTTTCAACATTTCAACCTTATCCCGGCCGGCCGTTTCTCCCTGCCGCCTCATATCCGCGGCTTTTTCCACGGATGTCAGTATGTTCTGTTTTGTTTCCATCAGCATATCTTTCAAATAAGCGGCATAGTTTTTGAAGGTTTTTTCCATTCTCTGCGAAATATCGTATCTCACCCTGCCGCACTGCCTGTCGAATTGCTGCTGAAGCCACTTTTTCATGTGGCCCAGGACAATTTTTTTTGCAATAAAACCCGGCAGAAAAGGAGCGGCTGAAAGGGGTGTAGGCACCAGAAAATGCTTTTCAGGTTCCATATTATAGTAAAAATAGCCCGCCTGCTTAAAACCTTTGATATGCCTGAAACCTTCATACTTGATTTCAAATATATCCGCAGTCAAATTCTGCAAATCACAAATGATTGATTCCATTTTTTTTGCAAGCTTTCCTGTAATCTTTTCGGAAATTTCGGCCAGGTACCTGATTTCTTTATTTTTCCAGTCATCAATTACATTCAAGGTCTCCTCGGTAATGTATTCTCTTGATTTTTCTATGAGTTCGCCGGTGGATAGATACATATTTTCAACAAAATATTTTTCCAGAGCGGATTCCAATCCTTTGTAGTTGTCGTTCATGAAATCCTCATAATCCCTTTGGAACCTTGCGAATACCTCTTTTGTCTCCCCTTCAAACACAAACAATATGTCTTTTTCTTCTTCCTCCAAACTTTGAATTTTTTCCTTCAATATGGAAATTTTCCCGTCCAGCTCTTCCAAGGGGGTGGTTAAAGCCTTCATTTCAAGGTCGCAGGCAAATTTCAATTGCGAAATTATTCTTTTTGCCGCCATGCGGACCGATTCCAGTAATGCATCTTTTTTCTCAAAAGAAATAAAATCTTCCAGATCGTTTATGAATTCCTGAATGCCGCTTTTTTCCCACCCGGATGCGTCGTTTTCCAGGGCAGCCTCCAGAGCCGTTTTGGCGGAAATCGAATATATTTTAATATTTTCTTTTTCCAGTTCTTTCTCCAGAATACCTTTCGCAAATTCCAGCGCTTCGCTTATATCTTGTTTTTCTGCATAGTCCACCTTGTTCAACAGGAAAAATATCCTTACGGCCTTTTTGTTCACCTCTTTTAAAAACTCCAGTTCATTTTTAGCAACCGGCGAATCTATGGTGAACAAAAAAATTGCGGCATCCAGTTTCGGCAAAAATTCGTACGTGGCATCCGTATTGTGCTGGAATACCGAACCCACTCCGGGAGTGTCTATGAGGATTATGCCGTCTTTTAGAAAATCCGAAGGGTATTCTACGACAACCTGCCTTACTCCCTTCTCATTATTGGGGTTGCCTTTTTCAGTGACATAACCGTCCAGCATTTCAAGGGGAATCTGGCTTTCCTTGCCATCGTTGAATTCTACGGTTATCTTCAACCTCTCGCCGTATTTTATAAGTGTAACTATTGAAGTTAAAGGCACGATTGCAGTGGGAACGATCCTTGCTTTCAACAATGCATTTATAAAGGTGGATTTGCCTCTTTTAAATTGGCCTACTACAGCCAGATTAAACCGGTTTTGAACCAATTTTTGTATTTCATACTCTATTTCATCCTGCAGCTTATCAGCAATATTGATCGAAAGGCCCTTTATTTCCTTTAAACAATGGATCAATATGTCTTTTTTGATATAAAAATCCGCCTTCATTTTTTCACGCACCTCTTTTCCCGTTTACATCATAATTATGAAATGGTTAGAAATCCAGGATTTTCCCGTCAATCCCCATGTATTTGCGGCACATTTTCAGCACAACGTCGGGGTCTCCTTTGATATAAAAAATAAGTTCATCATCTTTTCTATATCCCGTCACCATATATCTTTTTTCAGATTCAAACGGTATCTCAAAAACGCGCTCGAAACCTTCTCTGATTTCTTCTACAGACACCCCGTTTTTCATCAAAACTATCCTGCCGTTTTTTATGACTCTGACAGGGTTTTCTCCTGTGCTGTCCATATTCTTCGATAATCGGCCTATTTTCATGAAATTCATCCCTTACGGAACATTCTTCTATACTAAAAGAGCAAAATTAAAACCACCGCCAGTATTGCACATAGAAAACCAAAGCAAAATGGTGCACTGGGATTCTATCATTCCAAGCCCTCCCAAAAAAATTATGGCTCCTACCAAAATCGGTTTTGGTAGGAGCTATTAGCCCTGCGGCACTAAAGCGAGCTCCATCGCTTGCATTATTATATATTTTACCATGCTAACAAAATTTAAGCATATATTTTTGGATTTGTCAAATTGAAATAATTTTTTTTTGACATTGATATTTTGATTTTTCCTGTATATAATATATCTAAATTATGAAATGCGGTGATGGAGCTCACCATAAAAGCAGAATGCTGATGGCTCCTGCTGTAATGAGTATTATCATTAGGGCAGGAGCCTTAATTTTTACTTGGAAGCGTAATGCGGCGATAGCCTTTACAAAAGCGCGCTCTTTAGCATCGGATGAATTTTAGGAGAAGGGTTTCATGCATTTGCATGCCGGGTTCTGTCGCAGACTATAGAAAGGTTTGAATAGAGAGGTGTTTTTCTATGACTTTTTACAGCATACTATTTGGAACAACTGAAGACGGCATAAAAAAAGAAACGCTTGAAGCGCCCGCCTTTTTTGCGGATTTAAATCTTGATCAGATTATTGACGCAATTACCGCCGGCAGGCAGGAATATAACTTAAAACCGTTCTTTTATACTCCCCTGAACGATATAGACGCGATAAAGTACCGCCACGAAATAATGCAGGATCTCGAAAATAAAATTCTTTTTGAGAAAATAAAGTCGTTTGCGCAAAAAATGCGGGAAATGCGAGAGCACCTGTCCCAAAAAGACAAGCTTTACTACAAATACCAGAAGGAAAGCTGGTTTTTGGATGCGGTGGAAATTTATTGCGATGCCGTCAATTGCCTGCTGGATGATTTGAACATTGTGGATTTAAAATCGCGCGGTTTCCTGGCATTCCGAGAATATCTGGCGGATTATGTCAAATCCAGCCGTTTTACGTCGCTTCTGGCTGAAACCAAAAACCTCAAAGCTGATCTGGCCACAGTAAAATATTGCCTTCTCATAAAAGGCAACCGCATCAATGTCCGCAAGTATGAATCTGAAATCGACTACAGCATAGATGTGGAGAAAACCTTCGAAAAATTCAAGCAGGGAGCCGTAAAGGATTACAGGGTTAAATTTCTGGATACACTGGACATGAACCACGTCGAAGCAGCAATACTCGATCTGGTGGCTAAACTGTATCCCGACATATTTTTAGATCTGGACGATTACTGCGAAAAACACGGCAATTATCTGGATAAAACCATAGGCATTTTTGACAGAGAAATACAGTTCTATATCGCCTATCTGGAGCATATCTCAAAATTCAAACGAGCGGGATTGAAATTCTGCTATCCAATGATTTCCGATAAAAGTAAGGAGGTTTATGATTACGAAGGATTTGATCTGGCTCTGGCTTATAAGCTCATCAATGAAAATTCTGCAATTGTCTGCAACGATTTTTACCTGAAAGGCAAGGAACGCATATTTATCGTAACCGGCCCCAACCAGGGCGGAAAAACCACCTTCGCCCGCACCTTCGGCCAATTGCATTATCTTGCTAGCCTGGGATGTCCCGTCCCGGGCCAAAAAGCGAAGCTTTTTCTTTTCGACAGGCTTTTTACGCATTTTGAAAGGGAAGAAAACATAAAAGATTTAAGGGGCAAACTGGAGGATGAGCTGGTAAGGATTCATAACATTTTAAATCAGGCCACGCCGAACAGCATTATCATAATGAACGAAATATTTACTTCCACCACACTGCAAGACGCCATTTTCCTGAGCAAAAAAATAATGGAGAAAATAATACAAATGGATTTGCTGTGCGTCTGCGTAACTTTTATTGATGAACTGGCTTATTTGAGCGAGAAAACTGTAAGCATGGCAAGCACCGTAGTTCCGGAAAATCCGGCGCTCAGAACATATAAAATCTTGAGAAAGCCTCCGGATGGGCTTTCATATGCGATATCCATCGCCGAAAAGTATCGGCTTACATATGATTCTTTAAAGGAGCGCATAAAATCATGAAGGTTTTTCTCATGTATAAAGATCGCGATTTTGATATGCAGCAGAACTTGCCATGGAATGAACAAATACTGACACAAGACCTGGAGCTGGACACATTGTTTTACGCCATGGCATCGGACGACAAATTTTTGTTCGAAGTGGTGAAAAAAGCCGTCTTGACCGGTTTGAACAATGATCTCGCTACCATACTATACCGCCAAAATATTCTTAAGGATTGTTTGAAAAATTCTTTCATCGTCAGGGATATCTACAATATCGCGGTAGAATCGATAAAAAGCGAGAAAGAGCATTATTTTGGCCTTTTCAGCAAATATCCTTCTACAATACTGCACAGGTCTATAGAAGTGCTGCAGGTTTTTGCGGATATGCTCAAAAAACTAAAGAATATCGCCGATGAGCATGCCGAAAAATTTGAATCAGAGGGTTTTGCAAGATTTTTTGACATGCTCAAAAAAGAACTCAGCGATGAATATCTCGCCAGCATACAAAATCATCTTAAAGAATTAAAATTCCAAAACGGAGTTCTGATCAGCGCCGAACTTGGAAAGGGCAACAAAGGCATCAATTATATACTTCGCAAACCACATGACATAAAAAAGAGCTGGATAGACCGGATCTTCACCAAAAAACCGCCCGTTTACACATATACAATTGCCGACCGCGATGAAAGCGGCGCCAGGGCCCTGTCGGAATTGAACGACAGAGGCATCAATCTCGTGGCCAATGCGCTGGCTCAATCCAATGACCATATTCTCAGTTTTTTCAACGCATTGCGGACCGAGCTGGCTTTTTACATCGGCTGCTTGAATCTATATGAACAACTTTCTCAAATGGGTGAACCGGTATGTTTTCCTCAGCCCGCAGCTTCCCATGAGCGAAAGTCTTCTTTTAAAGAATTATATGATGTGTGCCTTGCATTAACAATGAAACAAAAAGTTGTGGGCAACGATTTGAATGCCGACAAAATAGATTTAGTGATAATCACGGGCGCCAATCAGGGCGGCAAATCGACTTTTTTGCGAAGCATAGGTTTGGCCCAACTGATGATGCAGTGCGGCATGTTTGTGCCGGCCGAATCTTTCTGTGCCAATATCGCAAATGGCATTTACACGCACTACAAACGGGAAGAAGACGCTGCCATGAAAAGCGGCAAGCTCGATGAAGAACTCAGCAGAATGAACGATATAGCAAGCCACATAACTTCAAATTCCATGGTGCTGTTTAATGAATCATTTGCCGCCACAAACGAAAGAGAGGGCTCGGAGATTGCAAGGCAGATAACCTCTGCATTATTGGAAAGCCGCATCAAGGTTTTCTTCGTCACACATCTATATGAATTTGCACACGGATTTTATAACAAAAGAATGGAAAACGCCATTTTCCTCAGGGCTGAAAGGCAAAGCGACGGGAGTCGGACTTTTAAAATAATCGAAGGGGAACCTCTGCAAACGAGTTTCGGCGAAGATTTGTACCGATACATTATGGCGGACAAGAAGGATCTCATCCCGTTCGATTAAAATAATGCCTGCCCTTATTTTGATCATTTCTAAAACCTCCCTATTTTAAGGTTATAAGGTTAGGGGACACACCTCTTCTTCTGAGGACAGATGTTGGGGGACGCACCTCCTTTTCTGGAGAATGCGTCTTGGGTAGGCGGAGGAACGTCCCCAATTATGCTGGGCAGTCGGAGGAATGTCCCCATTTTCTTACATTTTCTCGCTCATTCTTAGGATTTCATCCTGTAAAAAAATAAAAAACCCTACCAAAAAAATCTGGTAGGAGCCATTAGCACATCAGCATAAATAGCGATCTCCATCGCCCTATATTGCCAATAGTTTCTGCTTTTCTAAATAAATTAAACCATAAGTCCAAAAGTTTGTCAAATAATTTTACAATGATAGGGTGATGGAGCTCACCAAAATCGCATCAGGCTAATGGCTCCTACTATATCGTGAATATGGTAGGGGTATTTTTTTTGTCTCAGGGAGGTGAAATTATATACTGTCTGACATATATTAACCCCTGCCATTTATGCAGCAAAAAATGTATAACTGAAAGGAGCAATTTCTATGAACAATACATGGCTTGTGGCATCTGAATGGATATTTCTGGCAATAGTTAGCGGTCTTGCGGCGGGGTGGACCGGTTTATCCATTTCGGGCACGGTACTTGCCCTCGGAGTTCTATTTGCCAGTTTTAACATATGGATGCTGTTATTTGTTGCTGTCACCGCCGTGCTGCTTCCTTTTATCCCGAAAATTACACGCTGGTTCATAAAAACATACGGAAATCGCATAAGCCAACTGGAGGTAAAATACTTCCTGTTCCTGCTTTTTTTCCTCGGCGGCCTTGCTTCAATGGCAAACAGCGAAGCGGTGCTTCCTGCGTATCTTCTGGGATTGAGCGTTGCAAGTTTTTTCATTGAGGAAAAAAAGCTCACCACAAGAATACGGACCATTGCATTTTCACTTCTTACACCTTTTTATTTCTTGAAAGCGGGGCTTTATGTGTCCCTTACCGCCTTTGTCGCAAATATCGGTTTAATTGCGCTGTATCTGTTATTGAAAGTTGCTACCAAATTTATAGGTGTTTGGCCGT
This sequence comes from Tepidanaerobacteraceae bacterium, assembly GCA_024655905.1. Lineage (GTDB taxonomy): Bacteria > Bacillota > Thermosediminibacteria > Thermosediminibacterales > Tepidanaerobacteraceae > JANLFP01. The sequence continues at coordinate 233,456 of JANLFP010000001.1, forward strand.
CAACCAGGTTTTTTAAATTCGATTCGAGAGAAGGCATGTATACGACCTTGTTGATGTCGACCGGCCTAACCTTCGGTTCCATATCATCACTTTACGGACTAAACCACGGAATAATAACGCAAAACCAGTATACCATCCTTGTTTCGGTCGTCATACTGAGTGCGGTCATACCCACAATAATAGCGCAATCGTTTTTCAATCCTATTCATACTGAAAAGGAGTGAAATAACATTGTTTGAAAAAATTTTATTGGGTTACGACGGTTCTTCATATTCCAAAAAGGCTCTTGATTACGCTCTGGACCTGGCGAAAAAATATATTTCCAGTCTGACCATAGCCTGTGCCATACATGTTCCCAATTTTTCAGACAGCCGCGATGAAATAAACGGGGCGCTGGAAGATGCTCAAGTCTATACCGAAGACATTCTGGAAAAAGCAAAGGATTGTGCAGCCGAAGCAGGCATAAAAGTGGATACCAGAATCACGCCGGGCCATCCTGCGGAAATTCTTACACATCTTGCCGAAGAAGGGAAATATAACCTTCTCATAGTGGCCGATAAAGGCTTGAGCGGAGTAAAGCGGTTCCTACTGGGAAGCGTATCCGAAGCCGTGGTGAGATACGCCAAATGCCCGGTGCTCATAGTTAAAAACAAGAATGTGTAGAATAAATCAAACGCCCGTTTCAAAAAACTTTCTTTACAGAATCCAATGTGATTAGCATCAGCGGCAACAGCAATTCAAACACAAGGCTGTAAAACGGCCATATTTTTGATGCAAATTCGGTTTGCTCAATTACATTTTCATATACAAGAATCGACAGCGCAGTCATTATGATGCCGGAAGGGATGACTATCGGCCTGTAGTCTTTCAAGGCGAAGAGCTGGGTGCATCCCTTAACAAACGCATAGAGGCACACAGATATCTTTATGAGACCGGATAGAATCCAGATGACAATCGTAAGTGTATCTGTGCGCTCGAATATTTCCGCCAGTTCTATGCATCGTATCATGGAATGGGTAGAATACACAAAATTTTTTGCATTTGAACCGAATACCGCCACGGTCTCCGCCGTTATTGAGGCGATAATCATGGCTGACGCGATAATCGCCCCAGCCATGATTTTTTTTGCATCCCCGGAGTTGCTCATATTGGGAAATATCATTAAAAACAGAACACCTTCGCCGAAGGGAAAGGTCATGGGTATTAAAGAGGTTTTCAACACCCGGGAAAATCCGTTTTCAAAAAGCGGCAGAAGCTTTGCCGCGTCAAAATTCGGGATGGTAAAGCAAAAAATGATTATAACAGCCATAGAGACTAAAATTACCGGCATCAACATCAGATTGAACCGGCATAAAACCTCCAGCCCTCTATAAACCGCCATAGCTGCAATTAGCATGATGACGGAATTAAAAACGATAAGCGGCGTGCAGGGCATAAGAGAAATCACCATAAAGTCGCCGAAATTCCTCAATACCAGGGCCCCCAGGTGAAGGGCAAACCATGCGAATAAAAGGCCCATAATCTTCCCCGGAATTTCCCCCGCTATATCCTGAGCAAACAGGATAATTGTCCGCCCGGAAAAGCGGATACACAATGCCGCATAAAGCTTCGACAATAAAATCCCGGCACCGGCTGCTATAAGTATCGCCGCCCATCCGTCTCTTCCGGCCGTAGCGGCTACTGCAGAAGGCATCAGGATAAAAGCGCTTGCCAGGAAAAAATTCAGCGCCAGAAAAAATACTTGAACGGAAGACAATTTTTCTTCTTCTTTCACGCGCACCCAATCCTTTAAAGATAATATGATTATTTCAACAGCTTCGACAGTGGCCTGAAGAGAGCCTCAATCGGTTTTGTCGGGCTTGGTATCTTTACTCCCAGCGCCTGGGGAATGCTCAGCGCCATCCCCAACGCAATTAAGACAAAAAAGGCGATAAGCTCCCTCCGCATATTCTTTTTAAGCATTCCCGGAACTTCTATAAGAATGACGGTTGCAAAAATCATCAAGAGCAAAACAATCACGCTATCCCTTCCTTTGTCATTTGATGATTTATTTATTCGTTCCCGGCCTTTTTGTGAGAAGGCCCATCTCTCTCACATTTGCTTCCACCTGAATTTCTACTTTTGCCTGCTTGAATTTGTCATCCCAGTTATGCTTTATGTCTTTCCACTCGTTTTTGAATCTTCTGTGATATGCCTGCCCAAATCCGAATACATCAACTCCATAATCATCCTGCGCCTTCCGCAGTGCCGACTGAGCCCTCTTTCTAATTTCGGCAGCCATGCTGTCATTTATTTTTTTGATTTTCTCGGGTTCGGACAGGTCTCCCATTGACTGTTGCTCTATCATGTCTCCTTCGACTCTGATTTTTACCTTAAAAGTGGGAATACTATCAACACTTTCGGCCTTAATTTCTCTTGCATTCCTTTTTACTCTTATTGAAACCATTTTGTCCGGTTCATCCGGTGCGGGAACGGTTATAATTCCTTTCAGGTTTTGGCCTTTCAGCCACATAAGCCCCCTGGTTTCATCGGCATCCAGCCATCCCACCATTCTGTCTTCCTTGAAAAGAGCGGTTCCAGCCATTTCCACCCGCCTGCCCCCGGTTTCAGCCTGCTGGGATTCATCCGAAGCTTCATTGACTTCAACGACTCTTACGCCTGCCGCAGCCGGTTGAATCCCTTCCTCTGCCAGCATTTCAACAAATTCAAACAGCTTCACCGCATAACCCGTCTTCATCCTTGTAAGAAGCCCCACAGCCTGGGAAGAGGTTTTTTCAAGTATTGAACCCGTCTTTAAGAAATCCTCGGCCGTTCCTTTCGCCACCATCACCCACATGGTCTCCCGCGGTTCCCTATCCCGCTCGAAAAAATCCGTAATAGTGCGGACTCCCTTTTTTGCCATATTTTCACCTATTATCAAGGCCACACAGTGACCCCAGTATATTTCCCGGGGGATTTTCATGGCCAGGTACCGCTCCGCCTCTTCTATAGTAGCCCCATCGGAGGAAACTTCCATGCTCGCTGCCTGTTTCTTGCCGCCCATGCTTTCCTGCCCCGAGGCGAATGCCATCGGAATGGCCACCTGAACGGTCAGCCTGATGCGGTCATTGTCAATCGCATCTATTCCTGCTCCCAGCACAATGGCAACTTCATTCAATTCCCTTCGGCTCCAGCAGCCTGACATAAAGTTTGCTATTATAAAAATGCATATTGCCAGCCAAACCTTTTTCTTCAAGCGCCATGCCCCCGACCCTTAATAATTGATGCCAGCCACAGCAGCAGCGGAATGCCGACTTCAAATATTATTATTGAATAAAACGGAAACGTGCCCATTAGAAAGCGGAGTTCATCCCCCACCCCTTCGTGTATGAACATCGATAGAGAAGCTATAACAATACCCACAGGAAATACAATCGGCCTGTAGTCCGAAATCCCAAACAGCCAGGATATGCCAATTACTAACGCAAAATAGAATATACCGATTTTAATGATTCCTCCTATAGCCCATGACATGAAAATCAAATAATCGAGCCTTTCAAGAAAATTAGCCAGGGAAATTATGCGAACCTGGTTGTATACGGGGTACATCATGGCTGAAGCATGTTCCGCTCCAAAAACCAAAAGAACCCCCATTATGCCTACTAAAAAAAATGCGCCTATCAACAGTACTGAAACATCATTAATTTTTCTTATGCTGCAGTTAGCTTTGAGCGCAGGCGAAAATACGGAAAACACCACTATCTCCCCCATCCAAGCCAGAGGAACCAAAGCTCCTTTCAATACATCTTGGGGACGTGTTTCAAACATGGGCAGCATCCTGTCAAATCTGGCATTGGCATAAGAAAGAGCGGATATCAATAAAAACAGTATAATAACAAGCACGAACAAAATATTGAATCTGGCCATAACTTCAAAGCCGCTCTTTACCGCATATGCCGAAACGATAATCGCCGCAACCGAAAATATTATTAAAGGAGTATCGGGCATTATGGCAACTTCAAGAAACTCTCCGTATTCCCTCGCAATTCCGCTGCATGTATGAAGAATCCACCATGCAAAAAGCGCGCCCGCAATCTTTCCGAATAACCTTCCTAACAATTCTTCCATTACTTCAAAAATGGTTTTGCCCGGGAATTTTTCAATTATGGATGATATAAGCCGCCCGATGAATATCCCCGCGGCAGTTGCCAACAATGCCGAAATCCATGCATCCCTTTTTGCAAAACCTATCGTTACGGCCGGTACGCCTAAAAGAACGGTAGGGATAACCAGATTTACCATCAGGAAAACCGCCTGCATATCATCGATAATTTCCTTTTCCAGCATAATAAAGCAGCCCTTTCTTATTCTCCGTTTTCGGGAGGCATAGGTTTCATGCCAAAGGATTCCCGTTTTTTGTTATGGCCAGGTATGGAGCGCGGGTTTGCGACCATTGCCCACCATGGAGCCCGAATAACCACATCCTTTAGGTCGGAATATGCCGTGGGAACCACCGGCGAAAGATACGGCACTCCGAAAGAGCGCAGGCCGCAAAGGTGTATGCATATGGCGGAAATACCGATGGTTAGCCCGAAAATACCCAGGGTTCCGGAAAGTATCATCAGAAAAAATCGGAGCAGACGAAAAGAAATGCTCGCGCTGTAATGAAACGTAAATGACGATATTCCAGTAAACGCCACCACTATAATTGTTGCCTCCGCCACAAAACCGGCCCTTACGGCAGAATCGCCCAGAACCAGCGCCCCTACGATGCTTATGGCCTGGCCAATTGGCCGTGGCAGGCGGATACCGGCTTCGCGCAGCACTTCGAATACCAGTTCCATCAAAAAAACCTCAAAAAACGCAGGATAAGGGACCTTTTCCCTTTGCGCCGCCACACTCAATAAGAGCGCCGTAGGCAGCAGTTCGTGATGGTAGCTTACTATCGCTATATAGAGCGAAGGAAGCACGAGAGATGCAAAAGCCGCCAGATACCGGACTATTCTAACGGCGGAAGTGAAGATGAATCTTTCGTAATAATCTTCGGAAGCGTGGAGAAATTCAACCATGAGGCTCGGCACTGTCAGCACAAAAGGAGTGCCATCGACAAAAATCGCGATTCTCCCCTCCAAAAGCATTGCCGCCACACGATCCGGCTTTTCGGTATGATTGACAGTAGGAAAAGGGCTCCACGGTTCATCTTCTATCAATTCTTCTATGTACCCGGTCTCCAGGATGGCATCAATTTTTATTCTTTCAATCCTTGTCTTTACTTCTTTTATTATCGCTGGATTTGCAACTCCCTCCAGATAGGCTATGGCCACATCGGTGGTCGACAGCCTTCCGACTTGAAAGGATTCTATCTTGAGGTTCGGATTTTTTATCTTCCTGCGCAAAAGTGAAGTATTGACGCGCAAGGATTCCACAAAAGACTCCCTGGGCCCGCGCACGGTGGGCTCGGCTTCCGGATCGGTTATGGCACGTGCTTCCCATCCCCTTGCCCCGTTGATTATGGCAGTATCATGCCCATCCACAAGCAAAACGGTGTCTCCCGACAGGATTGCATTGACCACTTCGCCCACTTTATTCGTTTCCTTAATCTGGTGTATGCACAGGCCCCGCTCTTTAATGAATTCCAGTGCCTGTGCTTTGGTGATAACACGGCCCGGCACGGCCATCGGCACCTCCAGGGCCAAGGCGCGCATGATCTGGTCGCTGACCTGCCCCTTGTCCGCTAGGCCGTCGGTATAGATGAGCGCCAATTTAATCTGCTCATTTTGAGCAAAAACAAACTCCCTGAAAATTATATCGCTGCATTTTTCGAAAATTGTCTTCAGACATTTGATATTTTTTTCGATATTTTCATCCAGCAGCTTTCCTTCCAACGATTCCATATAGGCCACACCGGTCTTCAATCTGTTTTGCGGAAGTTTGTCATGATTTTTTTTGATATCGCTTCCGCGCATTATAAATCTGCTTAAACTGCGGAAACCAGACAAATCATCACCAGCTTTTCAATTCATGCTTTAATGTTTTCCCATAAAAATATTTTATCCCGGTTGAAAACCGGGTATACCTTATTTTTGCAAAATATCCACATGATGTCCGCTTTGTCTATTTTTGCACAGTCTTCCAAAATTGCCGCTTTATGAGCTCGACAGGATTCAGAACCGGTATGACGTTCCCTTCCGCGTCAACCGTGACGCCCAGTAAACGGGGGTTTTCTTTCATGTTTTTTGGAAGGCTTTTCAATACAAATTCCTGCTCCCCAAGAAATTTTTCCACGACGAAGGCAAAATATTTGCCGTCGAGTTTTATAATGAGAACGAAGATTGTATCAAATTCATCCTTATTAGAACATATCTCATCTTCAATATCTTTATTTGTTTCTCCAAGCATTAAAGAAACAGGTACAACCGTCGAAATTTTGCCCCTTACTTCCGCATAAGCTTTATCCGCATAATAATAAATTTTTTTTGATTCTATTTTTGTAATCTCTTCGATATATTCAACAGGAATCAAATATTTCTGCCCGGATGTCCTGAACAAAATCCCGGAAGCCATAGTCATTGTTATGGGAAGCTGTAATGAAAAACAGGTAAAAGAATTCTTTTGCGTAGTTATTTTTATGCTTCCCTTTGCCTCATCCACGGTTTTTCGCACTATTTCCATGCCGACACCCCTGCCCGAAATTTCGGTGACTGATGCGGCAGTTGAAAATCCGGGCAAAAAAATCAGATTATATATATCCTCATCTCTTTCCATTTTTTTAATATCGCTTTCATTTATGAGTTTTTTTTCAAGCGCTTTTTTTAAAATCTTTTCCCTGTCAAGGCCCTTTCCGTCGTCAAAAATGTCTATATTTATATATCTGCCCTTATTGGATGCAGCAATTTTAACGGTACCCCGGACAGGTTTCCCTTTTATTATTCTTTCCTGCTGATTTTCTATCCCGTGATCCACAGCATTTCTTATCAGATGAATAATAGGTTCATTTATTTTCTCTGCAAGGTTTTTGTCTATAACCGCATCTTTACCCTCAATGATAAGTTCTACATCCTTATCCAATTTTTTTGAAAGATCTCTTACAACCCTATGGTATTTATTGAAAATCGAATCTACGGGGACAAGTCTTGCTTCCATCGCCTCATTTTGAATTTCTTCCGATAATCGATAAACCTGATTGCAAAGATTCTTTACTTTTTTAGCTGTTTTCGACAGCTTATATTCATCGTTCAGCTCTTTATAAATTTGATTAAATGCATTTTTTAACGCTATAAGTTCTCCTGAAAGGCCTATTATAGTGTCTATTTTTTCCGATCTTATTTTTATATACTGAAGTTTCTCATCATGCACCGTTTCGCTGTTCTTTGTTATGCCGCCGGTATTTTGGAAATTATTTTCAAAACATATCATTCTGCCTTTTTCAATGCACATGCTTATGTTTCCTCTGCATCTATCAATAAATGCTCTTAATACCTGTATAAAATCGGCATTTTCTTTTTTAACGGCCCATCTTAAATCTTCACCGCAGATTTTACATCCTTCATATTTTATTGACGAGGCATTTTTTATTAACAATCCAATTAGAGTTTCAACTCTTTCAAATACAAATTTTTTAAGAAATCCCTTTTCCAGCCTTAACAGGCACTTTTCAAACAGGGCCTGTATTTTGACCAGGTTATCAAAAAAATTCTTATCGATTTCACCGTTTAAATAATTATTTTTAATCGGCATTTTGCCTGAGGAGTCGCTTTTAATACCAGAAATTTTGAATTTAATTCCATTAAAAATTTCATCGTCTATGTCAATCGAAAAACCTTCAGAGGTACCGACTCTTTTTTCGTTTATTTTATTTAATATCTTTTTTAATTCATCAGTCGCAAAAAGAAGGACATCTACTACCTCAGCGCCTTTTTTAATTTTTTCTTTTCTCAAGTCGTCAAGAATGCCTTCAATCATTTGGCAAAGTTCGGTAACCGGGTGGAGGCCTTCAATAAATCCCGACAGCCCTTTAAGCGTATGGAGCGGCCTGAACACCTCATTGACGTGCTCTGTGTCAAAATGCTCTTCCATTTTGAGTATCTTATCCTCAATGCCGTCAAGATTGTCAAAAGCCTCCAGAAGAAAATCGGTTGCCAATTCAAGTTCTTCTTTTTTTACAACTATTTCCATTTACACGCACCACCGATGTTACAGCTTTTGATAAACATAATAATTCTTCATTTTCCTGCAGGTGAATGAATCTGTTATCCTCCCTACTGACTCCGAATGCCCCAAAAATATAAAACCATTGTACTTTAACTTTTTATGAAAAATTTCCAGCGCTTGTTTTCTGGAAACTTCATCAAAATATATAAGCACATTTCTGCAAAAGATAAAGTCGTAAAAGTTATCGGGCACCATTGCATCGCTTTCAAGAATGTCGCCGTGTTTAAAACTTACGAGCATCTTTGAGGCATCGTTTATTTTGTATTTTTCTTCATCAACGGGTGTAAAATATTTTGATATATATGGACCCGCCACTTGCTTCAGGGATCTGCTTTCATATACTCCCTTTTTGGCAATTTCGAGCACCCTCTTGTTTATATCAGTGGCAAGGATGAAAACATCCCATAATACAATATTTTCCAGCATTTCATTAAGAATTATTGCTATCGTGTACGGCTCCTCACCTGTGGAACAGCCCGCCGACCAGACGTTTATGCTTTTTTCCTTTCTTTTTTTCTTTATTTCGAGTATTTCGGGAAGGCATTCTTCGGCAAATGCCTTGAGCTGCTCAAATTCCCTGAAAAAATATGTTTCATTTATGGTGATCTCATCTATAAGTTTTTGAAATTCATTTCCATCATCGCCGTATTTCAAAAAACTTATATACTCATCCATATCCGAAAGGCCATTTTGTTTTATTCTTTCTTCTATCCTTCTCTTTAAAAAATACACTTTTTTTTCTTCAAAAAATATCCCGCTCTTTTTGTTTATTAAATCCCTGATTTGTTGAAATTGTCTCGTATTAATATCCAACTGAGCCACAACCTTCTCTTTTTATGCAGGCTTATTCCAGAGTCCAATATCCAACTCCATCACACCGCATTCTGCTTTCATAATCACCGTTTTTGATTTTATCCTGCTTACAATTATTCTCAGGTCTTCCCCTATAATAATCGTAGGAGGAGTTAACAAAGTATTAATACCGATATTTGATAACTTTATGGAAGCCGTTCCGGCTATCATGTTGCAAAGTTCTCCAAGGGCGCTGATTCCCAAATTATCGCAAATATTGTTTACTATTCCCATGGTCATAGCCCTTACCATTTGCCCGGCCACCTCATTTTCCATCCCAAGAACAACATTTCCTTTCATATCCCCTTCAAAGCCGATAACCGCATTCACGGGCATATTGCAGCAATTGGTATTTCGCTCTTCCAGCTTCAACGGTTCCAATTCTTTTAAACCGAGCTGGGTCAGAACCTCATTAATAGAACTGATAAAAACCGAATAAACAGGTGCCATCATTTCCCCCCTTCCAGTCCGATGTTTGCAAAAAATTTTCCGGCAATTGTTTTATAAATTATTTGCTTTGAAGTAATTTTGGGAGAAACAACCTTTAGCCTGCCCGAAAACACTGAAGGCGGTATAAGCCGTAGTTTCGTTTCACTATCATCGTTGAAATATGTGACCGCATTGCCGGAAATGATATTGTTCAATTCAGCCGCCGTTTCAAGAAGAATTTCTTCATCGATTTCTTCCTGACCAAGCATATTCTTTGCAAAAAACATGAGCAATTCATTATCATAATACAATATAGCCCGTCCTCTTCTTCCTCCTACAAACCCGACTACGGAAACGGTACCTTCTTCGTTTATTTCATCGGTGTTTTCTCTAATATCTTGAACCTCAGGAATAAATTCGATAAAACCAAGAAAAATATCATCTATCGCCCTTATGAAACACCTCGACAATTTGTCAATCATCTCATACCTCCAGAAACTTTAAAGCTTCGAGTATATCCTGTTTTTTAAAAGGCTTTGTGAGGAAGTTGGCGGCACCATTCTTTTTTGCCTCGTTTACTATCTCTTCATCGCCCATTGCACTTAAAAAGATTACCGGTATATCTACATTTGACTCGCGCAACCTTTTGAATGCCTCTAACCCTTCCATTACGGGCATTGTTATATCCATAAAAATTAAATCGGGCTTTGTTTCTTCGATATTATCCAGAACTTCCTGACCGTTTTCCGCCTGAAAACAGACTTCGTGGCCGCTTTCCTCGACAAACTTTTTTAATAGTCTATGTATCATAGGAGAATCATCTGCTATCATAATCCTCATGCTTTTTACTCCCTTTCTTCTACAAGTTGTACCAGTTTATCTGCAATTTCATAGCTTGGAAGGATATAATCCGCCCCTCCCCTTTCAACTGCCTCGCGGGGCATGCCGTAAACGACTGCAGTCTCCTCGGATTCGGCTATCGTTTTGCCTCCGGCTTTCTTTATCTTAACCATCGCACTGGCCCCATCGTCCCCCATTCCCGTCATCAATACGCCTATGGTGTTTGTGCCGTAAGCCGAAAGCACCGAATCCATCATCACATCAACCGAAGGCATAAATCGATGTTCCGGTTTTTGAGTGAGCCTTATCTTCGCAGCATTTTCCGTTTTAAATATCGTCAGGTGATAACCTCCTTTTCCGACATAGCACACCCCTTTTTCCACATTCATCCCTGCTTCCACTTCCGTGACCTTTATGCTACATGCATTGTTAAGTCTTTCCGCATACTGTCTGGTAAAAGTCGGCGGCATATGCTGCACCAAAAAAATTGCCGCATTTATTTTTTCAGGAATGAGCGGCAGGACATCCATAATCGTCTTTGGCCCGCCGGTGGAGATACCGATGGCTATAGCCTTAAAACTGCCCGGCGAATAGATATCGTCTCTTTTTCCGTGATTGAGCATATAAGTATTCTTTGTATCCCTTTTCCCCCGGGCTGCAATTGTCCTGGATCTGGATGCCGCCGCCGCTTTCACCTTTTCTATGAGTTCTTGCTTAATCTGCTTAATGTTAATGGAGACGGTGCCTCCGGGTTTTGGCACAAAATCGAAGGCGCCAAGTTCTATGGCCTCAAAAGTCGTGACGGCACCTTCCTGAGTCAGCGAGGAAAGCATCAGCACCCTGCCGAGGTTTTCTTCTACTATGTATTGAAGGGCTGTAAGGCCGTCCATTTCGGGCATGTTGACATCCATTGTTATTACATCCGGTTTTAACTCTCTTGCCTTTTCGATGGCATCCCTGCCGTTTATGGCGAATCCCTCCACTTTAATTTCCGGGTCTTCTTCCAGCATCTGTGTTATCAATTTTCTCATAAGAGCAGAGTCGTCAACGATGAGCACCCTTATCAAAAATGGTTCACCTCGCGAAATTTATTTAATTTTCTATAATTCAAACAGGACCTTTTCATCAAGTATGACCGTTATATTTTCAGTATTCTTTATTATGTATTTGATATATTTTCCTTTTATTCCATTTTCATCTTTTTCTATTTCTTCCAGCATATTCTTTTTTACTCTTTTCACCTCATACACCTTTTCCGCAATAATTCCGATTTTCGATTTGTCTCTTTCCATAATGATGAGCCTTGTGTTTTCCTGAATATCACAGGAGTTGCCATAAAAAATATTTTTGATGTCAATTAGCGTAACAAGCTCTCCTCTTAAATTCACTATCCCCCGAATATACGGCGGTGAGCAGGGTATCGGGGTAATGGTATTTATCCTGTTGATTTCTTTAACCGAAGATATTTCAAATCCCAGAATATATCCGTTCACTTCAAATGTTACCACTTGAATCTCATGTTCTTTGTCATCTTCTCTGCCGGCGGCCTTTTCTATATCCCTATCATTTTTATTATCCATAGCTTTAAGCACATCTCCGGATTCTTTCAGCACCTCTACGGTATCAAGAAGCATTATAAGCCTCTCATCCCTCTTTGCAACTTCATATATATATCCGCTCTTTTCCGCAAGTGCGGGAGGAGGGGATACAAATTCTGAAGGAATTCTTAAAACTTCATTAACCCTATCCACCACGAAGCCGTATAGCCTGTCGTCATTTATAATAATTAAAATTCTTGTATCTTCATCTCTTTCTATTTCTTCCAGATTAAAAAATGAACGCAGGCTTATCACAGGCACCAATTCTTCTCTCAAGTTTATCATGCCTTCAATAAACCCGGGAGTGTTCGGAATGGCGGATATGTTTTTATCATACCTGATTATTTCTTTGATATTTTTAACTTCAACGCCGAATTCCTGTTTGTCCATTTTAAAAGTAATTATGTGCCTCTCTTTGCCGTCGTTGACAGCACTAGTTTGTGAAATCATCCTGTCTATTTCATTCACCTCCTGATGATTTTTAAAAACATCACTGGAGAATTTTTTGATGTCGATTATCAACGTTAACTTTCCGTCTCTATCTTTAACTATGCTGTCTACCATATCTTTTTCATCTTTGAATATACCCGTTTCAAGCCTTTCTTCTGATACTTTTATGACTTCCGTCACTTCATCCACAATAAATCCAAAAACTCTGTTTTTATCTTCCAGTACAAGCACCCTGCTTTTTTCTTCATTTCGCTCGGCATGTTTCCCGAAAATGCCTGCCAGATTGTATACGGGTATTATTTTGTCTCTCAAATTGACTATGCCTTCCATATGTTCGCCTGAATCCGGGATTTTCGTTATTTCCGGTATCCTGATAATCTCCCTGACATCCTCCACATATATGCCAAAAAACTGTCCTCCGAGCTTGAACTTTAATAAATCAATCAGTCTTTCTTCGGGCATCGTTGTCACCCGCCTTTTATATTGATTGCAGCTCATCTGCCAGAGACGCTATGTCTTCTATCGCCGAAAGAAGTTCCTTCATGCCTTCCGCCTGCTCTTTTGCGGCCTTCTCGGCTTCGGATACAGCCGCAAGGGATTGTTCGGCGGCCGCGGCTATATTATCCGTGCCTTTCTTGGCCTGTTCAATGGCCGCCAGAGATTCCTGGGCATTGGTGTTTATTGCTTCAAGGGATTCTAACATTGTTTCAATGTTCTTTTCCACATTTTCCAGATTTGCCGCGGTCTTTTGGGACTTTTCCACTTCAGCCAGCGCCGAAGCGACTGCCATTTCTATATCAGCCGATACTTTCGATACCTGAGCCTGAATGTTTCTTACCATATCCTTTATCTTTTCAGCATTTTCGGCGGACTCGTTTGCCAGCATTCTTATATCTCCCGCCACCACCGAAAAGCCTCTGCCGTATTCTCCAGCTCGTGCAGCCTCTATGGAGCCGTTTACGGCCAGCATGTTCGTTTGAATAGTAACGTTTGAAATCGAGTCGACAATTTTGTCTATCATCCTGATTTTTTCTTCGAGCATCTTTACATTTTCGGATGACTCTATGTTTGATTTGGCAGAATTTTCGATTCCGGTGATTATATTTGCCATCAACCGCTTATTTTCGTTCATTTCTGCACTGAATTTTTTCTCGATTTCAAGGATGCTTGACGCTTTACTTCTAATATCCGTTGATAATTCCTTTAACTCTTCCCCGATTTCCCTAGCTTTCTGCGTATTTTGCCCCTGGACTTCAGATCCTTTTTTTATCTGCTCTATCGCTGCCATAATTTGCTGAGAAGCGGTCGTTGCCTGCTCTATGCTGGTCGAAAGCTCTTCTGAACTTGAAGCCAGTTCTTCCGATGATTTCTTAAAATCCACCGAATTCTTCAGCCTTTCGGCAGTATCCGACAGCGCTTGAGCTGCCATATTTACTTCATCAAGAGATTTTACCTGTTCTTCAACCGCTTTTGACGCCTCTTCCGACGCTGAAGCGGATTCCTCTGAAGCGGAGGCAATCTGTTCGCTGATTTTTAAAAACTCAAGTGACTCTGCAGCAATCCTTTTACTGTTTTCTTCCATTTCATGCATGTGTTTTTTGACAAGAGCGGATTGTTCTATCAATGATCTGAATGCCTTTGCAACGTTTTGGCTCTTCTCCACTTCTTCTTTTGAAGCGGCAACCGACCTTTTTACATCCTGCACAACTGCATTCACGCTCTTTTTTATCTCATCTACTACTTCTCTTATGTTTTTTGCCGATCTTTCGGATATCTCCGCCAGATTCCTCACTTCATCAGCGACCACAGCGAACCCTCTTCCGTGTTCCCCGGCCCTCGCGGCTTCTATTGCAGCGTTTAATGCAAGCAAATTTGTCTGATCTGCTATTCTCACCACCGCATTTACTATTTCTCCTATCATTTCCGATTGCTTTTCAAGGTCTGCGATCATCTGTGCTGATTTTTCCGTCTTCTCCGAAGACTTAACAACACCTTCGATCAATAAGTCAACATCTCTGACAGCATCGGCGAGGATTTTTTCGAATTCATTTATTGCCTCGACACTGCTATGTATCTTTTCCGCTGCAATTTTTATTCCTCTGTCAATCTGCGTTATAGCAACTCTCGACTCTTCAGATGCTGAAGAAGATTCTGCAGCGCCTGAAGCTATCTGATCCATGCTTTTGGAGAGTTCTTCGGCTGCGCTAGAGGCTTCTTCCACTCCCGCTGAAAGCTGTGCGGTAGCTGTCGCTATTCTTTCCGCTATTTGCTGCTGTTTTGCCAGCGTCCTCGCCCTTGCCCTTTCCTCGGCTTTTTTTCGCGCAAGTTCCCTTTTTCTCTCCATTTCCTCTGTTAGGTCTGTTGAAACGGAACTTTCAGGTTTTAACAGCTTTTTATCCATTTGCCCCACCTCTTAAATTTTAATTTTGTGTTTTGTGTTGAACCATAATAATCAATTTGATGTACAAAATGCATAAAAAAGGGTACCCTGCCGGTACCTGTCAATAAAAAATTAATACTTACGATTTTTCGACAAAAATTGCATCATGGTCCGGCAACCCGGCAGCCATAGCTTTTCGGCCTTAGGCCCGCGGCTTTGCGTCCCCACCTTTCGATGGGTTTGCTCTTTTCGGTTTTGTCAAAAATTGATATTTTTAAGATTTATTTGTTATTATACGACACAAATTACCATAATCCTTCTTTTTTCGATTTATTTTTATATAATTTTTTTTTTTTTTTTTTTTTTTTTTTTGAATTTTATAATATTTGTTTAAACAGAGTTACGCATTCTCCGCAAAATACTTCCCTTTTCAGGGCTGTAATCTCCGGAGCCGTATGTAAGGGTATGTTTTGCCTGCTGGAGCAGGGCGGACTGTCTGAACTCGCCCTCCAGATAGTCGGCCCTGGTGATGTTGGCAGCGGGGGAGAAGGTATTCTTTGAAGTCCCGCTGATGATGCCCTTGGAAGCCATAACCTCAACGGGTTTTCTGGCCCATTCCACACCACCCAGGTCATTGAAGGTCTTATGCACATAGGCTACGGCATAATGACTGAAATGAGTGGTGGTAAAGGTCACGGTCCCGGCGGCCGGGTCGTAGCGCCCGTTGGGCACCGAGAACACGTTGCCGCTTGAGTCGATGTACCAGATGACGATATGCTCTGGATCAGCCAGCTCCGCTACTGTCGGCGTATAGGGGATGCTCACCGTCACCGGCGCGTCCGGATTGTTCCATTCGGTTTGCGCTCCGTCCAGGGTCAGGGTTAGCTGGATAATTGGCCGGTCGCCGACGGCCGCTTTTACTTCCTCCGGCAGGCCGGTTTTGTCGCCCCGGGCGATGGTGATGCCTGCCTGCTTTCCTTCCGTTCCCGGCATTCCCGCCAGCATGCCGGACGGGATGGTGACGCTGCCCGCGCCGGTGGAGAAGGTCAGCGATCCGCCGCCGGGTGTCGTCAGGCAGGCGGCGGGGATACCAAGCGAATAGCTGCTGACACCTGGATCTGAAACGCCGTCAAAAGCGGCGGAATCACTGGCGACGGTATCCTCGTTGTCCAGCAGCGCGAGGACGCGCTCCGTCTCGCCCGGGCGGCAGAGATAGCCGTACACAGTTCTATATTCCCCTCGCGCAAGGTGCCATTCGCCAAGCCGCCGGTAGAGCGCAGCACGTTCTTCTTCATCCTTCTGCTTACCCCGGAGGAAATCCAGCAGCACATTGTGGATTTTATAGACCCCCGCTGCCTCGTCGAAGGCAACAAATGCGTTTTCGCGGCGCAGCTTTTTAAGGGTTGGCTTGTAAACCATCTCATTGATGATGGAAATAGCCATTGTCGTCTGCGGCGTGTCGGCAGGAACGCCGAGACTTTTGAGCCTGCTAGGAGGTAAGTGGTTATTTCACCTACCGACCTCTCACACCACCGTACGTACCGTTCGGTATACGGCGGTTCAAATAGGAATTAATGTACTTGTAAATACCTTTCAATTATTGTCGGAAACCCTTGTTTCCTAAACCTTTCATTGGTTAGGGCTCTTGCAAGTATAGGGCTGTTGGTAATTCTCCAGTAGCCTTTTCTTGTGTTCGCATACCCCCACGCTTTGTAATTGTCAATCCCAAGCCTGTAAGTGTTAAAAAAGCGGATGCATTTTCATTTGAAAACACATCCGCTCATTTTATTGAAAATCCTTATTCAGCTGTATACGAGGGTTCAAATCTCTCCAGATTGCCAAAAAAGCCCAATGTCATCTCTGATTTTGAAGTGTAAAAAATGGGAGTCTTTACCTCCATAAAAGCCTTATGCCATGCGGCTTTGACCGCATGGCATCTATATTCACCTAAATTGATGGTGGAGGCGAGGGGAATCGAACCCCTGTCCGAAGGCACATCGATAAAAGCGTCTACAGGTTTATCTCCCGTTTTGTTTCTCGCCGTCTTTTCTCCCGGGAGCAGGATAAAAGTGCGGCCAGCTCCGTTAGTTTCTCCTGCAGCGCCGGAGCGACACTGCGGGAAGATCCCGGATTTATGGCACCCTTTTCCCGGCCGCCGGGCGCTGCCGGGGAGGGCGCGCTACTTTAAATTAAGCAGCGAGTGCTAATTCGTCTTTGGCGTTTATTTTACGCTTCCGGATTTACGAGTCGGAACGCTCGACCTGCAGCTTTTATCCCTGCCGCCCCCGTCGAAACCAAACGCCCCCGTATTTATTTTTCTGCAATACTTATTATACAACAAATTATATTATATGGCAAGCGAGCATATCTTCAGAGATCGTGTCAAGTATTTTTAGGTTTTTTAGTTAAAAAGGCCTCACCATAAGCTCCGCAGAATGGTAATATTTTTACATGGTTTTAACGATGCTTTTTAAGAATATGTTGATTTGATTTAAAAAATATTTTGAGGGTAAGTTTATGCCATGATACTTGGTCCTTCCATAATTCAGAGATTAGAAATTTTAAGCTGTTTTAGGAAAATGATATTTGGCTAATTTAGCTTGGTTTCTATTTTAAACATGGAGATATATGAGATCTTAATCTGCATTAAACGATTATCTAAATCACACTCTGGGATAATAGGGATTTTATTGCCATGCTTGTAAATGTCTTTTTGTAGGATAATACGGGCAGATTAGTTATGTTCTCTGATGCTGCCTGCTTTAATTTCTTGATTTTGTGTCTTTCTTTATACAAGGTTTGCTTTGGCAGTTTTATGGGTTTTAATGCCTCATAACGCTGTTTTAAAATGGCTTCTTTTATTGATATACCGTTTGCCTTCATGGCTCTTAATTGGGCTAATTTATCGGCACTTGGTTCGCTCCAGGATATGGGGCCTCGGGAAAGTCTTTCTGAAAGTATATGGCTTACATGGCTTTCTGCACTACAGCCTATGACTTGATCTTTGTAAAGGCTATATGCACATATACCATCCCAGTTGCTGTTGATGTATTTCTGGCATTTGGTTATTGGATTCTCGGGGTTTTGGGGGTTGAGTTCTTTTAGCTTTTGATTTAGTATTTCATTGGCTTTATCCCTATCTTGTTTGAAAAGGGCTTTTAGTAATGCCCTCTTTGTTTTTTTATCGTCTTTTAGGGCCGCTGTTATGTATTTTTGAAGGTGAAATAGGTCCAGGACATATACGACATTGGGAAGGTATTCTTTACTGTCTTTTATCCACCTTGCTCCATCTCCCGATACAAATATATGCTTTATGCTGTCTTCGTCATATACGTCTTTGATGTATGACCACACCTGCAACCATAGTTTTTCTATTTCTTTCCCGTCTCTGACTCCGGCAAAGTATTTGACGTTTATTAAGCCGTTTCTGCCTTTTGTTATGTTATTTAGACCTTCATGGATATATACCAGCTTTACTTCCCCGGACTTTTTGTTGCCTTGCAGGTGTATGTGGTCTTCATCGGCTTCTATGTAGAGTACTTCAACTTTCTTTTTTTCTTGGGGTTTTTCGTAGGTTTGGAGGTTGTCTGTTTTTCTTATGGTGTTCATTACTGTCTGACGGCTGATGTTGCAGTTGGCCCCTTCCCTTTTTAGCTCCTGGGTACTTTTCTCGTAGGAGAGCATCGTTGAAAGGTCTAATATGTCTCCCCTAAGATCAAGGTCTACTCTTTCGTACTTGTCTATTCCCATTATTTTATCTACCAGATATGCTTTCTCCCCTGTTACTTTGTTTTCATAGTACCGCCTTTTGTATGTTATATCTCCAAATTCCCCTATAATGGTTCTCTTACAGTCTTTTTGTACTACTCGCCAATCTTTTCTTTCTTGCTTATCGCTATATATTTTTTTATCCATTTCTTCTATTACTTCGGTGCATACTTCTCTACCCAGTTCATTCAATATTTCCTTTAGTTGTTCTACAAATACTGGATAGGTATATTTACCATCTAAAGTTTCTATGATTTTCTCTCCAGCTAGAAGGAATTTTTCATGTACACGTTGAATTATATCCATATTGACCTCACCTTTCTGAGTTTTATACTCATCCTGAGAGAGGATGGTGAGGTCTTTTTTCTACGTACGATCGCCTTTTCCCTGCTTTTTGACCTATAAAAATTTTACACTAACATCTTCAGAGGCATTCAGATGGATTTGTATGTTTTGTATAAATATGCATTGACAAGTTTTTGAATTTATGGTATTTTTAAATACATTAATCCAGCAATAACTGTACGCAGGTATTCATCGAACTATTTTACAATTTTTTAATTACCAAAATAATTATATAATTTAAAAGAAAGGAAGATGCAAATGTTTCAGTGGTCGAAAACCAACGATGTTCTTGGGACGGTAAACAGGGGGACTCCGGCAGAATCCGGCCTGTGCACGCTTTGCAGGGCTGACTGCCAGGGAAAATGCGAGACCTGGCTTTCCAGTCTCGTAGGAAGAAAAATGCTGTATCCCCGAGACTTTGGCACGGTAACCGCTGGAAGCGGCAACACCATCCACGTGGGGGTTTCTTACAATTCCCTGAGGATAATGGGCTATAATTACGGCGCAGACGGAATTGGGGAAAATATATCAAATTCTCCCGATGATTGCATATTCCCCAATGTTAATATTGAAACAGAATTTGGATCCAGCATAAAAACAAAATCAAAGCTTCCCATAATGACGGGAGCCCTCGGTTCGACGTTCATTGCAGCAAAATACTGGGATTCTCTGGCTATTGGCGCAGCCATCGCAGGCTTCCCCATAGTGATAGGCGAAAACGTAGCGGGCATCGATAAGGATGCCGTTATCGAGAACGGCAAAATTTTAAAGGCGCCCGAACTCGACAGAAGAATAGAGACTTATCTTAAATATTTCAACGGCTACGGCGCAATCTTTGTGCAGATGAATGTGGAGGACACAAGAAACGGCGTTGCCGAATACGTAATCCAGAAATACGGCGACAATGTCGTGATGGAATTAAAATGGGGCCAGGGGGCAAAATGCATCGGCGGTGAAATCCAGGTAAAGGATATCGACTATGCCGTTTTCCTCAAAATGCGCGGCTATGTGCTCGACCCGGATCCGGAAAAGCCAGAGATTGTTGAGGGGTACAAAAATGGTGCCATAAAATCCTTTGCAAGGCACAGCAGGCTCGGATATACCAATTTGTCTTCATATGAAGAGGTAAGAGAAGAATTCATGAAGGCCGTAGAATACCTGAGGAGTATTGGCTACAAGAAGATTACGCTGAAAACAGGTTCTTACGGCATGGAAAATCTGGCCATGGCCATTAAATTTGCAACGGACGCCAACCTTGACCTTCTTACCATAGATGGTTCAGGGGGAGGAACCGGCATGAGCCCGTGGAACATGATGGAGACATGGGGCGTGCCTTCGATACTTCTCCATTCCAAAGCGTACGAATATGCGTCCGTTCTCGCGGCAAAAGGCAAAAAGGTTGTGGATATTGCGTTTGCGGGAGGTTTCGCAAGGGAAGACCACATCTTCAAGGCCCTTGCCCTGGGCGCACCGTTTGCAAAGCTGGTATGCATGGGGAGAGCCCTGATGATTCCCGCCTTTGCAGGTTCAAATATCGAAGGGGTGCTCCATCCCGAGAGAAAGGCTAAGGTGAACGGAAACTGGGATGCTCTGCCAAATACGGTGTCTCAGATTGGCCTGAAGGCCGAGGAAATCTTTTCAGGCTATCACGAAGTTAAAAAGATAGTAGGAGTAGAAGAAATGAAGAACATACCTTACGGCGCAATTGCCGTGTGGACGCTTGCCGACAAGCTCGGAGCCGGCCTGCAGCAGCTCATGGCGGGGGCAAGAAAGTTTTCTCTTTCCGCTCTTTCCAGGCAGGATATCGCTTCTGCAAACCGCGAGACCGAAAGGGAAACCGGCATACCCTTCATTACGGATATAAAAAATGATGTCGCCTTAAAGATATTGAATTCCTGAAATAACAGGGCCATCTAAAAAAGAAGTCTACAAACTGTCGATAGATATTCTATCGACAGTTTTTTTAACTTGCAATATTTCATTTTGAAAAGATAATTCAATATGAAATATTTTTTTCTTTACAATTTGCATATAAATCCGCTTAATCCCTGAATTGCCTCATTTATCTCGGTTGGTACAAAAGTTGCTAAATAAACATTGTAACCAAATATTTTATTTCAGGAGGAGAGGAAAAATGTTTGACAAAACGAGAGCCTTTATGAAAAAGCTGGGCTTGCCGGAGGGAGATCTTTACGATTTGCCAACCTCCACAAAAAAATTCCCCGACGGCGCGGATTACCGTCTGGAAGTTCCAACCATTAATTCCGCAGAAGCCATGAAAGCGCTTCTGGAAGAGGCGGAAAAGCTGGGCATAACCATAAACCGGGTAGACGAAACTTACGGTTCATTCCGCCACACTCTGGCTGAATTGAAGGAATATGTCGCCATAGCCAAACATTACAAAGTGGAGTTGAACTTATCAGTAGGGCCGAGAGCCACTTACGACACCAGCGCAACAAGGCTGAGCCAGCAGGGAGTAAGAATCGGCTATCGCTTGAGGGGCATGGAGCAGGTAGTCAGAGCCGTGGAAGACGTAAAGAGAATCGCAGAAGTCGGCTGCCGCGGCGTCCTGGTTTACGACGAAGGCCTGCTCTGGGTATTGAATGAGCTTCGCAAGGCCGGAGAATTGCCAAAGAATATGCACTTCAAGTGCTCTGCTCATGTCGGCCACGGCAACCCCGCAAGCTTTAAGATGCTGCAGGATTTAGGAGCCAATTCCATAAACCCCGTAAGAGACCTTACATTGCCGATGATTGCAGCTTTGAGAGCAACAGTGGATGTGCCTATCGACGTACACACGGACAACCCTCCGGGTTCCGGCGGATTCATCCGAGTGTATGAAGCTCCCGAAATGGTGCGCGTGGGCGCTCCCATACACCTTAAGACCGGCAACTCGGTAATCTCCGCTCACGGCGAATTGACGACAGCTCAGAATGGCAGAGATATGGCAAAACAGGCAGCAATCGTAAAAGAAATGGTTGAAAGATACTATCCGCAGGCGGTACAGAGCAAGGCCGGAACTGACGACATGGCCATCCCCGAGTAACTTTCAAAAGCCCCTACTATTCTTATAGTGGGGGCGCTAACTTATTGCACATGATCGAATTTAGCGTCTCTTTACAAAAACTATGGCATTTTTTGCGCCCATATTGTAAAATAATTCTAACCCGTCGCTATAACAATTCTTATGAAAGGAGAATTGTTCAGAGTGAGAGAGATACATGCAAACCAAATTATTTCTACGGTTGAAAGATTATGCATCGAATCAAACATCAACCTGCCCGATGACGTCAAAAACGCTTTGGATGATGCATTAAAGATGGAGTCTTCCCCCCTCGGTCAGGAAATATTAAAAGACATCATCAAAAATGCCGAAATCGCCAAAGAAAAGAACATACCCATATGCCAGGATACGGGATTTGCGGTGGTATTTCTGAAACTCGGCCAGGATGTCAGGATAACTGGTGGAAATCTCGTGGATGCCATAAACGAAGGAGTAAGGCGCGGATATATTAACGGCTACCTTCGCAAATCCATAGTTACAGACCCGTTTTTAACAAGAAAAAATACCAAAGACAACACCCCTGCCATAATACACACCGAAATAGTACCGGGTGACAAAATCAATATAATACTAGCTCCAAAGGGCGGCGGCAGCGAAAACATGAGTGCCCTGCGCATGCTGAGCCCGGCAGACGGAGTGGAAGGCATAAAAAGATTTGTATTGGAAACAGTGGATAAAGCCGGTTCGAACCCATGCCCTCCGATTGTGGTTGGAATAGGCGTGGGAGGAACCATTGAAGTTGCAACGCTTATAGCAAAAAAGGCTCTCCTTCGCCCCCTGGGCCAGCATCATCCGCAGCCGGAAGTAGCCGATCTTGAAAGGGAACTGCTGGCGGAGATTAATAAGCTCGGAATTGGGCCTCAGGGATTCGGAGGCTCTACCACCGCCCTGGCCGTCCATATAGAGACTTTCCCTGCGCATATTGCCAGCCTGCCGGTTGCCATAAACATTCAGTGCCATGTGGCAAGGCATATGGAAGCAGAAATATAAATCAGGTGGTGAATGGAATGACTAAAATAGTGACAACGCCTTTGACCTTGGAGAAGGTGCAGGATTTAAAAAGCGGCGATAGGGTGCTGCTGAACGGCACTATATATACCGGCCGCGACGCCGCACATAAACGCCTGTTCGAAATGATACAGAGGGGAGAAAAACTTCCCTTTGATTTAAACGGCCAGGTAATATACTACGTGGGCCCCTGCCCTGCAAAACCAGGGACCGTAATCGGGTCTGCAGGCCCAACCACCAGCGGACGCATGGACCCATACACCCCCGCATTGCTTCAAAACGGGCTCAAAGGCATGATCGGCAAAGGCCTGCGTTCACAAGCGGTTGTAGATGCAATAATAAAATACAAGTGTGTTTACTTTGCCGCCATAGGAGGGGCCGGAGCACTTCTTGCCGAGTCGATTAAAGAGGCCGAAGTCCTAGCCTTCCCCGATTTGGGGCCGGAAGCCATATACAAATTGAGAGTGGAAAATTTCCCCGTCACTGTCATAATCGATTCGGAAGGCAATAATCTTTATACGGTTGGAAAAGAAAGATACAGGCAACACTAAACATTAATTTCTGATTGCATGTTTCTAGAATGCATCGCCAACCCAGGTACAGTTAATTTTAATTGATTTAATCTGAAAGGGAGGACTATTTGATGGCATTAAGGGAAGAAGCTTTAAAGCTGCACAAAGACAACCGAGGCAAGCTGGAAGTAATAAGCAAGGTGCCTGTGAAAGATAAGGAAAGTCTAAGCCTTGCATATACGCCTGGCGTTGCAGAACCGTGCAAGGAGATTCACGCGGATATAGCAAAAGTTTACGACTATACAGTCAAAGGCAACATGGTAGCCGTCATATCCGACGGCACGGCAGTTCTGGGGCTTGGAAACATAGGGGCCAGCGCTGCACTTCCGGTGATGGAAGGAAAATCGATTTTATTCAAGTGTTTCGCAGGTATCGATGCTTTCCCGATATGCATCGATACCACCGATATAGATAAAATCGTTGAAACCGCTACCCTCATAGCACCGGTGTTTGGGGGAATAAATCTTGAGGACATTGCCGCTCCCGCCTGCTTTGAAGTGGAAAATCGCCTGAAGAAGATACTGCCCATACCCGTTTTCCATGACGATCAGCACGGCACTGCAATAATAGCTCTGGCCGGGCTCTTAAACGCTCTGAAGATTGTCAAAAAGAACCTTAAAGACCTTACAGTGGTGATAAACGGCTCTGGCGCCGCTGGTACCGCCATAGCAAAGATTTTCCTAAAAGCAGGAGTCGGCGACATATTGATGTGCGACCGCAGCGGAATAATTTACAGAGGCAGGACATCCGGCATGAACTGGGCCAAGGAAGAACTGGCACAGATAACAAATAAAGAAAACCGCCGGGGAACCCTTGCCGATGCATTAAAGGGTGCCGACGTATTCATCGGAGTATCCTCGGCAAAAATAGTAAGCCAGGAAATGGTAAAGAGCATGAAAAAAGACCCCATAATCTTTGCGATGGCCAACCCCGTTCCCGAAATAGACCCGGCAGAGGCCAAAGAAGCCGGAGCCCGCGTGGTGGGGACCGGTAGATCAGACTATCCGAATCAGATAAATAACGTGCTGGCCTTCCCCGGCGTATTCAGAGGAGCCCTGGATGTTCGGGCCAGCGAAATCAACGAAGAAATGAAACTGGCAGCATCTTACGCTTTAGCGGAACTAATTCCCGATAGCGAACTAAACGAAGATTATATCATACCGAAGCCTTTCGACCCCAGAGTTGCCCCGCAAGTGGCCAAAGCTGTGGCTAAAGCAGCAATGGAAACCGGCGTGGCGAGATTGAAAGTTGACCCCGATGAAGTCGCCAAAAACACCATTGAAATGGTGAAAAAAGCCAATGCCTACTTCGAATGACAAGCGTCACCCCGCAGCAGCTGCAAGTTTTTTACAAAACAGGCAGCAGGCAAGGCAATTAACTTCTACCAGGCGGTCCGGAAGAAGTCAGGTTTTGGTGGCGATGACGGAAGACGCGGCATGGAGAAATTTCATAAAAAAAGCGTATTTAAAACATCGCTAAAAGGGTGGGAGCTTTCCCACCCTTTTGCCCATAGTATTCCTTGTTTTAAAGCCCAATTTTCAAACCATGTCAGAGCTTATTTCATCAGACCGGGTAAAAAGGTTGCCAACTGCGGGAAGGCAATAACTATAATGCAGGCCACTATTAGAGTTATCCAAAACGGAACCACCCCGCGGAACACTTTCATGGGCTGTACTTTCGTGACGGAAGCTGTTACTAGGCTTACTACCCCAACGGGCGGAGTCAGCAGGCCGATATTGAGCATGAGAACGGTTAAAACCCCGAACCAGACTCCGTTATATCCCAATGCTTTTATAATAGGATAAACCACGGGAGTCATGATCGCCAGGATGGCCATGCCATCCATCAAACAGCCCAGGACAAAATATATGAGGAATATGACAGCCAGAACGAAATAGGGACTAACTTCCATCGTTTTGACAAAATCAGTCATAACCAACGGTATGCGGCTAAGTGAAAGAAATCTTCCAAACATCAATCCGCCAATCAGGATGATGAATGTCATGGCATTAATGCGCGCAGATTGATTCATCGCCTCTATGAAGCCTTTCCAGCTAAGTTTGCGCTGAATCACGGGTAAAATAAGAGCAAGAAAAGCCCCGACAGCTCCTGCTTCCGTTGGAGTAAAGGCTCCGACATATATCCCTCCGATGCTGATCAGAAAGATGGCCGGTATGACCCAAACCTCCTTTATCAAACGCCATGTGAGTTTGGTCTGATTATCTTCTAATGCCATTGGAGCCAATGATGGCTTTCTCAATACCAATAGATATACTGTGATCATCAACAAAATGGTGGTAATGATTCCCGGTATAATGCCGGCAATAAGGCAACCCCCGATGGTCTCTTCCGTGAGTGCACCGTACAGCACCAATGTGGAGCTTGGCGGTATAAGAATGCCCAGCGTCCCGCCTACTGCGGCGCAGCCAGCGGCAAGCCCTTCATCGTAATTATACTTGCGCATCTCGTCCACCGACACGCTGGCGATGGTCGTAGCTGTGGCGATTGCCGAACCGGAAACAGCGGCGAAAAGGGCGCTTGAGGCAATGGTTGCCATAGCGAGTCCTCCTCGAATGCGGCCCAGGAAGGCATCGAACATCTCATACAAAGCACTGCCCAATCCGGCACGGGATAGGAACATCCCCATCATGATGAAAAGCGGCATAACACTGAGCGAATATATTTTCGAATACGCAAAAGCGTCTCCCCCAAGCTTGGCTAGGGCAGCAGCAGGCGAAACAAGCATGCTCGTCCCGATAAAAGAAACAGCAATCATGGCAATAGCCACTGGTACGCGAATTGCTATCATCAAAAGCATTATCAATATACCAAAGATGCCGATCATTTCTGGTGTCATGATTTGTTTTCCTTCCTTTCGCTCTTGTAAAACTTGATCATATTTGAAACAATCGCCATGGAATAGCACAAAGAGCCAAATGACGCTGCCAGGACAACAGGATAATAAGGTATGCCCAAAACACCGGTTTGATAATCTCCTGCTATCATGCGGCCGGCATATACATACAGCTGCCATGCCATCAAGAGAACTGTAGCAAAGGAAATCAGGCCCGCTGCCATATATAGAACGAATTGCACGGTCTTCGGCATTAATTTATATGCAGTGTCTATTACGACATGTTCATCAAAGTGTTCTGTATACCCCAATGTCAAATAAACAATCAGCACGAGGCTCAATTCGGTGACTTCTATAGTTCCCGGCAGCGGTTTATTAAAAACAAAGCGGCCGGTAATGTCAATTATGGTAATAAAAGTTAATAATAACATCATAATGGTGCTGATTCGGTTGATAATGCAATTGATATAATAGGAAATCTTCTCCACATTAATGGCCTCCCTGCACATATTAGCTATATTAAGTTTGTCAGCAAATAGGATAAACATAAAAATAAAAATCAGCGCTGCAATCGCTATTGGCAACCACAGCGCTCAACATTGCAGCCTCTTATTGCAATTAAAAAAACTAGCCGTTTTTTAATCTACCCTATTAAATAGTTATATTTATTGATTGATTTTAAGGTTTGTATTCTTTAGCAAGCTTATGAACCAAATCCAATATCTGCTGACCGGGAAGACCTTTTTCATTTACCCTTTTCAGCCATTCATCAACAATGTCTTTGGTCTTGGCTTTCCATTCTTCCCTTTCTTCCGGGGTAATATCATTAATCACAACATTGGATTCTTTGGCCAAGTCCAATCCTTTTTGATACCCGGCGCTGTAAATATCTGTGGCTTTTCTGTAAATCACCTCTCCAGTGAGACTGGCCAATAACTTCTGGTCTTCAGGAGAAAGGCTGTCCCACTTATTCTTGTTCATGAATATAACCTGAGCTGAATAGAAGGAATTCAAACCGCGGGTGGTGTATTTAATAACCTCGTTCAACTTATAAGATTGAATAACAGAGGGACCATTGGCCACTCCATCAATAACTCCGCGTTGCAAAGCGTCATACACTTCTGGCATGGCCATGCCTACCGGCGTGCCGCCGAATTTTTTGATCATGGATTCCTGAGCCGGGCCGGAAAAACGGATCCTCATTCCTGCCAAATCCTCAGGCTTCTTGACAGGCTTTTTTGTCAACAATTCTCCAGGATCTGTCACCCAAAGACCCAACACCTTGACATCTCCATATTCCCTCTGAAAATCCTGGGATTGCTGGAACAACTCCCAGAGCACATAGGACGCCTGAAGAGTGGAATCGAACTGAAACGGCAATTCTATCACATCTGTCAGCGGGTACTTGCCGGGCGTATATCCCTGCAGCGTCCAGCCCATATCGATGGCTCCGTTGGCGACGTCCTCGCGGACCGTGGTAGCGCTCGTTACGGCGCCGCCCGCATGGATAGTCAGCGTGATCCGTCCTCCGCTCTTCTCTTTAAGTTCTTCCGCCAAAGGGATCAATATCTGCTGACTGATTGGATGCTGCGCTGCAAAAGGATGACCCATTACGATTTCTACCTTTTGTGGCTCTGAGCCGGCAGCAGGTTCAGAGGTTTTTTTGGCGCCACAGCCAGAAATAATCATGGCTAATATTGTTATGACCAACACAGCAATTAAGGCAATATTCATTCCCTTTTTTGGCATTAGGTTCCCCCTCCTTATCATTTTTTGTATATTCAATGACAAAATTAATCAACAAAGCAATAAAAGTTTAAGAATATACGCAAATCGGCGAAAACATCAGATGATTTCGTACAATCGATAAACTCACATTAAAAGCGATAACACAAAATTAAGAACATAGTTATTCATATCTTTCCAATATTCCTCCATTTTAGGGTCTTCGGGAGGATTCTCCATGGTCTTTTTGACATCTTCCCATGGAATTAAATATTTTGATAAAGTTTCTTCCACGATTTTTTCCCCCTTGCAGTTTACATGCTTAATAGTTTCCATGCTTGAAAAGATAATCTATAACCGCATGGTAATTTTCCATATTAACATCGCTCAAACCTATGAGGTTTTTGTCTGCTGAAAACATATAACCGCCGCCGGGAGCAAGAACTTCAATCAATTCCTTTATTTTATCAACACATTGCTGTTTTGTTCCGTTGGCCAGCAGTGATTGCGGGAAGAAGCCTGTGATGCACATTGTTTTTCCCAGTTTTTCCTTGGCCAGTTTGGGATCGCCGTATTCCATCTTGGCAATAATTTTTTTGGCGGGAAGTTCCTGCAAATAATCGTAATACCTCGCCCAATCGCCTTCAAAAAAGATGTAGAAGCAGTGCCCGGCCTCAGCCAGGGTGGCAATCATTTTCTTAAAGGTTGGCCAGTAAAATCGGGCAAATTGCTGCTCGCGCAGGAAGGCCGGCATATGAAGGGGTATGAATATTTGAGATGTTATGCCGGGTTTGCCCGTCATGGCCTTTTTGATCATCAAATGCATGGCTGCTTCACAAGCCGCTTCCACTTCATCGGGATTTCGTCTGATATCAAGAACAATCCCGGAAAATCCCCTGATAAAGTCAGCCACAAAATCCATTGGCGCTTCGATAGCTCCTCCTGTGACCATGGGCACGCCAAACTTTTGGGCAATAGACGCCTGAATGTCGCGGTATTTTGCCATCGCCGTATTATAAACATGCATGGCTTTGATCAAGGCCACCATATTATAAGGCTTGGGCTGATCAAGCTCTGTATAGAGTCTGGGAATGACTTTTTCCGTTAAACAACCGAAGGGATTCTCAATAAACTCGCGATATTCATTCGGTTCCAGGCCGTGCACTTCGGGATGCTGCATATAGCCTTTATTGCTCTGGATAAAGGTCTTTGCTCCAAGCACCTTATAAAACTGGGGAGAGCGAAAAGTAAAACTCCTGCAATAATCAAACTCGAAGTCTGCAAAGCATTTTTCTATAGCCGCCCCCGCCTTATTGATGTCCCATGTGCCTTCAGTCAAAGAGTAACCGGCATATTGAATGCAAAAAGTGGCATCAAAAATAATTTCTACAGGAATTCTATCCGGTTCTTCCAATAGAAAAGCTTTTGTGAACCTTTCCAAACGCGCCTGATATTGATTTTTTTCATCTAATTTCATAACTCACCCACCTGTAAAACTTAAAATATTCTACGATTTTATACATGTTTATACATGCAAGAAATGTACCATTATGCAGAATTCAGGCATATTGCGGCTTGCTCCGTTTTATTCATGCAATAATATGTTCATTTTGAAATATTTAAAATTTCATTATGAAAACATCATTAAATACTCATTTTAGTCCGATAAATATATGGCTAAAGCAATCGAAAGTATTTTATTATCAATCGTATCCGTCCTTGAGGTCATTACAATCGGCGCCGCCGCTCCCATTATGGCCGCTGCAACCCGCATCTTCGCAAAGTACACCAGGGCTTTTGTTAAAACATTTCCGACCTGCAGGTTTGGAACCAGCAATATATCTGCATTGCCCGCCACCTCGCTGTTGATGTTTTTATGCCTGGCGGCCTCAATGGAAACGGCGTTATCCAGGGCGAAGGGGCCATCGACAATACAATTCTTTATCTGGCCTCTATCGGCCATTTTGCTCAATATGGCCGCATCCAATGTATCGGGAATTTCGGGATTTACTATTTCCAGGCAGGACAATACTGCCACCTTGGGTTTATCTATTCCCAATTTTCTTGCACATTCCACGGCATTCTCTATTATTTGCATTTTTTGTTCGAGAGTCGGCTGAATGCTTATGACGCAGTCTGTAAGTAATTGCAGGCCTTCTCCCTCGATTTTATCATAAACCGAAATCTGGCTAATCAGGCTTCCTTTATTAAGACCCGTTTCTTTATTCAATACTGCTTTCAAAAATGTACCGGTATGAAGCAGGCCCTTCATTATCACATTTGCATTTTTTTGCTTAACCAGATTGACTGCCATTTCCGCCGCCAGGGCATGGTCATTTAAATCAATTATTTCGGCATCAATCTTAATTTCATTCTGATCGGCAATCTTGATTATCTTTTTCCTATCGCCTACCAAAATGAAATCTGCGAGATTCATAGCTTTGCATTCATTTACGATTTTCACCACATCATAATCTTCTGCGGCAGCTATCGCGATGGTTTTTTTGTCTTTGCTTTTAACATTGGCAATGAGCGAATCTATGCTTTTTATCATGCAACATTCCCCCTAATTCGAGCAATTGTGAAATGAGTTCATGAAACCTTGCATTCCGTATAACAGCATTCTTCATAAATCTTGGCTTGTTCCTGACCGCTTAAAAATCTGAAAACACCTTCAGCCAGCGCTTCCATTTCGTTCTCGCCCGGGTACAAGTAAATCGGTGCAATGAAAGATACGCGTTCTTTAAGAAGGTTGACAAAACGCTCCGAATAGGCAAGGCTGCCCGTCAGAGCAATGGCTTGAACATCGCCCTTCAAAACGGCGGCGGCGCTTCCGATTTCCTTGGAAACCTGATAAGCCATGGCCTCATAGACTTCCCTCGCTTTCTCGTCTCCTTTATCGATTCGCTCTTCGACTTCCTGGCAGTTGTTTGTGCCCAGATAAGCGACCAGGCCGCCTTTTCCTGTCAGCATCTGAAGAATCTCCTTTTCTGTATACTTGCCAGAAAAACACAATCTCACCAGATCTGCAGTCGGAAGACTTCCTGCTCTTTCAGGAGAAAAAGGACCGTCGCCATCCAGAGAATTATTAGCATCAATGACTTTCCCTTTTTTATGAGCTCCTACCGAAATGCCTCCCCCCAGGTGGACCACTATCATATTTATTTCTTCATACTTTTTCCCCAGTTTTTCAGCTATTTTTTTTGCGGTGGCTTTGGAGTTTAATGCATGAAAACTGCTCATTCTTCGTATTATTGGCAATCCCGAATACCTTGCCAAATTGCAGAATTCATCCGTAACCGGCGGATCCACCGTAAGCACCGGAATACCCAGCTCTTTCCCCAAATCCAGGGCAATGGCGCAGCCCACGTTGGTGGGATGGGTGCCGTACCTCCGACTTTTCATATCCATGATCATTTTTTCGTCTATAAAATATATTCCGCCCGGTATCGGCTTTGTATTGCCTCCCCGGCTGGCAACAGCACAAAGCGAGGTCAGGCCTACATTCTTTTCTTTAAGTTTTTCAAGTATTATATTTTTCCTGTAATCATATTGATCCCATATATCTGCAAATTTTTTTATTTCATCTGCCGAATGCTTCACCGATTCCTTGAATATCGCTTCGCCATCTTGAAATACCGCTATTTTGGTAGAAGTGGAACCAAGATTTAATACCAAAATTCTTTTTGCGGACATCGAATCACCCCTATTCTCTTCAATAAATACCGTTTTAAGACTAATTTTAAATAATATTATCATAATTTTTATCTATTACTCAAACTTTATAACGTGCTTGATGAAAGCATGGTTCATTCTGTATTAAGTCGTTTAAGTCATTCACTTCAATTATTAATATAAAATAAGTGATATCCTATAAATTCAACCTAAAGCATGAACATTACTGTTTTTGGTATATATGTTATTATGAGCAAAGCGATAACCATGGCTATAAAAAATGGTGCAATTTTTGCCGAAATTCTTTGTATGCTTGTATTGCCAACGCTGGAGGTCGTAAACAAGACAACGCCAAAGGGCGGCGTCATCAGACCTATTGCCAGATTTACGGTCATGATTATGCCAAAATGCACCGGGTTAATTCCCAATTTAGTTATAATGGGCCATAATAAAGGCACTGTAATGACCTGGATGGAGCCGCTTTCCAAAAAGCATCCCGCAATTAACAAAATTACGTTGATAATCATCAGAAGCAGGATTGGGCTGTTCGATACGGACAAAAAGCTTTCCATAATCTGCTGGGGGACTCGCTCAATGGTTAGCACCCATGCGAAAAGAGCCGCATTGGAAATAATGAATAAAATTCTAACCGAAGTTTTGGCAGATATAATAAAAACATTGAGAATATCGTTCCAGGACATTTCTTTGTAAATATATCTGCCGACTACAATGGCATATGCTACTGCCACTACTGCCGATTCTGTTGGCGTAAAAATTCCGCCGAATACGCCGCCTATGAGGATTAACGGAGTGCCCAAAGCCCAAATCGCATCTTTGAAGGCGTTCCAGATATTTTTTAAATCAAAGGGAATTTCCTCTCCTTTATAATTCTTTTTCTTGGACATCCAGACGGAAACTATAATCAAAGCAAGCCCGGTTATTATACCCGCAGGTATCCCCGCTTTATATAAATCCGATATGGACGTTCCGGAAAGAACTCCGATTATTACAAAAGAAATACTAGGCGGGATAATGACGCCGATTGGCGCAGCCGATGCCACCACTGCAGAGGCAAAATCAGTATCATACCCTCTCTTCACCATGGCCGGTATCATAATGCTTCCCAGAGCAGCAGCAGTAGCTACACCGCTGCCGGATATTGCCGCAAAAAACATGCATCCCAAAATCGTGACAATTGCTAGTCCTCCTGTTGCATTTCCAATAATGGAGTTGGCCAAGCGCACCAGTCTTTTTGCCAGTCCTCCTATATTCATGAGATCGCCGGCCAGAACAAAAAATGGGATGGCCAGAATTGCTGCCATATCAATGCCTGCAAATAATCGCTGTATAATGATTAAAGGTTTTATCCCCGAAGCAAGTATATATAGGACAGAAGACAAACCAACTGTCACAGCGATTGGAAAGCCAAGGAATAAAAATAAAAGAGCAGACAATAAAAATATGGTTATCATCTTTCTCCCCCCTTGATGCTGTCGTATATTTTGATTATCAAATGGATTACCATGAATATGGTGCTCAAGGGGATTACAGCATATATAACGCTCATGGGAAGACCCATGGCAGGAGACTTTTGCGTTTGGGCGAGATTTAAAGCAAGAATTGCGAGGTAGGTTATAATCACATAAAAAATTATTGTAAAAATATATTGAATTAGATGCAGCCATTTTTTTGTATAGGGAAAAATATCTTCTATTAGAGTCATGCTAATCTGCGAACCTTCTTTAGTCAATACGGCAGCGCCGATATACGTCATGGCTATCATCAGATAGCGGACCAATTCTTCCGCCCACGGCAATCCGGTATGAAAAAAATACCTCAATACTACCTGCCCGAAATATAGAACAAACATGGCTATAAAAAATACTGTTACTAAAAACCGGAAGAATTTATCGGATTTTTCGCTAATACGGTATAAAATACCCATTTAGGCATCTCCTTTTTCCGGATAATTGGTTTTGCAAGAATAGGCTGGCAGAATTGACTTTCTGCCAACCTAACCATTAATAAAAACTCAATTTTTTTATTCCATTTCTTGTATCGGTTTTATATATTTATCGCCATTTTTGGCAATCCAATCATCCACAACAGGTTTCGTAACTTTTGCAAAAGCTTCTCTGTCGACGTCATCATTGATTTCCATGCCTTTTTCCTGCAATTGCTTTATGAATCCAGCCTCACTTTCTCTCTGCAATTTCGTTTGGGTTTCCTGTGCTGCCAGAGCTGCTTCTCTGAATATCTTCTGGTCTTCGGCTGGCATCTTATCCCAGGTAGCCTTGCTTATTGTTACAATTCCCCATGCCGACATATGCTGGGTTAGAGAGAAATATTTCTGCACTTCGTAAAATCTTTCATATATATTGACAGCCGGAGTATTTTCTTGTGCATCGATGGTCTTCTGCTGCAAAGCCGTATAAACCTCTCCCGCTGCCATGGCAATAACTGTTCCTCCAAAAAGTTTAAAGGTGTTTACAAAAACTGGGCTTTCAATAACCCTAATCTTGATGTCTTTCAAATCTTCAGGCACCCTGATCGGGTGTTTAGAATTAGTAATGCTTCTGAACCCTCTCGGCAGCACGGCCAAATTTATCAAACCGGCTTTCTCTCCCTCCTTCAAAAGCTCTTGCAGCGCATCTGATTTGGCATACTTTTCTATATGGTCCCAGCTTTTAAACACGTAGGGCAAGTCTAATACTCCCAGAGCCGGAACAAAGTTTACCATGGGCGAACTGGTCACAACGCCGGCATCAACGTTTCCATACTGCATGGCTTCGATGATTTCCCTGTCTCCGCCCAACTGCCTGGCAGGATATATCTGAATGACGTACCGGCCGTTTGTTCTTTTTTCTACTTCCTCTTTAAATCTTTCAGCCATCAAATTGTATTCGTTTTCCAGCGAACCTATATGACCCAGTTTAAGAACTTTTGGTTCCTGTTTGCTCTCGGTATTGGCTGCAGAATTGCCTGATTGATTGTTGGACTCGCCGGGCGATTTTGCTCCCGAACAGGCTGCAGTGAATAAAACTGTCAATGTCAATAGTATGGCCAAATAAACATAATGTCTTTTTCTCATGTTTTTTCCCTCCCGTAAATTTTCACTTTAATGAAATGCCTGCAAATTTTTCACCGCTGAATTTCTGCACTTGCCTGACTGCCGTAAGTCTTTTCCTGAATTTTCACGAGACAGTAAAGAGTTTCCGTAACAGGGATGCTCAAGCCAATTGTTTTTGCCTCTCTCGCAACAGCTCCATTTAGCGAATCAATTTCCGTGGGACGTTTTGCCAAAATATCCTGAAGCATAGAGCTTTTATGATTAGGATGATTTGCTAATGCATTCTCTACAGCAGCTATTACTCTTTCCTGTTTTGCCCGTATTCCTTTTTTATTGGCGACCATTATCACCTCCTCAACAACTTTTTTTGCCAATTCAACGCCTTCAGGCACAGAGGCAATTCCACCATTTGTCAAATATGTCGCGGCGCCTATCGAGTTCAAAGATACATTAAAGGCCACCTTTTCCCATATATCGCAAAAAATATCAGGCGAGATTTCACAGGGCAAACCAGCTTCATTAAATGCTTTACATACCGCCCCAAGCATATGGTGAGTTTTGCCGTCGGCTGACATAATTTTTGATTTGCCTTTTCCGATAGAACGAATATGACCCGGCGCTACCATATCGCTGGGGTGATTTGTCATGCCGATTATTATTTTTGACAATTCAACGAATTTGTTTATCTTTTCCAGGTTTCCGAGGCCATTCTGAAGTGTCAATATATATGTGTTGTCACCGATTAAATGCCGGATTGATTTCATTGCTTCTTCAGTATGGTAAGTTTTCGTGAAAACCAATATGAGTTCTGCTTTTTCTTCAACTTCGCTGGCATATCTGGCAGGAATTCTTACCCTTTTTGGCCCTGTATCCGTTTCTATCATCAGGCCATTGCTGTTGATGGTGTCGACTTGGATTTGTGATACATCTATCAGCGTCACATCATGGCCATTTAATTTCAGCAAGCCGCCAAACAGGCATCCCATCGCTCCTGCTCCAACCACAAATATATTCATTTTTTCACCTGCCAATTGCTTTTTAATTATCTTTGATTCAAGTGTAGATAGTCACTCTACCGCAAGAGATGGCCCTGCACCTCAATTCATCATCTTGCCGCTTTTGAGTTTGGAGCAAGCGGCGGCGGCCTCGCTAAACGTACAACTCAGCCATCTCTGACAGCCAACTTAGTTTTTACACTAAAATCATCTTTAGATTAATTCAGCTTTGCTTTCTCAATAAACCTAGCATAATGATCCCTTACTTGAATCTGCAGCTGCGCTATATCATGCTCTTTCAGATTATTAAACCTTCCCTGAGCCTTCAGATAGGCTCCCACCGGCTTGAGTTCTTTCAGCGGCTTATTTATCACCCATTTGCCGTTTTCAAATTCGCACAGTATCCAGCAGCCTGTTTCAACCGCAGCCCTGGCAATCTCTATGGTCTTTGCCGGGTCATATCGCCACCCCGTGGGGCAAGGGGCATGAATGTGCAGCAAAGAAGGCCCATCCGTTTCTTTTGCTTTTTTTACTTTCTTCCGCAAATCCGTCAGATATGCTACAGACGCAGTGGCGGCATAAGGAATATCATGTGCAGCGGCAATGCCCACAAGGTCTTTTCTCTTTGTCGGTTTGCCGGCAGGCGTTGTAGTGGTGCTCGCCCCGAGAGGAGTAGAGCTGCTGCCCTGGATACCGGTGTTCATATATGCCTCATTGTCATAGCAAACATATATTACCTTTTCCATTCTTTCCATCATCCCGGAAAGGGACTGCAAGCCGATATCCACCGTTCCGCCATCTCCGGCAAATCCCAATACCGTCGTATGGGTATTGCCCTGGGCGAGCAATCCCCTTTTAATTCCGGTGCAGCAAGCGGCAGTGGCTTCCAACGTCATCTGGGCTCCGGGGATTTTCACAGCCGTTTCTTTGCCATATCCGGAAAATAAGGCCGAACATCCGGGGGGAATGACGATTATCGTATCTTCTCCCAAAACATCCAGAACATTTCTAAAAATAAGCTCCAGGGCACATCCCGCGCAGGCGCTGACCCCATGGGACACCAGCCCCTTCGATTCAGCATTTATCTTATACAACTTTCAGCACCTCCCGAATCTCCATGGCATTGTCTTTAACATCTATCCAGTTTGTATGGAGGATTCTCTTGCCTTTATATATATCAAGCAATTCATTGAATATTTTTTCTATGGTTGTTTCAGGAACATCTCTCCCTCCGAGCCCGCCTACATATCCTCTGATATCGATATCCAGCCCCCTGAGAGCAGCACATACCTCGGTCCATACGGGCCCGCCCTGAGCGCCCAAACCCGCGCTTC
The DNA here is from genome assembly GCA_024655905.1 of Tepidanaerobacteraceae bacterium. GTDB lineage: Bacteria > Bacillota > Thermosediminibacteria > Thermosediminibacterales > Tepidanaerobacteraceae > JANLFP01. Next base: position 270,605 of record JANLFP010000001.1, read on the forward strand.
TGTCGAATACTCCAACAACTTTCTTTGCTTTTAGAGCTTCTCTTATTTGTTTGAAAGGAAACGGCCTATACACAACAATCTTGAGGACCCCGACCCTAAGTCCCCTCTTTCTCATTTCATTTGCCACATGTTTGGCTGTGCCCGACATGGATCCCAGTGCAACCAACACCGCATCCGCATCCTCTGTCATATATTCCTCAATAATACTGGATTTTCTTCCAAAAATCCGATAGAATTCATCCTGGACTTCGGCGATGACATCAACGGCGTTATCCATTGCCACTTTTTGCTGATATTTTAATTCGGTAAAATCTTCAGGCGGCGTCAAATCGCATATGAACATGGGATCTTCCGTGTTTAAATAGGTATTTTTGGGTATATATTCACCGATGAATTGGTCTACCAATTTCTGGTCATAAACTTCAACTTTCTGCATGGAATGCGAAAGGAAGAATCCATCCAGGCATACCATGGCCGGCAGCAGTACTTTTTCATGCTCCGCTATTTTATAGGCCATGATCATCAAATCCAAAACATCCTGCACATTTTGGCAGTAAAACTGAAGCCAGCCGCTGTCGCGGACAGACATGGCATCGCTATGGTCGCACCAGAGGCTCCAGGGTGCTACCAATGCCCGGTTTACCACAGGCATGACGATTGGGACCCTGCATCCCGCCGCCAATCCCACGACTTCGCTCATCAAAGCCAAACCCACCGAAGACGTGGCTGTAGCGGCTCTTACACCGGTCAACTGAGCAGCAGCGGCTGCAGACATGGCCGTATGCTCCGACTCGACTCTAATGTATTCGGCGTCGAGTTCTCCCTTGGCCACCAATTCAGACAATTTTTCAGCGATCGAACTTTGAGGAGTGATGGGATAAGCCGAAACAACCTTAACTCTGGCAAGTTTCATGGCTTCAACTGCAGCACCATTTCCATCAAGCATTTTGTAGGTCATTTTTCCTCGCGCTCCTCTCGTCAACCATTTCAATGCAGCCCACGGGGCATTCATTGGCACAAATGCCGCAGCCCTTGCAGTAATAGTAATCTATGACAACACATTCTCTTTCATCTTTAAATATATCGATGATGTTGGCCGGGCAATATCTGGCACAGGTTCCGCATTTAATACAATCTTCAAATTTTACTACCGGACGTTCTATTCTCCAGCTCCCGGTATTGGCGCTGTCAAAGATTGTGGCCACTGGCCCCAACACTTTACAGCTTTTTAACGTTTTCATAGGCTTTTCTGGCCGCCGCTGCATTCATATCACCCGCCTTTTCGCCAAATGATTCTCTTATGGCCTTTTCAATCGAATCTATTTCAACAACTCCTGTAGCGGCAAGCGCCCCCAGCATGGATCCATTGGGGATGCCTTTGCCTATAACTTCCAGAGCAATATGGGTAGCGTCTACATAGAAAATTTCGTTGGCGTTGAATATTTTTTTATAACGTTCCAGCATAAAGGGTTCTTCCGAATTCAATACCAAAACTGTCCCATCATGCTTTCCTGCGCTAACATCCACATGTTTGTCGATGATCGTCTCATCCATGACAACAACTATATCAGGAACATATACAAAAGAATTCATCAGGATGGGTTCGCTGTCCATGACCACATCTGTAATAACCGGAGCTCCGCGTCTTTCATGACCGTAAGCAGGAACGGTTATGGCATGCATGTCTTCATAAAGGGAAACGGCTGTAGAAAAGATTTTTGCAGCGGTAACCACCCCTTGCCCGCCTGTTCCAAAAAACTTTAGCTTTTTCAATATCGCACCTCCAAATGAGTTTTGATAACTTTTTTTAATAAAATGCCATAAGGTCTGCTAATTTTTTGCAAAAAAGAGTTTATTGTCTAATATATGAGCGTTTCATCGCAATGTAAAAATATTTATCTTCGAATCTTCTTAGATAATTCTATTACTTATGCGGTTATTTTACAAATATATTTTATCGATTGAATTTATTCACAAATATAATAAATCCATATTTAACTTTTTTATTTATTATGTTATAATATTCTCTAATGATTATTAATTAAAAATAATAAATCTTAAACAAGGGGAGTTGCTATTTATGGAAATCCATCAGTTGGAATATGTTCTTGCCGTAGCAACGCACCAGAGTTTTACCCGCGCCGCTGAGAAATTAAATGTTTCACAGTCTTCCCTTTCCCAGCAGATAAGCAAACTCGAAAAAGAACTGGGCGTAAATTTATTTCTCAGGACAACCCGGGCCGTGCAACTCACCCCTGCAGGAGCTGAATTTTGTATACATGCCCGAAAAATACTTTCAGAAATCAGCCTAACCCGACAGAGCATCAATGAATATTCATCTTATGAGCGCGGCTCCATCGCTCTCGGGGTTATGCCGGTAATCGGATATTATAAGCTTCATCGCCTTGTAGCATCTTTTAAGAAAAATTTCCCGGGGATTGATTTAAATCTCCTCGAAGCGGAATGTGAGGACCTTTTGCAAATGCTTCATGATTCAAAAATAGATGCTGCCATCCTCAGCCAAACAAATTCCGATCCGCATTTTCAGTTTTATCCCCTCATAACGGACAAAATGGTAGTAGTAACAGACAACCTCCATCCTATTTCTCATGAAAAATCGGTTAATATAGCCAGCCTTGCCAATGAAAATTTTATAGTTCCGCCGCCAAACTCAGGCAATTATCAGGATTTTCGCAACGCCTGTTGCGCCGCAGGCTTCGAGCCCAAAATATTATTGCATTGTTCGCAGGTAGAAACAATTCTTGGTCTCGTAAGTGAAGGCCTTGGAATATCGGTGCTTGCATATCCCGTGGCAGTCAAAAGCGCGAGCACCGGACTTTCCATTCTCTCACTGGAGCCAACAATATTTAGAAAGATATTTCTGGCAATACATAAAAATGAAAACAACAATCCCGCTATTAAGGTTTTTATTAAGTTCAGTTGTCAATGGATCAACATCAAAAACACTCACAACGGTTTTAGCCCCGACTCCAAAGAAATCGCATTAAATGATATGGTTTTTTAGAGATTAGAGATGTAATAAACCCAAGAAAAAAAGTGCTGGAAACATTCAAATTCCCGCACTTTTTTCTTGCAGTCCCATAATTATCATTCATTTAATGAAAAAGGTTGTTTTAGATTAACTCAAAGAGTTTTCCTTAACTGCATCAATAATATGCGTTTTCACAGCACCAAATTTACTTATAACAATTCTTTTTGGATGATGTATAAATCTTATCCACTCTTATGCAGGAATCCACCTTCAAGGTCCCTTCATCAATGCCGCTTTTGTCCGCTTAACGATCAATCTGCACATGACTTGGATATCCGCCAACCGCTCAAGTTCTTGCTTGTTATGCAGATTGCATGAAGCTATTTATTGATTAATCCCGCCTCAATGAGCAGATTTCTGACGGCAGTGGCTGCTTCGGCACAGGTAAATGCGCCTCGAGGAGCAATAGTGTCAGTGCTTCTGCCGTTGAACACAGAACTGCCCAAAGCTTTCTTTACGGCATCGTATGCCCAAGCGGATACTTGTTCCTTATCTTCATATTTCCGAATCCTGCTGCTGTCTTTCTCCTGCAATTCTACTATATCCATCGCCCTTGCGAACATAACCATGGCTTCTTCGCGGGCAATCAAAGCTTGCGGCCTGAAGCGCCCGTCCGTATATCCTTTTATTATCCCGAATTCTGAAGCAATCGCAATGGCATCCGCCAGTTCGTCATTTTCTGGCACATCTGCAAATAGCTGCCCTCCGGCCACTCCAGTCCTATATATGCCCAGTGCTTTCGTTATATACTCGGCAAACTCTCCCCTGGTAATGGGCTTATCCGGAGCAAAGTCTTCCGGATTCTTGACAATCAGTCTGGCCGCCATATCGTTTACAGCAGCCTTTGACCAGTGGCTATCCACAGCTTTAACTTCTACCGGATTCCATAATATTACATATGTGGAATTCATCAGTGAGTTAAGTTTCGCATAATATCTGCCTTCCCTTTCTAATACTTGAGTGGGGATATGGGCAAAGGTTCCATCTGCGTTGCGCACAGCTCCCGTAGTAATCCTGTCTGGAGATACGCCTTCCGGTAGCAGTATTTCTCTTTGTACATACCTTTTGAATCTTGTAATTTCATATTCTTTCTCCTTTCCCTGTGTCTTCGTCTTGACTGTCACTGAAAAATCCACAGGTTTTACGATCACTTCGCAATTATTTAGTTTTGCTCTTTCAGCTATCTCATTAGCTTCCGCTTCTTCGATTTTATTTATCCTTATTTCAATTTCTACGTCATTCAACCTTTCTTTCTCCGTCTGCAAAGCCTTCGCTGCGTTTACTATATTAATTTCTTCTGCAGGTATAATATACCTAATTTCCCCTGTATCTATGGAAAGCCTGAATTTGTTCTCCGATAATTTATCGAAGATTTCTCCGTTCAGTTTAGCAGCGACACTGCTAGCGTTCTTGGCCGAAACCGGAACTTCTACATTGTTTTCCGACTGTCCCAAATCTTTTTGTCCAGGCTCTGGCTTAGCAGCAATCATTTCTTCTATTTTTTGAATTAAAGGCAACGATTCGACAGTAATTTCCACTTCTTTTCGACTGCCATTTTCCCTAACGATTTCTTTTCCTGTCATCTGCTTCTGCCCATTGATGACGACAGTCGCATGTGTTTCAGTTTTTTCTTGATTATCTTTTCTATTTGAAGATTCCTTTTCTGCGGTTGGATTGTCCTTCTTAATCCACTTGGCATATAAAGTCAGATTTCCTGTTATTGAGGTACTGAAATCAAAAAGTGTCATCAAGCTTTGCTCCCTGTACCATCCGCTAAAAACATATCCGCTTCTGGAAGGGTTTTGCGGAACGCTTGCTTTTGAGCCATAATCCACCGTTTGTACAGGGACTTCGCTTCCACCCAAAGAGTTGAACACTACGTTATATGCTTTTATCTCGTAATGGGGGAAAACTGTTAGATCCGAAGTAACATGCTCAAACGCTTTATCCCATTCAATAAAAACATATCCCTCTTTTTCCGGCGCTGCCGGTGCTGTTGCACTTGCTCCGTGCACAACATCTTCTTCTTTTAGGAGATTGCCCTTGTCATCGAGAAATCTTACTGTATGTTCCCCTTTTACCGTTATTTCAGCAATTAACGGTAACCGACTCTTTTCTAAAACTTCCGGACTTATAATGATTTCACCTATGCCCTTTTTGTCAAATCCTCCATAAACCGTTTCATAAACGGCTGCAGTAATAGTAGTGGACGTGCAGTTCATAACTTCAACGGACAATCCGTCAAATACACCGCCAAGGCTCAAATCCTTGTTTTGGACTTCTTTATGAAAATAATCGTTTGCGATGGTCAATATGAATTCTTTTCTTGAGTAATTTCCAGTCCTGATAGAATCCGGCTCGGCCGCTGCATAAGCCTCACCTGAAGATTCCCATTGAGCGTACAGGATTACATTGCTGTCACCGATTGAAATGGTATCTCCTTCTTTAAACCATATTCCCGTACCATCTTTAATGGTGTTCCATCCCGCAAACGTATATCCTGTCTTCTGCATGCTTCCTTTCCCTGAAACAATTGCCGTATCATTTTTCTTATAACTATTGCTGTCTATCGGCGCGCTCCCAAAGTTGTTGCCGTTGCCGTCATAAATGATACTATATGTTTCATCTGCCATACCTCTGTTGACAATAACTGTATATGTGTTGACAACACTCCCATCTTCCGAAGTAACCCTGAACTGAATTCTATTGGAGCCCGTCGCTAATTGGAATTGCTTCGAACTGCCGCTTGGAATCTCTTCAAAAACTTCTTCTCCCAGCCTGGTTTCAATTTTTTGTGTAAGCAGTTGCGTTTCCGGGGTAAAGCTTATACTATATACTGCCTCCGCTACGCTCAGTGTGTAGTCAAATACCTGCGGACTAAAGGACAAATCTCCCGCATCGGTTGTAAGGGAAAGCAGTCCAGCGCTGCTGCTGTCAAGATACAAATTTTCCACAGCCATAATGTTCATAATTTTTTCCGTCCTGTTGCCAGCCTGATCGGTTAATTCAAAATCCAAAGGCGTCGTTACATTATACGAAAGACCGCCCACATGATGCGAAAACTCTCCATCTTCCCCGATCGAAACTTCTTCATTGTTAATTTTTAAAATAGAACCGGCTTCGGCTTCTCCCACGATATCAACAGAATCCCCGCTCACAAGCCCGTCTTTTCCCGGAGATAATATACCGATATGCGGACTGGTTATATCAACAATCAACCTCTCCTCCAAAGTATTCTCCGTTCCGTCTTCCGTAACCGCAACAACAACGATTTCATGGGCGCCTTCGCTTAAATCTGTCAAGGCAACATTCAGTGAAGACGCATTCTCTCTGCTTTCCCTCAATATGCCATCAAGGTAAAATTCAATATCGCAAGATTCTCCGCCGACAATACCGATATTTACATCAGCCGAAGCCGCGTTGATAAGCGTTGTCTTCTCTGTTAATGTTCTTGTTCTTTCCTCAAGCTTCCATACGCCTGTTACTCCATTCTTTACATACTCAAAATACTGGTAAGGTGTTTCATGAACTTTTTCAGTCTTGCTCCTGTCGGCGGCAACATTTATTGTCAAGGCAATCTCCGGCAAAACAGGCGTCGGCAAAAAGACCTCCAAACATTCCGATGGCACACTCGTATAATATGTTTCTCCTTGTTTTGCAACCGCTAAAACCACAATTCGATAAGTTTTCTCCGGGGCTAGGCCACTCAAAACTGCATGCTGTTCCTGCGATTCTGCGGGTGTGACTTCAAGCATCGGCCCACTTTTATCCAGAGTGCCATCTTCGTTTTGCATCATTACAACATAGTGATCCACCTGATCAAAGTTTGGATCAGCAAATTTGATCTTTATTTCCCCATTAGCGCCGGATACCAGTTCCGGCTTTCCGGGGGTCGGCGGGACGTTCGGGTAAGTGACATTAATATAACTGTCATGTGCAAGATATTGCGCGCCATATCCCGAATTCTCCGATTTCAGCACTAAATAGTACTTGCCGGGGAGAAGCCCTTCAGGCATCACAACCTCCGCCTTTCCAGAACTGTAAAGCCCTGTCGCAAGCTCCGTGCCGAAATAATCCACGCTATTTTTGGCTGCTTCGTCAATCAGCAAGATGCTAACTTGCTCATCAGGCTCCGGATTTGCTACTTTCCATTCTACGCTGTATCTTCCGCCCCCTTGGTCTGCAAATGCAAATTTTTCTATCTCGGGAATGGGTTCTATTTCCCGAACTGTAACATCGACCATTTTTGATGAACTTATTTTCCACTCACCCGCGTTGCTTTCATCAACCGGCACAGATATAACCAGGGTATCCCCGTTCCGATAGGCATTATATCCGTCACCGCTTGCGTCTTCCGGGATAATGCTTAAAGGATATTCGTTTCCGGAAGGATCATAAAGACTTACTCCGCTGTCATACGGCGTTACTTCCAGAAGCCATTTTTTACCGGCCGTCAATTCTACCGATGTGTTAAAACCTCCGGGAGGATTTAAAAATTTATCAATTGTGTCGATCGTCTCACCGTTTTCTGTAATGATTCTATACTCCAATTCAAATGGGTCAGAAGATTTTATGCGCCATTTCTTGTCCAAGTCATCCTCTCCGACTCGCAAGAGTACATACAGAGCATCTCCTTCCTGCTTCGCATTATCTTGCGTCAGTTGGATCGGAGCCACGATTTTAAAATCATCGTCTGTCCTTCGCTGGGATCTGTCATAATATACCTGCTCTATAACCGTGTTTTCAACCTCCGCTCCGTGCAGTTCCAGGGCCACAAGCTGCGGCGCTTTAAACTCAAGGAACTCCTCGTACAATGTGCCGGCTTCAACCGTGGCCTTGATATTGCCCATCAACTCTCCGTAGGAGTTGTTCACTTCAACATATTCCGCTTTGGGGGCAATTATCTGCCATGTGCCGGTTTCTTCCACATCATGCAGGATAAATAATCTGTTATCATCTTCCTTGAAATAGGCGTTCCAGGACGGGGAAGTTTCATCAAAATCAAGCTCGAGAGATTCGCCATTTGGCTTGATGACTTCTATATCCTCACTTACATTTACCGTCTGATCATCTGCAAACTTCACTTCCATTACCACCGATGCGTAGTGGTCTATCTTCACCGGATAGCTGTCATATTCTTCAGCATTTTTATATCCTTCGACAATTTCTGCTAGACCGCCCAGCTCATTTTTATTGATATAGTAAGTCGATACCTTCACATTGTTGCCGGTCACAAGCTGCCAGGCTCCTTTTTGCGGTTTGTCCACGATGAAATATAAAACATTGTCTCCTTCATATGCCAGCTTTTCCACAGATTCTTTCATATTGATACCGGCAGGGCTTATGATAGCGATAACATCCGTTGCTCCTTCAACTTTAAAAAGCAGGCTGCCCCCATTGGCTTGCGCTTCATCGTCCACCTTTATTGAAGTCACATGCGCCGACATACTGCCACTGATCAAGTCCTGCATATCCGCATACTGGTCTGCATTGTAAGTTATCACTTGCGCGTCGCCGTCATAAAGCAAATACCATTCACCGGCAACATCTGCATCCACCAAAACACTGACGCTTGAGCCATCCTGCGCGCAAACTGCGTTGAAGCCCCCGTTTCCTTCGTCAAATACTAAAGGATACTGGCTTCCATCCGGCCTATACAATCTTGGATTCGTGTTTTTGCCCAATACCTGGATCAATATTTTCCCGGTGTTCTCCACATGCAGCGTCATTTTACCGGGAGCCTTGGCCAAATTTTGCAGCGCTTGCTTGTTATCTCCGGATATCTCATATATTTTTACGCTATCCCCGGCGATTTTCCATCCTTCCGTTTCCCCGGAAGCAACCTCAACAATAGCGTACACCTTGTTCAAATCTTCATACCAAACAGCATTCCATGCATCTTCATAAGGTGCAAATTCCAAAGGATAAGCCCCTCCCAATGGAGTATGGATCTTAATATCCGCCATGTTTCCAGCTATTTCCAGCATATACCTTCCGGGAGCAGGAAAATCCAGTTCAGTTGATTTTCCGTTTTCCAAAATGTTGTCTACAACATACCGCATATTAGCATGTTCAGGTATCTCATAGGCGGTTACATCCGCATATTTATAAACATCCGGCCGTAAATCCTCAGGAATGGCATTAATCCAGTTCCAGTCTATAAATGCCCATTCCCCGGTCATATTGACATCCAACACCAGGTAAACCTTGTTTTCTTCCGGTATATACAGGGCATTCCAGTTGGGGTCGTTTTGATCAAAGACCAGCCTGAGCGCCGGATCTTCCTGATCTTTTCGGTAGCGGGTATCATAATCAGGAGCCTGCACCACAATATTGTCGCTGACAACTCCATTGAATTCAAACAGCATCCTGCCCTTTTCGTTGATTTCCAAAGCGACGGAATCCCGGTATTCCTCACAGAATAATTTCTTTTTCACATTGTTAAATGTTTTTTTGGCTACGTCTTTTACTTTTTTGGCTGTCTCAATCACTTCTTTCTGCGGCGCGACAATGGCTTTGGCCACGTCTTTGCCAACAACCTTACTCAGTGCCATTTCGGTCACTTTCGTGCAGACAAGGGCTGTACTTGTGGCAATATCAAAAGCCTTTTCCGTCATTCCAAGAGGAGTGCCGTATTTAATAAAAGTTCCGACGGGATCTTTCATAGCGTCATTAATAATATTCGTAGCTTTGTTCAATAAATCTTTTACAACCCCGGTAGGATTTTTTACGGCATTATATAAGCTGGTAGAAAGCTTTTCAGCAGCATTATATAGACCGGTTGCCACTTCTTTGGGCTTGGGCGGATCAATGTGCGGCTCGAAAATCACCTTGTTGCTTTTAAAATTGTATCCTGCTGTAACCCCTATGCCCAGCACGGTACTGGTTGCTTTAACTTCTTCATTGTTTCCGCGCAGGGTCATTTCATTAATTTTAGCCCCGCCCACGGCTTCCAGGAATGACGGCAACTTAAAAGGCATAATGGTCTTCAATTCAGCATCAATGTTCTTTTTACCCCATGCGCTTACCTGGACCTTGGTTTTGCCGATAATATCAAGAGGGCTCTTTGTTTCCCCTTTCAGCTCAAATCCATTTTGCGCATATCCCGGATGCTTAGCTGCATTCCATACCGCCACAAAAGCAATATCTCCCACATCCACCATGCCATAGATTTTGGCTTGGCCCGAAGCATCCATATGATATTGGGACAAGCCCAGCCTCATATTTTCAATATTGAGAAAATCCCTACCCTGATAGGTCATTTCAAGCATGTCCGACATGCTTGATAATGCCACAACAGTAGTTGGCCCGGAACTTCTGTCCGACAAGTTCTCAATTCCACCGCCAAATGAGGTAAATTTCATCATGATGGGAGGAACATCCACTTCCAATCCGCTCAAAACAAATTTCACATAATTGACTTTGCCTTTCCTGACGGTAAAAGCCATATCAAACCCATATTCGGTAATCCCGCTGATTTTGGCATTGGCAGCGAATGAGTATTCCGGTGTCAAGGTATCAACGCCCGCCTTGAGGCCGGCCGCTTCAAACGGAGGTATGTATATCCCTTTATTAATTTGAAACACCTTTTTTATCCCGATTCCTCGGGCACCTATGCCGATATCATCGAGGTTGAACCAGTCGCCAACGCTGGTTGATTTATCGATGTCCAGTCCCACCCAGATATCGCCGTTAACTTTAAATCCATCATTGCTAAAATAAAATTCATTGATTCTGATGGGCATTTTCATGCCTAGCATATCAACTTCCTGTTTGCCGCCGGAAAGCTTGAATCTAAAACTGCCGGGGTCCAGGTAAAAATCGCCCTCATAAATGGTTACCGTGGATACGATCCCTGTAGAATCCGCCGTATCCACATAGAACCTTCCTGCCCCCATCAAGCTCCCATGCCCCTTGCGGGTATCTATGGTTAAACTGCTCCCCTTAAATTTTAAATAAGAGTTAAACGTTACAGCCTGGCCCGTATCATTCAGGGTGTATAAACCCTTTCTCTCAATATCTTCTTCAAATATTCCCTTTATGCTAATCTGCTTTCTTTCAATATCAGGATTTTCTGTTGTCAGCACCACTTCTTCCACATTGGGACGCTTATACCTGGAGTCTGCGGTGATTTCATAGGCATTTGCCTTTTTAATCGTTCCAAAATCCATGTGCTCGATTATTACGGTGTACGCGCCTTCGCAATTTCCGTCGGCTGCTGGAACCGCCAGAGCCATCAGGTTGTCACTGTAAATTTTTATATTTTCCGCCGGAACCGCACCCGTCCAGCCTTCTTTAGCGACACTCACGTTTAATTTGCTTTTATCTGCAAAGGCCCTAAATCCCTTGCCGGCAATATAGATCTTTTTATCCTCGTCCACATAGATTTTCTCCGGTGTAACCCCATCTATCCGGATATCCACATTTGCATCCATCAAAACCCTGATATCGGGGAAAACCTTGGTTTCCGACAACCCACCGCTTGAAATGGTTGCTGTAAGTGTTACATACGCGTCCCCGCCGCTTGCCGGCCGCATTACCGCACCGGTAGGTGTAATGACATTTGGATTTGAGGATGTCCAGGTAACTGTCGCGCCGTAGGCAGCCCCGTTATCCATAAGCTGTAAGTTTTCTGTTACCGAATCTTCACTATCTCCCGGTGCATAAATGATATGAATTGATTCTTTTACCATATTAATAATGGATTCATAAGAGATCTCAAAGTATGCCGTAACTGTTTTATTTTCCGTTACATTGGCATCTACCCTTGGATTGTCTGTCCTGCCGTCACTCCAGTGGGAAAAAGCATAGCCTGGGTTTGGAACTGCCGTAACAGCCGTTCCGCTGCCGCCGGTTCCCACAACCTGATTGGCATTTCCGGAGATTGTTCCGTTGAGTCCAGCTGCGTATGTAAGTGAAAAATTTGTATAAGGCGAACAACGATTTGGATAAGAATTCAAGTCATCCACGTTTTTATTTTTTAAAAAACTTCCGTTTGTATATGAAATAATACTGACGTTGTGGTTTACAACATCACCGTGTTTTTTCGGTTCAATCGACACAAAATAATTTTGGGATCTATCTCCAAAATATATGAATCCCAAGGGGCCCAAGTACATTATCGAGCCGCTGTTTTGTATCGTTTTTACAAAACTCCCGTCTTTTTCATATAAATTCAGTTTTACCTTTACCGGGTAATCGCCTATGCTTGTGTTTTGATAATTGGGCTCAAACTGCACATAACGGTCTCCACTGGGACCCCAGTCTACTTTTTTCCAGCTTTCATCATCAATATTTCCTTCCAATTTATATTCTGTAGAAGAGAGCTGGCTAAAACTGAAAATCTGTGCATTTCCATACTTGTTGCTGTAAAAATTATTGCCCGCCGCATAGCTTTTTTGAGGAAAAAACAATAAATTGTTAAAAATTAATGCGAACACCAAAAATAACCCTATAACGGAACTAAGATTTTTTTTGTTTCCCCCCGCCAAGACTTTCATAGAACGCTCCACTCCTCTTCTTTCTTTTCGTTAATTACTGGTAAGCCGGCTTTTATTTCAGCCTTAGCATTCCCGCGATACGTTACTCTACTGTATAAGGCTTTTCCAAATTTCCGCATCCCTTCAAACTTCGCAATTTTTTTGCATCCAGCACGACTGCCGGTACCACCGCAACTTCGGATTGTGCCGCAAAAGTTGCACTGACATTGCCGTTTTTGTGCAAAAACCTGACTTCCGTAGTCGTAAAATCCAAGGCATTGCGGTCCGTATACGGGGTCCTGAGCCAATAATCCACATATTCTGCAGGCTTGTTTGCCCAACCTTTTTTGCATTCCCAGCCCCTGTCCCACACATATTCTTTCAGTTCCTGCAAAGACAAGAGAAACACCGTATCCGTTATATTCTGATACCGCGCATCGGCATAATTTTGCAAAGCCTCGTTAGGTTTTCCGTACCGGTAACGGTGATCCTCAACACCCCCGTTTTTTGCCGATTGATCCGCTTCCGCCATGAGCACCCTGTGGGTAATTGGTTTTAGCAATTCCCTTTCCCTTTGGGTAAAGCCGGCCAAAAATCCCGGCTCCTCATCGTAAGGATTGCTCCCCTTCCACAGGGCATTTGCCTTGGGAGGCTGGGTGGTCCAATTAACCTTCTGATCCGCAGAATTAAGCCACTCCCGTATATTGGAATTTTCCCATCGGTTGCTGCCCCATTTCTGCCGCTGCAAATCAAGGCTGTAAGTTCCTCCCTGACTCCTTATTATGCCGCTTTCCGCAGCGTCAAATGCTTTTTTCCCAATGGCATACTCCGACCACAGTAAAGGATTGCCTTCATTGTCGACATTGATGACGCGCCACAATAGCTTTTCTCCCTTATAAGCGCCAAACAGCACATAATCTCCTTCTCTTAAAGAAATGGCATGTCTTTCCTTTAGCGTGTATGGATCTTCTCTGCTGCCTGTGCCGGAACCAATCTCGACTTTGCCAAAATCAACCATAACCGCTGGGGCTACGCCGCCGCTTACGCTGCAGGCAAATGTGTTGCTGATGAGCCCATCTGCCGTGATAAACCGCACTCCCTGTCCGGAACCGTTAGCCGGGGTGCGCAGCCATGCATTCCAGTACTGTTCCTCTCCCAATCCGGCAAACTTCAAAGTACTTTTGCTTACAGCCTGCTCTGTCGGCTTCTTTCTGTATTCCCAGCCTCGATCAGCCACATATTGCTTGACCTCTTTGACCGACAGCAAAAATACCTTGTCCTTTACTATTTGATACCTTGCATTGTCATAATTTTGAACTGCCTTATCTATTTTCGCTTGATAAATATGCTTCAAACTGCTGCTTTTTGGATCCTTCATCCCATCATCGAGATACGACAACAGCACCTTATGCTCGGTTTCTTGAATAAGCTCCTTCTCAAAGCTTGTGAAATTACGGTCGGATAAAAAGCCGCTTTCCGCGTCGTAAGCATTGTTTCCATTCCAGAGGTTTTCCCTCGAAGGCGGATTTTGCTTCCACTGGATAACTTGTTCTTCGCTGTTCAGCCACTGCCTGATATTTGAGTATTCCCAGTTGTTGCTGCCACCCTCCCGTCTGCTTATCTCCCTATGCTTATCTCCTCCTGCATCAAACGGCTTCAAGCTGATGATATATTCTGACCAAAGCAGCAGCCTGCCATTTTCATCTTTGTCGATTGCCCTCCACAATATGGGTTGCCGGTCATACGAACCAAACAGCACATAATCTCCTGTTTCCACTGTTTTTTGTATGTCATCGGCTTTAGCTAAATTTCCAAAAAAGCAGCAGCTTATCGCCACAAGGACAATTATTGAACCGGCGGTTCTTCTTATAACCTTTTTCCATTCTGGCAAAATCATCTATCTCCCCCGATCTCATTTTATTAATATTTCAATTTATATGATAAATCTACTTATTCAAGGTAGATAATCAATAATTACCTACCTTGAATAATCCCATTATTGATTTATTAAATTTGTTTCAGTCAATAAATTTCTGATTGCTTGAGCGGCTTCAGCATATGTGAAGGATTTTAACGGCAATAATTTTAATTCATCATTACCATTAAATACTTTCGCGCTTACCACTTTCTTAACATGCTCATATGCCCAAACGGGCACAGAATCTTTATCCTCATAGCTGTCGATTCTGTTTTTGCCAGAGCCTATTAAACCGACTATATCCATTGCTCTGGAATACATCACCATTGCTTCCGCTCTAGTAATATGCTGATCCGGCTTAAAACTTCCATCCGGATATCCTTTTACTATCCCGTATTCAATTGCTGTCTTTATTGCATTTGCTTTTGGATGCATTTTATCAACATCATTGAATTCTATTTCATTGACCGCTTCAATTCTATAGACTCCCATAGCTTTAACAATATACTCCGCAAATTCTGCTCTTGTTATTTGATTATCTGGGATAAACTCATCCGGATCGCCTATGATTAATCTTGAAGCCATATCATTTACTGCGCCTTTTGACCAATGGTTCTCAACTGACTTTACAGTTACGGGATTCCATATTACTGAATAAATTGAATCTGTTAAGGAGTTTATCTCTGCGTAATATTTTCCATGCTTTATAGAAATGTACGTTGGAACGTGAGAAAAACTTCCATCAGAATTATACACAACGCCCGTGGTTATTTTGTTTGGATCAACTCCTTCAGGTATTGCCACAATTCTTTTCACATATTGATTAAAGTTTGCAATCTCAAATTTATTTTCTTTTTCTCCTGTTTTTGTCTGTGCCACCACTCGAAAATCCACGGGAGACAATACTACTTCATAATTCTTTTGTTCAGCTTGCTTTTTTATCTGTTCGGCAAACGATTTTTCTAGCTTGTCTATTTTTATTTCTATTTCAATTTGATCCAATGCCCCTTCATCTGCTCCCAATATTTTGGCTACATTTTCAATGTTTATTTCTTTGGCGGGAATAATAAAATTAATTTCTCCCGTGTTTATTGAAAGATTGAATTTGTTTGCCTCCATCTGCTTTAATGTTTCTCCAGTTAATTTGGTGGTTACACTGTTTGCTTCTTTTTCTTTTACCGGAATTTCCACTATATTTGATGAGGATTCATTATCCGTTTGGTCCGCTCCCTGTTTTGCTCTTAAGACTTCTTCAATCTTTTGTATGACAGGCTTTGCTTCTACATAGATCTCCACTTGTTTTAAATTGTTGTTTTCCTTAACCACTTCCTTGCCAGCTGTTTGACTTTGCCCATTAACAACGACTGATATTCCATCTCCCGCTTTATCAGTTTCTCTTCCTCCGGACTTCGTTTTCGAATTTTTAATCCATTTTGCATATAATGTTATATCATCTGTTACCGGTGCATCAAAATCATACGGTATGTTAAAGTTTTCGTCTGAATACCACCCTCCAAATGTATATCCTGCCCTTGTTGGTTCAGCCGGCTTTACTGCTTTATCTTTGTAGTTTACTGCTTGTTCCGATATATCGCTCCCAATATATTTGATTATGCATTTTTTTATCTCGTATTGAGCTGTTGCAGTAAGATCGGAAGAAACTTTGCCAAATTCCTTGTCCCATCCAATAAAAACATATCCTTCTTTCTCCGGGGGCACCGGTGCAGTTGCACCTTTCCCGCTTACTATGTCTTCTTCTTTTAGCACATTTCCCTTATCATCCAAGAACCTTACTGTATATTCTCCTTTTACTGTCACTTTGGCAACAAGCGGCGTTTCGCTCTTGTCCAAAACTTCAGGATTAATTATAATTTCACCTATGCCTTTCTGATCAAATCCTCTATATACACTTCCGTATACGCTTTCATATACTGATGCAGTAACAGTCGTATTTGTATATGTTAATACTTCAACTTTTAAATCGCTAAATACGCCTCCTAAACTCAAATCATTATCTGTTATCTTTCGTTTTATGCTGTCATTTTCCAAAATTAGTAAAAATTCCTTATGCGTGTAACTACCTGTTTTTATAGTATTCGGGTCTACAATTACATAAGCCTCTCCATTAGAAATCCACTTCGCATATAACGTTATATCACCCGTTACCGGCGCATCAAAATCATACGGCACTGTCAGTCCTTCATCCGCATACCATCCTTCAAAGGTATAGCCTATCCTGGTCGGTTCCGCAGGCTCAGCCGCTCTTTCATTGTGGTTTACCGTTTGGTCGGCCACTTCACTCCCGCCATTTTCTTCAAAGCTCACTGTATGCTGAGCTATATCTCTATTTATAGTTACGGCATAGTACCTTACTGTGGTTCTATCCTCTGCCGTCACTTTTATATATACTGTTGCTGCACTTCCTGCTGTAAGAGCAATTGTGTCATCTCCCGCTGCTTCTCCAGTAAAATCACTGTTCCTGTAAAGATTTTTGCTTGCATTTTCGGAAACAGATATATCAGCCAACCCTATTGTTTCCTTTTCATTAGGCAAGGTTATATACCAAATAATTGCTGCATCCGGTGTATTGCCATTCCCTCCAGCAGGAGTGCTGTCTGTCTGACCCGCTACACTGATTAATGCATTCTCAGAACTTTGCTGACTATAAATGGTTACATTAGTTACTGCCGATATTGAAGATGCAGAAAGATCAATATATTCGCCACCGTATTCCACAACATAGCCTTGAATAGTAGACGTGCTTAATGGGAAATCATTCCAATCTCCCGGCTTATAATTCCACGCCCAGTAAGGTAAATTTTTTCCCATTATATGAAGATAGTCTTCGCCGGGAAAATCGTTGTTTGGTTCTAAGCCTGTTTTCCAGTTATTATATTGTCCTCCAACAGGACTTCCATTTTCATTACCCTGCCAAAACTGCGTTCCAGCTTCGGGGCCTGTGACCCACTTCCATACACCCTCAGTTTCTTCGTCACTCGCGCCCAACCATCCTGCGCCATCACATTTGGATGTTACAAAATCATTTTCACCCTGGGAAGTTATGGTAGCAAGATATCCCTGATGCCCGTCATAATATCTGGCTTCTGCAGCCGCTTTTGCATCATGCCAGGATATACCCGGTGCATTTACAAATTCATAATAATGGCCTGTTCCATCATAATAAATTACTTTTCCGTCCGAAGTATTTACTAAAAATACAATGGTTCTCGTCCCTGAAACAGCATTTGTCTGAAATGCAACAGTCCTTAAAACCTCCTGGTATGCGTTCACAGAAGCCATACCCGACACTGTGAGCACACCTGACTCCGAATTATATTCTGCTGAAAGTCCTGCATCTGCAGCCATAGACATATTGCAGCTCAATATATCTCCGCTTTCCTCGCTAAAACCATTATCAATATTTACTGTAGCGCTATAAATATTTCCTATTCCCGCAATAGTCAGTTCCGGATCTATTACCTGCGAGTTCCCGGTTGCAGAATAATCGATGTTTGAAACTACAGTAATGGACTCTATGCTGCCATCTGCATAGACTTCTGCAGGAATACCTATAAATAAATTCATGATCATTGAAAGAACCATTACCCAGCATACAAAACCAATTTTCTTAAAATTCATAAGCATATTCCCCCTTCATTCTTCTGATTAGACATTCAGGCTGCAAAATGCATCGCCCTCAGATAATGAAAATGCTGCTTCGTATTCCTGGGATAGTTGCAACAATTTCTCAATTTTGCAATAGATTATAAATTATCTGGAAGGGACGTAATCCGGATTGAAGAACGGGTATTTTTCCCCTTCCTTTATATACCATAAGGTGTTTTCACCCGAACCTTCCTCCGATATGCTCCACCCGTCAAAGGTGCCGATTTGCTTCAGCTCTGCCTCAGTCTTGCCTTCAATATCGACGGTCGCTCCGACGATGTTGAAAACGGCTGAGGTGGAGGGGTTTTCTGTTGTATTATAGTAGCAGCCGGAAATTTCGGTACCATCGACTACTTCGAATGCAAAGCCTAAGTTGTTGGCAACATCGCCTGACACGTAGGCGTTTTGGATGACGACATTGCTGGCTTCATATATAAATCCCGCTCCCCAGCCCGCACCGCCTTCTATGTCACGGCTTTCTTCCATTTTCCCGGCAAAATAATTATTCCGCAAAGTGCTGTCCTTAACCCTCGCGGCAAAGCCGGCCGCATTCCACGGAAAATCTCCCAATTGTTCGGGAGCGTCATTTCCTCCCACCAGACCCGACGCATAGCAGCGGGTGACGTTACTACTGTCCTCTATAAAAAGCGAAAATCCGCTTATAAAACCTAATCCCAGGACATCACCCTCTGCGCTGCAGAGGTCTAGATGGCTGTCCACAATCCAGCCGGCAAAGCCGCCGCCCCCCAAAAACGCGCTGTCCAGGTTACCGTGGGCATGGCAGTTTGTTACCCAAGTTTTAATCAGCTTGCTGGCAAAGCCGCCCGCAGGCCCGTTCGTAAGATAAACATCCAAAACGTTGGAGTCTATGTCCAGATTGTTGATATCCACAGAGGCGCTGCAGTTTTCGATCGTAATATAGCCGGAATGGGTATTGGTCCCGTCTGCATAGCCGATAAACCCGCCGACTTTTTCCGTTGCCAAGCCTTTTCCTTTTCCTTGAATGATGCCTTGAACGGTGCTGTCTTTGATGACAATATCGCCCTGGGTATCAGTAAACTGCGAAGTATCAATGACGCCGATCACCCCGCCTTTTCCGTCGCTTCCAATATAATAAATGGAATTTGAATCGCCTGCTATAATTTCCAAGCCTGAAACTACGCAATTGTCTACATCTAATTCATCCGCCGATGAATTTTGCAGTTCTCCTGCCACACCCCCTGTCGAATAAAACATGAGCATTTTGTCGTCGTTATGACTGCTGTCCTCGTCAATTTCATTGACAGCTTCTATATGAATATTTTTCACACGGATGTCTGCCAAGCCGCCTCCATCTAATAGGCCGGTTATGCCCCCTACATTATGAACTGCGGGAACTGTGTCAAAATCTCCGGTTCTATAGGAAATCATACTGAGACCATCCAGCTCAAGGTTTTTAAAATACGTATTTTCACTCTTGCCGACAAATCCTCCGATGTATTTGGGGTTACGAAAACGCCATTTATATGCCATGTCAACAATATCATACTGAGCATTCCTAACCGTGCAATTTTCTATCCTGGCGCCGGTTGCCGTGCCTGCAACAGCTCCGAATTTGGCAAAAGCCGTAATATTGACATCCTCCAGCGTCAAATCTTCTATAAGTGCCCCCTCACCCAGGCTGCTGAACAAGCCTTGCGGTTCATGCTCGTCGTCGATTGTCAGGTTCATTATTTTGTGACCTTGACCGGAAAAAATTCCCGTAAAGTCAATTGCCATTGTATCTTCCGGGAAATACCCGATTGACTCAAAATTATCCCCCGCCAGGTCGATGTCGGCCACCAGCATGTATTTCTTGTCCATGCCGCCGGTGTAGGTGCCTTCCCACCTGGTACCCGCGCCGAAGGTGTTGTCAACGGGGTTTTCTATCTGCTTTAGTTCCTCTTTGTTGGCTATGGGGATCCAGCCTTCCCTGATCTTTGCCGTAACTGGGTCTACGGTTACACGGCCAATGGGATCACTTATCGCCGTCCCAGTATAATTGCCGGTTCCTGTTACGATGACCCTAATTTTTGTATCAGAGTCTTCCTCCGTCAGCGTGTAGCTCGGCCCGGTTGCTCCTGCTATGTCCGCAAATTCATCTGCCCTTTTGCCGCGCTGCCACTTATATGTCACCGTAGCGCCTGAAGGTTTCACCTCGGCATATACCGTCTCTCCCACGATTGCCGTCCCCGTTATTTCCACGCCCGTTACAGAAATCAGAAAAGGATCAATAGGCCCGATGCTGCCGCTTGCTGCCGTGCCTTTATAACTTCCAGTTCCCTCTACGACGACTCTGATCTGTTTTCCTTCGTCTTCTTCTGTCAGCACATAGCTTGATTCTACTGCTCCCTCGATGTCTTCATAGTCTGCTCCGTTGCTGCGCTGCCACCGGTATACTGCCGTGGCGCCGCTGGGATAAACCGCGGCATATACCGCCTCTCCCACGGTAGCTGTTCCCGTTATTTCAACACCCGTTATGGAAATAAGCTGGGGTGTCTGGTTTCCTGATGAGCTCCCCGATGAGCTTTTTCTTCTTGTTGATGACCCCTGATCGGCATTTGATTGGCTTATTTGCTCGCCGCCAATGTTTACTACGATATTTTTGCCGAGTATTTCCGTATATTCCGGTTTTTTCTCCAGTTTTACATCATCTGCGTCAATGTACGCCTTTTTGATTTTTCCTTCGCCGCTGATCCGGACACCGGCACTGATTTTTGCCGTGACTATGGTGGTTTTGCTGTCCGTATTTATTTTGGCTGTTGATTTGATTTTCAGTTCCTTTATATTTGAGGATTCTATTTCCAGCCTTGGCTCTTCTTTGGCTCTGGTGATGATAAGCTTGTCCGCCGTTACGTTTTCAAGAAGAATCGGCTTGCCAGCGCTTCCGCCGCCGATCTCCAGCTTCCCTTTTATAGTGGAGTTTTGTATGGTTATGTTCCCGGCTACACCCGGCGTTATGTATAGGTCTGCTTTGATCTCCTTATCTTTTATGACGATATCCGGTTTGATTATGGTGATTTTTTTGACATCATCCGGTATGTTTTCCAAATCCTCCTGACTGGTTACGATGTAGCCCAGCACGTTTTGTGCAATGGTCATGATTTCGGCGCGGTTTATTATCCGATCGGGCCGGAAGGTGCCGTCCGGGTATCCCTGCAGGTACCCCATCTGGCTGAATGCCTGTATGTCTTCTTTTATCCCTTCGTCCAGATCCCCTATATCGGAAAAATCTGTGCCTTGTTTGATGCGCTCCTGTTCCGCCAGATCCAGGAGCAGGGAAACCATCTGTACCACGTCTCCCCTGGTGGCGAATTCCTCAGGCCTCGCCTTCAGCCCATCAAGATAGCCGTAATACCTGGCCCTTGCCGTGTCGGGGGCATACCATTCCGTCCCCTTTACATCCTCGAAGTTATTCCTGCTTTGTTGTATCAGCCCGAAATAGCGGTTGATAAGACTGACAAGTTCACAACGCCTCATCCCCTGATCGGGCCGGAAGGTCCCGTCTGGGTATCCTTTTAGAAAGCCCTTGCTTGCATGTTCAATTATTGTTTTTTCGGCCCAGTGGCCCTGTATGTCGCTGAAGGGCAGACCGCCCTGCCCGCTGTCCGCCGCGCCATACCCGTTTGGCGCCATGGTCAAAAGCAATGCAACTGTAAGAATGATGCTCCACGCTTTTTTTATTTTTCTCATATAAAAATCTATCCCCCTGAAATTTATGATTTGAAAAATATCCATGAAGATATTTTTGAAATATTATATCACCCTTTTCTTACAAATTTCTTACATGAAAGTAATATATAAAAAAACCAAAAATCCAGAAAATATAAGGATTTTTGGCGTTGTGCCCACGTTTCGACCGCAAGCTTCAGTAAAAATATTTCAAAATTTTGTCGTAATCATGCGTTTTATGTCGGGCAGGTCTTCTTTGCGAAGTAAGAATTTAGCTTTATTGTATAACTTTTTTAAATCAGAGGTGCATTCATTTGCTATGTAATACGACGCTGCTCTTTTTACAAGCTCAACATAATTCTCATAGCACTTTTCCCTCTCTGCAATGCTCCACCAGTAGTCTCTGTCCGCAAACAGGTCTCCCCTGTAAAGTGAGATGGCTTCTTCATACTCGCCAATTGTCTGCCGATCGACCGTAATTTTCTTTTTGATAAAAGCTTCAAATTCTAAAAAATCGCAGAAAACATCTTCCAGGTTCATGCGGTACACTCCCGCGCGATTTTCTATCTCTGCTTTTATGCCGGTGTCCTTCAAGGTTTTCTTTAGTCTGAATATGCTGGTATACAAATTCTGCATGGATTTCTCGCTATCGGATTCCCCCCATAAAAGATCTATAATTTTCCATTTGCTGGCTCCTCTTTCATGATTTAACAGCAGCAGAGCAAAAAGCTCTTCGACTTTTGAAGTAATCCATTTGACTTTTTTGCCGGTTTTATTTGTCAAAATGCATACGTCTCCGAATACAAATATTTTGCCCCTATCCTGCGATTGCACCCCATTTCCGCGCCTTTTTGCTATCCTGTTTACGGTTTCATCTATGGATTCCCTGTCCGCAGGCTTTAGAATGTAGTTCACGGCATTGAGCTTAAAGGCATGGATGGCATACTGCTCATAGGCGGTAACGAATACAATGTCAATTTCCTTTTCAAGTTCCAGTAATTCTGTCCCCAACTCTATACCGTTAATCCCCGGCATTTCCACATCCAGAAACACCACGTCAGGCTTGAGCCTGGCTATTTCTTCCAAGGCAATATCGGGGTCGGTGAATTCGCCTACAATTCTTACCTTACCGCTTTCTTTCAACAATCTTTTCAAATGGTCGAGCACCAATACTTCATCGTCCACAACCACTGCATTAATCATCTTCTCCCTCCTCTGCATCTGCTTGCGCAGGGACTGCAAAAAAAACTTTTGTCCCCTCTTTTCCTGTTTCAAATTTCAGTTTCTCATTATAAAATCTTTTCAGCCTTCTGTTTATGTTGACAAGTCCCACCCCGCTTCCCTCATCCAAACCTTTCTCCCTCTCGCAATACTTTTCGATCCTGTCTATCTCCCTGCCGCTTATTCCCTTGCCGTTGTCCTCAACAACGACAAGGACCTTTTCGCCCGCCTTCTTTACGCTGAGCCTTACGCTGCCGCCCTGTTTGTTTTTGAGCGCGCCGTGCCGTATGGCGTTTTCGACCAAAGGTTCTATTACAAAAGGTATGATTTTCAGCGGCAGTGCTTCCTGGTCCACATCGTATTCCATTTTCAGCCTGTCACCAAATCTCTCCTTTTGAATTTCAACAAAACACTTCACATGCTTCAATTCCCTTTCTATGCTAATCAAACTTGAATTATCGCTGATTTCAAAAGAATGCTTAAGGTAATGCGACAGTTTCTCAAGCATTTCTCCGGCCCTTTGCCCGTCGGTATAGCAGAGGCTAATGACGCTGTTTAAGGTATTGAACAAAAAATGTGGCTTGATCTGCGACTGAAGCATTGCCGTTTCCCTGGCAACAGCCGCCTCAGTCGCCGCCTTCATACTGCAGAGGGTATTGATCCTCGCTTTTAATTCCTCCGCGTCAAAAGGCTTGTGAAGTATATCGTTGGCGCCTTCTTTAAAGCTTCTTACAACCGCGTCCATTTGCGTGCGGGCCGTGAGAACAATTACAGGCATTTCATAAAGCGTGTACCTTTCCCTGATTTTGCGGCATATTTCATAGCCGGACATTTCCGGCATCATCAAATCAACTACTGCCAGCACCGTATTTTTGTTTGCAAATAGCTCTTCCAAACCCTCGGCAGGATTTACAAATCCCTTTACTGAATAACCTTCCGTTTTCAAAATGCCGGCAACTCCGGCTATGTTTGCGTAATTGTCGTCGATGATTACAACCGTATCGTTCCTTTCTCCCTTCATATCCAGCCTTGGAAACAGTTGCTCTTTTCTTTCATTTATTCGGACGGATTGACCGCTTTCCTCCGCTGCTTTGCTGTTATCATCAACTATGGGTATATAAAACTCAAATTCAGAGCCCTCGCCCAAAAAACTTCTAACCCTTATGTCCCCGCCGTGGGCCCTCGCTATTTGCCTTGATATGCTGAGCCCCAACCCCATGCCTCCGTATCTCGGCGCATTTACCTGCGAAAAAGGCTTGAATATGTCTTCCAGCCTGTCTTCCGGTATTCCTATCCCAGTATCCCTGACTCGAATGCACAAATTATTTTTTTCCGCGCATACCTTTACGGTAACGAGCCCCCCGCCTGGTGTAAATTTGACCGCATTTCCCATAAGGTTGTAAATAGCCTGAATAACTCGGTATTTATCTGCATAAATCTTTGGGATTCCGGAAGATACCTCGGCCCTTACCGTTATCTTTTTGCCCGCGGTCACAAATTCAAACTCTCTTGCCAGGCTCTCAATAACGCTTTCTATATTGAAATATCCCTTGCTAAGGCATAATTCCCCGCTTCTCATGCTTTCAAAATCCAGTATGTCGTTAATCAGTTTAGATAACCTTTTGCCGCTTTCTATAACAAGACCGAGGTCTTGCTTCTGCTGTGCGTTGATATCGCCCTTGGCGCCTCCAACGACCGATTCGGCAATTGTTATCATGCCGTTTAGGGGCGTTCTCAATTCATGAGCGGTGTTTATAAGGAATTCATCCTTGTGCCTGTCCATCAGAATCATCTTTTCCGACAGTTTTTCCAACTCGTCAAAGGCTTTGGAAAATCTCGCAGCCAGAACATACGCCTGAATGAATACGGCGACAAATGTCGCTATCCCTATCATGCCGCCGGGCAAGCTGTCAATGGTATTCCTGAAATAAAAAACATCGTTTGCAAAGGTGAGCAAAACCAGGATAATGCTCAATAACATCACGGCCGCTCCTTCCCTGTTCCTGAGCACGGCTAAAAAGACACAATATGCTGCATAAAGGAAAACAATCAATGCCAAACCTTCCGGGACTGCCAAATATGACGTGTAAGCACGTATTGGCGCAACCACTGTAAACATCGTAAAAAGCACTGCGGCAAAAATAAAGGCTCTTGAAACTTTTTGTGAAAACTCATCAGGATAAAGACTTTGAATAAAGAGTATCCACATCGCCGGGCCCCAGTATATTGTCATATATTCGACAAATATGATCCATTGAAAATCAAGGGCTGGGATAATTCTGGCTATATAGTACTCTCCTGTGAAAAGAATTCTTATGCCAATGACAAAAAGCGTAAGGACCATATACAATGTAGGCCTGTTCCTTTTTAAGAGCCAGTACATGGCAGCATGATAAACTATCATTATCACTATAACACCGAAAAGGAACATCTCTCTTCTGTCGGCATTTTCTTTCATGGCACGGATTTGCTCATCCGTTCCCATATAAAGGGAATGCCAGAAACCGCCCCTTGAATAGGTATAATTTGCAATTTGAATAATGATTTCAAAATCCCTAGAATCGCTTTTAAAACTGACGGTCCCGGGATTATACTCCGGCAAGGCAGCATCCGGGCTTGTCCCCACAATGCCGCCGGAAGCGACGAGTTCATCATTGACCATGAGCCTGTAGGCAGTGGAAAATGTCAATATTTTTAGTCCATTCAAAACATTTCCTCTATTTGTTTTGATTTTTAATCTGTATGTGGCATAACCTTCCCCGGGAATTGCGTTGCCGGCAATGATTTGCCCGTTCCATACTCCGGGGACTTTTAAATATCCATCGGCCTCAGGCGAACTCTCTTTGCCATGGAAATCTTCATAGGTAAGCAGTCGCTTCCAGTAAAATTCCCATTCCCCGTCGAGTTTTACGATTCCATCTTTATCAAAATCCCAACCGGTCAGATCGAGAACACCTTTCTTTGCAGAAGGGGCTTTTTTAGGCGGATTATACGCCGAAATTGACAGAATCATGCCCACCAGGGATAAAATAAGTATTGAAACCGCGGCAATACGCTTTTTATGTAAAAAAAACTTCATGAGGCATTCTCCTCGCAAGTGTTTTAATGCCATAAATACGCGTTTCATGGAAAAACCTATTACACGCACATTATTTTATCAAATATTTTGCTTCAAATCCAGAATTTATAAATTTTTCGATTGCATTAAGCAAACCCTGCCTACACCCTTTAAAATATGCTCCAACAGATGTACCAAGGCTATCAAATGAGGATTGATCCGAGCCGACACATATGGCCAAAAATCCTCTAACTCCCACAATATGAGGCTTTCCAAAACTCAAGGTTATGAGCGTCGCCGGGAGCGCAAGTGTAGGGCGCCCCGCAAGCTCCTCCCGGCAGGATACATACAGCTTTTCGCAAATCTCCAGCATGATGTTTTTGAGCCTGCCCACGGAAATGCAGTGCTGCCTGGCAATTTTGGCGCAAGGGACGCGCTGCGCCACAAGCAGGGCGAGGCGCATGGCAGAAAGCAGCCAGCGCCGGGCCTCGTCTTCGCATCCGAGACAATGGCAGGCGACGGCGCAGGTCACCCGCAGATAAATATCGGTTGTCGTGAATCCCTGCGGCTGTGCGGACAGGGTCAGGGCGGTCTGCGCCACGGCCAACATGGCGTCATACTACTGATCGACCCGGCCGGCGGGAGCTGGATGCAAAGCGCCGCAAAGACCCGAACCGGCAGACTTTTTCAAGTTAACGGCAAAAGCAGGCAACAAAGTCTGCTGCCTGCCTGCCCTAAAACTCACGGTTCATTTTGTGTCACTATGGACACGCGCCAAAATCCCCACCCTTTTCAAGACTTGCTAATTGACTCTATGCATTCCTTTAATGCAATTTTCCAGTCTCTTAGTTTTATACCAAAAGTATTGTAAAATGCTATTCCATTAAATAAGGTGAATTTTGGACGTGTAGCATATTTCATTTCTGAATTGCAGCATGCATCAAAATTATTCATCATTCCCTCTTGATACATTTTGCAGCATATCTCGGGAAAAGCATTTGCAAGGCCGGGTATAAAAGCCTCTGCCCCCAGCGCCTTCGCCGAAAGCCACATCGCCGGTTCCCAGCACCACATCAAAATTACACTCAAAGAAGATCCTTATTTTTTAGTGATGCGATCTATCCAGTCAAATAGTTCATCGAGGTCGTAATCTCCACCGTGGCCTTGACCCCAGGGCAGCATGAAGTCAACGTCGAATCCCTCGTTCTCCAGCTTTGTGGCTAAGATGACGGGGATTGCAAGCGAAGTATCCCTATCCACGGCTCCATGGCGGATCCGCCAGTACTTAGCGGTGGTGGTCCCCTCTGTACCGATATAGTTCATTGGGTTCATCATCTTGATAATTTTTGCATCGGCAATCGAGCCGTCTTTTGTGCTATTCTCCTGGCTGAATTTTGTAAAGTGCTGGTTGTCAACGGCAGCGGTGCCGAACAGGCTGTTTTCAAAACTGCTTAAGTCCAAAGCGTCAAAGGCTGGGGCTGGCTTCATTCTTGTGGCATATACGGCATATTTTTCAAAGTCTATGTCTGTGACTGTTCCATTGTTTATGGTTATCCAGTCAAGTCCCGAAAGATCCGTTCCATTGTCCAGCGCTTTTTGCGCCGATGCGATTACGAAAGACTTGACGTAGTCTTTAAAAGTACCGTCGCCGTTTAAATCCAGTGTCAAAGCAGTCCCATCAGCCTTCTTAAGTCCCAGACTATTCAAATACGCTGGAAACATAGCTTTCAGCTGGTTAGACACCTTGATCTGATCTTCCGTCAATGTGCCTTTTGTACCCCTGAAGTCGTAATCGTTTATGCCGTTAAAAAGCCACTCATAAGCCGTGTCCGCATTATCCAGATTCGTGATGGGGCAGTAACATGAAGCGGCAAAGATGTCGTCCGGCTCGTTTGCCGCACCGATTTCTTCCAGATAAGGCGCATAATCCGCATTGTTGCCTGTTGCTCCGAGCAGCGCCGATAGCGCGCCGCCCGCGCTTGTGCCATTGGAGACGATCCTTTCGGCGCTGCCGGGCATGATCTCGTCGTTATAACGCAAGTAGCGGACAGCTGCCTTAAGGTCCACGATGCATGCAGGCGCCTTGCCGGTAAATGTGCCATTTTCTCCCTGCAGAGTGCGCCCGCGCGCTCCGGGCGCCGCCACTACATAGCCTTTTGACAGGGCCATGAGTATTGCATTTGGATTGCCGGCATTGTCTACGCCTGGGCTCCCGGGTTTTGCAGGCATGTAGCCGCCCACCATGTTCGGGAAAAAGATTGGGGCCGTTTCTGCATTATAGTTGCCGATGGACTTGCCCCCAAAGTACTCCTCGGGGATGTAAATGTTCATCACCTCATAATCGGCATCCACGGGATTAGACACATAAACGATATTTTCATAGGCACGGTAGGCAATGGTTTTTCCTTCAAAATCCGAAGTCTTCACAGCGTAATTCGAATCATTGAACACAAGGCTTATCTTTCCGCTGGTAATGACCGCGGCGTTTTTGCTGCTGTCATAGGCCACGGCAAATCCAAAAGCAGTGCCAAGGTCGCGCAGCTTAAAAAAGTTATTGCCTCCGATTATGTATTTGCTTGCATTTACATTGAGCCCGTTCACCTTGAATACCCAATTGCTTGAAGCACAAGCGGCAGATTTATCAGCACCTATGGATAGTTCCCCACCCACAGGCTGATATGCTTCACCTGTTTTGGCGATGATAGTATTTGCACCAGCGTCATAGTCAACGGAAAATTGGGATTTTGTCCCGCTCAGCAGCCGTGCAATGTCACGAAGCTTGAAGTAGTTGTACCCATTGATGTTATAGGCTTCAACCCTAACTTCTCTGCCGTCTACAAAGACTTTCTGCGGGCTGGCTATTGCCTTGTCTGCGCCTTGAGTCGCGGAAATCGCGGCAAGCGGGCTGGCCATCACCCCGGCAGCATCCGCAGCCGCATATGCCATAGTAAACGGCATAATCATAAATGACAAGGCAATGATTACAGCAAGCAATTTCTTAACATTCATTTTTTTCCCTCCGTTTCATCCTTTTTTTGCCGGGTCTTGCCGGCGTAAAATCTAGGATAACAATACTTTTAATATTCTCATTTTTATATATAGCAAGAAATATGCCATTTAGCATAATTCAAGTATTTTGCGGATTTTCGCATTTTATTATTGCAATTAAAAAATTCAATTTGCAGCTTTTATTTCATTTTGAAATCTTGCATTTTTTCGGCTGACCGGCATTTATGCTACATAAAAAAACGAAGATCAAATAATCTTCGATATGCTTTCAAGGTCAATAATTAAAGAATTCAATTCCTGAATTGCTCCAGATATATCATTTGAGGTCAATGCTTGATTTTTTGAAAGCTCATAAGTTTTTTGGATTTCAGCACTTATTCTTGACATTTTCTGCTTTATTCCTTCTGTAATCGCCTCTATTTTTTTTACCGAATCAGCGCTGCTTTTTGCCATTTTGCGTATTTCTTCCGCTAATATATTAAAACCTTGCCCATTTTTGCCTGCTCGAGTGGCTTCAATTGCAGCATTTATCCCCAGAATGTTTGATTTTGATGCAATATTTTTAATAAAATATAGAATCTCTTCAGTCTCATGCATTTTTTCTTCCATCTCTTTTTTCATTGCATCCACAATTTCCATGCATGTCGATAATTCTTGAGCAGAAGCAGCCAATTCTTCTGCGGAAGCAACAACTTCTTCACTTGTAGCAGATAAAGTATTTATAGCCTGTTCTAATCTTTCCTGATTCTTTAAGCTCATTCCTAGAGCTATACACCCAATTGTTTTTCCTTTTTCATCTTTAATGGGAACAGATATTGATTTAAAAGGAACTCCATACACTTCTTTAGGCAATACATATTTTTGAATTTCTCCCGTTGTTATAACCCTTCTGATGCCGCTGTTTTCTGGTATTTTTTTCCCTTTTTGCTGATCAAGATTGAATTCTCCTGTAGAGAAATTTGCTAAAAAGCATTCCGTATCGGTTATTGAAATATTGCAATCCAAAGGTATAAGCTGTATAAAAATTGGCATGACCTCTATTAAAGTTTCCAAAATTGACTTTTTTTCCATTTCACCCCGGCCTTGCATTTTTATCCTCCTCTCGCATTAAATAGGAAACCCCGGGGTTTTGCTTGGAAGCTCCTAGCACAATAGTCTTAATCATTTTCATTTTTTTGCGTTCATGAAGGGATTTTTAAGCTGGTTCAACAAAGCTTTTTATAATGAAAAGCATGCCGATGCGGGCTCTATCCCAATGCATTTTATGCTTGTTCGAGGCAGTTTGTGATACAGCCCGCAAGGCGTCAGTACAATTCGTCAGTACAATTCAAGAATATCTAGCTTTGTATGAATATTTTATCCTGATGTCAAATCTATCAGCTCAAGTGTTCCGGCAGTGGAGGCCCGTAAGCCCAGACTATTTTAAAGGGTTCATCGCCTGTATTCACTATCTCATGTTTTACGCCCACCGGCGAAAATATGGCTGTACCGGGGGTGAGTTCATATTCCTCGCCGTCTGCAATCAGCTTGCCCTTGCCGGAAATGACATACATGGCTTCTTCCTGATTTTCATGGCTGTGAAGCGGAATCCTGCTGCCAACTTCAGTTATATTTACTCCCATGGATATTTTCGTGGCACCAACGGTTTTGTTGCATATAAGCACCTTGGAAACCCTGGGCGGTATCCTTTTTGTACCTTCAATTTCGCTTTCTTTTACAATCAGTTTTGCCATTTAATTTTGCTCCTTTCATTTTTTAATATTTATTCCAATATTATCCCCCGTCCATGTAGGGGAACAATTCCACTGCGTCATTATCTTTTATGATGCAATCCTTCTGCCGCCATCTTCCGTTAACGATTACCATGCCCACATCATCTTCGGGCACTCCTATGGCATTTAAGATTTCCTTAAGACAAGTTTCTTTACTCAAATCAAGCTCGATCTCTTTTTTTTTAAAATTTTTTATCAGGTGATGCGCCCTTATTCTAACCATCGCTCTCACCGTCTTTTTATAAAATAGCTTTGCTCATTTCTTCAGGCGTCAAATCAAAAACGGAATTTGTCGGGGGCAGCGGTTCCACATAACAGAATTCGGGAAGCTTATCCTGAGCGGGGCTTATGCCTGCCTTCAAATTAAATTCTCTTTCGATTTTCAAAGTATTGATTCCTATATCCCATACGTCATTTGCGCTTATGTTTACACCAAGCAGAAAGTTTATCATTGATGACATCGTCGAGGGATCCTTGAACAATGGCCCGCGCGCAAAAATGCAAAAGCCCAGGCTGTCAAGGGTCGTCATCTTCTTCTGCAAGTTGTTTGACAGTTCTCCCTGTTTATCACGTCCCAAAGGATCAACTTCGTTTCTTGAGCCGAATGCATTTCCTGCCGTATGGTCCGCACCCATGGGCGATGTTGCATAAAGCACACCATTGCCCTTCAATGCCCTCGGGTCATA
This sequence comes from Tepidanaerobacteraceae bacterium, assembly GCA_024655905.1. Taxonomy (GTDB): domain Bacteria; phylum Bacillota; class Thermosediminibacteria; order Thermosediminibacterales; family Tepidanaerobacteraceae; genus JANLFP01. Next base: position 302,156 of record JANLFP010000001.1, read on the forward strand.
CCCCGGAAAGCCCTGCCCTTTTGCCGCCGGAACTCTGCTGATTCCGAGCACTTTCCCGGTAATTTCGGCGCCATTGCCAAGAACTTTTCCGAGCACCGTGTCTTGCCTGATTTCCTCAAGCAGCTTCATGCATCCTTTCTCATCGCCGAATTCAGCCAGTCCCGCTTCAATAGCCACGCCGAGAGTTGCTCCCATTTCGATTGTATCGAGTCCTATATCGTCGCACATTCTATTCAATTTTGCAACCGAGTCCAGATTGTCAAATCCCAGATTGGACCCCAAAAGGGCTATTGTCTCGTATTGAAGGGTGGATACAATCTTTTGGCCGTTTTCATCCGGATATATATTGCTGCACTGGATTACGCATCCCGCCATGCACGGAATTCCCGTCTTTCCGCAGCCTCCTCTTTTCGTAATGGTTTCATGCATCACATCGCCGCTCAAGTTTTCTGCATATTCAAATGACCCGTAACGGAAATTCTTGGTCGGAAGAGCTCCCATTGCATTTACAGCCAGCACAATCCCCGCAGTCCCATTTTTCTTATATGCAACACCGGTCTTGGGATCCGACAACAATTCTTTGTTGATTCTTCTCGCAACTTCCATAAATTCATTTTTTGAATGATAATCTATTTGCCTGTTGCGGTTATCATGCACTACAACCGCTTTTATGCCTTTGCTGCCCATTACGGCTCCTACGCCGCCCCGGGCGGCGAATTTTAGTTCTCCGGTCGGGTCTGTAGCAGCAATAGACGCGGCCCTCATGCCCCTTTCGCCGGCAGGTCCTATGCACAATATTGCTATATCTTTGCCGTAGATTTCATATAATCTGGCAACCGTATCGTATGTGCCGAGATGCCTGAGTTCATTATGCGCGGCAAGCTTGATATTTTCGCCGTCGATTTCCAGCACATGACAATTATCATCATTCGGCAGCCCTTCGATTATAATCGCCTTAACATCATTCCTAGCCAGCGCCGTGCCGATTACCCCGCCGCAGTTGGCTTCCTTTATTCCGCCTGTCAGAGGGCTTTTGCATCCCACAGAAAGCCTTCCCGCGCTTGAAACGGCAGTACCTGCCAGAAGGCCGGGAGCCAGGACCAATTTGTTGAACTTGCCCAAAGGATCGCATGTCGGTTCAACCTCATCAAAAATTATTCTGGAAGTCAGAGCCCTGCCGCCCAGGATTTTATATTCTTCGTTGCTTGATATGCCGATTTGCTTGTTGCTCATATTCAATCGCACAATCTTATTCAATCCTATCCCCTCCTGATTTACCGATTGTTTTCCAATTTCTCCATTTTAGACAAAATAAGCGACTGTGTAACGAAAGTGGCTATAATTATTATCAATAAAATTAAACTCAGCGGGCGGGTGACAAAGGATGCGAGCAGGCTGCCCATACTTCCCGTAATAATCAGGGCCTTCCTGAAATTGGTTTCTATCATTGACCCTAGTATCAGTGCCAGAACTATAGGGCTTACCGGAAAACCGGCTTTTTCAAATAGATATCCGATGAAACCGAATATAAGCATGAACAGCACATCGTATATGTTGTTCTGCAGCGCATATGAACCTACAACGCACAGAATGCTTATAAACGGTATGAGATACCACTTCGGAAGGCTAAGCATTCGCAGCATGACGTTACTTCCCAGAATCCCCAGAAAATAGGCTATGAACTCGCTTATAAGCAAAAATACGATTATAAGATAAAAATAGTTTTTCTGGGTCATCATGAATGTCGGCCCCGGCAGAATGCCATGCAGATAAAATGACCCCAAGATAACGGCTGTTATGGAATCCCCCGGAATTCCCAAGGTAAGCATCGTTGTAATTGCTCCGCCTATGGCTGCATCGTTGGCCACTTCAGGCGCTGCTACCCCTTCATACGCCCCTTCGCCAAAGGGCCTGCTGGGATTTTTTACAAGCTGCTTAGTAAATCCATACGCCACAAGAGAACCAATATCCCCGCCGGTCCCTGGAAGCAGGCCTATAATAGCCCCGATAGGAGCGGACCATGTCATGCAGGCCAGAGTCTTTTTTATGATATCAAACTTTGGGAACAGGTCTCTAATCCTGTAGCGTTCATTTTCAATTTTAAAAGTCTTTTTGCTGCTTAGTGAAACGAAAACTTCCTTCATTCCAAACAGGCCTATCATGGCCACAATATAATTGATGCCGCCGCCAAGCAGCTTAGATCCGAACGTAAATCTCATCAATCCAGTTATGGGATCCATCCCTATCATGGCTATGATCAGGCCCACGCATGTGGCAGCAATTCCCTTTAGAATGTTGCCCTTGCTCAAAACCGCTATCAGGGTCAATCCCCACAGAGTAATGAGAAAATATTCCTGGCTCCCGAATTTCAGCGCAACTTCGCCGAGCAGGGTCCCAAATACCACGAGAAATACAATGCCGAACAATCCTCCTATCAAACTCACAAACAGTGCTATGCTCAGGGCGTTTGCGGCTTCACCCCTTTTCTTCAAAGGATAGCCGTCAAATATGGTCGAGACCGCAGCTGCAGTTCCCGGTATGTTTAAGGTTATTGCCGAAATGGAACCCCCCATGACGCCTCCGCAAAAAGCGCCGATTATGAAAGCCAGCGCGTCAACCATGTTCCAGCCAAAAGTCAGCGAAACCACCAGAACTATTGTCATCGTGACCGTAAGGCCCGGCAGCGCTCCCATGATTAATCCGATTATCGCGCCTACTGTCATGTAAATCAGCAATAAAATGTTCATTACATATCCTCCTCGCATTCCCTAAGGCAGTATTACGTGGAATATGCCGCTGAAAACAAAGTATACAGCTGGAACCGTAATCAGGCATGGGATAAGGATTTTTACGACCTTGTCGGCAGACCGTTTTGCCTCATGCAGCAGATACATTATTGCAAGCATATATATAATTGTGCCAGTAAGAAAATGCAGGTTTTTTAAAACAAGGATGTAAGCAGCCGTTCCCGCAAAATATGCCGCCACCGCTATTAAATCCTTTATGTTTTCAGGTTCATCTTTGTCTGTGCCTTTTTCATGAGAGCTTTTTTTCATTTCTCCGGCAATAACCATTATCAAACTGATTAAAAGAACCAAATCAATGAGAAAGGGGAATATTATGGGTGAATCCACGGTCAGAAGCGGAATTCCCTGGGAAAAAACGAAATATGCTATATCCCCAAAAGCCAGAAGACATACGGCTGCAATCACTATAATCGATACTTTGGTCAAAAGTTTCGATTCTCCCACCTCAGTCACTCCTTGCCTGCATTTTCATCAGCCTCAAATATTGCTTCCTGAGGGCATACATTCATGCAGGCGTAACATTCCACGCACACGTCTGCAGAAATTTCGGCCTTGCCGTTATCCGTCATATGTGCTGCTCCAGTGGGGCATACCGTGGTGCATACCTGATCGCCCGTGCATTTTTTCCTGTCTACTTTCAGCATTTATAATCCTCCTTGTAAGATATGGTTAGATATAAAATCCGAAGATTGCTACGATGCATCCGCCCTCTAAGTTTTAGAGGGCGGATGTTTTCGGGTTTTAAATTATCCTTGGATTTTAATACTATTGTTGAGGCTTGGGTATCCCGAAATCTGCCGGAGAATGCTTGGCACCGCCGGCATCATATAAAATCCATGCCGATTTTGAAGTCCAGTCGTTAAGGAATTTCACCGCTTCATCACCGCTGTAATCTATGGGAACCAGATACAGACTCTTGCAGTAATCGAGCCATTTCTGATCCTTTATTGCCTCATCCATTGCACTCTTCAACACATCCACGACATCCTGTGGCGTTCCTTTTGCCGCAAACAGGCCGAAATACGGACCGTATGGCAGATATTTCGACAGTGCAGGATACAGCTTTCCTATCGGCTCTATCTTTTCCAGACCGGAAATGGGTTCATTGGTAAAGGATGCCAGTATCTTCAGTTTGTTAGCCTTATACGCTTCAACCATGGACTGCACCATCTCAATCGTAGCGTCAACCTGTCCTCCCATGACCGCCGTTACAGCGGGACGGCCTCCATCAAAGGGGACAAAAGTGAATTTGCACCCGAGTTCTTTTTCAAGGAGCAGTCCGGAAATATGGGGTACGGTTCCGGGACCGGCCGTCCCAATCCTCAATTTCCCCGGGTTTTCTTTTGCATATTTCACAAAGTCCTCAGCTTTTTCGAATTTCGAATCCGGAGGAACAGCCAAAACAGGTATGGCTTGAGCTACCAATTTGATAGGAATGAAGTCTTTGGTCGGATTCAAATCGATGACGCCCATCGTCTGCCATATTGACATTATTTCTGACCCGAAGAACAGCGTATAGCCATCCTTGGGCTGCGACAGCACGTTTGAAGCTGCAGTGGCGCTGGAAGCACCCGGCATGTTCGTTATTCCTATTCCCACGCCAAGCTTCTCCTGCAGTATGGGCAAAATGCCCCGCCCGATAAGGTCTGTAGGACCTCCCGCTGCAAAGCCTATAACTGCATTTATAGACCTTTCGGGGTATTTGACCTTTGTTTCTTCTGTTTTATTGCTTGCACCATTTTGTTGCTGCTGCTCCTTATTCGGCTGACTGCACCCTGTTAAAACAATCGAAAGCACAAACACTGCCAGTAGGACCAGAACAAGAAGGTTGATTTTTTTCATTACTCAGTCTACCTCCTTTTTTTATGGGGTCAAACAAAAATTTTTTATCATACCCCCCTTCCTCACAATATTCCCCTAACAACCACTGACATGCTGTTATATATACATCTTCAGAGGGTCGATGCGATTTCGCAGCAGATAAATTTCCTCATCGGTGGGTTCACCGGTTTTTGCCGCATTATCCGGAATATGAACTTTTACTCCGGTGTTTTCCAGGACATCCCGAGCGGCAACACCGGGATGCAGCGATTCTATTTTCAAAACCTTTTCATCCTCATCAAATCCGAAAACGCACAGATTCGTAATTATTTTAATGTATTCGCATTGCGGAACGCCTTCTTTGCGGCGGGTATCCAAGCCTCTCAAATGTCCCACGCTTGTGATGAAATCCACGTTTTCCACCAGTTTTCTCTTGTCGTGCTTCATTATCACCAGAATCCGCCTGGCAAAGCATGCTATATCAGCAGCCCCGCCGCTGCCATTTATATGCCTGCTGCCGGACTCGGTTTTCACCAGGGTGCTGTTTATGTTTCCGTATTTATCAACCTGCAAGCCGCCCAAAAAGCCAACATCGATAAGACCTTTCTGCAGAACATGGCCCAGCGTGCCTACAAAACTTGTAAAGTGCTCGGTGTTATGCCAGAGCCTGGGGTCAGCAATCCCAACTCCCATTTCGACCGCATCGGGATTTATTACACCTATTTCGTAAACTATATTTAAGCCCGGAGCATGGGTTGCTTTTGCAAGCAGGGAAGCTATTTGCGGCAAGCCCAATCCTACCACCACATTATCGCCGTCTCTCAAAAGCCGCGATGCAGTTACAGCCATCAGTTCATTGGTTGTATACTCCACGGTCATAAAATTCACCTCATGCTTTATATCCAAATACTGGATCTGCTTTAATGCCATTCAGTCTGGCAAGTCCGCCCGCTTTTTCCAAAAACTCGTTGTGATTCCGAGTGCCGAAAACGTATTCTTCCAGGAATTTCTTGTATTCTCCAGCATTTTTATTTGTTTTTGCATAATTTGCCAGGAAATCCTTATCATAGTCATATGCCTTATAAACAGCGGTGGGAAAAGCACCGTAAGGAACTTCTATTACCGCATGGGTGTACATGCTTGGTATTGCCACTTTTTCAGGGTTCCTCTTCACAAACTCTGTGGACACTATTTTTTCCACAGTTACGTACAGTTTTTTCGCAGACTTGGCCATTTCTACATCCCACAGCGGTCCCTCTATTATCACATTTCCCTTTTCGTCTGCATACTGTGCATGAATGACTGCAAAATCCGGCTGCAGCGACTTTAAATATACGTATTTCTCACCATCGAAGGGAGATGTTTCTATTTTTATCGAATCATCATTTTTGCGGATTAAATCCCTGAGCATGTCGGTGCCCAAAAGAGATTTGGTAGGAATAAATGGGATTCCCATAGAACCTGCGAGAAATCTCAGGGAGATGCTCAATCCGCTGTATTCTCGAATATCCAGTCTGCCCTGATCTATGGCCTCGTTTATTCGTTCCAGCCTCCCGAACCTGTCCAGCGAACCGCCGCTATAGGCGAGCTTCTTTACGGCGCCCGCACCCACTAGCAAGTCCGTGTCCATTCCGGCAACAGTTTGATAAACATTGAGTTCTTTCTTGCCCTGCCTTATTATTTCATTCACAAAGGCAATGGGGTTCCTCGCAATAGCAAATCCGCCCAATGCCAAATGAGCGTTACTTTCTGGGATTTCTCCCACCGCCTGGCTCAATTCCATTACTTTGCTTTTCAAGGCAGCTCACCTCTTTACAACATCGGAAGTGGCCATTTTTGCCAGCGTCAGCCTGCAATATTCGTTTTCTTTTCCAATCGGCAAAAGTTCCGGGGAAAGTCCAGTGTTCATTTCAAGAGAATGCATGAATACATTTGCAATGGGGCACCCCAATGGCTGCATGCCTTCGCGGTCAAAATAATCCCTTATATTTTTTAAACAGCAATTTTTTACTGAAATGCCCAGCGAAATGTCGTCTTCCTTGAAATCTATTTCTTCGCAGAAATTGTTTTCTGTAAGATATTTTTTAATATTTTCTTTATCCGCAAGTTTTTCACCCAACTTTTCTTTAAAAAAGTTGACTCCTGCCAGCGTGAGCCTGTACCGCGCTCCCCTTCCGCGCTCATTCCAGAATTCCTTCTGTACTTCGAAAATCAGTTCGTCTTTGAATTTGTTGAGTTCATCCATGTAAAAAACCTCCCATCCGTATTATTCTGTATAATAGCGGTTTCCAAACTTCTCTTTGAAAACCAGTTCCTGCAAAGGTATTCTGGGGCGAGCATTTGGTATCCTGGCAGGCTGACCAACCGATATTATGCTCACTACCTTGTATTCCTCGGGAATATCAAAATAGGATTTTATCTTCAGTTCATCCCTGATATCGATGCACGGAGCCACCAGCCAGCAAGCGCCTAAATCCAGACTGGTCACGGTCAGCAGTATGTTTTCAATGGCGGCGGAACAATCAAAAGGCAGGTCCCACACATCTTTTTTCCCAATAACTATCAGGATCAAATCGGACTCGCCGACAAAACCCGAGACATCTCCTGATGTAAGCTTTTTAAATGCCGCCAGTTTTTTCTCTTCATCCTGCAAAGTCTTAAATCTTTCCTGCATCTGTTTGCTCAAGAATTCTCCGGTAAACCTTCTTCCGCTGGCATTTTTGGATATTTTCGCCAGGTAATTCTTGCCTTCCTCATCCTTTACAACAATGAACCTCCACGGCTGAGCATTCTCCCCTGAAGGGGCCTGTCTCCCGCTCTCAAGGATCAATTGAAGGTCCTCTTCAGACACCTTGTCTTTAGTATAGTTCCTTATACTCCTTCGGTCCGCGACGACCTGAAAAAAGATATCCTTTTTTTCCCCCATAATCATTCCTCCTATAAATTCAATTTGCTAATTTCCCACAAAAGTGCAGTAGCATATGTCTCAAGGAAGGCTGGCTTTGCGGCCTTTTAAATAGATTTTATGCAGGATGATGAATTGCGTATATGCTTTTGCCTCCGTTGAATGGACCTTTTATTACCGCCTCGATTAAATCCTTATCCCGTTCAGTCACGAGATTTATATCCGGCAGTTTTCCCGGCGGGAATTTTTCCCTGATATCGTTGTGCAGCTTGATTAAATAATCAAACAAAGCATCCAAGCCTGCTTCCGCCTTTGAGGCATCGGCGAGCGTGGGCTTGCCTATTACCCCTTCGGGATACAGTATGACCTCCAGACCGCCGCATCCTATCTGGGCATGGCCCGGAATGGGATATTGGTATATATCCCCGCCTTTATCGATGTGGCCTTCGGGCATGAATCCCGTGGGAACGGTGTCTTCCATCTTTTCCTTGTCGTTCATTTCGGGAAATAGAGCCAGCGAATATGACGCTTCGACCTCATCCGCGTGCCTGAACGCGGTTTCAAAGGGACCGCCGTGGGCCTTGTCTTTTATATAATCGTGAATTACTGTAGGCCAGTTGACAAATGTGATGACAGCCGGCACTTGGTATATCTTGCCGAACTGCTGTATAGCATTGGGTATAACGTATTCCTGCCCATGGCCGTTGATGAGGATTTGCTTCCTGAAACCCGCATTCCAGTAGCCCGCTATTATCGCTCTAAGATAATTTGTGAAGGTTTCTTCAGGAATAATCACGGTGCCAGGCATGCCCATCTGATTCCAGGGATGGGAACCGAACCATATGGGCTGAGAAACCGTACACCCGACCTCGCGCGCCACAGTCTCGGCCATTCGCGTCACCAGAAATGTATCCTCTCCGTAGCACTGACCCTTGCCGTGATATTCCGTGCTTCCAACGGGTATAATTATGATATCGTTTTGCTTCAATCTTTCAGCCACCTGATATCCCGTCATGTTTTGAAAATAGATGCCATCTGCTTTGTCCATGGACCCTTTCGAAATTTTGTACTTCATTTTAGCACCTCCATTTTTGTAAAGATCGCATTTTATTTATAAAAATTGCAATCATCATATTTTTTAATAAAGCAAGAAGTATGCCATTTGAATTGATTTGTGCATTATGCGGCTTTTCCCAAATCATCACGCAATCAGAATTTCGATTTGAAATATGAAAATTTTCATTTTGAAATACTTTTTGCTGAATACATATATGGCAAATCTCAGAGCCTAGCAACGCCATAACGCTCTGCCAGGCTATTAAGGGTCTTGATGACATCCCGCTCTACCGGCAACCCTTCTTTTCTTCTTTTTTTCTCCAGGTTATGCTCGATCTCGCCGGGCGTGTAAATGTCATTGTTGTCTATCGCCGGTAAAGATTTTATTTTTCTAATTACCGCATCTATATTGGTTTTGAACCTTTCCACATCGATGAAGCTGGATATGTTTACAGCGCAGAAAATATGGCCGGTATTGGAAGGCCCATTTGTGTCAGTAATGTTTTTCACCTCTCCTGTCAAGCAGCTGTCGGTCAATATCCCGCACAGTATGTCTACAATCAGCGACAGGCCCGAGCCTTTGACGCCGCCAATCGGAATAAGGCTGCCTTTCAACGCTTCCTGCGGATTGGTTGTGGGTTTGCCTTCGGCATCCAGAGCCCAGCCGAATGGAATCTCTTCTCCCGTCAATGCGGCATAGCGTATCTTCCCCCGTGCGACCACCGACATCGACATGTCGAGAACGATAGGTATTTCTTTGCCTGCAGGGACCGCTATGGATATGGGATTTGTCCCGAGCAACGGTTTTTTTGTCCCGTACGGCGCGATGGCGGGCGAAGCGTGGGTAAGGACTATTCCTATCATATTTTCATTCATTGCCAGCATGGAATAATACGAAGCTATCCCAAAGTGGTTGGAGTTTCTTACTCCGACCATCCCTATTCCGTATGTTCCCGCTTTATCCATGGCGGCTTTCATTGCCATGTATCCGGCCACCTGTCCGAATCCGTTTCGCGCATTCAGCAAAGCTACTGCGGCAAAGTTTTTTTCAAATTCCATTTTAGCGCAGGGATCGAGTACGCCTTTTTCTATTCTTTCTATATAAGTGGGCAGTCTCACGATGCCGTGAGATTTTACGCCGCGCAAATCGGCGCATATCAATGATTCTGTTATAATTTCCGCGTTCTGATTCTCCACGCCTGTTTTCAACAGAATATTGGCGCTAAAATCTTTTAAGATATCGATATCGTACAGCAATGAATCATTCATATACAATCAGTCCTTTCTTGATTTTTATTTTGATAATATGCGTGCGCAAATTTCGTGCCATTCAAGATGCAGATAAATAATGGCTCTGTATCGGGCAAAAAAAATAAAACCTGCATATGTGCTAAACATTTCAAATTTAAATTTATATTTCATATTGAAAAGATCATGTTTCAATCAAATTTTTTCATATTTCCTCAACTGTTTAAGCTTTCTCCAGAGTGTTGTCACGCTTATTCCCAGCTTTTGGGCTGCGAGGGCCCTGTTGCCTCCGGTCTCCTGCAATACCTTCTTTATCATTTCCTCCTCCATATCGCGCAGTATCCCTTCGTTGGATTCAACCTCCAAATTATCCGCCCGTGATGTTAAATCAGCATCCACACCATGTCTGTTCAATGCTTCGTCAATTATGTTTGCTTCTATTTCTCTTCCTGCGCAAAGCACTATGGCCCTTTCAATGATATTTTCCAGATGCCGCACGTTCCCCGGCCAGGAAAATGAAGTCAGTTTTTCCAGGGCTTCGTTTTTGATGCCCGTCGGTTTTATGCCCAATTCCCGGCTTTTCTCTTCGATGAAATATTTTACAAGAGCTGGTATGTCTTCCTTTCTTTCCCTTAAGGGCGGTATTTTCAGTTCAAGCACATTTAACCTGTAATACAGGTCTTCTCTGAAACTGCCTTCTCTAACCATGCGGTAAAGATCCCGATTGCTTGCGGCAATTACTCTCACATCTACAGGTATGACCCTGTCATCTCCGATCCTTATAACCTCTTTTTCCTGGAGGACTCTCAAAAATCTAGCCTGTAGTTTCGGGGACATCTCGCTTATTTCATCCAGAAAAATTGTCCCACTGTGCGCCAATTCAAAAAGCCCCGGCTTGCCGCCTTTTTTTGCACCCGTAAAAGCTCCTTCTACGTAGCCGAACAACTCACTCTCCAGCAGGTTTTCCGGAAGTGCCGCGCAGTTTATTGCAACAAACGGCTTGTCCGAACGGTGGCTCGCATTATGAATGCTCTGAGCGAACAATTCTTTGCCCGTACCCGTCTCGCCCAATATTAAAACCGTGCTGTCTACTTTTGCGAATTCTGCGGCGCGCATTTTCACTTCCCTGATTGCTTTGCTTTTGCCTATGATATTGTCGAAACGGGCTTTCGCCACATGACCTTTAAGAAACAGTTTCTTCCGTATTTGCCTCTCAATTTTCTGTATTTTTTCTAATTCCTGAAATGTTGCCACGACTCCCCTGATTTCATTATTGACGATTATCGGTATCCTGTTGGTTATGATCGATGTTTCACCTATATGCTGCAGTTCGCCCAGTTCGGATTCACCCGTTCGCAGCACTCTGATCATGCATGTATTTTCTACAACTTCATCTATCACCCTTCCGATTGCCTCATCGGCTTTGCAGCCCGTCAGCTTTTCCGCCACAGGGTTGAACACGGTAATTTTTCCCTCGGCATCGATTCCGATGATCCCTTCGTATGCAAAGTCAATTATGGATTTTAGAAACTCCGCTTTCTCTTTTTCTCTCATTTGCACTTCAAGAATATGCTTGGCCTCGCGTATAGCTTCGGCAATAGCCTCTTTGCCGGATTCTAGAAGCATGCCATGGCATCCAAACTTGTTTGCAGACTCAACCACAGCATTTCCACCTATGAATACCCCTACTCCCATTGAAAACAATTGAAGAACTTTTTGTTCGACTTCTCTTTCGCTTTTTACCATGGCGGTATATATCTGTATGGGAAAAGCCTTTTCCATTTTTTCGTTCATCTTTTCAGCACTTTTTACCAGGTTTTCAAAGCCGACCACTCCGATGCAGTTGGAATACCGCATAGCCTTACTTATGGACTGAACTATATCGAAACCATTTATCTCCACATTTACCACCGGAATCTCCAGATTTCTCTTTATTAAACTGCCGGTACCTCCTCTGCTGATTACTATATTGGTTCCCTCTCTGACAGCCTGCTTAGCGAGTTCCACTCCTTCGCTCAGTGACCCCTGCATTACTTCTATGTCTTCTCCGAGTTCCGATATCACCTGTTTCGCTTTAACGGTCAATTTTTCATCCGGTGAAATAAATATTATCTTGCTTGCCATAGAGTACGCTCCTTCCACGATTATTTATAATCCCGTTCTTTTGCAGATTGGCCGGAAATTATCTTTCTAAAATGATTGCACTTATTGCAGCAAAGCCAGCAGCGCCGGAATTGTTTTTGATATGTTTTATTATTTATTACCTTCTGTAATTTATGCGTATTTTAATGTTGTCAGCATAATCAGCAATGACTTGAAATTGACATAAATATATTTCGACAAAAAATATAAAAATACCTTTTGTAATGAAACAAAAGGTAAATAAGAATTATGCTATGGTCTGAAGTCTTGGATACTGTATATTTTTATTTCCGGCAGACTCATTACTATTTACCTCCCTCTATAACACTATAGTAATACATGTTCAATATCAAAACTTTCTCCATACAATCTGCATTGACGAGTATTCAATTTATGGCAGATTCTCCCCGGATAATAATTAAATAATGCCTCCCTTCAAAGGGAGGCATATATTTTGAGCCTTCTTTATTTTAATTTTTTTGCCCGGGTTTATGGCGGCGGATCAGCCTGCTTTTTCCAAAGCTACGGCAGCATAATCCCCCATTATTTTTTCGATGCGTTCTTTTTCGGTGAGTATCCGCTTTTCTTCTGGATCATACGCATACAGAGCTCCGTCCACCAGCCTTGTAACCAGTTTGCCGCAGGCAGCCGGGTTTCCTTTGAGGTGCGGCGCATCCAAGATGCCTATTTCTATGGCCCTGGCGATGGTCTCTGCATCCGTCAGAGGATCTTTTGCTGCGGGGTTTAATGCTCTTATGGCATCCAGAATAATCATTGCATCATCTATCAATTCACTTTTCCTTCTCTGGACATCTTTATCCCTGGTGATGTCCACCGAACCCAGGAAGTTGTTCCTTATGACGCCCCGCACTATTTTGCAGCTTTCGATGATGTCTTCCGCGGTGGCGGCATGATGGGCTTCGCAGTAACCCACCACATGGTAGATGTGCGGTTTTATTGCCATTGCCAGATATGCCGATGATGCCAGCTGGCCTTTTGCCTGGGAAAGATCCCCCGGGAAGCTGGCAAGGCCGGCCCTCGCCTGGCGGTAAACTCTGAAATTTTCGTCCTGCAGGGATTCGATCAATTCAATCTTGGCGAGCATTTTGGCGATATCCATTTTTGGAGAAATGGATGGCGGCACGTTGAACATATACTGGGCTATATAGTCCCTTACTCCCATCTTCTTGGCGTTGTAGGCCGCAAGATACGCAGCAGCCACGCCTATGGCGTCATGAGCATCCCTCAGGCTCCAGTGGTGGGACTCGTTCACCTCCACCGGGATGCCCCGCTCTCCATGCCACTTCATTACCTGCTGGTTTTCCCGGATGGCCTGCTCCACCGGCCTGGGGCCGCGCCTGTCCAGCACGTTGTACCAGCAAAGCGGCACTGCACACCACGCATTTCTTATGGTATCCTGGAGAAGTTGCGCAAAGGGAATCAAATCATTGGTGCCGCTGTAGCAGCGAAGCAGGGGAAAGTTTCCCCTCTGAGCCGCATCGTAAAGGGCCAGAAAATCTTCCCTTGACCTTACCGGCACTCCCCCGGCGCCGTCCAGGCGGCGGTCCATTTTTTCCTGCTCGAAGAAATGCTCCTGGGCATTCTGGTCTGGTGCGATTGAAATCACGTCCAGCACTTTCGAATCCGCTATCTTCTCTATGGAAGATACGGTTTCTTCCAGCGTGGGAAGGCCCAGGTGGTGCCTCAATATGGGATACGGATATTTGGATTTTATGCGGGAAATGAGGTCCTTTGCGTAATACTCCGCTTCCGAAAGCCTCCTTCCCTTCAAAAAGCTTATTACATCGTCCACGTCCTCCGTTCCGCCAAACACTCTGTAAAACAGGCCGCTTTCTTCGGCCACCTCTGCGGTGGGCTCGGTGCCTCCGAAGATCCATTTCAAGCCCTGGAGGTTTTCTCTTCTTATCTTCACACCCAGTTCTCTCAAAATCTCTTTTAACGGCCCTGGCGTGAGCCTGTAGCTTACGCCCACATATTCCGGCCTTTCATTCTTTACCGCAGAAATGAGTTCATCTATGGATACTGCGGCACCCAAAAACCTCGTTTCATAGCCCTCATTTTCCGCAAGTGCTAGAAAGTTCATTGTACCTGCCACATGGACGCAGTTGCCTATGGTTGCCGCTATAATCTTTTTCATTACGCCACCACCTCCTGTTCACGAACTACTGTTTTCATGATCTCACCGGTCTGGGCCAGCTGATGCATTTCCGTGACGCTCAGCCCCTTCAGGCCCAGCTTATCCACAGTCCTGCCTTCTTCCCAAAAATTTCGGCCGGTCATCATATTCGCAAGGCGGATTATGGTATCGATAGCCGGGGTATCTATTCCAAGGTACCCTGCCAGCGAAGCAATGGGCACAAGGCTGCAGGGCACATCCTCATAGATGTAGCGCGTGTCAAGCCCTTTTGGAGCCGTAAGCCCTTTGTAAGCTGGGTTATTCTGGATGGCCTCATATATGGTATCGCCCTTTGCGCCGTAAGATTCTTCCAGCCATTCCCTGGCGGAAACGGCCCTCACGCCCAGGGCACGCGCCACCCTCATCCTCTCAGCATCCAGTCTCTCCAGCATCTGGCCTATGGAAGGCGTAATTCCTTCAAGATAATACTCGAAGCTCTGGCCCCGCTCGATATGCCCGCTGTTGAGCAGTGTGGGAGCCGGGTGGAATATGGCCCCGAAGTTGTTGAGGCTGGTCTCCATCACATCTTTTGCCGGAACAAATTGCGGATAAGCTCCCGACAGGAGCCTGATTACCCTTCGGGTAAATTTTGCGGGAATTGCCGACAGAGCCACTTCATGCTTTACGCTGAATATGCGGGCGCTGTCCGGCCCCGTCGCCCTGCAGGCGTATATGAAAGTCTGGGCTTCCGCCACCACAACGCTTTTCCCGCATCCCGACCTTCTCAGGATTTCATATACTTCAAGGGCTCCACCGGTGCGGCCGGGATTTAGCACTATAATCTGGCCATCTCGCAAATAAGGAGCCATGGCCTTTGCCATATGACAATGGCCGGTTGCCGGAACCGTCACCATTATTATATCGACATCTTGAACGGCTTCCCCAATACGGTCCGTGACCATATTGAGGACGCCTTTTCCCTCCACAGAACCGCTAAGGGTGATCACTGGATTGTCAATCAGGGACTCCAGCTTCTCCCTGGTTCTGTTGTACAGATTGACCGAAAATCCCCTCAAAGCCAGATACCCTGCCATGGCCATTCCGCCGTTGCCGGCTCCGATGACCGCATAGCGAACATTCATTGTACTTTTCAATACAATCACCCTCCTTATTCTGGAAATTATTTTTTTGCAAAATTTAAAGCTATGGAGATCCATAGCTTTGAGACAACGCCGTACAAACAGCGCTCAATGCCATCAACCTCCCCTTGCCACGCTTACGAGGTTAGCTGACGGGTTCGGGTCGAAGAGTGTAACCCTACCCCTTTGATCAAGAATACAAATACTCCCGGTCGAAGGGGATTCACCCCATATGATTGGGTCCCCCGCTCCTTTCCCGCAGGAAAGAATTCAGCGCTCAAGATTGAAGAGCATATTATGTTGTATAATTGATTATACCAGAGTTTAGCATTATTGTCAATGATTTTTTTGAAATGCGACAAAAACAGAACCGTCCCCTTGTCGCAGAATTGTAACCGCATTTTCCTTCCTAGGAGCCGGCTGCGGTGCATCGCAAGCCTTATAGCCTACAGCTACAGTATATATCGGTTCATAACATTCCGGTATTCCAATTTCTCTGGCGAATTTACGCCCTTCCTCCGTGCTGAAAAATATATCCGTCATAGCAATGAAACATGTGCCGATACCCAGAGACTGGGCCGCAATAAGGATGTTTTCCGCGGCGGCGGCACAGTCGGCATAAACGAATTTTGATGTCTTGTCTCCCGAGATTATTATAGCCGTGGGAGCCGCATAAAGCGCATGGAAACCCGGTTCCAAAACCCTTTCCTTCAGTCCTGGAATGTTACGATTTATAGCGGCTTTTTTGACACCTTCAGAAATGGCATCGATGATGTCTTTCCTCTGAATTACAGTGAAATGCCATGGCTGCTTTCCCATGGCGCTGGGAGCATGCATGGCCGCCTGCAAAATGATGTCCCTTTCTTCATCTTTGATCTGCTCGGGCCTATACGCCCGAATAGATCGCCTTTCCAAAATGTTTCTTATGGTTTCATTCATTATGCATTCCTCCCGTACTATATTATTTTATATCATATCCGTTCAACCGTATGCCAAAGCAGATTCCAGTTCAAGCAGCTTCTTTTTAAGCTCAATTCCGCCCCCGTAACCGACCAGGGAGCCGCTAGCGCCCACCACCCGATGGCAGGGCACCACTATTGGGATGGGGTTTTTGTGGCTGGCACCTCCTACGGCCCGGGATGCCCCATGGCTTCCCACAGCCCTGGCTATATCTCCATAGCTTGCGGTCTTTCCATAGGGTATTTTGAGAAGCTGCTGCCATACTTTCTTCTGAAATTCTGTCCCCCTCATGTCCAGAGGCACGGTAAATTGCTTTAACTTTCCATCCAGGTAAAGCAGGAGCTCTTTTTTTGTTTTGCGGTTTATTGGGCTCTTTTCCCCCTCAGCATCCTCATCGCATAATTCGAATTCTCTATAGATTTTTTTCAATCTATCGATAAATTTATCTTCGGGCTCTCCCGGCAGAGCTATGCAGCAAAGCCCAGTTTCGGTAGAAGCAATCATGAGTCTGCCGATTTTTGTATCGATCCGGCGGTAAAATATTGTGCCCATGAATTTAGTTTCCTTTCTTTCCATAAATAAATCATGCATGGAAATATCGCCATTATCTACATTCTATGCTTGTTTTTAAGCCATGTCAATAAGAGAAGCGATTCCGGGAAAAACTAAGACGGAGGTGAATGCAATGGATATATTTTTGCCAAACAGGGCTCTGTTTGAACGCGAGGCGCTGGATTACGCCGTGGGGGGGCAGGTTTATTACAAGATGCAGGAGCTCGGAGTGGAAACACGGTTTATCGGCTCCCACAACAGGGTTACGGGCATACCCGGCAAAACCCCTCAGGAGGCGTTTTTGGAATCCAAAAGGACCCTTGTGGTAGGGGTGCGCAGGAGCCTGGACTTTCAAACATGCAGACCATCGGCCCATTACCAGCTTCCGCTGGTGACCGGTTGCACGGCAGAATGCGAATATTGTTATCTTCACACAACTTTGGGAAAAAAGCCTTACGTGAGGGTTTATGTCAATATCGATGATATATTGAAAAGAGCCGGGGAGTATATGTTTCAAAGAAAACCCGAAGTCACCGTTTTCGAAGGGGCCGCTACATCGGATCCCCTGCCTGTGGAGCCGTACACCGGAGCGTTAAAAAAGGCCGTGGAATTTTTCGGCAATGCCCAATACGGATTATTCCGTTTTGTCACCAAATTTACGAATGTGGATTCCCTGCTGGACGCTGCCCATCACGGCAGGACCACCATCCGCTTCAGCATCAACAACCAGTTTATAATAAAAAGCTTTGAACACAAAACTCCCCCACTCCACGAGCGCATGGCGGCTGCTGCAAAGGTGGCCGAAGCAGGCTACCCCCTGGGGTTCATAATAGGCCCTATATTTTATTATCCCGGCTGGAGACAGGATTATGAAGAAATGTTTGAGATGTTGGATGCAAACCTAGCTGCTCCAGCCGCCGGTGCTGTCAGTTTCGAGCTCATTACCCACCGCTTCACCAGAAGGGCAAAGTCAAATATCCTGGAAATTTTCCCCCGAACAAAGCTGCCCATGGATGAAAAAGAGAGGGCTTTTAAATACGGCCAGTTCGGCTACGGCAAATATGTGTACCCCAAGGAAGTCGTGGACGAGGTTAAGGAATTCTTCGAGAAAAAAATCGGGGAGATTTTCCCCGAAAGCCGAATTCTTTATTTTGTATGATTTTTATGCGGTATCCTGCCGATAGATTATTTCTGCCACTCTCACGCCTTCCATGGCGTCCTTTGCATAAAAATCCGCGCCGATTTTCTCTGCCAGAGCCGGCGTCAGCACCGCTCCGCCAACCACCACGCTGCAGCCCGGGTCGAGGTTTTTTATTTCCGCTATGGTGCGCTGCATGGCCGGGATGCTGGTGGTCATCAGGGCGCTAAGACCCACCAGCCTTATATCCGGCGATTTTGCGAGTGCTTCGGTGATTTTTTCTGAAGCTACGTCCTTTCCCAAATCGATAACTTCAAAGCCATAATTTTCCATTATGACCTTCACTATATTCTTGCCTATATCGTGGATGTCCCCTTTTACCGTCGCCAGAACGATTTTGCCCCTGGTCATGCTCCGGCTTGCCGGGAAGCGGCGTTTCAACAGCTTGAAAACTTCCTGGGCTGCTTCACCCGATTGAATAAGCTGGGGGAGAAAGTATTCGCCGGTTTCGTATTTTTCCCCCACTTCTTTCAAAGCAGGGATAATTATTTTATTCACTATTTCCAGAGGGTCCTTTCCGATTTCGACAAATGTTTCCAGCAGTCCGGCCACTGACGATTTTTTGCCCTCCAGGACACAGCTGTACAGCTTCCTGTCTACATCTTGGTCGGATTTTGAAGGGGTATGGTCGAGGGCCTGTGCTGTATCGTGCTTTTTTTCTTCGGCCTCTCCGCCGCCCTTGCCCTGATAATAGGCGATGTACCCTTGCGCCTTTCTGTCCCTGCCGGTGAGCACCCCCGATGCCCTGACCACCTCCCACACATCTGAATCCAGGGGATTCAATATGGGCAGGTCAAGCCCGTAGGCCAAAGCCATGGATAGAAAGACGCGGTTCAAAAGGGGCCTTTCGGGCAGGCCGAAAGACACGTTGGATATGCCCAGCGTGGTGAGGCATCCCAGTTCTTGCTTCACCATCCGCAGTGTCTTCAAGGCTTCCACAACATATTCCTGCTGGGCGCCGGCAGTTAGGGAAAGGCAGTCTATCACCACATCCTGCCTTTTTATGCCGTATTCTTCGGCGCGCCTCACGATATTTTTCGCTATCTCCACCCTTTCTTCCGCCGTCTGGGGGATGCCTCCTTCGTCCATCGCCAGGGCGATCACGGCGGCCCCATATTTTTTTACGATGGGAAAGAGTCTGGCCATTTTTCTTTCGCTGCCGTTGACGGAATTTACCAGGGCCCGGCCCGCGTAAACTTTCAGTCCTTCTTCCAGCGCATCTGCCCTCATGCTGTCCAGGCAGAGGGGCAAATCCACCACTTTCTGGAGCTCCAGAACCGCGCTCCTCATCATCGCCTTTTCATCGATGCCGGGAACTCCCAGGTTGACGTCCAGTATATGAGCGCCGGCTTTTTTCTGTATCAAAGCCTTTTCTACGACGGCGTTTAAAGATTTTCTCTTCAGATCTTCGAACAATACTTTATTTCCCGTCGGGTTTATCCTGTCTGCTATGGCCTTGACTTCCCCTTCCGGCGAAACAAAAACGGTCTTTTTTTCTGAGCTCAGTGCAAGGCAAAACGAAACCGATGCCGAGGTTTCCTCCGGTTCCTCCGAAGCATAGAGCGCGGCGTCTTCCTTTATTCCTTTTGGCCTCATGCCGGACAGCGCCTGCCTGAGCTGCCTTATATGCTCCGGCGTGGTGCCGCAACAGCCTCCGACGGCGTTCAGGCCAGCTTCGGCAAGTTTCCTGCAGTGAAAGGCAAAATCCTGCGGCGGCAGGCGGTATACCGTTTTTTCTCCTATCAGTTCGGGAATCCCCGCATTGGGCTGAACGATGAGAGGGATGTTGAAACCGGCCATTTGGGAAACGATTCCCCGCATCTTATCGGGCCCCAGGGAACAGTTCAGCCCCACCATATCCGCCCCCAGATGCGAAAGAACCACGATGGCCGTGGCGGGGTCGGTGCCCATGAGGGTCCTGCCGGATTCCTCGTAGGTCATGGTAACCGCCACAGGCAGAAAAGTGAGCTCCCTTGCGGCTATCAGCGCGGCGCGGGCTTCCTGAAGCTGGCTCATGGTCTCTATGACGATCATGTCGGGCCCCGCTTCAAGCCCGCCTACGATTTGCTCCCGAAAGGCATCCAGGGCCTTCTCGAAAGGCAGAGAGCCGTGAGGCTCCAGAAGCTCGCCTGTGGGACCCACCGAAAGGGCTACCAGAGCCCTGCCGCCGGAAGCCTTTTTTGCATTTTCAACAGCCCGAAAGTTTAGCTCCCGCACCATATGGGAAAGCCCGAAATTGCCCAGTTTTATCCTGTTTGCCCCGAAGGTGTTGGTTTCTATGACTTCGGCTCCCGCTTCAATATATGCTCTGTGTATGTCCTCTATTGCTTCAGGATGGTTTATATTCCATGTTTCCGGACATTCTCCAGGGGCGAGGCCCCTTTTTATTAGTTCGGTACCCATCGCGCCATCAAAAATGAGAATTCTTTTTTTTATTATTTCAAGCAAATTCAGGTTTGTCATAAGCCCTCCGTTCGTGAAGTGACATGCGAGATAATTTCGCCTATGTCCTCTTTTCTTCTAAAGTCTGCCGGCCTGTCGTAAACGGCTAGCATGCCCTTTTCATCGGGTGTTAATTCCTTTTTCATTTGAATCTTCCATTTCAACAATGTCATAAGTATTCTGTCAAAAGGCTTCAGTTTGCCGTAATCGAAGCCGCCCCGCAGATAAAAAAAACGTATGGTTTTAAGCTGTTCTGAGGTAAAGTTTCTGCTCCTGATTTCAGCGATTGTCTCTTCTCTGCGCGGCGACATGCCTGTTGCAAAAACAACCACTTTCTTGCCATGAAGCCTGTCAAGGTTTTTCGTGATCAGCTTAACTCCATTTATGCCGACGGCATACAATCCGCCTCCATAAATCACGATATCATATGCTTCCAGCATATCGGCACTGACCCTAGAAGCTTCAAAAATATCGGCAGACAGCTCCTCTGCAATCCATTCCGCATATTTCTTTGTAAAACCTGTTTTTGATTTGTATATTACTATCGTTTTCATTTATACACCTCAAAATCTGGCTCGTTAAGAAATTATACCATTATTTTTGGATGATTTTCAATAATAGGCAGAAAATCATCTGATTTTTTATCGCTCAAAGTCATCATCAATCTTTATTTTCGCCTTGAATTTCTTCATAATATTATGTAAAGATCAAAATGTGTCAGAATCGTGACAGGGAGGGTTTCATGTGTCAAAAAAGAATCGGACACTCATTGTAGTTTTCCTTTTGATACTATGCGTCATAGCAGTTCAGCATCAGGGGAAAATGCCAAAAATGCCCGGCCAGGGCCAAAATGAGCCGTCAAGCGCGGACAAATCCCAAACAGAACTAAAGCTCAAGGTGCAGCCGGAGTCCCGTTACATAAACCCAGAAGGAAATACTGTAAATGACAGGATAAAAGTCCCGGAAGGATTTCAGAGAATTGAAGTATCAGAGGGCTCTTTCGGCCACTTTTTGCGGAATCTGCCGCTAAAACCTCATGGATCAAAGGTTCACTATTACAATGGCGGTGTTAAAGGCAGGGATGTCTATGTCGCAGTAATCGACATGGATATCGGCCACAGGGATCTCCAGCAGTGCGCCGATGCAGTAATAAGGTTGAGGGCGGAATATCTGTATTCTCAAAAGGAGTACGACACAATACATTTCAACTTCACAAACGGTTTCAGGGCCGATTACTCCAGATGGATGCAGGGCTACCGCATATCCGTAAAAGGCAATGATGCGGAATGGGTAAAGAAAAAGGGGTATTCAGACGATTATGCGGATTTCAGGCAATATCTCGATATGGTGTTTGCTTATGCCGGCACGCTTTCCCTTTCAAAAGAGTTGACTCCTGTCAGGCTGGAAAACATGAAAATAGGGGATGTTTTCATACATGGGGGCACACCCGGCCACTGCGCCATAGTGGTGGACATGGCGGAAAATAAGACCACCGGGGAGAAGCTCTTTATGCTGGCCCAGGGCTACATGCCCGCCCAGGATATCCACATCCTTAAAAACCCCGGTGATGAGGCGCTCAGCCCCTGGTATCCCCTGGATTTTGGGCTGACACTCACCACCCCTGAATGGACATTCAGCAAGGACGAACTGATGAGCTTTTAGGGGACGGCGCCTGCGACAAGGGGACGGTTCTCGTTTTGTCGCATTTTATTTATTTTAAGATTATTTTGTGGTATAATGTGGATATTAGAACAACAAAAAATGATTATCTTGAAAAATAACTTTTCATTACTATTTGTACCGCAAGACCTACGGTGGAATGGAGGGTTAGCGTTGCCAAGATATGCCAGAAAAAAGAGTAACAGCAAAGTGTATCATGTGATGTTAAGAGGAATAGACAGGATGCTAATTTTCCTTGACGACAATGACAGAAATAGGTTTTTGGAAACAATGGACAGAATGAAAAAAGAAGGTGAGTATGAAATCTATGCCTACTGTCTGATGGATAACCATATTCATTTATTATTAAAAGAAGGAGAAGACGAGGTCCAAAGATCATTAAAGAGAATCGGCGTAAGCTATGCGCATTACTTTAACAAAAAATATGACCGTGTGGGGCATGTGTTCCAGGACCGTTTCAGGAGCGAACCTATCCAAGATGATAGCTACCTGCTGGCTGCTGCAAGATACATTCATAACAATCCTGTAAAGGCTGGTATAGTAAATAAACCTATAGATTATTTATGGAGCAGCTACCGCGAATATGTAGAGTTTGGAAAAGATTCAGAAAGAGTTAACACCAGAGTAATACTGGGAATATTTTCACACAACGAAAAAAATGCAATCAAGAAATTTATTGAGTTTACAAATGAAACAACAAAAGAAGAATTCATAGATATCGATAATAAGGCTGAAAAGCCGGCAAAGCCGGCAAAAAATGCAGAACAAATAATAGAGGAATTGCTGAAAGGCCGTGGATACAGCCTGAATGAGATAAGAAACTCAAAAGACAGGAAAAAAAGAGACGAAATTTTAAGGGATATCAAGAAGAAGTCGTTAATGTCCATCAGAGAATTAGCGAGGGTACTTGGCATCAGCAAAGATATCATATTTAGAGCCTAAAATGCGACAAATCGAGAACCGTCCCCGTGTCGCGTGTCGCATGTTTTGCGTAAGCCTTCAGAAATCTTCGCACCATGTGGTCCTTTTCAGTGGTTAATGGCGGATAATCGGTCAACAAAAAAAAGCAGACTTCCGAAAGATCCTCCCTGAAGTCGCCAAAGCCCATTTTTTCAAAGTCAATGCCGAATATCTCCCCTCCGGAAAAAATGAAATTTCTCAGATTGGCGTCGCCTTTTAACATGCAACTCGAGGCGTTTTCGACGCTGTGCAGCCGTGCAAACCAGTATGCCATTTTCTCAATCCAGGAACCCGTATCAAGGTTTTCGGCAAGCCGGCTTACCGTCATCCCGGGCAGAAATTCCATCAGTAGCGCTCTTTCCTCCCACGCCAGCACTTGCGGCACCCGAAGGTCAAGCCGGTGCAGCCTTTCCAGGTTTTCACGTTCAGTCCGGCACAGTGCGGCGGCTTTTTCCCCTTCATATACCTTGAGAACTGCCGGAGTTTTATTTTCCGATTGGATCTCAACTTTATACACGCTATGGCGCCGGCTGAAATATTTTTCAACGATTTTGATATTATGCCTGACGAATAACAATGGAAATATCCCCTTTTTCTTAACCTTTGAGCTGGGAAAGCATAGCCTTAACCACCGATTCTATCATATTCTGGACAAATGGCACCATAATCATGGATTTGCCGTTTATCAACACTTCCACAGATCCCCGGGCAGCTTTGCAATCATCTCTATTCGCCCTGCCTTTCAATATGTCCACAGCCATCTCGCGGCATGTTTTGCCGCACAAGCCGCAGCACTCATCGCCCAGATTGGGAAGCTTTTCAAAGACCTTTTCCTGAATCACATCAACCAGGCGCCCTGCCAACTCGCGTCCGAAAGCTCAAAAAAATCCAGCCAGTAATTGACCCTTTCATCCGGTTTACCCCTCCAATGCCCCCTCTTTCCCCATGCTCAGCCCGAATGCCACCTGCTCCCATACTGTTGGGGCAAAGAGTTGCTTTGAGGGATTCTGGAAGACATAACCTACCCGCTGTCCTATGCGGGCAAGTCCCATCTTAAAAGCAGGCTTTCCTTCCAGAAGGATTTCACCCCCGGTAGGTTTTAAAATTCCCATCATAAGTTTCGCCATGGTAGTCTTGCCGGAACCATTGGGCCCAAAAAAGCCTATCCTTTCATTTTTGTCCAACTTAAAAGAGACTTCATTAAAAATATTATTTGATTTGGGATGCGAGAAGCTCATCAAACTTACCTGATAAAAGCTCATTTGCTCTTACTCCCTCGATTCGCTCTACTATTCTTCCTTCGGCCATCAACAGTATGCTGTCCGCAAATGTGAGATTGTTGAAATTGTGTTCGACGATAATTACTGTTTTTCCCTCGTTTTTAAGTCTTTCCAGGGCACCCAGCACCAGCCGGGTGTTTTCATCATCCAGCTCGGCTGTGGGCTCATCCACAACTATAATCTCCGGGTCAAGGCTCAACACGGCTGCCAGAGCCACCAAATGCTTCTCTCCTCCGGAAAGCTCGGCAGGATTTTTATCCTTTAGTTTTTCTATCTCCAGGATTCTGAGAGTCCTTTTCACGATGTCCTCTATCTCCTGCGGCGGCAGGCACAGGTTTTCCGGGCCGAAAGCCACCTCATCCTCCACTGTGGGCAAAAAAAGCTGATTGTCAGGTTCCTGAAACACCAATCCCACCTTTAGAGCAAGTTTCGCCATGGAAACCCGGCGCGTGTCCATGCCATCGATCATCACCCTGCCCTCCGTCACGCCCGGTATCCTCTGCGGTATGGCCCCGTTCAAAGCAAGGGCCAGGGTGCTCTTACCGCAGCCGCTCAGACCCACAATAGCAGTTACAGCGCCTCTTCTTGCGGCAAGGTCTATTCCCTTCAGTATCCAGGGTCCTTTTGCAATCACAAGATATTTTTTATACATGCCTATAACCCCCTTTATATATTTGTTACTTTTCAGGTATTACTTGTTCCTTCTAAAGCATAATGAAAATTAAAAAAAATTTTTTACGGTCACAGCATATGGAAATAACAGCATGTTGAAAAGTTCAGGAACTTCTTTTTTTATTATTTGCAAAACTGATTCCCATAAAATTATTTTTGAATTACTCACATAAATTACTCACATAATCATAAATACCATCACTTGCGCCCAAAGAGAGTAAGAAATAGTTCTCTCTACATCCTTGTATGAAGTATTGGAACGAAAATAGTCACAAAGTACCGCATAAGAATCCTTTTCTTTAAGGAAATTAGATGTCGTTTTATTCTCGATAAGCCAACAAGTAGAATCTTTTCGAATTATTCTATCTGGTTTGTTAGCAATGATTTGGTTAGGAATGGATATATTCGGCTCTATAAAAAACCCACTGGTAATGGTCCCTTTAGTAATAACATTTCAATACTCAATGCTTTGGGTATCTGTATGTTTCCCACTAAAACGAACCTCCAGTTTCTCCTCTTTTCATAGTTGTACACCGGTATGCTTATGGCTTTTTCTCTGTTTGAACAGTAAATAACAAACATTGAAAAGAAAGATGACCAGAAAGATTCACTGCTGTGGAACCTGGAATCAGGCTTTTGAAAAAGGGTAATAGCAAAATATTATAACATATGTCAAGGGGACGGTTCTGTTGACATGACTATGAACATAGTCATGTCAACAGAACCGTCCCCTTGACATGCTTGACAAGATTGACAAAGGATGAATCAAGACCCGTGCCCGTTTCGCATGTACTGGGGGAAATGCGAAGTATAAGAACCTTTTTTCAATATTTTAAATGAATATCCTGCATCTTTTAATTTTTTAATGATTTCCGGCAGGGCTTCCACTGTGGTTTCTTTCTGCGCGCTGTCATGCATCAGTACGATTGCTTTTTGTCTGCGGCCCACGCCTTTTATGACCGCGTCAATTATTTCCTGTTTTCCCAGTTCTGCCCGGCTGGCATCAGTTGACGAAACGTCCCAGTCAAAATAATCATACCCTTTGGCCTGCATTTCACTTATCAGTTTTTCCATAAAGTCCCTGCCGCCATATTTCCAGCACACATGATTATTTGAACCTCCGGGGAATCGTATTATATCCGGCTTCACACCGGTTGATTCTAAAATCAGCTTGTTTAATTTTTCGGTGTCTTCTATATAGGCCTCCTTTGAAGAATAGATTATTTCGTATTTATGGCTGTAAGTATGATTCCCTATGCCGTGCCCTTCTGAAACAATCCTTTTATACATTTCCTTGCCAAATTCTGTATTGTTTCCTATTACGAAAAAGGTAGCCTTTACGTCGTATTTCTTCAAAATATCCAATATTTGCGGCGTATTTTTGCTCGGTCCGTCATCAAAGGTAAGATAAATTACTTTTTTATTATCGCTATTTTCGGTCGCATCTTCTCGCAAATTTAAACTGCTGCCCTGCAATATATCTTCTTTTTGCCAATCGGGCAAACCTGCTTGTCCAATATTTTCATTTTCCATTAAACTTCTGTCACCTTCATAAACCTGCTGCTGGCATGTCTGCAGAATCGCTGATTGTTCATATACCCGTGCATTGACACAAACAAACAACAGGTAAAGCATGAATATGCAGAAAAGCGCAATTGTTATTTTTTGTATCTTTCTTATCATTTTTGGCCACTTCTTTTCTGTTGAAGGTTTGGCGCTGATAATGCTGCTGTTTCGGCGAGGCTGTATACTACAGGTATTACCACCATTGTAAGTATGGTTGCAACCATCAATCCGCACATCAAGGATATGGACATCGGTCTGAAAAGCTCGCTGCCTGACATGACGAGGGGAATAAGTCCGATTACCGTAGTCGTGGTTGTAAGCATAATAGGCCGGAACCTTTTATCCACTGCAGTTATGCACGCCTCTTCGATAGAAATCGCCCGCTTTCTCTCGTCGTTTATATAATCAATCAGTATTATCGCATTGTTTACGACTATGCCCAGCAGGCTTACGATGCCCAGAAGGCCTGTAAAGGACAGAGGTTGTCTGAAGATCATGAGCCCAAACACCGAGCCAATTACCGATAGGGGGATGGTCAAAAGAATAATCAGCGGCTGGGTAAAATTCCCGAATTGCAAAAGCAGTATTCCGAATACAACCAATACGGCAAACACTGCCGAGTTGCCCATATCACCGAAATACTCGTTTATTTTGTGCTTTTCACCGCTATATACGATATACGCCCCCTTCAGATCCTCATCCACCAGTTCCCTTCTGAGCTGTTCCTCTATTTTGACGGGATTATACCCGAACTTCACATCACTTGTAACCGTAATGCAAATGTTCCTGTCGTACTTCTTTATGCTTGGCTGTTCATTTATAAGCTTTACCTGTGCTATTTCCTTAAGCAATACCATCTTCCCGGTGAGGGATGATTTTATGGGCAGGTTCTCGAGCTGCTCTTTGTTCTTGATATTACTCTGGACCAAAATATCATATTCATTTCCATCCTTTCTGAATATTGATGCCTTTTTGCCCATAAGCGCAATGTTGATCTCATTCTGCACATCATACCTGGAAATTCCGAACATGCTGGCTTTATCACCGTCGATGTCGACGCTGAATTCGTATACTCTGTCTGAAAGATCATCGTCTATGTTTACTGTCCCGTCTATCTTTGAAAGCTTCTGCTGAATAATGTCCGACACTTCTTTAAGCCTTTGCAGATCCTCGCCGGTCACCCTTATGGTTATTGGAGCACCCACGGGGTCTCCCTGCTCCAGTTCCTTGACAGTGGCGGTGCCGCCGGCTATCCTGGAATCCAAAATTTGCTGCAGGTAGTTTACAAATTGGGTATTCTTTTTGAATCTCCCTCCTTTTTTCAAATCAAGCCTTACCATAAATTGTGCAAAATCGTTGGACTGCGTATATAGCGGCATTGCATTATAGAACTTTGGAAGCCCGTCGCCAATCGCTTCTGTAAAGCTTATGACTTCTTTCTGCTCCTTCAGTATGCTTGCTACTCTGTCAGCCAGGCTTTCGGTTTTTGAAATATCAGCGCTTTGTTCCGTCTTCACATCAACATACACTATATTTTTGTCGGCTTTTGGAAAGAACTGCAATCCCAGAGTGGCAGCCAGAAGCAGAGCCGCCGCAAAAGCCGTCACAGCAAGCAATACAGTGGCTTTCTTATGCTTCATGCTCATACCGAGGAAAAAATTGAATAGTCTGCGCAGCCTGGAAAATCCTATAAACTCCCTGGAACCTTTTTTGAACAAAATATATGCCATGGTCGGAGTTACAAACAATGCCACAAGGTATGAAGCAGACAAAGAAATAATTATTATCTGCGGTATGCTCCTAACATATTCCCCGGAAACTGAAGGGAGCATTAAAAGCGGTATAAATGCACCTATGGTAGTCAATGTCGATGTCAGGACGGGAATGGCAACCTCTCTTACTCCGTTGACGCAAGCGCTCATTTTTTCTTCTCCGCTGTCAATTCTGACCTGTATCGCGTCGCTTACGACGATCGCATTGTCCACAAGCATACCCAATGCAATTATTAGTGCGGCTATGGAAATCTGATGCAGCTTTATTCCCAGAATCCTCATGAAAGAAAAGGTTATTATTATGGAAAGGGGAATTGCTGTTGAAACAATGGCGGCATTCCGGAGACCCATTCCTATGAATACAACTGCGACTACGAAAAACACTCCTTCCAGAAGGTTCATGATGAAGCTGTCTATGGAATTTTGAACGTCACGGGGCTGAAAGAGCACTTCGTCATATGCGATATCTTCAGGCAGCTCCCGTTTGAATTCCTCGAGCTTCTTCTCAACCTCCCCGCCTATTCTAACTATGTTTTTATTGTCCTTGAAATACCCTGCAAGGAGCACCGCGTTTTTTCCATTCTGCTTGATTTTGAAGTTGGAATCCTTCAAGCTCATGGATATATCGGCTATATCTTTGAGTCTCGCTGCGGAACCGTTGCTTTCGGATACCGAAATCACTGTATTTCCTATGTCCTCAAGGGATGAGTAGGTTTCCGGGGTCTTGACATTGATTCTTGCCTTTCCATCATTGAGCTGGCCGGACGGTATTTCAACATTCTGCAACTTGATAATATTCGCAATATCCCCGAGAGATAGGTTGTAGTAAGACATCCTGGCAGCGTCCACCGCAATCTTCACTTCCTTTTCCTGCTTTCCCACTACATCGAAGCGGGTGATTCCATCAACCCGGCCAAGTTCTTTCTTGAGTTTCTCCGCATAGGCTGCCAGCTCTTCATAGCTGTATTCGTCTCCTGATATGGAAATCAGCATGCCTGCTGTCTCTGTAACATTGGTGTTTATATTGATTTGTCCGCAGCCGTCCGGCAGCCTGGGCTTCAAATCATCCATCTTCTGCCTCAGGTCCGTCCACGCCTTGTCGATATCGGCATCCTTATCAAGCCTCAGTACAACCACCGACAGGCCGTTTTTTGAAGTGGAATAGCAATAATCATAGCCCTTTATCTGGGCCACTTCATCTTCTATCTTGCTGGTGACCAGCTTTTCCACATCGGAAGGCTGGGCACCCGGGTATACTGCCGTTATTACTGCATAGGGAGGATTTATATCAGGGTATTCCTGCCTCGGGAGCATGAAGTAATTATACATTCCGAAAATCATTATAAGGACTACTATGAAGATAGTTGCCTTGCGATGCTTTATAGTTGAATATATTGCACCCCTTTCCATACTCGCCCTCCTACTTATCCACCCTTGCTACGCGGTCGCCGTCTCTAAGGCTTTTCATCCCCTCGACCACCAGCCTTTCACCGGGCCGCACGCCTTCCACCATTGCGTTTGTGGCTGACACGTCGACTATGCTGATTTTCCTTTTTTCAGCCCTGCCGTTGTTTTCTATGTAAACATAATCGCTTCCATCCGATAAAATGGCTGTTATGGGTACCCATATGCCTTCACGGCTGCCTGCAATGAGCTTTACATCGGCTATGTCACCTATGCTGAAAGCCATTGACTCCAGGTAAATCCTGGCATTATACGTCATCGTCCGGCTGTCCGGCACGTCTGATATCTCCTCTACCCTCCCTTTTGCCTCCTGGCCGTCGACCAGTATGACAGCTTCGGTCCCTGGAGCCACCTTTTTTACATCCTTGC
>JANLFP010000001.1:332335-438891 GCA_024655905.1 Tepidanaerobacteraceae bacterium
TCCTTGCTGGAGAGCCCAACGTTCACAACCTGGCTTTCACTTCTCAGCACTATGACGGGATAGCTGGCAGAAACCATTTCACCTTTTTTGTACAATATGTCAACTACAGAGCCTTTTGCATCGGACTTGAGACTGGCATCATCCAAAAGGCTCCTGTTATGTTCATACTGCGCCCTGGCCTGCTCCGCCTGATTCAGCAGCGTTTCCCTGTCTTCCGCTCTTGTTCCGTCTTTTGCCTGGTTGTAGGCTTCTTTGGCCTGCTGAAGTTCTGCTTCCTTAACATCCAGTTCCAGTTTCGCCTTATCCAAATCATCTTTGGAGACAGCACCTCCATTGTAAAGGGCTTCAATCCTTTTATAGCTGGCAAGGGTATAATTGTAGGAATCCTGAGCTTTTTTCACATTCAGTTCAAGCTTTTTTATGTCCTCGGGATCGGCACCGTTCACAGCCTTACGGTATTGTGCAAGAGCCGCCTTCATCTGTGCTTCCGAAGCCTTCAGCGAATATTCAAGGTCCTCTGTGTCCAGCGCCGCAAGAAGCTGGCCCGCTTCAACCTTATCGCCCTTCTTGACGAATACTTCCTTAAGCTTTCCCGAGCTTTTGAAGGAAAGCCTGCGCATCTCTTCTGCTTCTATGATCCCCGTATATTGCAGCACGACTGCAGTGCTTTCCTTTTTAAGCTCCATAACCTTGACAGGCTTTATCCTCTCCGGCGCTTCTGCAGGCCTCTTTGTGCATCCCGCGGTCATCGAAACAAGCAATATCAGCATTCCTGCCAGTTGTTTTCTGTTCATCCCGGTTACCTCCCCGGCTCTCCCCAAACTGATTTTGAAAGTGGATATATCGCCTGTTTGTTATAAAATTATTCGCCGTATAATAAACTTATGTTTATTTTTATGTCATGGAATACCCGAAGATTCAGCACATGCTGAAAAATGGTACATGTGTGTTTTTGGCAAATGATCCGTACAGTTTTTATATTGAATTTTGGAAGTAAAAATTGATGAACTGTGAAATTGCCCTCCGCAACTGGCAACTGTCATCGTATCTCTTGTTTATCATGATGAGGCCTTCTATAAAGCCCGATGCTATTACATGAGAAATGAAAGGGTCGAGCCCCTTTGTAAAACCCTTTATCCCGGGCAGATACTCGTCATTCACGAATTTTTCCACCATATTTATTACTTCTTCCTTGACATTCTCATATCTTGTGCCTCTGCTGCCCTCGAAAAGTATTATCAGCTCCCTAAGGTTTTCCTTTCTTATAGCCAGTATGGTATCCGCCATATGCTCGAAAAAACTTTTCCCCGGTCTGTTCATCATCAGGCCAATGTTATGCTTGACATACCGGATAAGCCTCGCATGGGTCTCAAATATTACTGCATTGAAAAGGTCTTCCTTATCCTTAAAATAGCGATAAAGGTTGCCCACAGTAATTCCAGCGTTTTTGGCAATAGCGCGCATAGAGGCATTGCAGAATCCCTTTTTCCAGAACTCATCAACTGCCGCGCGGCATATATTGTTTCTGACTTCTTCTTTTAAGGTTTGCATATAATGAACACCTGCTTATTATTGTCCTGCCATAAATATATTGCCAAATCTCCCGTTTGTCAATCCCTAAAGACGTTCCATTATTTTCCACGCATCGCCGCATTTATTTCTACTCGGCAGTGTGCCTGCTGGGAGCCTTTGTCATCCATGGTGCGGTGGGAATCATAAATGATGTTAAGCAATCTCTGTTCCTTCATTGCATGAAGCACTTTGAGGCATATATTGCGGCCGTGATGTTGAAATGTTCATATTGAAAAGAAAGCCCCGTTTTCGAGTCATGAAAATGGGGCTTCTAAAATTCCGCATGTTCAGCTTCTTATCAAAACCTCTTCAAAATGCTTTGCAACAACGGCGCTCGCTTCTTTTAAAAATGTCACGCCGCAGGGTTTTGTACCGCAGAAATCTTCGTCCAAAACCCCGGGCGAGTACTTATATCCCTGAAGCACATATCTTTTTGCCCCGGAAAGCCACCGGCCTATTTCTTCAATATCATGGAGTTCAAGAATTTTCTCGTGCACGGTGGTCCTGAACTCGTAATCGATTTTCCCGCCGAAAGCTCCATGGAGCATAATGATATCGACGCTTTTTTGAACATTCAATATGTCTTTTTCATCAGGCGCAAACAGGCTGTACCTGTAAATCGGAGCCTTGACGTCCATGGCCACGTAGTCTGCAAGCCCCTGTTCAAGAATATCCCTCAGAACCCCGGGCCTTGAACCGTTGGTGTCCAGTTTTACTTTAAAGCCCAGAGCTTTTATCGCAGCCGCAAAATTTTTCAAATCCGGCCAGAGCGTCGGTTCTCCGCCGGTTATGCATATGCCGTCTATCAATTTTTTCTTGGCCGCCAGATAACCGATTACTTCCCCTTGCGCATAGCGTCCCGGGGCATTCTGCATTTCAAAAGACGCGTTTAATTCCTCGCCCTCATATGCTGGGTTATATGGAAAACCGCTCTCGCTTCTTATGATCGAGCTGTTATGGCAATAGGGGCAGCGGAAATTGCATCCCCAAACGAAAACTGTTGCGGCCACGCATCCGGGATAGTCGGCTAATGACACGGGCATGAAGTCGCAAATCATACAGCATATTCCTTCCTGTCGGAGAATTCCTGCTTTTTACCCTTATTCCAGCACTGCACCGGCCGGTAGTAACCAACTACTCTGCTGTAAACCTCGCACGGTTTTGCGCAGTGCGGGCAGGTAAAATGCTCCCCGTCTATATAGCCGTGGTCTTCGCACACGGAAAAGGTGGGGGTTACGGTGTAGTAGGGCAGGCGGAAATTTTCCGCTATTTTCCTCACCAGCGATTTGCATGCGGCGGCGTCGCTTATCCTCTCCCCGACAAAACCGTGGAATACCGTTCCTCCCGTATATCTGCACTGAAGCTCTTCCTGATGTTCCAGAGCCGCGTAAATATCATCCGTGAAATCCACCGGCAGCTGGGTCGAATTCGTATAATAAGGTTCCCCGTTGCCGCACGTTATGATATCTTTGAACATCTCCTTATCTTTTTTGGCCAGCCTGTAGGATGCTCCCTCGGCGGGTGTGGCCTCCAGATTGTATAAAATCCCGGTCTCCTGTTGATACTGTTCCATTTTTTTCCTCATGAAGTCAAGCACGGCCAAGGCGAATCTCTTACCTTCAGCTTCCGCTATGCCGCACTTTTTGAAGTTTAATAGCGATTCATTCATGCCGACGAGGCCGATGGTGTTGAAGTGATTCTGCCAGTAGGCGCCGAATCTTTTGTATATGTCCCTCAGATAAAATCTGGCGTAAGGGTACAAGCCTTCCCCGGTCATTTTCTCAAGAATCTTCCTCTTGATTTCAAGGCTTGTCCTGGCAATATCCATAAGTGCCCCGAGCCTTTCGAAAAACTCGTCTTCCGACTTTGATAAATAACCTATCCTGGGCATGTTTATGGTCACAACCCCGATGGAGCCGGTGAGGGGATTGGCACCAAAAAGGCCGCCCCCGCGCTTCCTGAGCTCCCGGTTGTCCAGCCGCAGCCGGCAGCACATTGACCTGACATCCTCGGGCTTCATGTCGCTGTTTACGAAATTTGAAAAATAGGGAAGACCGTATTTTGCAGTCATCTCCATTATTCTGTCTACAACCGGGCTGTCCCAGTCGAAATCCCTGGTGATATTGTAGGTGGGGATTGGAAATGTAAATATGCGGCCGTTGGCGTCCCCTTCCATCATGACCTCCGCAAAGGCCATATTGAGCATGTCCATCTCCTTCTGAAATTCCCCGTAAGTTTTATCCATGAACCTTCCGCCTATTATCACCGGTTCCTTTGCCATCATCTGGGGGACCATCAGGTCCATTGTTATATTCACGAAAGGCGTCTGAAATCCGACCCTGGTGGGCACGTTCAGATTGAATATGAATTCCTGAATCCCCTGTCTTACCTCTGCGTAACTCAGTCCGTCGTAATAAATAAATGGCGCAAGATATGTGTCAAAGTTGCTGAGGGCCTGAGCACCGGCTGCCTCGCCCTGCAAAGTATAAAAGAAATTGACTATCTGCCCAAGAGCGGTCCTGAAATGCTTCGGCGGCCTGCTTGCCACCTTGCCCTCCACGCCGGTGAAGCCGGAAAGGAGCAGGTCCCTGAGGTCCCATCCGCAGCAGTATACCGACAACAGCCCCAAATCATGAATATGAAAGTCGCCTCTTACATGGGCCTCTCTTACCTCTTCCGGATATATCTTGTTCAGCCAATATTTGGATATAACCGCGGTGGATATATGGTTGTTCAGTCCCTGAAGCGAAAAACCCATATTGCTGTTCTCGTTTATTCTCCAGTCGGATTTGCCTATGTACTGATCAATGGTGTCTTCTATATCGAGGAATACTTTTCTGAATTCCCTCATGTCCTGATGCTGTTTCCGGTACAAAATATAGGCCTTTGCCGTTCTGGCATGTCCTCTTTCTATCAATACCTTTTCGACTATATCCTGCACATTTTCCACGGTAGGGGTAGCGTCTTTATACTTCTGTTCCAATATGCCTACAACTTCGTCGGCCAGCTTTGCGGCTATTTCCCTGTCATTGCCGCCCACAGCCCTGGCGGCTTTGAATATGGCGCTTTCTATTTTCTCCTTGTCAAATTTCTGAGTATGGCCGTCTCTTTTGATTATAAATGAAATCATGCAGATACCCCCATATATTGTGTGTAATTCCTACATATATACTATATATTTGGTTTGATGCAATTGCAATATTGCATTCAGAGATTTTTTTGAGATTATCGTTATATTTTCTTGTCGCTGTTAACTATTGCTTTAATATCGACGGCTTTCAAAAAAATTATGATTGAGTCACAAATTACAGCACACTAAATAAGCCGAGGCATGGCCCATGCAGGGTACTCCAAAAAAAGCAAGCAGGGGACCCCTGCTTTATATTATACGGCTATTATTTTCCGCAGTCCTGCACCTGTCCTTTTAATACCTCCACCGCATGTGTCAGGGCCGGAAGGATTATCTCCAGGTTTTCCCTGACTGCTCTAGGGCTTCCTGGAAGGTTTATGATAAGGGTTTTGCCGCGGATGCCGGCCCGAGCCCTGGACAGCATGGCATGGGGAGTCTTTTCCAGGCTCCTTTGCCGCATGGCTTCAGGTATCCCGGGGACTTCCCTCTCTATCACTGCCAGGGTGGCTTCCGGGGTGTTGTCCCGCGGTGAAAAGCCAGTGCCGCCGGTAGTGAATATGATATCAGCGCCCTTTTCGCACATTTTAAGCATGGACTCTTTCAGCGCCTCAAGGTCATCCGGCACTATGCTGTAATCCACCACCTGCCCGCCAATTGCATTCACCATTTCTTCTATGACTTTGCCGCTCACATCTTCCCGCTCGCCTTTGGCTCCCCTGTCGCTAGCCGTGATGATGGCAATTTTAATCATTGAAATCACCTCGATCCAATTTTTTATACATATTCTGCCGCAACATCTATATTGTCCCCTGCAGAGACTTTCCCGCCCTGCAGCACCTTGGCGAAGATGCCTTCCCTGGGCATGACGCAGTCGCCTGCTTGCTCATATATGGCGCATCGGGAATGACAGGTTTTCCCTATCTGGGTCACTTCCAGCAGAGCTTCACCGGCTTTGAGCTTTGTGCCCACCGGCAGGCTTACGAGGTCAATCCCTTCGGTGGTGATGTTTTCAGCAAAATCGCCAGGACCAACTTTCAAGCCTTTGTTTATCATTTTTTCTATGCTCTCCATGGCCAGAAGGCTTACCTGGCGGTGCCAGTCGCCCCCGTGAGCATCCCCTTCCACGCCGAAATTTTCAACAAGCCTTGCAGAACCTATATTTACCTTGCGCTCGCCTTTTTTATCGCTCCTGCACACAGCAATGATTCTCCCCATAACAAACACCTCCAACATTTTTTTGTTCCCATGTCACGCATGTCACGGGGACGGTTCTCTTGACATGAGGCGCTTTCAACGCCCCATGTCAAGAGAACCGTCCCCGTGACATAAAAGTGCCGCTTTTCCCACCACTTTTTTCTGCGAGGTATATATCCTTGATCACCATGCCGCGGTCCACCGCCTTGCACATATCGTACACGGTAAGGCATGCAGCCGACACCGCCGTAAGCGCTTCCATCTCCACCCCGGTCTTTCCGACGGTTGTCACACGGGCTTCGACTCCTATGATGCTTTTTTCTTCATCAATATTGAATTTAATATCTATGCCGGTGAGCAAAATATTATGGCACATGGGTATTATGCGTGACGTTTCTTTTGCTGCCATAATTCCCGCCACCTGTGCCACTGCCAGCACATCTCCTTTTTTCGCCCTGCCCTCCACTATCATTTTAAGTGTCTCGGGTTTCATTTCTATAAACCCCCGGGCCACCGCCACCCTTTCGGTATCCGGTTTTTCCCCGACATTCACCATGCGTGCTCTGCCCTCTTCATTAAAATGCGTAAATTCCACAATCTAACCCCCAATCTGCCACATGCTTCGAAGATGCGCGGCATTTGTTTCAGATACCATATGGTGACATACGGGCTTTTTCAGAAGGGCCTCCCTGAAAATTCGCCGCAATTCTTCATCCCCTCTTCTTTCCCGCAGTGCGGTTTTTACATCTATTTCCATATCGGATTCCAGACAAGGCTTCAATTTACCGTCAGCAGTAAGACGCACGCGGTTGCATGCATCGCAGAAGTGGCGGCTGATAGGAGTTATAAACCCCACGGCTCCTATCGCTCCCGGCACCCGATAATACACCGCCGGTCCCGCTCCGGCTGGGGCAGAAGTGGGCAGGAGCTCCTCCTTTATTGAATCTTTGATCTCTTCTGCGGATAAATAATGGCCCCTCCCCCATCCAGTTTCTCCCAGAGGCATGAGCTCAATAAACCTTATATAAATGGGATAATTTCTGGTAAGATTTATAAAATCTCCGATTTCGTCATCATTGAACCCCCGGACCGCCACGCAGTTTATCTTCACCGGCACGAGACCTGCATTGAGGGCTGCATCGATGCCGCGGAGCACATCCGCAAGCCTGCCCCTGCGGGTGATTCTGTGAAACCTTTCGGGCTTCAGGCTGTCGAGGCTTATGTTGACTCTGTCAAGGCCTGCCTTTTTTAAATCTGCCGCCACGGAGGAGAGCATGGAACCGTTGGTGGTCATGGAAATATCCTTTATACCCTCCACCTCATGAAGCTGCCGCACAAATTCCACCACGCCCTTTCTTGCCAGAGGCTCCCCGCCGGTCACCCTTATTTTTGAGATGCCCAGAGGCGCCACTGCCTTTACAAACTCGGTTATTTCCTCGAATCTTAGGATATCGGGATGCGATTTCGGCTCGACGCCTTCTTCCGGCATGCAATACAGGCAACGGAAATTGCATCTGTCCGTAACGGAAATTCTCAGGTAATTAATTTCTCTGCCGACGGCATCTTTCATCTTCGACCCCCCTTATTATCTTTGAGTCAGGGGACGGTTCCTTGACCCATCTTGCTGAGTCAAGGAACCGTCCCCTGACTCAGGAATCGCCCCCAACTCAGCCTACGAATTATACACTATCCTGCCGGTGTCCCTGGTATCGTACCCTCCCAAGGCCCCGACCTTTTGCTTGAATTCTGCGGTATTTATGACCCACAGCATCTTTTGGACCGAGTCCAGATTGAAATATTCTTCCGGAATGGCTAAATCGTACTCTTCCGGCGACACCGGGATAAAGTGGAGCCCCAGGGCGCTGGCTGCCGCCATTATGCCAAGGCCCGCATCGGCGCTGCCCCCTGCCACCGCCGC
Source organism: Tepidanaerobacteraceae bacterium (assembly GCA_024655905.1). Taxonomy (GTDB): domain Bacteria; phylum Bacillota; class Thermosediminibacteria; order Thermosediminibacterales; family Tepidanaerobacteraceae; genus JANLFP01. Next base: position 340,150 of record JANLFP010000001.1, read on the forward strand.
AGCCACCGCCATATGGGTGTATTCCTCTCTATCATATCCCCGGACCTCATCGGGGGATATTCCCAGCTCTTTCAACTTCAAGTCTAAAAGCAATCTCGTGCCCGCTCCCTTCTGGCGGTTGATGAACAGCACATCTGACCTCTTCAAATCCTGAATGCCTTTTATGCCTTTTGGATTACCCCTTTGCACCATGAGGCCCTGCTGGCGTCGGACGAGATTAACCAGTACCATGCTTTTCTGCGGCAGATATCTTTTTACATAGGAAACATTATATTCTCCGGTATTGGGGTCCAGAAGGTGTATGCCCGCCATGTGGCATTCTCCGCGCTTCAGGGCCATGATGCCTCCCATGCTTCCCACATGGGCCGAAGATATATTCATCTCCTGATAATATTTTTTGACTTCCGTTGCCAAAAGATCAATGGTTATGTCATGGCTTCCTATGATGACTACGGTATTTTCAATTTCTTGCCTTTTTTTCAGAAGCTCCACTTCTACTCGTTCACCTGCTTCGAAGCCTTCCTTCAAAGCGGGTATCCTGACAATGCCGTCGGCCCGCACCAGAGACGTGATCACTCCGGCACCCCTCGAAAGAGGCGAAGCACAGATCCTGTCTCCAATGCGTCCCAGTTTAACCCTCAGAAATTCTTCGGTGCCTATGGCCGACACCACCCGCCGGGTCATGACAGCATCCAGTTTTTCCGGTTCGGGCACAGGCACGCCCTGCATCATGCAAAGCATGGGCTTCGCAAAAAGTTCCATGGTGAGAGCCGCGGATACGGGATAACCTGGTATGCCCAGGATCGGTTTTTCTCCGATTATCCCGAGCGCCACCGGCTTGCCCGGCCTTATGGCCACGCCGTGCACAATAAGGCTTCCCAATTCCGATATGCATTTTGAAGTATAGTCCTCTGACCCTGCCGAAGATCCGGCGTTTATTATGATTACATCAGATTTTTCCAGCGATTCCTTAACTTTCTCTTTTATTTTTTCATAATCGTCCTCGACCTTCTCAGTTACCAGCGCTTTTGCTCCCCATTCTTCAACGAAGCCTGCCAGCATGGCTGAATTGGATTCTATGATATCGCCGGGCTTCAGCTCCGCTCCGGGAGCCACAAGTTCGGTACCAGTAGGTATGATGGCCACCACAGGTTTTCTTCGCACCGACACCTCCACGTGTCCCCCCGCCAAAAGCGCACTCAAGTCTTGTGGCCGCAGCCGGTGGCTTTCCGGCACGATGAGCTCCGTGGCCACTATATCCTCCCCGATGCTCCTTACGTTGTCCCAGGGCGAACAGGCTTTGATTATCTCAACTTCTCCATTTCCGACAGGATGGACTTCTTCAATCATTATCACCGAGTCAAATCCTTCGGGCAACGGGTCTCCGGTGTCCACATATTTAAAGTGAATCCCTTCTTTCAATCTCACGGGATTTTTTTCATCGGCTCCAAACGTGTGCTTTGCCGCAATCGCTATACCGTCCATGGCGGCCGCATGATAGTGCGGCGAGGAAATCTTTGCAAATACGGGCTCCGCCGTAATTCTGCCCAGTGCCCGTCGGACATCAATTGTCTCCGGGCTGCGTGGTGTTAAAGCCCCTGCTGACTGAAGGGTTTCAAAGAATATTTTTTTTGCTTCATCCAAAGGCATATTGTCCAGATAAACATCTCTTTTTTTCATAAAAATACTCCTTTTAATATAGTTCCACTTCCACAAGTTCTCCTTCCGCCACTCCCTGTTTCTGTGACGGGATATGCGCCAGGCCGCAGGATTCCACCATGCCGGAAATAAGCCCGGACTTTCCCAGAACCGGCACCGCCCAGAGTTCTTCTCCCCTGCGCTCAAGCTTCACCCTGATGTAATCCTGTCTTCCGGCAGCAGATGGCACATTCCTGGACATTCTTGCAAGTATCCTCGTCGTTCCGAAATCCTCATCTCTTCCCAGCATCATGGATATCATCGGTCTGACTATAATTTCAAAAATCACCATGGCCGATACTGGATGCCCGGGAAGGCCAATGACGGGTTTTCCATCCACCACCGCCACCACCGTAGGCTTGCCTGGTTTTACAGGAAGACCGTGGGCCAGCACGCCGGGCTTTCCGAGATTCTCAATCACCTTTACCGTAAGATCGCGGGTTCCCACGGAGCTTCCGCCCGACAATACAACCGCATCGCTTTTCTCTAGAGCCAATTTTATTGCATCGTACAATTTCTGAAAATCATCCTTCACTATACCCAGGGGCATGGGCACACCCCCCCATCGGATAACCTGGCCGCAGATGGAATAGGTGTTGATATCCCTCACTTCCCCCGGCTTTATGGATTCTCCGGGAGGCTTTACTTCGTTTCCGGTAGAGATGACGCAAATCACCGGCGGCTTTACTGCCTTAACTTCCCGAATACCGAGGGCTGCCAGGGCGCCAAGGTCCTGCGGCCTGAGGGTATGGCCCCTGCTAAGCACTATATCGCCCCTTTTCATGTCTTCGCCTATTGCCACCACATTTTCCCCCGGAGTCACCGGCCTTTCAACGCACAATGTGGTGTCATCCATCAGTTGTGCATATTCCAGCATAACGACGGCGTCAGAGCCCTCCGGCAGCATCCCTCCGGTCGGTATTTTTGCAGCTTCTCCAGTGGAAAGTTTTATGTTCGTCTTTTCTCCCATGGCTATTTCTCCCACCAGGGTCAAAAGAGCGGGCATTGCCTCGCTCGCCCCGAAGGTATCTCCTGCTTTCAGCGCAAATCCATCCACGGTGGAACGATTGAAACCAGGTATGTCTTCCGGCGAAAAAATATCTTCCGCCAGCACCCGATTGTAGGCCGAAAAGAGGTCAACGCTTTCGATTTTATGCTCGAAGCCCTGGAGGTGAGTTTTCAAAAGGCTTTTCGCCTGTTCTACTGTAACGGCGCTGAACAAAGGCAATCGACTCATTCCTTTCAGGAAAAATGTCTTGATATCAATATTCTATATTTTTTTTAATTATCCTTCTATTAGTCTGCGTGAAGGATTAAAATTTTTTATGTAGAATCCTTTAGCATCAAATCATACAAAAATCATTCCAACTGGAGGTATTATTTTGCCGCCCGAAAATAATAGTGAAAAACCTCAAAACGAGAAACGGATGCTTAGAGCGAACTTCAACGCCATAAGTTTTGACGCCATTTTTTTCAACACCGCTTCAGCCTTTTTGGACCCGGGAACGGTCATACCATCTTTTGTGAGCATGCTGACGGATTCCCCTGTGCTCATTGGCCTTACTACAACTATAAGAAACTGCGGATGGTTTTTGCCCCAGCTTCTTGTGGCCCACCGGGTTCAGGCACTGCCTTATAAGAAGCCTGTGGTGCTCTGGGCAGGAGCGAGCCTGAGGCTTTCGGCCTGCATAATGGCGCTGTCCGCTCTGCTGGCCACCGAAAATCCGAAACTGGCACTGCTTTTGTTTTATTTCTTTTTTATAATATTGTCTTTTTCCGACGGAATTACTGGGGTGCCGTGGATTGACATTTTTGCCAAATCCATCCCTCCTGAACGACGTGGAAAATATTACGCCTTGACTCAATTTTTGGGCGGAAGCCTTGCCTTCGGAGCGGGCATTATCATTAAAAAAATCCTCGACAGTAAACACCTTGCCTTCCCCAATAATTATTTTATCATATTCATGCTGGGATTTATCCTGCAGGTCATGTCCTTTGCATCTTTTACCAGAGTAAAGGAAATTATGTCGGAAACGCAGCCTGCTCAGGAGAACCTCATGGAATTCCTGACCAGAATACCTCAATTATTCAGGCAGGATGCCACATTGAGAAAGCTCATCCTTATAAATACCCTGGTGAGGTTTTTCTTTTTGCCCCTGCCCTTTTATGTGATATTTGCATCGGATAAGCTCGGGCTTTCCGGCGATATGGTGGGATATTTCGTGTCATCGCAGATGCTGGGATATATACTTGCCGGGGTGATTTTCGGCAGAATAAATGATTATATCGGCAGCAGAGCGGTTATTTTGATTACCGGTTTTGTTACCATGCTCCAGCCGGTTTTTGCCTTAATCAGCCAATTTCTACATGCAAATGGCTGTCCATTTATTTTTCTTTACACTGCCATTTTTGCACTGATAGGTGCTACTTACAGCGGAGTGTGGGTGGGCATATTCAATTACCTTCTGAAAATCGCTCCGGAGGAAAACAGGCCTTTATACATAGGGCTTTTGAACACGGTAACCGCTCCCACCACTTTTTTGCCGATAATAGGCGGCTTTTTGATAAATAAATTCGACTATGCATTTTTATTCGCAGCCTCATTCATCGCCGTTTTTGCGGGTTTTCTCGCATCCTTTGCGTTAAAAGAAGAATTCAAAGCCGTGCAAAAAAATCGATAAATCCCTGACTTTGTTAGTGACATTTTATAAAAATTAGATTATAATATAAGCAAAATTTTATTTGTGCAGGCATCTGCGGTAAAGTTTCAGGTGGGAGTGTACCTAGGGTTCCGGCGATGAGCGGCAGGTCCAAGCGGTACAGCAAATTTTTGTACACCGTGGGTATAAAAGACCCCAGCGGCAGGTTCCACCCGTGTTTTGTCATGGGCAAACCGCCGCTTTTATTTGCCGGAGGTGATGGATGGTTATAGATTTTTCATTTTGTTTACAGAGGCAACGTATTAACTTTTCAAATTATTAAAAGGGGGATCTTTATGTTTAAACTTTCAAAAACTTTGATTTTGCTCATTGTAATGGCATTAACGCTTCTTGCTCTGGCCGGATGCGGTCAGTCTCAATCAAGCAGTTCATCCGGCTCCTCAAGTTCAACGAGCTCTTCGAATTCTTCCGAACAGCCCAAGGGCGATGACGTCATCAAGATTGGCACCCTCGGACCGCTCACGGGAAATACCGCCACTTACGGCATAAGCACAAAAAACGGTGTGGAAGTGGCAGTGGATGAAATAAACAAAGCGGGTGGAATCAACGGAAAGCAGGTCAAGCTGTTCTCCGAAGACACCAGGGGAGATCAGACCGAAGCTGCCAATGCCGTCACGAAGCTTATAGAGCAGGATAAGGTAATAGCCATCGTGGGCGGCGTATTGAGCTCCGAAACGATGACCGCCGGCCCCATCGGCAACGACGCCAAAGTTGTCATGATATCATCTTCCTCAACCGCTTCCGGAATCCCGGATATCGGAAAGTATATTTTCAGAAATTGCCTTTCCGATGATGTCCAGGCCACTCAGCTGGCAGAATATGCGGCCAAGGATTTAGGGCTTAAAAAATTCGCCATAATTTACACCAACAACGACTACGGCCTTTCCCTCAAAAACGCCTTTGAAAAGAAGGCCAAAGAAGTGGCGGAAGTGGTGGATATAGAAACATACAACGACGGAGAAAGCGACTTTCGAGCACAGCTCACCAAGATAAAGGGATTTGGCCCCGATGCCCTCTATATAGCAGGCTACTATACCGAAGCCGCAAAAATTGCCCAACAGGCTCAGGAACAGGGTTTGAAAGCGCAGATCCTCGGCGCCGACGGATTCTATTCGCCCAAACTGGTTGAACTCGGAGGCAAATCCGTGGAAGGAGCAATATTCACTGCGGGCTTCTTTGCAGACGATCCCAGCGACAGCGTGCAGAACTTTGTAAAAGCATACAAGGAAAAATACAATAGCGAACCCGACATGTTTGCCGCCCAGGCCTACGACGCCGCAAAAATCCTTCTTACTGCCATCAAGAACGCCAACGGCGAAGGCGGCGAGGCACTGCAGGCAGAAATGGCGAAAACCAAAGATTTCCCTGGCATTACCGGGAATACATCCTTTGCCGAGAACGGCGATGCCGTAAAGGATATCATAATCCTCAAGGTCGAGAACGGCAAATTTACAAAGCTGCGTTAAAACGCGTTTTCCAAAAATCGGGTCAATGGACGCTCCGCGTCCATTGACTTTCCCATTTAGAAAGGAATGGATACTCACATGTTCTTTCAGCAGTTTTTCGCACAAGTTATGAACGGTTTGACGCTTGGAAGCACATACGCTCTCATCGCTCTCGGATACACCATGGTATACGGAATACTGGAACTCATAAATTTCGCTCATAGCGAGATATATATGACCGGCGCCTTTGTGGGCCTCATCATGGTTACAGTATACAAACTTCCGTTTGCAGCGGCGCTCCTTGCGGGGATGGCCGGTTCCTGCATTTTAGGAGTGATTATTGAAAAGATTGCTTACAGGCCTTTAAGAAAGGCAACCCGAATAGCACCGCTCATCAGTGCCATAGGGGTGTCCATTTTTTTGCAGAATGCGGCTCTGCTGGTTTTCGGCCCCCAGGCCAGGGCATTTCCTGCCAATTTCAGTGCTGCAGCTTTAAATTTTGGCTTTGTGCAGATTTCATCCCTGCAGCTTTTAATTCTTGTGATTTCCGTTTTGCTGATGATAGGCCTGCATCTCTTGATTCACAGGACAAAAATCGGGCAGGCAATGAGGGCTACAGCTCAGGATAAGGAAACGGCCCAGCTCATGGGCATAAGGATTGACAGGGTCATCTCTTTTACATTTGCAATAGGGTCGGCTCTGGGCGGTGCCGCGGGCGTATTGGTGGGAGTATACTTCAATTCCGCTGACCCCATGATGGGTTTTTTCCCCGGCCTCAAAGGCTTCGTAGCGGCTGTGCTGGGAGGTATAGGCAACATCCCCGGAGCCATGGTCGGCGGGTTGATTCTTGGATTGGCCGAGGTTTTCGGAGCAGTATACATGTCCCAGTATAAGGATGCCATAGCATTTGCCGTGCTGATACTCATTTTGCTGTTTAAGCCCACCGGTCTCATGGGCCGAAGGATTCAGGAGAAAGTGTAGGTGAAGCGGATGAATTATTATTTGCAGGTATTAACAGTCATAGGAATAAACATTATCCTCGCCGTAAGCCTCAATCTTGTATCGGGTTTCACCGGGCAGCTTTCCCTCGGGCATGCCACCTTCATGGGCATCGGCGCATATACGGCCACACTGCTGGCCTTAAAGCTTCATGTTCCCTTTATTCCATCCTTGATTTTTGGAGCCGCCATGGCCGCATTTTTCGGCTTCATAATAGGAGTTCCAACGCTGAGGCTTAAGGGCGACTACCTGGCCATCGCCACGCTGGGATTCGGCGAAATCATGAAGAATATCCTCTTAAACCTGAAAATCACGGGCGGTCCCATGGGACTCCGCGGCATTCCCAAAGTCACCAATATCTATATAGTGGCGGCAGCAGTTGTAGTAGTGATTTTTACTCTGAACAGGATTATGATTTCCCGGGTGGGCAAATCCTTCATAGCCATCAGGGAAGATGAACTGGCGGCCGAAGCTATGGGGATTAATACAACGAACTACAAGATTCTGGCATTTACCATCGGCGCCTTTTATGCGGGCATAGCAGGAGGCCTTTTTGCCTTCCTCTTCCGTTATATTAATCCCAATAATTTCGGTTTTATGAAATCCATAGAGATCCTTTGCATGGTGGTGCTCGGAGGCATGGGCAATACCGCCGGAGCCATTCTAGGCGCCGCTTTGCTTACGGTGCTGCCGGAGTTTCTGAGATCCGTTTCACCGCTGATTTCCCAATACCGCATGGTATTTTACGGTCTTTTGCTGGTAGTTATGATGATAGTAAGACCCCAGGGGCTTTTGAGCAATACATCTTTTTATTTCCGCCGAATTTCTGTTGAAAAAAACGCCGGGAAAGGAGGGCGATGAGCATGGCGCTTTTAGAAGGAAAAAATCTCACAATGATTTTCGGAGGTCTGGCGGCTCTAGATTCCGTCGATATAAACATAGAAAAGGGAGAGGTATTGAGCCTTATTGGTCCCAACGGAGCTGGCAAAACAACCCTATTCAACCTTATCACGGGCGTTTATTCGCCCACAAAAGGCTCCATCAGCTTCAAGCAAAAGGAGATTAAAAACCTGAAGCCCTATGACATCACCAGAATGGGCATTGCCCGCACCTTTCAGAACATCAGGCTCTTCGGGGAAATGAGCGTGCTGGACAACGTCATCATAGGGCAGCACTGCCGCACCCGCACCGGCGTATTCGGGGCCATTCTCAGAACATCCGCCGTTAAAAGCGAGGAAAAAAAGGTGCGCGACAGGGCAATGGAAATATTGAATTTCGTGGGCCTCGACAGGGAGGCGGAAGAAAAGGCGAAAAACCTCCCCTACGGCAAGCAGCGCCGCCTGGAACTGGCGCGGGCTCTGGCCACTGACCCGGACCTCATGCTGCTGGATGAACCCGCCGCCGGCATGAACCCTCAGGAGACCAATGAACTCATAGGACTTATCGATAGACTGAACGACATGGGAAAAACCGTGCTCCTCATCGAGCATGACATGAAACTGGTAATGGGCATATCCCAGAGGATAATGGTGCTGGACTACGGCAAAAAAATAGCCGATGGGCCCCCGGAAAAGATCCGCAACGATGAAAAGGTCATAAGGGCCTACCTGGGCGAAAGGTCCCGCAAGGAGGTCCGGGCATGTTAAAACTGGAAAACGTTGTGACGCACTATGGAAACATACAGGCATTGAAAGGCATTTCCCTGGAAATAAGCCGCGGTGAGATAGCAACGGTTATCGGAGCCAACGGAGCAGGAAAGACAACTACTTTGAAGGCCATATGCGGCCTGGTCGGCGTTACTTCGGGAAAGATTTTTTTTGAGGAAAAAGACATAACGGGCAAGCCAACCCCGGATATCGTGAGCTCGGGCATTGCCATGGTGCCGGAGGGCCGGCGCATTTTCCCCCGCATGTCGGTGCTGGAAAACCTTCAGCTGGGCGCATACCTGAATAATGACAAAAATGATGTGCGCAAAGACATGGAGAGGGTCTTTGAGCTTTTTCCCATATTAAAGCAGCGTCTGAAACAGGTGGCCGGCACCCTGTCGGGCGGAGAGCAGCAGATGCTGGCCATAGGAAGGGCGCTTATGGCAAAGCCCAGGCTTTTGCTCCTGGATGAACCTTCCATGGGCCTGGCACCAATGATCGTTTCGAGCATATTCGATATCATCACAGAGATAAATCAGAGCGGCACCACCATCCTCCTGGTAGAGCAAAACGCCCAGATGGCGCTTTCCATCGCGCATAAGGGCTATGTGCTCGAAACAGGCAGGATCGTCATGGAAGATACGGCAGAAAATCTCCTGCACAATGAACAGGTAAAAAAGGCTTATCTGGGGGAGTAGTCTTCGAGGTTCGAAATTCGAGATTGGAGGTTCGAGATTTTTCAAGCGGCGGAGAAACATCTTCGCCCTTTTTTATTTTTTTAATTTTCCATGGGTAAAATTTCATAATTGCTCGCGCCGCTTTCTCGGCCATGAATGTTCTGGCAAAGGGAGTCATTTTGCTGTTGAAGATGGCCCGGCACCGCAGCTCTTTGCAGATTCTTGCGGCAAGTCCTGTGCTTCATGGGTGTTCACCGGCAATTCAGCATCCCGCCTAAGAGCCCGGCAAGCAGGCATGCGTGGTTTACGGCTCTCTGACGGCAGTAGTTCCGTAATCATGACTCCCAGGAAAATGAGCGAAAAGCCAGCAATAGTCCTTACGGTCAGTGTCTCTCCCCAAAGCAGGAAGGAAAATAGCCCCGCAAACACCGACTCCATTCCCATTATGACTGCAGCGTGGGTGGAAGTTGTATATTTCTGTGCCGTGTTCTGGATGGCAAAGGCTCCTGCAGTGCAAAAAATTACTGCATATAGCAGGGCGGCCCAGATATGAAAGTCCATTCCTGCCGGGACGGGTTCCATCACAAGGCCCACTGCCATGGTCAGCACCCCGGTGATTCCCGTCTGAAGGACGGCGATGTTGATGGGGTCCGCCTTTTTTACGTACTGTTCGGTATAAATTATCTGAAGGGCGAAAAATACGGCGCACACCAATGTAAGGGCATCGCCGGAATTTATGGTGAGGTCCCGGTTAATGGAAGTAATCCCGAGCCCTGCAAAGGTAATAACGGCCCCAATTACCTGGGACCATCCCGGGAACTGCCCGGTTAAGAACAGAGCCATAAACGGCACAAGCACCACATACACGCTTGTGATGAATCCGGATTTGGCCGGCGTTGTATAAAGAAGTCCCAAGGTCTGTGTCACAAATCCTCCAAAAAGGCACAGACCGATGACTATTCCGCCTTTTAATTCATCATGCGTAACGTTTTTTATATGCCGGCGGAAAACCGCAGCAAGAATCAGCGAAGCCAGGATGAACCTGATGCCAAGATACATATAGGGCGTTATTTCATTCAATGCATCCTTCATTATAACGAAATTGAGGCCCCATCCCATCGTAACCAGCAAAAGGGCCCCATCTGCCATAAGGCTCTTTTTCAAAATTATCTCCTCCGGATATTATCGTTCATGAAGATCCTCTCTTTGCCAATTTTTTTTACCGCGGGTATGTAACTCAAAACCTGTTTCTAATACAGATAAATGATGCTTTTTAGCCTTTTCATAAGAATTCTCTTTTTACGCTATTTCTTCCAAAGTCTTTGTCAAAAGAGCTGATATAGACATCTGCTTTTCTATGGCTATATGCTTAATTTTTCTTAAAAGTTCTTTGGGAATAGACAGAGTAATGTTCTGATACTGCATTTTTATCACCTCTGATTCTATAATATCACGCATTCACGTGTGATGCAATAATTGCAAAAAAGGTGGGTGGTTTGCGTCAACCTCAGCCCTGCTTTACACCCTCCCTATAAAATTTCTCCTTAATCCCCCGGCCCATCACGCTTGCGATTATATTAGTTTAACGTTTTTTCCTATTTATTTTGCAGACTGTTTAAATACTTCAGCATTACTTCCCGCACGATGGGCCCCGCATTGGCTCCGCCACCGCCGGCATTTTCCACCACCGCCGCCACGGCAATCTTGGGATCTTCCGCCGGCGCAAAACCAACAAACCACGCATGGGTCTTGCCGTGCGGGTTCTCCGCACTTCCGGTTTTGCCCGCCACCGTTATGCCGTTTATATTCGCCGGTTTGCCGGTGCCGCTTTTCACCACATCCACCATCAGTGCTTTGATTTTGTCAGCAACGGTTTTTTCCAGCACAATTCTCGGGGCTTCGGCTTTATGCATTGATTTTTCCAAACCGAGGGGGGTAACTATTTTTTGAATAACATATGGCGTCACCAGCCTTCCGCCGCTCGCTATCACCAAAGCTACCCGAGCCATTTGAAGCGGTGTTGCCAGAATCTTCCCCTGCCCGATGGAATCCTCAGCCAATTCCACATCTCCGCCCAGTGAAGGAGGCCTGGGCATTGTGCTTGTTGCAACGGGTATGTCCGTATCAAGATTTGCATTAAACCCAAAGGCCTCGGCCATCGAGAAAAGATTGTCCGCCCCCGCTTCCTGCCCTATCTGTATGAACACCGTATTGCTCGAATATCTGAAGGCTGTATTCAAATCATAGTCGCCGGGCCATAGGTTTTCATAATCTCTTATTATTCTGCCGTTGATTTTTACATATCCCGGCGTGTAATATATTTTCTTCTCTATTTCCGGATGGCTGCAAAGCGCTGCTGCCAGGGTTATTATTTTAAATGCGGAGCCAGGCGGGTAAAGGCCCTGTGTAGCCCGATTTATCAGTGGTTTATCAGGATTATTCAGCAAGCCGTCCCATTTGTTTTGAAGATTCGAAGCGTCATACCCCGGAGAACTCACTAAAGCCAAAACCGCTCCGGTATTGGGGTCCAGCGCCGCCAGCGCCCCCCTCCTTCCCCTGAACAGACTGTAGGCAGTACTCTGCAATTGTGAATCGATGGTAAGATAAACATCATTTCCCCTGTCCGCCACACCCAGTATCTTCTGCCTGAGAAGGACCATGGGATCCTTCTCGGTCACTCCCAATAGTTCTCCGTTTAAAGCGTCTTCCAGACCGGCGCGGCCGAACCTCCTATCGGAATACCCTATCAGAGGACCGAAAGCTTCTCCTCCGGGATAAATCCTTTTTTTAACATTTCCTTCTATGACTGTATCCGCCAGGGGCCTTCCCCTTGCGTCATAGATGGTTCCTCTTAAAACCTTGTCTTCCTGTTCCCACAACCTTCTGTTGTATGAACTCTGTATCAGCCTGTCCCTCTCATAAGCCGTAAAATATGAAAGATATATTATAAGAGAAACAAAGAGCCCGCAAAATATTCCAAAAATAATCTTTGTATTTTTTTTGAGTCTATCCATCGTCTTCTTCTCCTCTCCCGCTTTGCCGAATGCCGTTCAAAATTCCGAGGGAAATGAAACTCATGACCATTGAGCTTCCTCCGTAGCTCATAAAAGGCAGGGTTACTCCCGTCATGGGAATAAGCTTTATTACCCCGCCTATAATGGTGAATATCTGAAGGCCGAACATGGTGGCAATGCCCAGTGCTGCCAGAGCTAAGAAACTTTCTTTTGCGGAAAGGGATATTTTGATGCCGCGGTATACCAGAAGGAAATAAACCACAATCAGCGCTGCGGCTCCCATGAAGCCAAATTCCTCGGAAAATCCCGAAAAAATGAAGTCCGTTGCAACCGCCGGAATGTATTCCGGATGGCCCATGCCAAGGCCGGTCCCGAAAAAGCCTCCCTGGGCAATGGCAAAGAGGGACTGAACTATTTGATATCCCCTGCCCGGCACATCCTGCCACGGATTGAGCCATGCCTCTACTCTGATTCTAACATGGCCGAAAAGATAGTATCCGAAAACCGCAGCTGTTCCCGCAGCCGCGAGACCAGCCGCAGCAATATCCATTCTGGAAGTGGCGGCAAAAACAATAGCGAGAGCGGTCATGTAAAAAAGCATTGCTCCGCCAAGGTCCCTTGCCATCATGAGAAGAATTGTCACCGCCAGGATTTCTCCTGAAAGCCTCAAAATGCTTTCTATCTTTCCGCTCCTTAATTTTTCGGCAAGAAAAAGCACAAATGTTATCTTGGCCAGCTCGGATGGCTGGAATGAATAATTCGCCAGCTGTATCCAGCTTCTCGACCCGCCCCTTTCCACCCCGAACAAGAGAGGCATCGCCAGCAGCACTAAAGTGGCCGCTAAAAAAAAATACGGATTTATCTTGACTTTAACCCAATATTTGATGATTGCCGAACTTAAAATATATGCCAGCACTCCCAAGGCATACCAGTTTATCTGCTTTGAAAATGCAGCCGGATTTATTCTGTAGAGCATGATTAGCCCCAATTGCGATATAAAGCTTGATAGTATAAAAAGAGCGGGGTCCTGGCCGTAAAGAATATGGTTGGTCAGAAAGTAGCCTGCAAACATGATGGTGGAAAAAGCTATGGCGCCGTATAAAGGTGCGGGAGAGAAGGGCACGGTTTTTAGGGAAAGTAGGAAAAAAGCAATAAAACCTATCAGAGCGGTGGCACTAATTGTCTTGTTATAAATGGCCTCCATTTTTAATTCCACGGTTTTCCCTCCTCAAAAACTTAAATTTTCTGTCTCCCAGCACCACTTCATCATTCTCACGCAGTTTGAAAGGCTTTTTTATCTTTTTGCCGTTCACAAAAGTGCCATTGGTACTGTTCAGGTCCTGAATCAGCATATTCCGGCCCCTCTTGGTTATAAGAGCGTGCTTGCTGGAGAGAAACGGGTCTTCTATCACAATGTCGGAATCCGATGCCCTTCCCACTGTATTTACGGGAAACAGAGGATATTCCCTTCCATCTTCGTCCAGCAGGCAATACCCCGTTTCCCCCGGGTGCTGTTTATCCATCAGCAAGTCAACAACCATAATTTTTAAAAAATTATATAAAAAATAATAAATAATCCCTATAATAGCAAACTTTCCCACCTGAGCAATGAGCCCGTACATAAAAACCACCTCTATTATATTATATCACAAATAATAAATGGTAATCTTTTGCCAGCCCCGTTCCTTAAACTTACAGTATAAAAAAAGCCCAAAATCCTTATTATAAAACTATGAAGGAGGGAAAATAAATGAAAAGATTTTTTTCTTCTCTTATTATATTGCTTGCGATTGTTTCTTTCGCCTTCGGCGGCTGTTCGATCAGCCGAAAGCCAGCGCCCAAACCCGCTCCCCCCACCAGAGTGACCCCGTCTCCCACGGCTCCTGCTCCAAAACCCGCCGCTCCGGCTGCCCATACTCTCGCCTCTAAACTGGCCTCTGCAGCCGAAAAAGTTGAAGGGGTAAAATCGGCCACCGTAGTTGTATCCGGATCCACGGCTTTCGTAGGCCTGGAGATAAAGCCAGGCGTGGAAGCCAAAAAAACAGAGGAAATAAAAACAAAAGCCGCGGATGCGGTGAAGAACGCGGATACCCGTATAAAAGCCGTTAACGTCACCACAGACCCCAATCTTATAACAAGATTGAAAAAGATTGCAGAAGGCATCCGCTCCGGAAAACCCATTTCGAGCTTTACGAAAGAGCTTGCAGAAATTACACGGCGAATGCTGCCCAAAGGAAAAACAAAATGAGATAAAACCAAATCCTGCGCCAAAACGCAGGATTTTTGTCGGTCTTGCATTTTTTCGCTTCATTTAGATTTATCCGCCAATTTCCGGAGTGCATCCTGATCCAATCTGAAAATCGTCCACTCATCCAGGGGTATTGCGCCCAGGGATTTATAGAAGTCTATGGAATGCTTGTTCCAATCCAAAACCATCCATTCCATGCGGCTGCATTTTCGCTCCTCAGCAAGATTGGCCAGAAAAGCAAAAATCTTTTTGCCAAATCCCCTGCCGCGGTACTCCGGCCTTATGTATATATCTTCAAGGTATAATCCCCGCTTGCCGAGGAAAGTTGAAAAGTTGTGGAAGAAAAGGGCATAACCCACGGGTTTATTATCATACTCCGCAATTATGACTTCAGCATCTTTTCTGTCAAACAAAGATTCCCGAAGTATATCCTCATCCGCCTTCAATTCATTGAGCATCCTTTCGTATTCGGCCAGTTCCCTGATTAATTGAAGGATCAGTCCCGTATCCTTTTCCTCGGCAAATCGAATATTAAAATTTTGATGCACAGAAACATGCCTCCTTTCTTAAACAAAACTCTTTTCATTTTTAATATGGTTATAGCAACAGCTCCAAAAATTTTACAGTCATGGGATTTATCAGGCGGGGATGGGACAAAATCCTGTAAAGCCTCAGCACGTGCGCATAAGATAAAATTTTATCCACCTGTTCCAGTGTTCGCCTTCTCCATGCCCCTGCCATCATGTTCTCAAAGCCAAGCCTCCGGCAGAGCAATTTCTTAAGATGAGTCTCATATATTGATGGGTCTTCCGATATTGCTCTTGCCGCAGCCATCCCGCTCAGCACCGCCATGTCTATTCCGCCGCCGTGCAGCGGTGATGTTAGCCCGGCTGCATCCCCAACCAGAAGAATGTTGTCATACACCAGCTTTTCCGGCATCCTCGTAGGACAGATTCCGCCAAGAACTTTTCTAATTATATAATTTTCGTTATCAAGTCTTTCTTTTTTCAGAACATCGTCCAGCATTTTTCGCAATTCCGCCCTGGAGTTGGGATTAAAATCACCTATGCCTACGTTGGCCGTCTGGCGGCCGCTTTCATCCAATCCCTTCGGAAAAATCCAGTAATAACCCCAGAAATCCGGCAGAAATCCGGCTTTAATGCTGTTTTTCATATGTGAAAAGTCGCCTTCAATCAGGTATTGCACCGTTTTTCCGGCATTCTGCCTGTAAAAACCGGAAAAACCCATCAATCTGGAAGTCACGGAAGGCGCGCCGGACGCATCTATTACAAAATCGAATTTTGATTTTAAGTTTTTCAGGTCTTCGGGCAAAACCGGTGAGTTTTCAATGATTCTGACCCCTTTTTGAATGGCTATTCTGGCTAGCTCTTTCTGCCATGTGCTCCTGTCTATCATCCACAGGTTCAGGGATCGGGCATCGAATGTATATATAGAACAGGCTTCAAAGATTAGTGCCTCCACTTTGAACCTGACACCTGCACAGGGCTTGCCCAGGAGTTTCAATACATCAAAAAAGCCTTCTGCGCATCGGATATTTTCGCCGATTTTCCCTTTTTCCATTAGGGTTGCATCATTGCCTTTCTCTGCTGCCCCTGCCGCTGCAAAAAGACCGCCGGGCCCGCCACCGATAACAAGAACTTTCGCCATGCTTTCACCCCGCTACCTCAATTTGTTCATAAAAAGCATCAATAAATTTCTTATGATATGAAATATCCCCATGCCTGCTATTACTAAAATCGAAACAATGAACAGATCCACCAGCCATCCAAAGGTTATGTTCACGATAACCGCCTCCCGATGAAAAATTATTTAAGCCATTTGTCAATCCTTTGTTTTTGCGTCAGCACGCCTGCAAAAACATCACCTTTATTTCTCAATCTATCGGGCATGGTTTTTATGTTGAACCGTTCGGGCCTCACGCCTTCCTCCAGCTCCTCCCATGTCACCGGGCAGGATACCGGCGCGCCTTTTCTTGGCCGGGGGCTGTACGGAGCAATGATGGTCTTCCCCTTTATGTTTTGAAGATAGTCAAGATAGACCCTGCCCTCCCTTTTATCCACATTTCTGACGGTGGTAGCCGTTTCTGGAAATGTCTTCTCCAGTACCCGGCAAAAAAAGCCGGTGAAGATCCGCACATCCTCATAGGTATAAACCGGTTCCAGCGGAACATAAACCTGCAGCCCCGTGGCTCCCGAGGTTTTGGCAAAGCCTTTAAGGCCGGAAAGGTCCAAAAGTTTTTTCAGAGCCAGGGCGAGCTGGCGGGCATCCTCAAAATCCGTTTTTTCCATGGGATCAAAGTCAAAGACCGCAAAATCCGGTATGCCCGGCGCGCTTTTTCTGGAAAGCCAGGGATGAATTTCAATGCTCGCCTGATTTGCAGCCCAAATCAGGCTGTCTTTGTCATTTATCACAGCGTATCTAATAATTTTATCTTTATCGGAAACATTTTCAAAGTCATCGAGCCATTCCGGC
The DNA here is from genome assembly GCA_024655905.1 of Tepidanaerobacteraceae bacterium. GTDB lineage: Bacteria > Bacillota > Thermosediminibacteria > Thermosediminibacterales > Tepidanaerobacteraceae > JANLFP01. The sequence continues at coordinate 357,090 of JANLFP010000001.1, forward strand.
GCATATGCGGGCATATTCTTCTGGTAAAAGGCTTTCCCGTATATGCCGTCGGGATACCTTGTGAATACGGCGGGCCGGTCTTTCAGATGGGGCAGGATGTAAGGGGAAACTTTTTCCATATAATCTATGAAATCTGCTTTCGTAAAACCGTCATCCGGCCACAGCACTTTGGAAAGATTCGTCAGCTTCACTTTTCGATTTTCCACATATACCTGGGGCAATATTTTTCACCCGCCTAATATTATATTTGGCTTTATTTTTGCAGTTTCCTCTTTTTGGAGAAAAAAATCTGGACATAATAGTACCGGTGATGTTATGATTGAGCTTTATTCGCCTTTTTATCCCATGGAACCCGAAATTTTCCCCCGGCCCTTTGATGACCCCGACTTCGGTTTCCAGGTAAAATGGGACGGCACCAGAATCCTGGCCCATGTCGGCGGGGAAGTTAAACTCTTCAACAGAAAAAGGAATCCGAAAACCCTGCAGTACCCCGAAATCGCTGAACGCCTTGCCGGCGCTTTTAAAGGCCGGAGCGCGGTGCTGGATGGCGAAATAATCACGCTGTCCGACGGAAAACCCTCCTTTCAGAGGCTCATGCGGCGGGACCGGGCATCCGATCCCGCTGCCGTAAAATTTCTGATGGAGAAAATCCCTGTCACATATGTGGTATTCGATATCCTTTTATTGGACGGAAAAGATTTGACCGAGCTTGCTTTCGAAGAAAGAGACGGGATTCTCAGGTCATTGATTCCACCCATAGATTCTATAGTAGCTGTCGACACTTTCGCCACGGGCACCACCCTTTTCAACGCGGTAAAGCAGCATGGGCTGGAAGGCATCGTCGCAAAAAAGCTTGACAGCCGCTACGAAATAGGTAAAAAAAGCAATAAATGGCTCAAAATAAAAAACAGGCGGCTTATGGACGCCCTGATAGGCGGCTATCTTGCCGAAGGCCGTGAAATCCGCTCACTTCTGCTGGGAATTTTCCAGGATGAGGATTTCATCTATATTGGAAGGGCCGGAAGTGGCCTTAAAACCCGGGAAAGGCGGGAGCTTTGCGATTATCTTTCAAAGCTCCAAGTGGCGGACTGCCCTTTTAAAAACATGTCACCCCCGGCCGTCAAGGAAAAGCCCTGCTGGGTCGAGCCCCAACTGGAAGTTCAAGTGGAATATCTAGACTTCACCGATGAAGGCTGCCTTAGGCATCCTGTAATTAAGGGCATTAATTGGAAGTCATATTAGACTGACAAGAATGCGAAGGCAACGCATAGCTGCACCGTCGCGGGCATTTTGTTTATTATACTCAAATCCTGCTTCAGTATGTTGAAAATTGTTTTTAAACCGCTTTTTTCTTCCCGCGCCCACCTTTGCCTCCGGCTTTTTTAGTTTCCTGCTTCTCCTTTTCCGCCAAAGCAAGGCTCGCCTTCAGGGCTTCCATCAAATCCACCACTTTTTCTTCTCCGGCCGCCGGAATAACAATTTCTTCACCCTCCACTTTCGCCTTTATGATTTCAAGAAGGGCTTTCCGATATTCGTCAGTGTATTTTTCGGGACTGAATCTGGCCGAAAGCGAACTCACCAGCTGCACGGCCATTTTAACTTCATTTTCGTGAAGTTTTACATCGGAAGATACGGGTATTTCCGCCACATTCCTCACTTCTTCGGGATAGAACATTGTATCCATAACCAGATGATTTTCTCCGTATGGCCGAAGACACGCCAGGCTCTGTTTGGACCTTATTACTACCTTTGCCACAGCTATTTTTCCCGCTTCTTCCATTGCCCTCTTCAAAAGAATATATGCTTTCTTGCCGGTTTCCTCCGGCCCAAGAAAATATGAATGGTCGAAATATACAGGGTCTATGTCCCTTAAATCCACAAAGTCCACGATGTCGATGGTGCGGTTGGCCTCATCGGGGATGCTTTCCAGGTCCCTGTCATCGATAATTGCAAATTTGCCCTTTTCATATTCATAACCCCGCACTATTTCATCATCTTCCACTTTCCTGCCGCAGGCAGGGCAAACCTTTTCGTATTTGATGGGCGTTTTGCATTCTTTGTGAATCTGCCTGAAGCTGATGTTCATTTTTTCTGTGGCGGCATACATTTTCACGGGAACATTAACCAGACCGAAACTTATGGAACCGCGCCATAGGGCTCTCATCAAACCACCCCTTTCATTTTTAATATTCCATGCAAAAAGATGTATTAAACATGGCATTTTTTCCAGCAATTTTATATAATAAACTTTGCATTAGGTGACACAATAATACTACCTGCCGATGGTTAGCGAGGTGCCAAAATCTAAACCGGTATCGATAGTTAACCGTTCGGCAGGCTTTTTATGTTGACAAAAAATCTCAACACTGTATTATTAATATAGAGAGCAGTTAAGCCTATATTAACCATTATTTGTCAATTATTTTCTCTTTTCTCGTGCCTGCGCAGGCTGCGCGACATGTTTAATTTTTAACTATTCATCAAAATGGTGCATTAATTTGTTTGCGGGGATGGATAAATTGAAAAACATAGCGTATTTGAAGATTGGCATCATCGGCGGAGGGCAGCTGGGAAAGATGATGGCCCTGGAAGCAAAGAAGCTGGGATTTTTCGTGTCTGTGCTGGACCCCACCCCGGGATGTCCAGCATCCCAGGTGGGCTGCGAGCAGATTGTGGCGGATTTTTACGACGCCCAAAAAATAAGGGAACTTGTGACAAAAAGCGATATTTCCACTTACGAAATCGAACACATCAATACCAACGTTTTAAAAGATTTGGCAAAAGAAGGCTATACCGTGCATCCTTCGCCGGAAGTGCTGGAGATAATAAAAGACAAGTCTTTGCAAAAGAAGATGTTAATCAGGAATAACATACCTACCGCCAGGTGGAAAATGGTTGAAAAAAATCTGGTTTCTGAAATCGCCGATTTCGGCCTGCCGGCTGTCCAGAAATCCTGCCGGGGCGGCTATGACGGCAGGGGCGTCCTGGTGCTGCGCACAGAAGAGGATATAAAAGGCGCTTTAAAATGCGATTCTTTCCTGGAGGAACTGGTGGATATCGACAGGGAACTTGCGGTAATGGTCGCACGAAGCACCAGAGGTGAAATAAAATGGTATCCCGTGGTGGAGATGGCTTTCGATGAAAGGGCCAACATATGCGACACGGTAATAGCTCCTGCAAGAGTTGACCCTAAAATTTGCCAAACCGCGTCAGAAATTGCCGTAAGCTGCGTGGAGGCCCTTGGCGGCACGGGCATCTTCGGCATAGAAATGTTCCTTACAAAAGCTGGTAAGGTTCTGGTAAACGAAATCGCCCCGAGGCCCCACAACTCCGGCCATTACACCATAGAGGCCTGCGCCACTTCCCAGTTCGAGCAGCATATCAGGGCAATCGCGGGCTTGCCTCTGGGCTCTGCCGAACTTTTCTTCCCAGCGGTGATGGTGAACATCCTAGGGGAAGAAGGGTATGAAGGGAGGCCCCTCTATGAGGGCATCGAAGATGTGCTCGCTATCCCCGGCGCCAGCGTACATATTTACGGCAAGAAAACCACGAAGCCTTTCAGAAAAATGGGACACGTCACCATTGTGGATAGGGATATAAACAGGGCGCTTGAAAGGGCTGAAATCGCAAAACGCAAGTTAAAGGTGAAATCAGGCTAAGAGGCCAAGCGCCGGAGGTCGGAACTCAAATGAAGGAGCGGGCTTTGGCCGTTCTTCAAACAAAAGGGATTTGTCCCACATTCTCAAGCACGTTCCCGGAACCTCAGGAATCAAAAGATAATATTTTATGGATTTAAATTCGGGGGAGGATATGTTAATGAACTCAAACACTGTTCTCGCAGGCATCATAATGGGCAGCGATTCGGACCTTCCGGTTTTAAAGGAAGCAGCAATGGTACTAGAGGAATTCGGCATAAATTATGAAATCACCATCGTCTCCGCCCACAGGACACCCGGGAGGATGTTTGATTATGCGGAAAACGCCGAAAAACGCGGCCTTGAAGTCATTATCGCCGGCGCCGGCGGGGCGGCTCACCTGCCGGGCATGGTGGCGGCCATTTCAAACCTTCCTGTCATCGGCGTGCCCGTAAAGACGTCGGCTTTGAACGGGCTGGATTCCCTATTCTCCATAGTCCAAATGCCTGCCGGAATCCCCGTGGCTACGGTGGCCATAAACAATGCTAAAAACGCCGGGCTCCTTGCGGCTCAGATTCTTTCCATAAAATATCCCGACATAAGGGAAAAAGTAAAAAAGTACCGGCAAAACATGAAATCCGAAGTGGAAAGGAAAGCGGAAAGGCTTGAGTCAATCGGATACAAAGGCTATCTCAATTCGTAACAAAAATTGATGGGAGGAAATTATTTTGAAAGCAAACAAGATTAGAGACGGAGTGTACATGCTGGCAGCGGCGCACTGGGAAAGAAGGCTTTTCGATTCACTCATACCCTTGCCGGACGGAACCAGCTACAATGCCTATCTTGTGGAAGGTCAGGAAAAGACAGCCCTCATAGATACGGTAGACCCGATGAAAGCCGATTTTTTGATGGGACATCTGCAGGATGTCAAAAACATAGACTATATAATATCGAATCATGCGGAGCAGGATCACTCCGGATGCATTCCTCTGATGATTGAAAAATATCCGGATGCCAAAGTCATTGCCACTCCAAAGGCTAAACCCATGCTCAAGGACCTGCTGCTTATTCCGGAAGAAAAAATCATTGCTGTAGAGGACGGCGAGACTCTTTCATTGGGGAAAAGGACCCTGCGCTTCATTCATGCCCCCTGGGTGCATTGGCCGGAGACCATGCTCACCTACCTGGAAGAGGATCATATACTTTTCCCGTGTGACTTCTTGGGTTCTCATTTAGCAACATCTGAAATGTTTGTCTCGGACGAATGCGTGGTCTATGAGGCAGCCAAGCGGTATTACGCGGAAATCATGATGCCTTTCAGGACTGCCATCCAGAAGAATCTCGAGAAGATAAAAGATTTGAATATAGAAATCATAGCCCCCAGCCACGGCCCAGCGCACAATAAGCCCGAATTTATATTGAAGGCATACAGCGAATGGGTATACGGCGAGCCCAAAAATATTGCCGTGATTCCCTATGTGTCCATGCACGGCAGTGTTAAGAAAATGGTGGAATACCTGGTGGAAGCACTGGCGGAAAAGGGCGTGAGCGTTGCCCCGCATGATCTCACCGCGACAGACGTGGGTCGACTGGCAATGGCACTGGTGGACGCCGCCACCGTAGTGATAGGAACACCTGCGGTGCTGGCGGGAGCCCATCCCGCCGCTGTATATGCCGCATACCTGGCAAATGCCCTTCGGCCCAAAACGAAATTCATATCCATAGTAGGTTCCTACAGCTGGGGGAGCAAGGCAATAGATCAGATATCAGGCTTGCTGTCCGGCCTCAGAGCCGAGGTCATTCCGCCGGTGTTTATTAAAGGATTCCCGAAAGAAGCGGATTACAGAGCTCTGGATAGCCTTGCAGAAAACATCGCCCAAAAACACCGTGAAAGCAACTTAAAATAAAATGCCGAGAGGGAGAGGTTTTTGCTTGAAACTTGCTTTTTTTGTGGATTTCGACGGCACCATCACTAAGGAGGACACATGCGAGGCCATGGTTAAAGCCTTCGCAAAGGGAGACTGGAAAAGCCTCGATAAAAAATGGCAGGAAGGCAAGCTTTCCACCGAAGAATGCGCCCGTCAAACCTTCGAAATGTTCGATGCGGATGAAGAATCCGTGAAAAACTTTTTGCGGGAGAACATGGAAATAGACGATTATTTCGTTCAATTCGCGAACCTTTGCAGGCAGAGCGGCCACAGCCTTTACATCTTGAGCGACGGATACGATTTCAACATTAGGGTTGTGTTTGAAAAATTCGGCATAACAAATATTCCTTATTTTGCCAATGAACTCGTCATTTCCGGCCGAAGCTTTGATATCCGCTGCCCTTACCACTCCAAATCCTGTTCACAATGCGGCGTGTGCAAAACCGATTTAATGCTGAAGCTCAAGCCTGAAGGCGCGCTTGCCGTATACATAGGAGACGGGTACTCAGACATATGCCCTGCGAAATCCGCGGACGTGGTATTTGCCAAGGGGACTTTGCTTATGCTGTGCCGAAAAAATAAAATCCCTGCGAGGGAATTCAGGGATTTTTCGGATATAATAAGGGAATATTTTTAATCATCAAGCCTCATATTTTTTCGATATATATGCCGCTTCCTGCGGAATTATTTTGCTAGCATTCCCGCCGAAGCTAATAAAATTCCTTTTTATTCGTGGGTTATGAAATCTATCATGGGCTATTTAATACCATCTTTCCAACATACTCGGACGTCATTAAGCTCAGCATAGCTCCATAATTCATGCCAAACTCCACGATATCCCCCACTTTTATTTCAGGGCGCCCAGTTACATCTATAATCGTATGGTCGCTGCTCGCGCCAAGGATTTCAATGGACTCATCCAGAGGCCTGAGCCCTTCTATACGGCAGTCCTGCTTTCCAAGCGCCACGATAGCTCTCCTCATAGGACCTTTGTTTTCGAATACCGGCACATTGCCGAAAGCGTCCCGGCCTATTTCTCCTATGGGGTATGACGGTTTGACCTTAACTTCTATTACTTCGGTTTTGAGCTTCATCGTACCCTGCAAGGTTCCCGGCACTTTCCGGAAATTGGTCACGTCGGTGCCCAATAGGATGGCTTCTCCTATCCTAAATTGATTTATTCCCGGCGCAAGCTCGCCTTTTTCGAGCAAAGCCAGAGTGGCCGTATTTCCACCCGACAGGGTTTTTACTTTGATTCCATACCTTTTTTCAATGTCACCGGCCAGATCCACCAGTACTTTGGTATTTTCATAACTCGGCAGAATTCCGCCATAACAGCCTACATTTGTTCCCAGTCCCTCGAATTCTATACCGGGGAGGCCAATAATTTGTCCTACCACATCCAATACATCTTCCGGCATAACCCCCTCCCGCAGATCTCCCACATCTACCATTAAAATGACCTTGTGGGTTCTGCCGATCGCTCGAGTTTCTTCTGACAGCGCCTTAATTACATTCACTTCAGAGTTAAGGCTTCCATCCGCCAGGCGCACCGCATCCCGCACTTCCGAGAGCATTGGAATGCGTATAAGATATATGGGAATCTCAAAGCCTGATTCTCTCAGTGCCTTTATATTATGAAGGCGAGAATCTCCAAGTTTCTTTACTCCCCCTTCCAGCATGGCCTTTACTACCGGGTAAAAGGCGCAAACTCCTTTTGTGACGCCCATTACTTCAATGCCGTTATTCCCACAGTAATCCACCAGATAACGTGCATTATGTCGAATTTTATTAATGTCAATTTCCACGCAAGGATATCTCACAAAATCCACCTCCTGGATTAGCTTCGAAACCTGTATGAATCATATTGCAAAATTCGTTCCAGTAAAACAAATTTACATGGTAAGCCCGTATTTTTTCATCTTATACTGCAGGGTCTGGCGTTTAATTCTCAATTTTTCAGCCGCTTTGGTTATATTCCCGCTGTATGCTTTTAAAGTCTTGAGTATAATCTCCCTCTCTATGCTGTCTATTACCCGGTCCAGAGGGGAATCCGCGATATCCATAGAGCCAATATTGAAACCATAGTTATTAATAGGTATATCACCAGAAAAGACCTCTTCTCTTATCTCACTATCGAAGTTTTTAGATATATCACTTTTTTGATTATATTGCTCAGAAATATAAAAAGGGAGGTGATCCATATCAATATAATTTTCATCGCCTATCATATTCATTGAACCTTCAAGAGCATTTTCCAGTTCTCTAATGTTCCCCGGCCATTCATAATCCATGAACATTTTCATAACCCGGTCTAAATTTGCAGGGTCCAGCCTTTCCAGCCTGCCCATGGCGGCATTGTAAAACACCGTATTCCCATCAGCATCCACAATGTGAATGCCGACGTCCAGAGCATCAAGGATTTCCTGAAAAAAGCCTTCCAGCAATCCGACAGCCATTAATGTCCCCTCTTTTTAAAGATTTTGTTAATTATTAAATTTTGTCTGTAATTTGATTTGCGATATATTTGTTTTTATATACATTATAAAATATTTTTTAATTGCAGTCGAGTTACCGCTATCGAAGAAGCCCTGCGTTTTTCCGCATCCGGATACTTCTTTTCATGCAAAAACTTGACTGCCGCTATCGGTGTCGATATAATTCGGGTAAGGAACGTGTTGCTTCCGAATGGCAATTTGTTGCCGCAATACCGCAAAAAGTACAGCAAATTTCAGGGAGGATTTTAAATGAACGCCGAGGAAAGAAGGGCAAAAATCATCGATCTTCTGAAGGCCGGAAAAAGGCCGCTTTCCGGCAGCGAGCTTGCCGGGTTGTTTAAGGTCACCCGCCAGGTGATCGTGCAGGATATCGCCATTCTCCGGGCTGCCGGAAACGATATCACCGCCACATCCCAAGGGTATATAATGACCCAACCGTACGAGTTTTGCTCCAAAAAAATTGCAGTCAGGCACGATGAGCGCAGGACCCGGGAGGAACTCCTCACATTCGTGGAGTGCGGCTGCAGGGTAATGGATGTGATAGTGGAGCATCCTCTGTATGGGGAGCTCCGCGGAATTTTAATGCTCCGGGATTCCGGCGACGTGGAGGAATTCATGAAAAAGGTGGAAAAGAGCAATGCTGCACTGCTTTCCATGTTGACGAAAGGGGTGCACCTCCATACGGTGGAAGCACTAAACGGCGATTCAATAAAAAAAGCTGAACAGGCGCTCAGGGAAAAGGGAATTTTGCTGGAATAAATTTTTATTGACTATACAGCTGTATATGCAGTATAATTGGAATTGAAATAGGTTAGGGTACACGCCTCCTCTTCTGGGGTATGTGTCTGAAGTAGTCGTAGGAGTACCCCCAATAATGCTGTGGGAGGCGGAGGAGTGTCCCTTCCTTAAATCTTCGGGAAAGGAAGATCTTTATGACTGCAAAAAATCTTTCCATCGGCGCTCTGCTTACAGCTTTTTCCATTATCATCCCTATTTCCTTCGGCGCCTACCTCAAAATCTACATACCTCCCTTCTCCGCGACCCTGGCATCCCACGTGCCCACCATGCTGGCGTTCCTGGTAAGCCCGGCGGTGGCGGCAATGGTGGGGCTGGGTTCCGCCCTGGGATTCCTTATCATGCTGGGACCGGTCATAGCGGCCCGTGCCGCGGTTCATGCGGTCTTCGGTCTGGTGGGAGCCATGCTCGTCAGAAAGGGGCTTTCCTTTGAAAAAGCCCTGATATTGACCGCACCTGTCCACGCCCTGGGAGAAGCCCTGATAGTCATGCCATTCGGATTCAATCTGTATACAGCCTTTGTGGTGGTGGGCATCGGCACGCTGATCCATCACTTTCTCGACAGCGTCATCTCGGTTATACTGGTAAAAACCGCGCTCAGGAGTTTCTTCAATCAGGAAAAAATCCATACTTAACATGAAAGCGTAAAAAATGCTTCGTGTTCACGAAGCATTTTCGTTTTTAAAGCTCACCGCTCTGTTTTTGCCTTCCTTTTTTGCCTCCAGCAAAGCCATGTCCGCAATTTTCACGAGTTCATCACCGTTATCCGCATCTTCAGGATATGAGGCATAGCCTATGGAAATGGAAAGCCGCGAATCCCGGGAAGCTTCACACAGCCGGGTCGCTACCTCCTGCGCAGCTTTTTTGTCGGTGTCGGGGAGAATTACGCAAAACTCATCGCCGCCGTATCGGGCCACAATGTCGCTCTGCCTCACACAGGTGTGCAATGTTTCGGCAAGATTCTGCAGTTCTTCATCACCTGTGGGATGGCCCAGCGTATCATTAATTTCTTTGAAATTATCTCCATCAATCATAAGAAAAGATACGGAATAACCTTTTCTGCTCGCCCTTGAAATTTCGTCATGAAGGCGCTGTTGAATATATCTTCTATTGTAAAGACCGGTGAGAGGATCTATGAGAGCCAGTTCCATCAACCGTTCATTGAGTGCTTTGAGTCTTCTCTCTTTTTCCCGAAGTCTTTCTGTCAAGTAACCGATTGACATCGATATGCCCGCTATGACAAACAAGAAGGAGAACATCTGGCCAAAATCCACAGGGAATTTTTTATCCGCTATTATGCCTTTTATCTCTATAATAATAAAAATCAGGTCGCACAGGGTTCCGCTCAATATGGCACCGCGAAATCCATCGTAATATGAAAAAATGATTACCGGAATAATGTACAAATTCCATATTTCATCGATAAAAATATCAGGGAAATAATTTTCTCTTGCTATGGGGATAAATATGCAAAAGGCTATAATCATCCAGTATCGGTAAGGTATCTTTTTGAAGGACTCCATCATCGATGCCTGTTTCATCGCATTTGCCGCCATTTTCCCATCTCCCCATTGGTTTTATGTTAAATATTATAACATATTATTTTTTATGACGCGCATATTTGATTAAGATTCATTTATTTTTAACGTATTCTTAAGATTTTCTTTAGATTTTGCTCACAGCTTCCTGACACTTGCCGGTTATAATAAAATCAAACGGAAGGTTAAGACCTTCACAAAAAAATTAAAGGAGCGGTGGTAAATGTTTAAAAAAGCATTGATTTTCGGAGTGGTTGGCTTCCTTGTGCTGGGCATAGCCGCAGTTGCCTTCGCGGCCCCCGGCGGCAGGTGGGGAGGCGGTTTCGGCCAGGCAGCGGCCGGCAATACGAACTGGGCACCTCCCGTTACACAGCTGGGTCTTTCCGACGAGCAATATGCAAAACTGAGGGAAATTCAGAATCAGGCTTTCGAAAAGCTGCAGGCCTTAAGGGATGAAATGGCAAAGAAGATGCTGGAGCTAAAAAATCTTTACCTGCAAAAGGACCCCGATAAAAATGCCATTGAAGCAAAACAAAAGGAACTTTCCGAACTCAGGGATAAGATGTTGCAGCTCCGGCAGGACAATATCAATGAAGCCAATAAGGTACTTACACAAGAACAGCTCGATAAACTGAACAGTCTCAGAGGAAACGGTTTCGGCAGAGGTGCCGGATTCGGCCCCGGGGCATGCCACGATCTTGGCGGAGGTTTCGGCTGGGGCATGATGGGCGGCTACGGCTCCGGAGTAAATCAGTAATTTGGATATCCGGTCGGCTTTGCCGCCTTTTTTTAGTTTGGGGTCAGGCTTGAAAAATTCACTTATTTTATATTATTTTTATTGAATTTTTCTTGAGATAATATTATACTCTTGGTAATACAAGGAGTTGCAGTATCATGCCTGACGGTGCAAGCCCCAAAAAGACCAAAATGACAGCCATACGTCTGCCTGTCTCTGTAATTGATAAAATAGATCGGTTATTCGGCAAGGGTAATCGTTCGAGATTTATTTATGAAGCGATTGAAAAGGAATTAAAAAGGAGAAAAAGGCTGCTGTTTATAGAAGAGGACGCAAATCTTATTTCTGACGACATGAAAGATTCTATAGAATATGTAAACGAGATGCGAAAATTCGATGTCGAGCGTTTCGAATTGTTGTATAATGCAAATGATCAAAAATCAGGGCAGGGAGAAGTTCATGAGTAAGTCACGGATAAAGGGTTTTCTCCTGGATACCGATTTTTTAATTGATTTAAACAGGGGAAAAAGTAATATTTGCAAAAAGAGAGCTTCAAAATTACTATTTCAAATAAATGATTCAGATCTCTTCATCTCGAATGTTGCCGTTATTGAATTTTTGTCGGGTATATCCGAGGAAAAGCAGGAAAATGCCTCAAATATTTTATTTGATCTTTTCGTATGTATTTATCCTACTTATGAAGAATCTTGCTTTGCAGGAAGGCTTCAGCAAGAATTTTTCAAAAAAGGAATTCCTCTGTCTGTTTCAGATGTATTAAATGCGTCCCTTTGCATAAATCGCAATTTATATATTGTTACGAGAAATATTAAGCATTATCCGTTTAAAAACATTAATATTGTGAGCTGGTAAATTTTTTATTTGGAGAGTCCTTATGAGCAAATACAAGATTTTAGTGGTGGATGATGAGATTAAAATCCTGAATTTGATAAAAAACTATCTTGAAAATGAAGGGTTTGAGGTGATTACCGCAGATGACGGCAAAAAGGCAATGGAGCTTTTTTGCGCCGAAAAGCCCGATCTGGTTGTGCTGGATATCATGATGCCCGAAATCGGCGGCTATGATATATGCAGGAAAATATGCTCTTCCTCGGCCACCCCAGTCATAATGCTCACGGCAAAGTCGGAAGAAGTGGACAAAATCCTGGGCCTGGAACTGGGAGCCGATGACTATATAACGAAGCCCTTCAGTTTAAGGGAACTGGCGGCCAGAATTCGGGTGGTGCTTCGGAGGCTCAAAAGGCAGGGATCGCAGCAGGATTCAGGCCAGGATAAGGAGGATATACTGGAATATCTGGGGCTTAAGCTGGACCTCAGGAAAAAAACCGCCTTCCTTGACGGCAGACCCCTTTCTCTCACCCCGACCGAGTTCAAGATTCTGGCCATGCTTATGGGCAGCCCCGGCGTGGTTTTCTCCAGGCTGCAGATACTGGAGGAGATCCTCGGAGAGTATTACGAAGGATATGAAAGGTCTCTCGATACCCACATGAGCAATTTACGAAAGAAACTTGAAGACGACCCGGCGAACCCGCGCTACATAAAGACCGTGTACGGCATGGGTTATAAAATTGGAGGCAGGCCATGAGGAAAAGTGGAATAGGATACCGCATAACCGCTGCCCTGGTGGTAACTGCGCTCCTTACCGCTGTTTTATCCATACTGCTGCTTTTTATGTTTACCGAAAAGGCATTCAACGATTATATAAAGCGAAACAGGATGGAGCAGGCATGGGAAATCAGCAGGATTCTTGGAGACATATACGACCGGAACGGCTGGGAAGGGATAAAGTCCTGGGTTGAAGGGGAAGATGCTTTCAGGCAGAACCATAAATGGCAGATGGGAACCGGCAGAATTCCCATGGGCATGGGGTTTTTCTGGGGCCGCGGCATGAAGCCGCTGGCGGATATAATCCGGAGACAGATTACGGTTACCGATACGGCCGGAAATATTATTGCGTCTACTGAAGATATCTATGAAAAGACAACCATTTCAAAGCCGCTATGGGATATGAGGGTGCCAATTTTTTCCCAGAAGTATCATATCGGATATCTCATCGTATGGACGCCGATAAGGCCGGATGAAAGAAACCTTGAATCCATTTTTTCCAGCACCATATCCAGGTATTCTTTTCTTGCGGTGTTTTTCGGGCTTGTCATTGCCCTGGGGGCCGGGTTTCTCATTTCCAGACAGCTTACGAGACCAATCAAGAAGCTTTCCGATACTGTAAGGCTTTTTACTATGGGTGAAAGGGACGTTCGCCTTCCCGTTACGGGCGACGACGAGCTGGGCCGGCTCACAGCGGATTTCAACGAAATGGCAGACAGCATTAAAAAAAACGAGGAACTGCGCAAAAATCTCACTGCGGACGTGGCGCACGAGTTGCGGACACCTCTTTCCATACTCAGGGGAACCCTGGAATCCATCCAGGCCGGGGTGCTTTCTCCTTCTCCCGAGGTCGTGCTGTCTATGCAGGATGAAATAATCCGCATGTCGCGCCTGGTAAAAGATTTATCGGACCTTAGCAGGGCGGAAGCCGGCAGCCTGGAGCTGAACCGGCAGGAAATATCCCCCGCAGAGCTCAAAGAAAAATTTTCCTACTTCAAAACGGAAGCCGATTTCAAGGGAATAGACTTTATTGTAGACATACCTACTGATCTGCCTAAAATTTCCGTCGATGTAGTCCGCATTACCCAGGTCATATCCAATCTGCTCACCAACGCCCTTCGGCATACATCTGCGGGAAAGATAGAGCTTTCAGCGCGAAGCTCGAAAGAAGGGGTGATTTTTTCCGTAAAGGACACGGGAAGCGGTATAAAACGCGAAGACCTTCCCCATATTTTCGACAGATTCTACCGGGCGGAAAAATCCCGCTCCCGAGCCACAGGCGGCATGGGCCTTGGGCTTGCTATAGCCCGAAGCCTGGTGGAAACCCATGGCGGAAGGATATGGGTGGAAAGCGAAGAAGGAAAAGGCGCCGAGTTCAAATTTATTATTCCGGCAATTTAGAACTGAACCTGCCGGCCTTTTTTATTCTAGCCGGCAGGTTTGGGAAAATTTTTAAGAAAATGTGGAAAAAGTATGGAATTTTAAAGCGACGCTATTTCATCGCTTCCGTACAGCTTTATGCCCGCTGATTTCAGGGCCTCCACGGCCTTCCGGGGGTCTTCCACGCGAAACAATATGAGGGCTTTATCTTCACTGCGCTTGATGAATGAGTAAAGGTACTCCACGCTCACTCCTGCCTGCCGCAGCACCTGAAGGGCATTGTTCAGGCCTCCCGGCCTGTCGGCCACTTCCACCGCCAGCACATCGGTGGTGCTCACCGGAAATCCCGCCTCTTTTATGGCATCAACGGCTTCTTTCGGCTTGTTCACTATCATGCGGAGAATGCCGAACTGGGTTGTATCGGCAATGGATATGGCGCTAATGTCTATGTTTTTTTCCGAAAGAACCCTTGTGATTTCCGAAAGCCTTCCGGGTTTGTTTTCAAGAAACACCGATATCTGCTTTACAAACATGTCAAACCCTCCATTCTATTTTTTTGCTCGTGTTTCATCGGCAAGCTTATTTTGCCCGACTCCATACCGGATTCTCTCACATTTTTCTTTTGTCTATGACCCTCTTTGCTTTGCCTTCGCTGCGCTCTATGGTATGTGGCTCCACCAGTTTTACGTTCACACTTATGCCCAGGGTAGTATAGATATCCGAAGCAATCTTTTGCCTTACATCCTCCAGCTTTCTCACTTCATCGGCGAAAAGCTTTTCCGATACCTCCACCCATACCTCCAGAGAATCCAGGTTATCCACTCGGTCCACGATTAGCAGGTAATGCGGCTCCGTCTCGCCGGCGGCCATAAGCACGCTTTCTATCTGGGACGGGAACACGTTGACACCCCTGATTATGAGCATGTCGTCGGTCCTGCCCAAAAGTTTTTCTATCCTGGCATGGGTTCTGCCGCAGGCGCACGGCTCATAATTTATGGAAGTTATATCTCTGGTCCTGTAGCGGATCACAGGAAGCCCTTCTTTATCGATGGTGGTTATTACGAGTTCGCCCTTTTCTCCCGGCGGCAAAGGTTCTTCGGTGACCGGATCGATGATTTCGGGTATGAAGTAATCCTCAAATATATGCAGCCCCTCCTGCTCGCCGCATTCGCATGCCACGCCGGGGCCTATTACTTCGCTCAAGCCGTATATGTCCAGGGCTTTTATGCCCAGTTTTGCCTGTATTTCATTTCTCATGTTCTCAGTCCAGGGTTCCGCTCCGAATATGCCGGTCTTCAGAGAAAGTTCGCTTCTGTCTATCCCCATCTCATTCATGGTTTCGGCGATATAAAGCGCGTAGGACGGAGTGCAGGCCAGTATTTCCGTTTTCAGATCCTTCATGAGCATCACCTGACGGCGCGTGTTTCCGCCGGAAGTCGGTATAACAACAGCACCTAGCTTTTCGGCGCCGTAATGGAAACCCAGGCCGCCGGTGAAAAGACCATAGCCGTAAGACACCTGCACCACAGAATCCCTGCGGCCGCCGCCCATGACCAGACAGCGGGCCACCAGTTCGGCCCAGTTGGATATGTCCCGGCGTGTGTACCCTACTACGGTGGGCTTGCCGGTTGTTCCGGAGGATGCGTGAATCCTTATTATTTCACTTAAAGGCGATGCAAACAGGCCGGTTGGATAGTTGTCCCTCAAATCCTGCTTGGTGGTAAAGGGAAGTATCCTCAAATCCTCGAGGCTTTTTATGTCTTCCGGCAGCAGACCCCTCTGCTGCATTTTATGCCTGTAGCTTTCCACGTTGTGATAAACCCTGTCGACCGTTTCCTTAAGCTTATGAAGCTGGTGCGCCTCAATCTCTTCTCTTGGCATGCATTCACGGGTCTTATTCCAGTACAATTTATCGACCTCCCTTTTAATATTGCCGGCGAAGTTTTTATCCCTGAAGAAATTCATAACCTCTGCTGAAAGCCTCCGTGTTGATTTCAACGGTATTTTGAGGCACGGTTTCTCTTATTACCTTCAGCCAGAGTTCTTTTTCAAAGTCCAGCCTGCTGGCCAGCACACCCAGAAGCACCATATTCACCGACCTTGGGCTTCCGCAATCCGATGCGATTTTTGATGCGTCCACCATATGGGTGGTTGCCGCCCCGGACAGAATCCCGTCTATGTCTTCAGGATATTTCTGCAATCCCAGTGTCACGGGAATCGGGGGTATTTGCCGGGCATTGGCGATTATCATGCCCCCTTTTTTCAAATATCCTGCCCATCTCAGAGCCTCAAGCTTTTCAAAGGCCAGTATGAAATCTGCCTGCCCGATTCCCACCAGAGGGGAATACACTCTTTTGCCGAATCTGACATGGGTTACCACGCTGCCGCCCCTTTGAGCCATTCCGTGGACCTCCGAAACCTTTACGTCAAAACCGCTGTAAAGCGCCACTTCTCCCAGAATGCGGCTTGAAAGCAGAGTCCCCTGACCTCCGACTCCAACTATGAGTATACCGGTATCAGCCATGCATATCACCCCTTGCTATGGATTCGGTGGGACATACCGCGGCACACAGGCCGCACCCTGCGCACATGGATTCATCGATGGAAACAACATCCGTATTTGTTATAGCCGGACACCCCATCTCCAAACATGTTCCACACGCGATGCAGGTATCGGTATTTACATAATAGGGTGGATTTTTCGAGCGATTCCTTTTTAAAAGTGCGCATGGCCGGCGTGCGATGATAACCGAGGGTTCACGAGAGGAAATCTCTTCCCGGACGGCCCTTTCAAATTTCTCCAGGTCAAAGGGGTCTTCCACCCTGACGCGCCTTACTCCGACCACCTCGCACAGTTTTTCCAGATTGATTCGGTTCGCCGGTTCGCCTTTAATATTGAAACCCGTGGCCGGATGTTCCTGATGGCCCGTCATGCCAGTTGTGGAATTGTCCAATATTATAACCGTTGCGGCGCCGTTATTATAAACCACATCTATGAGACCGGTGATTCCCGAATGAATAAAGGTGGAATCCCCAATCACTGCAACGGTTTTCACCGATGCATCTTCTCCCCTGGCTTTTTCCATGCCGTGGGCATTTCCTATGCTGGCACCCATGCATATGCAGGTATCCATGGAGGAAAGCGGCGGCAGGGCTCCCAGGGTGTAGCATCCGATGTCTCCGGTCACCGTCAGATTGAGCTTTTTGAGCACATGGTACACTCCCCGGTGCGGACATCCCGGACAGAGCGCCGGCGGCCTGGAAGGAATCGACGAAGCTTTTACCTCTATGCTGTTTTCAAAAGCTAGGTTCAATATTTCGTGTTTTACCCCGGCCGCCTTCAATCCCCGGGCCACCATTTCATAAGAAAGCTCTCCAATTTTAGGGAAATACTCTTTTCCGAAAACTTCTACGCCCAGAGTTTTTATATAATCCTCGATAAATGTTTCAAGTTCCTCCACCACAAAAAGCCTTTCAACACTTACTGCAAAATTTTTTATCAATTCCTGAGGGAGCGGCCAAACCAGCCCCAGCTTAAAAAACGATGCTCCGGGGGCTGCTTCTTTTGCGTAATTATATGCTCCTCCTGCTGCGATTATTCCGATAGAACGGTCATTGTATTCGATTTTATTCAAATCGGCATTCTCAGAGTATTCCTGAAGCTTTTTTTCCCTTTCCACCAGTATGGCTCGCCTGGCCCGTGCCATGGCAGGCATCATCACGTATTTGTCGGCGTCCTTTTCATAACTCTTAAGCCCACAGTCCATCCTTTCGCCCGGTTCCACCAGGCTTCTGGAGTGGGAGACGCGGGTGGTCATCCTCAGCATGACGGGAGTATCGAATGCCTCGCTGATTTCAAAGGCAAGCTTTGTGAAATCTTTTGCCTCCTGACTGTCCGATGGCTCCAGCACTGGAATGTGGGCCGCCCGGCCGTAAAACCTGCTGTCCTGTTCATTCTGGGAGCTGTGCATCCCCGGGTCATCGGCCACCACTATTACCAAGCCGCCGTTTATCCCGGTATAGGATGATGTAAAAAGCGGGTCTGCCGCCACGTTCAACCCCACGTGCTTCATGCAGGCCATGGCCCTGGCTCCGGCAATGGATGCCCCCAGAGCCACTTCCAGAGCCACCTTTTCGTTGGGAGCCCATTCGGTATATATGCCGTCATATTTGGATATGCTTTCGGTTATTTCGGTGCTGGGGGTTCCGGGATAAGCCGATGCCACTTTCACTCCGGCCTCGTAAGCCCCCAGGGCTACGGCTTCGTTGCCCAGCAGCAATTTCTTCAATATTAATCACCTCTGATTATAAATTTTAATCTTTTACTGTTTTACCGGCATGGATTTATGATTATGATTCTCACAGGACCGCCATTCGATTATTTCCGCAAATCCTTGACCCGCCTGGCCTTGCCCTCAAATCTCTCAAGGCTTCTCGGCTCAACAAGATTTACCTTTGCATCTATTTGAAGTACGGTCTTGAGCTTGTGGCGGATTTGAGCATTGAGTTCCTCCAGTTTCTGATACTTGTCCAGCATCTCTCCATCCACAAGTTCCACATTTACCGTGAGTTCATCTAGATAACCTTTTCTGGCCACCACAATCTCATAATGCGGCCCAACGCCCTTTATATTCATCAAAACGCTCTCTATCTGGGAAGGGAACACATTGACTCCCCGTATGATGAGCATGTCATCGCTCCGGCCTTCCACGCGCGACATCCTCATAAGTGTTCTGCCGCAGCGGCAGGGCTCCGGATTCAGGCTGGTGATATCCCTGGTCCTGTACCGCAGAAGTGGCAATGCTTCTTTAGTGAGGGTCGTTATGACAAGTTCCCCTTTTTCCCCGTAGTCCAGTTTGCGCCCTGTAGCCGGATCTATTATTTCCGCCAGAAAATGGTCTTCGGCAATGTGCATGCCGTCTTTTTCCCAGCACTCTCCGGAAACCCCGGGACCTATAATTTCGCTCAAACCATAATTTTCTGTGGCTGTTATGCCCCATCGCTTCTCTATTTCATTCCGCATCTCTTTTGTGGAGCCTTCCGCTCCAAAAAGTCCCAGTCTTAGGCGGATATCATCCCGTTTTACTCCCATTTCTTCAGACACCTCCGCCATGTACATGGCGTAAGAAGGGGTACTCACCAGCACGGTGGAGCCAAAATCCCGCATCAGGTTTATCTGTCTCTCTGTATTGCCGCTTGAAACGGGGACCACTGCGGCGCCTATCCTCTCAAGTCCGTAATGAAGCCCCAGTGCGCCAGTAAAAAGCCCGTAGCCGAAGGAAATCTGTGCGATATCATGCTCGCGCGCCCCTGCCATGAAAGCTATGCGGGCCACCAGTTCCGACCATGTGTCCAGGTCTTTTCTGGTGTATCCCACCACAGTTGGCCTGCCGGTGGTGCCGGAGGAGGCGTGGATGCGGACCACGTCCTTCATCGGTACGGCAAACATCCCATATGGATAATTGTCTCGCAAATCATCCTTTGTGGTGAAGGGTATTTTTTCGATGTCTTTCAAAGAATTGATATCCCGAGGGGAAAGATTCATGCGGTCGAAAGCATGCCTGTAAAATGGAACTTTTTCGTAAGCATAATTTACAATGTATTTCAATCTTTCAATCTGAATGTTTTCTATTTCCTCTCTCGTCAATGCCTCATCTTTGGACCACAGCATTTTGCTTTCCCCCTCTCTCCACAAAAACAGCACAAACGAATGTCAAGCCTTTCGGTTCATAAAAAGCGGCTGCAATGGCTTGCCCTCTTAAAAATAAAAGGCCCGAGGCCCTGCGGAAAAACTTTCCTACCATCCTGCCATCTCCCAATACAAAGTATTTGATTAAGATTATACAATATCGCGCAAAAAATATAAATACATATTGGAAAATCAGGCAGAAAATCGCACAAGGTTTCTGCCTGCGGATTTAGCTTCGTATAGCATTGTATCTGCCCGCATGATAACGGTGTCAATGGTGTCCGACGATCTAAAGCCCGATACGCCGAAGCTGGCCGTAACATGCCCTATCTCCGGCAATTCCATGCCGCTCAAAAGCCGGCGCAGCTCATCGGCAAGGTTTGCCGCATCTTCCGCCGGCGTCTCGGGCAAAAGGATGATAAATTCCTCGCCGCCCCAGCGTGCAAGGCAATCCGACTTGCGTATCCTTTTTTTTATAATTTCCGTCACTTGAACCAAAACCGCATCGCCTGCCGCGTGCCCGAAACGGTCATTTACACTCTTGAATCTATCCAGATCCAGCATTATTATAGAGAAGGAGCGCCCGGTCCGCCTTGCGCGCTCTATTTCTCTTTCCATCATCCGCATGAAAAAGCGCCGATTGTAAACGCCTGTCAGCGGATCGGTTATGGAAAGCTGATAAAGTTTTTCTTCCGTTCTTTTCCTTTCGCTGATATCCCTTATTATTCCTACCGAATGCCATTCATTCTCCACTTTAACTCTGGAAAGGGAAAGTTCCACTTCAATTTCGCAGCCATCCTTGCGGACTGCTGTCAATTCCAGGGTTTTCCCGTCATACCCGTCCTTGCTTCCGGTTCTATGCTTTGCAAAGGAATTTTTGTACGCATCATGCATTTGGGCTGGCACAATAAATTTATGCAGCTGCTTCCCCATTATCTCTTCCCGGGAATAGCCAAAAAGCTGCTCCGCAGCCGGGTTCCAAAAAATCACATTCCCCTGACCGTCTACCATCACTATGGCATCCCGGGCGGATTCCATAATTGCTCTCAGGGTGGCTTCCTTTTTTGCAAGTTCCGCTTCCATGGTCCTGCGGTCTGTGATATCTATGGCAAGGACCATGTATACTTTTTCACCCGTGTATTCCATAAGCTGCAGATGGTTTTCAACGGGATATACGGAGCCGTCCCTTCGGCGGTGAACGGTGCAGTACGTCATCTGATCCTGCTTGCCTGCAGCCAGGGACGCTATAAGGTCCAGAAAACTCCGCCGGTTAAGTTCAGGGGTAATATCAAGCGGAGTCATTTTTTCCAGTTCCTCGGAGGTGTATCCCAGGTTTTCCCTGGCGCTGCGGTTAACCGTTACAAACTTTAGCGTATCGCATCTGAATATATATATCTCCACCAGAGAATTTTCCACAAGGTGCCGGAAAAGTTTTATTTCTTTCTCCGTTTGAACCCTCCTGGTTATATCGAAGACAATCAAATCGAGAAGAGTTTTACCGGCGTGATTTATAACCGCCGAATAGACTTCCACAAACTTCTCCCGGCCATCTGACATTCGGTGCGTGCAAATGCACGGGTTGCAGCTTTTCTTAAGGGCTTCGCTGTATTTTTTTGTAATGTCCGCGCCAAAAGTTGCATTGATTTCCTCCATGCTCATCTCCAGAAGCCTGTCCCTGGAGTATCCGTAAAAACGGCAGGCAGCTTCATTCGCTTCCACAATGCGTCCAGACTCCGGCTCTATCAGGAGCATAACCACTTCGTGAGCTTGAAACATGCGGTGAAAAAGTTCCTCGCTCCGCTTCACCCGCGAATTGGCTTCATGCAGCTTCAAAGCCATTTCCACGGCCGACAGCAGTGCATATTTGTCGGAATTTTTTATGACGTACCCGTAAGCAGTAACAGAGCATATCTTCTTCATTATTTCCTTGCTTGCATTGGCCGTTAGAAAAACAACCGGAATATCCGCAATCCTTTGAATCCGCTGTGCCGTTTCTATCCCATCCATTCCCTTGCCGAGCTCTATATCCATCAAAATGAGATCCGGTCTCAGACCGCTGCGGATTTTTTCCAAAGCCTCTTCTCCCGTGCGCGCCGCATCTGACTTATAGCCATTTTTGACCAATATGTCCGCCGTTATCTGGGCATTCAGCCTGCTGTCTTCCACAATCAAGATTTTTTTGTCAGAGTAAGGATTCAAACAATGCTCCTCCAATCCCGAAATACATTTTTACATGAAATTTATGATTTCACTGCAGAAAGTCAATTTTGGCGGTAGTGACGGCACCGGCTCGTTCGATAAAACACTCTAAAGTCTGGCCCTGCATGTGTCTATATTATAGCATAAAGGTCACGATTTAAAAAGCACGTTTCAATCAAGTGGCTTCAAAAGCGCTTCGGCGGTGTTTTTCAGCGAACACTTGATTATCATGTTTATTGTAGTATAATAATAATATTCGTATGGCGAAAAGGACCAAACATAGGAGTTGACCAAAATGAACAGTGAAATCATTTATCCCGGTGCAAAAATAAAACAAACTTATCTTGGCGATAAAGGATTGATTGTATTTCTGGCACTGTTGAGCGCTTTTGTGCCTTTATCCACCGACCTTTATCTCCCCGCTTTGCCCACCATGACAAAATACTTTCAAACACATAGTCATCTCACAAATCTTACACTTATTCTGTTCTTTGTATTTTTCAGTCTCGGCACCCTGATATGGGGGCCGCTGAGCGATAAATACGGGCGCAGGCCCATCCTTCTTGCTGGCCTTGTCGGTTACATCATTGCCAGTTTCCTGTGTTCAATTTCACTAAATGTATACCAGCTTATTATATTCAGGATTCTGCAAGCTGCAGGAGGAAGCGTCTCCAGCGCTCTGGCTACAGCTATTGTAAAGGATGTGTATGAGGGCAGGAAACGCGAATCAACACTGGCTCTTGTGCAATCCATGGTGCTTATTTGCCCTGCCGTAGCACCTGTAATAGGTGCCCTTTTGCTGAAAATCACATCGTGGAGAGGAGTCTTTGTCACCCAAGCGCTTTTAGGAATGGCTGCGTTTGCTGCAGCTTTGGCTTTTCGGGAAACGCTTGAGGCAAGGAGCAGCGGCAGCCTCATTCATACCATCGGTCGTCTCGGGGTGGTTCTCAAAAACCCCGGATTCACCTCGCTGCTTATCATTTTTTCCATGCTGAGCATAACTTTCATGGCATTCATTTCTTCTTCTTCGTACATATATCAGGATGTTTTTTTGTTGAGCAGCCAGGTCTACAGCTATTATTTTGCTTTTAATGCGGCAGGCATGCTGGTTGGCCCCCTGATTTACCTGAGGCTTTCAGCCAGATTCAGAAGATTTTCTATCATTAACGCCTGCTTTGGGGTCATAATATTGAGCGGAATTTTGATATATACCCTGGGAAATTCGTGCCCCCAGGCATTCGCTATCATGCTTCTCCCCGCGACTATTGCCACAAGCTGCACCCGGCCGCCAAGTACATTTTTCATGCTGGAGCAGCAGAAGGAAGATGCCGGTTCGGCATCTTCTCTCATGAGTTCCTTTGCGACGGTGATGGGAAGCGTCGGAATGGTTATAGTATCGTTCTTTCCCGGCAATCTGGTGAAGATAGTGGGAGCGGTAAACATCATTTTTGGGATGATATGCGGATTGATGTGGCTCGCCGCTACAAAAAAACCGTTTCTGAGCAGGGTGAGAGAAATGTGATGCATCGATACTATCAGATATAATTGCCTCTTACGATTTGATTCTGAGGTACAATCATAAAGCTCCCACCCAAAGGTAGGAGCTTTTTATTCATACCAGCTTTTCTACAGGAGTATAATCCTCATCGTATCCGAAATACTTCGGCCCAAAGGTTTCGATGCCCAGGTCGGTGCGCATTTTTTCATCTGCCGGGACCACCACAATGCTTCCGCGGTATCCGTATTTTACTATATCGGTCCTTATGGGTTCTCCTGTTTCCGAATCCAGTATCAAAATCAGGTCAGGAGCAAGGCATTTGACTTTTCCGCTTATTTCAAGCCTCAGCCATTCGTTCTGGAAATCCACGAAAGCTTTTTCCCCTCTATATTCTTCAAGGCCTTCAAGGGTCAACCTTCCCATAGAGAACCCTTTAGTCTTTTCTGCTCCGAATTCGCGATTTATGTCTACAATCTTGCCCTTGAAAACCTTATATCCTCCGACTATCTTCACTATGTTTTCAATGGGGTCGTCATGGGTTTTCCTGCATTTGTAGACCGCCTTGCCCAGTTCCCAGCTCTTTGAAATGGAATTAAAGATGGCCGCTTCTTTAAGCTGCCTGCCGGTCATAGGGTACCCCGCAATCCAGGATATTCCACCGTAGGCCATGGCGGCATTTCTTATTATTCTTTCCGCCATAATGGCGCTTGCGGCATCCGCTACGGTTACCGCCCCTTTTTCATTGGCCGCCGCCGTGGGAGACGGCATAATGCCATGGGTGTAAAAGGATGTCATCTGAAGCTCCGGAAAAGCCCTCCCCATGCCGTCCGCATCCACCACCGGGATACCGACAGCCCCGGCAACCGCCATCGGAACAGGGGTATTCACCCCTCCTGCCTCGGGGGGTATAATGGCCTGGATTTCTTTTCCCAGATACCTTTTCAAACTTTCCAGGCACCACAGGACTTCCTTACCGTTCGGGGGTTTTTCTGTCAAAACAACCGGTGCTCCAAGGCAACCGGCTATGGCTGCCAGGGCGTCATCCGGAAAATCTCTTGGGTCTATCAACACGATATCCTTTCTCTCTTTGACCACATTTAGAGCCCATAAAAATCCTATCTCGGGGTCTCCCCCGCCGCCGGTGGCAAGGATGGACGCTCCCAGAGTAATTTCTTTCAGGCCCTGTTCATCCACAACCCTGTAATTTTTTATGCCCCATCTTTTTATAATGTCATACACGCTCATATTCATCACCTATATCAGCTCTCGAGGAGCATTTGTTAGCAGTTCATACCCACCATCCGTCACAAGCACCATATCTTCTATCCGGGCCGCTCCAAGGCCTTCCACATATATGCCGGGTTCAATGGTAAATATCATTCCCGGTTCCAGCAAAATCTTGCTTCCAACATCCACTATCGGCATTTCATGAATGCTAAGGCCCAGGCCATGACCTGTAAGGTGGGGAAAATATTTACCAAACCCTTTTTGCGCAATATAATCTCTGGCGGCTTTATCGATATCCTCCGCAGCCACCCCCGGCTTCACGGCCTCTATGGCTTTCTGCTGAGCTTCATAGGCCACCCGAAAAAGGTGTTTTTGCTCGTCGGAAAAGCCCCCGGGGGAAAACGTCCTTGTGATATCGGAGCAATAACCCCTGTAGACACACCCCATGTCGAAAAGAACAAGTTCGCCTTTTTTGAGTTCTTTATCCGAAGAAAACCGCTGCGGGAGCCACGCGTTCTCCCCAGACATGACAAAAGGCTCAAAGGACAATCCTTCCGCCCCTTCTTTCATCATCACGTCCTGGGCAATTGCGGATACTTCGTATTCCTTAATTCCCTCTCTTATGCTCTCAATGGCTTTAATCATGGCTTTTTCCGCGATTTTTGCAGCAGCTCTTATGATTTCGATTTCTTCCGCGTCTTTAACCGTTCTGAATCTTAAAAGATCGTTTTCTATATTGCACAGTTCGGCATTCGTTACCTCTTTTATTAAATTCTCCCTTTCAACTGTAACGGTTGAAAACTCAACGCCAACGCGCTTTATATTTCTGCCATGAAGCAGTTGTTGCAGCGGGTTTAAATAATTCGGGTCGTCCTCCGGAAACTTTCTAATATCTTTTATCCAGCAATTCCTTTTTACCCTGTTGTAGTCTAGAACCGCCGTCAAAAGCACCACTTCGCCATTTTTTGATATAAAAAGGATGGAAAAGGATGCGGTATTAAACCGCATGCCTGTAAAATACCTCACATTGGCTCTATCCCCCAGAATCGCAGCATCCAGATCCTTTTCCTGCAAAAACTCGACTAATTTATCCACTCGCCTTATATAATTCATCTTATATCCCTTCTAACTCGCTTTCTTTTTCGGGATTTATCATGTATATCTTCTTGGGCACCCTGGATTCCAGGCTTGATTCCATTGGACCGGTAAGTTCTATCAACACCATGTCATTTGCAAGTTTTTCCAGAGATTCTTCCAATTCCGGCATGCCCGAAAGTGCTTCGACAACGGCTTTTCTCTCGCTGTAGGGATTTTCTTTCAGGAACTTTATGATGGCTTTTTCCGTTTCATTAAAGCTGGATGCCATTATTTCGCCACCTCCTTATTGAGTTCTTCTACAGGAACATAATCCATGTCGTATCCAAAATATCCGGGACCAAACAGCTGTATTCCCTTGGGCGTCCTCATCCTTTCATGGGCTGGAATGAGGATGATGGAGCCTCTATAGCCGTATTTCATGATGTCGGTGCGAATCGGCTCTCCCGTTTCGGAGTCCACTATGGCTATGAGATCCGGCGGAAGGCACCTCACCCTCCCGTCAATCCTCAAGACGAGCCATTCATTTTGAAAGTCGATTTCCGCCACGCTTCCCTTATATTCGTCAAGCCCCTCCATTTTTATTCTGCCAAGGCTGAAGCCTTTTGTCGACTCTCCGCCGAACTCCCTGGAAATGTCCACTATCTTGCCCTTGAACACCTTCATCCCGGTCACGTTTCTCGTAGCCTTCAGGCTGTCGAGCATTTCCTTCACGGGGTCCAGGTGCTTTTCTCTCGCCCTGTAAACGGCTTTGCCCAGTTCCCACGCAATGCTCTGGGAATTTAAAATAGAAGCTTCCTTGACCTGTTTTCCCGTCATGGGGTATGTCGCAATCCAGGAAATGCCGCCGTAGGCCATGGCGACACGCCTTGCGATATTTTCGGCCATTTTGTTGTCATCGCCGGTATCGATCACAGTTACATTGCCCCTGTCGTCGCAGGAAACCGTAGGGGAGGCATTTACTCCGTTTGTAACCCATGAAGTCATCTGGAGCTCTGGAAACGCCCTGTTCATGCCGTCTACGTCGATCACGGGGACCTCAAATTCTCCCGCAGCCGCATAAGCGACGGTGGAATTCACTCCTCCGCATTCAATCGGAATCGTCGCCCCGAGTTTCTTTCCCCAGTACTGTTCCAGTTTTCTTATGGCATTATTCAACACATCATATGAAGGCGGCTTTTCGGTAAGCACCACGGGCGCGCCCAGGCAGGCGGGGCTCGCAACGAGAATATCGTCGGGTATGTCCATTGGATCAATCATAACCACGGTCTTTCCTTCATCCAGCACTTTATACGCCCATAGAAGCCCTATCTCGGGGTCTCCTCCGCCGCCCGTAGCAAGGATTGACGCTCCAAGAGTGATTTCTTTTACTGCCTGCTTGTCTATGATTTTATAGTTTTTAATTCCCCATTTTTCCAGTGTCTCGAAGACTTTGTTCGACATATGCTTTCCGCCTCCTTATTCGAATATTTTCCCTTTTACTCTGATTCGTATCTTTTCGCGTTTTCCGGGCATGTAGGCAAAAGGAATCTCTTCCACATCCAGCACTTCTACGGTATCGCGAATCGCTCCAGCTTTTTCCGCTTCGTCTTTTGCCTTTTCGATTACTTTATTTATAGCGGCGTCCCTGTCCTCAATCTCCAAATCAGCCACGCCTTCGGCATATGCTCCGATTTCGGCAATGGTTGTGCCTATAGCGCCGCAAACCTCAAAGTGAGGCGGCATTACCACTTCGGATATGCCTTCAAGGTTCTCCCTGGGCACCACAAGCGCACCGCCGCCCACAAAAATGGCCTTGACGTTGCCGGCCACCGTCTTCATCTGGTCTACGGCTACTTCCAGCGTATTCTTTATCATTTTATACGCCGCTTCTACAAGGTCTTTGTCTAAAGCTTTAACCTTATCGATGTGAGGCGCAAAGTCCGTGTCAAAGATATCGAGCTTTTTATCAAGGATTCCCCTGGCCACTGCGATATCATGGGTGGTAATTATCGGACCGCCGAAAGACTTGCCCAATCTGACCAGGTTATATCCGACGCTCTCGGGGCCATGGGCTATAACCTCGTTGCCCTTGGTTTTCACTATTGTTCCGCCGCCAAGAGCTATGGACATAAGGTCTGGGCATCTGATGTTTGTCTTTACTCCTCCGATAGTTACCGTTATTGAAGATTCTCTCGGGAATCCGTTTACTATATACGCGACATCCGTCGAAGTCCCGCCTATGTCTACCACAACACCATTATCAATACCGGAAAGATAAACCGCACCTCTGACACTGGCCGCAGGTCCCGACGCCACTGTGAAAATCGGGTAATTCACCGCATAATCCGCCGACATGACCGTCCCGTCATTCTGAACTATGAAAAGAGGAGCCTCGATGCCGCGTTCCTTTGCGGCTTTTTTAAGGGCTTCCACAGCCCTTCTCATCACCGTTATGACCGATGCGTTCAAAATGGTGGAGTTTTCCCTCTCCAGGAGAGATATGGAAGCAATATGGTTTGAAAGGGTAATCGGTATGTCTCCCAGTTCTTCTCTTATTATTTCCGCTGTTCTTTCTTCCTGGTCCGGTATCATCGGCGAAAAGACGCCGGTTATGGCTATGGAGTCAACTTTCCCCTTGATTTTCGCACATGCGCTCCTGATCGCTTCTTCATCGAGGGGAACCACATCTCTTCCATCGTATTCTTTTCCGCCACGCACTATGAATATATTTTCCGCTCCACCGATGGCCGCTTTCAAATCCTCCGGCCATCCTGTAAGAGGGGGGATAGCAGTCGTCGCCGGTGCTCCCAGCCTGAAAATGCCGACTTTATTCAGATTTTTCCTTTCGATAATCGCATTGGTGGTATGGGTTGTTCCCAGCGATACCAGGCTTATTTCTGATACTTCGGCTTTTTTGGTTCTCAGCAAAACATCCAGAGCATTTATGATTCCCGTGGTAACATCATCGGTAGTGAGTGCTTTTGCCTTTGCCAGAACCTCTTTGCCCCTGAGCATTACGCCGTCGGTAAAAGTCCCGCCCACATCGAATCCGATTCTTACATCTTTTGCCATATGTTCTTCCTCCTCACTTGTGCCATAGTCCTTTAATATCGTATTGCTTTTCCAGTTCCCACTCTTCTATTTCAAAAAGAGGCGGCGTTTCGAAGCCGTATTTCTTGCTGTGAAGCCATCCGAATCTGTCTTTCAGTTCCACAAGAAATTCCGCATATTTTAAGGGCCCGATAATGGCGTCAACCACCGGAACATTTACGTATTCCTGAAGCTCTTTATAGAATCCAAACTGTATCGTGCATCCCAGTATTATGGCTTCTGCCCCGTCCTTTTCCACCGCTTCCTTTGCCGCATCTTTAAGCTTTTGTATTGTGACTTTCTCATCGGCATGAAAATCGTAAACTCCAAGACCCAGGGATTTGAATGACGCCAGTTTGTCTTTAAAGCCGTTTAATACCACATTGTCCATCATCTGCGGAATCCATTTGTCCCTTCCAACAATGACAGAAAATTTGTGCCCCAGAGTCGCCGCAATATGCATGCAAGCTTCGGCCGGAGCCGTGACAACCATTTTTTCCACTATTTCTCTTGCGTCGTGAAGCCCCGGATCATAAAAACAGCCGATTACGGATGCATCATAGCCATCCTTTTCGGCCTGTTTTATTAAATGCAGCGTTTCGGGGATTACAAGCGCTTCATAATACCTGTACTCAAGGTGTTTGGGTCCCCTCTTTAAAGAAACCACATCCACCTGTGTTTGAGGCTGTTTGATTTCATCAAGCGCGTCTTTAATAGGCTTATCGAAGATATCAGTGCCGACCGGATTAATCCACAAAATTTTAGACATAATGCAAATACCTCCTTCCAAGAAATTTAATAGTTTTATTATAATTTTTTCAACGCGCTAAAAGCCATATCCTTGGGCAACAAAAAAATAAGGATTTTTTGTCGCAAGAGGATAACAAGAATAACAGGCTGCCCGCGGCACAAACACAATCATGCGCGATGGCAGCCTGGCCTTTTGATAATTGTACTGATGGGATTTTTTCAATTGCTTCTGATTATAAAAACCATATCAGGAAAGCATCTTCAACGCTTTTATGAGAATATGATAATAAAGCCTTTTTTGTTCATCCTGGAGTATATCCTCACCGGTCAGTTCCCTGATTTTTTTTAGACGGTACTTTATCGTATTGGGATGGGTGTAGAGCTTTTTCGCAGTATCCTTTATGCTGCCGTTGCTGTCCAGAAAAACCTCCAGCGTTTCGATAAGATTGCTGTTTTTATTTAAGTCGTGCTCATATAGCCTGGAAAACCATCTATCCCTCAATATTTCCTCTTTTTTGTCCGGAATTGATATCAATTTATATATCCCGAGGTCATCATAAAAACTAATTTTCCCTCTGCCGAACAGCTTATTCCCTATATCCTTTGCAAATATGGCTTCCCTATAAACTCTTTTTAATTCTTCAATATTTTCCATTGCGGAACTTACGCCCATCGACAATGAAACATCGGGATTCCTCGCGGAAAATTCATTTGTCACTTTATAAAACAAATCATTCAATGTTTTTTTGTATAGCATTTCTCTCATATATTCAATTCTGGTAAACCCTACGAGAAGTATGCCGGCGTCGCTTTTTGGGACAAATAGCAGAACCCTGCTCTTCATGTCTTTGCATGCTTCTTCAATGGCCTTTTTCAAGTCCCTTTTTATCTTTTGAATATGTTCTTCGCCTTTTTCATAATTGTCTCTGCAGTATTTTTCAAAATCGTCAATGTCAAAAATGACGACAAAATTTTTATCCAGGAGGTTCAAACCAAGGGTCCGGGCTCTTTTCTTCATAAGCTCATTCGATGTGTATGCATCATTTATTATGTCTTCAAAAAAGTCCGACTTAAGCCTTTGCTCCGTCTCCAGGATGGCCAGGTTCTTTAATGTGTCAATCTTTAAAGCTGTTATCGTGCTGGGAAATGCAATTTTATATAATTTATTATCAAATTCAGTCATTTCGCCCTGTTTTATGACTATCAAATAGCAATCCGTGTCATCATTGATGTTTACGATCGAAATAGCCAAATTAAAGTCATTTTCCCAGGAGACTACGTGAGTCTGATCGGGTTTGCTTTTGCTTCTTCTTGAAACATTTGTCTCAATATGGCATTTTGCAAAGTCGCATATTTTTATCAAATTCTCTTCGATTAAACCGCCGCTTTTCCCTCTTAAAACCATATCAACAGGTTTAAAACTCTCGTCGAGAAAAAGCACGCTTTTATTTATAATCGAAGATAATTTGTCTATTATCTCGTGCACCCCTCCATTTGTCAACAATATGTTATTCATCAAATTGTTAATTTCCTGAGCTTTTTTGAGGGCCAGCTCCTCCCTGTTCAGCAAAGCTTCATATGTTTTTTTCATGATTAGGGAATAGGGCAATTTTCTGTCTATTAAAAATAAGGGAAAGTTAATTTCATCTGAAAGCTTTATTAAGCAATCCGGCACCTGAGCGAAAGTGTCATTCCCCGGATGTATAAAAATACATGCAGCTTCACCCCTGCTCAAACCTTTTATAAGATTGAGCCTTTCCTCAACGGTCTTGTACGGATATAGGGTTGTCAATACCATTTCTCCGCCCTGAAGCCATTCAAAACAATCGGGAATTTCTATAACGCTTACCGATTTTATAACCCTTGATTCCCCATTTCTTCCGCCAGCCCAATAAATGCCATCATCTTTTAAAATTTCATAAGCCTCTTTTACAGTTATGCCTTCCATCAGAACTCCTCCATTGCCCGGCTTTGTCTTTTTAAAATAAAAATCCTGCATAAATTTGTTGGATGCCGCCAAGCCCTTTTCTGTCTCGCGAGCAGGAAAAGGGACGGTTTTATTTAATATATTACACTTAATATATTAAATCAACCTTTTTACATTTTCATCGGTTTTATAAAAATTTTTAAAATATCAAATTATTTGGAGGTGATATGCACAATACAGCAAATCACGCACATGGTTTTTCTAATTCAGCTATTTATTTTGAAAGGAGTACAGTAGTATGGAAAACAGCAAAAATCAAGTTAATTTTGAGGAGGAGTATTCTCAAAAGCCCATACCGCAATCGATGCGCAAACACTGGTTTTATGCAGCCAGCGTATACATTGGAATGTGCGCGGTTCTTGCATGTAGCATGGCAGGCGGAGGCTTGATTTACGGCCTTACATTGCCGCAGGCCATTGTAGCCATGTTTTTAGGCCTTGTTGCCCTGGTCGCATTGTTTTACATCCCCCTCGGCAAAATCGGAGCTGAACAGGGTTTAAACACTTACCTCATAGGAGAATGCGCTTTTGGAAAAAGAGGAAGCGATATAGCAGCATCCTTTATTGTCACTGTCATACCTTGCATAGCCTGGTACGGCATTGAGGTTTCAATAGCCACTCAGGCAATGGCGGCTGTAATTCCCATGAGCAAAATGGCTTTCAATATCGTAACGCTATTGTTCGGCATCATATTTGCGATTCCCGCAATGTACGGCATTTTGTCCATGGCATGGCTGAACTGGATAAGTCTTCCCATTATGATTTACATTATTATATTTGGCGTCGGCAAAGCAATAATGGGAACGGGAGCGGGCAGCTTGTGGACATACAGCCCGCAGCAAAATATGGGACTGATGTGGGGCATTAACATGCAGATCGGCATGATTGCTGTTGGATGCTCTTTCGTCGCAGATTATACGAGATGGATAAAAAACAAGTGGAGCGATATAACGTATTCTGGCATTGTGGGTCTTTTTCCGGCTACTTCAGTCCTTACAATCGCAGGTATGATTATGGCCCTTTCGGCAACAAAACTCGGTGTAAAGGAACCATGGAACATTGTAGAGGTCATGATGAAACTTGGCATGCCGGCTATGGCCCTCGTATTTGTCTTTTTGCTTCAGTGGACCACATGCATCACATCTGCATACAGCTAGGGCCTGGCGCTGAAAAAGGCATTTGGAGGCAGCAGGTTCTATCTTACGCTTTTTTCCGCTCTCATAGGCACCGCATTTGCCATATCGGGCATTGTAAGCCATTTCCTCGGCTTTGTATCCATACTCGCTTCCTGGGTAACACCTGTTGCCGGAGTGATAATCGCCGAATACTTTTTTGTTTCCAGGAAAAGATTCGTTCGAAGGGAAGGCATATACTGGCCGGGTTTGATTTCCGCATTAATCGGCGGGTTCATATCGTGGAAAGTCAAATTTTTCATACCGGCTATAAATGGACTTATCATAGGCGGACTGTTATACTATATCTATCATAGAGCTTTGGGTCTGTTTGTTCCGACTGAACCTGTTGTTGAAGTGAAATAATTTCTTGAACAATTGATGACCGGCAAGTTTTAATTTATCTATTCCAAAACATAGATAAATATTTTCATCATCTGATGGTATTGAGTTTTTCATGCAGCAAGCATCGAAAAGAACATCCACACATGCAAAACGGGGCTCGGAATGACCGTTTATGGGCACCATGAGCAAAAAAAGCCTGCCATAAACAATTCTACTGCAGACGTATTTCTGATTTGGGTCGCTGTCAAAGTGGTCAAGAAGACTCGTTTGAGTCAGGGGAAGAGTCAAGGAACCGTCCCCTGACTCATTTCTATGGATTTAATAGCATCCTGCATGTTTTTTTCCGCTATCTGGGCCTTTATTTTTATAAGATTGGGGTCTCTTTCTTTTATTGCCTGCCCCAATTCCTTCAATGAATATTCCACTTTGCTGACGGTGGCAATATCTTTTATCTGAGGTTTTACTGTTTCCCACACCCCCAGAGCATCGTTTATGGCTTTTTCGGCCTCAGCATCCTCTCCGGCAAGTGCCCTGTATGCAGCGTTTCTCAGATTGCACAGCACTTTTTTGGCATCCGGGGGGGATTTGGTTTTGAACAGTTTTTCAAACGACACCGTTTTTTCATAAAGGTCATTGGCCGCAAGCAACCCGTGATACAGTTCCTTTCTGGTGAGGGTTATCGTC
The DNA here is from genome assembly GCA_024655905.1 of Tepidanaerobacteraceae bacterium. GTDB lineage: Bacteria > Bacillota > Thermosediminibacteria > Thermosediminibacterales > Tepidanaerobacteraceae > JANLFP01. The sequence continues at coordinate 390,940 of JANLFP010000001.1, forward strand.
AGTTCATTGAGCTTACTGCTGAAAGCATCCACCATTTCCAAAGCCGCTCCGTTCTTTACGGCCTCTGGCTGGAAACTGTTCCATTGGGTGTGTATCTGTGTTATTTCCTTTTCAAACTTTGCCCAGTCGGGTTCTGGACTCTGCCCGCTCTGACCCTGGCCTCCTTGCTGTCCCTGACTTTTCTGACCACCTTGCTGTTCTTTCCCCTGCTGGCTGCTCTGAGATTTACTCTGTTCTCCCTGCTTTTGTTCACTTTCCGGGGGTTTTGCCTGAGTCGGGGGTTTTGGGGGCGGCGCCTGCCTTTTCAAGTATTCCTTCTCGAACTCTTTTACTAGATTATCCACACTGTTTTGAAGTTTTTTCAGGTTCAAAGATTCCTGCTTCTCATTTTCGGAAGGCTTTGCAGGAGACTTGGCTGGCTTTTTGGAACAGCTTTGCGCAAACGCAGCAAGCAATATCACGGCAGTTAGCAAGACAATAAAGAAAAACACTCCCGGTTTTTTACAGGCTTTCATGATATCACCTCTAAAAATTTCCTGGGAGTATTTTTCCCCCGCCGTACCATCTTTATCCGCATGTTTTTGCTTAAATCATTGTATTATTCAGCTGCAGGAACCTAGGCCGCTGCTGGTGATGTCCAAATGACCTTCAGCAGGATAGTTACATTCTGCACTATAATCGTGATATAATTTTATGAATCTACCAAAGCGAATATAAGCTCTCCTTCCGCAACCACCTCGCCGCTTGCTCTGGCAATTGCTTTGCCTTTCCCGACAGGCCCTTTGACTCTGGTAAGCTCCACTTCCAGAGTGAGGCAATCTCCAGGTACCACCTGCCTTTTGAATTTCATTTTTTCAATGCCCGCAAAAAGGGCAAGTTTGCCTCTGTTCGCCTCAGAGCTCAAAATGGCGCATGCTCCCACCTGGGCCAGTGCTTCCACGACGAGCACACCGGGCATAATGGGTCTGCCCGGAAAATGTCCCTGGAAATACGGCTCGTTTATTGAAACGTTTTTTATGCCTACCGCTCTTTTCCCTTCTTCCAGTTCAAGTATTCTATCCACCAGCAGAAAAGGATATCGGTGGGGAATTATTTTTTGAATATCCTCTATGTTCAGCATAATTGTTCTTCCTTTCTCAAAAAATTCCGGAGGCGAGCAATTACAGCGCCCCCGGAAAATTTCGTCGCAACCGTTCATCCTCAGAATAGTTATGTCTTGTTTTAAATGTATTTTGACAGCTGTTTGTATATTTGATCCGCAAGACCAAGCCCTCCGCCTTTAGAAAGCTCCTCTGCCAGAGCTTCGTCGTGCATGGACTGGATTATGTCATATGAGACGCCCTGCTCTAAAAAGCCTTCTTTTGGAACCGTATCGCGCATTTTTTGCAAAAGATAGTATACAAATATGGATTCAAACTGCTCACATGCTTTTTTCAACTGTCGTTTATTTTCCCACGAGGCCGAAGCTTTACCGGATAGGCAAGATACGCTTTCATCAAATGGCTCCACGTTAAAATTTGCTGCATTGATTATATCCATCGCGGAGCACCCCTCTACTGCCTGAGGTTGTTGGCCTCTCCCAGCATCTCGTCGGATGTCTGGATGGCCTTTGTATTAATCTCATATGCCCTCTGGGCTGTGATGAGGTTCACCATTTCTTCCACCACCTGAACATTGGACATCTCCAGAAATCCCTGGAGAATGGAACCATACCCCGTATCTGAAGCGTCCTGCTTCACCTGATATTCCCCCGATGCCGCAGTCTGTTCGTACAGATTATCTCCGCATGCCAGCAGACCTTCAGGATTCATGAACTTTGCCAGACCTATCTGTCCCAGTTCCTCAACTTCGCCGTCACCATTTTTTCCGGTTATGAGGCCATCTGCAGAAATACTGATTTCGGTATATCCATCGGGTATGGTTATATGATCTTCATCGGCGCTTAATACGTAATAACCTTCGGATGTTACCAGATTTCTGTCGGTGCCGTCCAAAGATATTTTAAATGCTCCATCCCGGGTAAATGCGAAAGTTCCGTCGGGCCTTTCAACCATAAAAAACCCATCTCCATCAATGGCCAGGTCGAATGTGTTCCCGGTTTCCTGCAAATTCCCTTCGGTAAATGTCCTGGTGGTAGCCGCAGGCCTTACGCCGTGTCCCACCTGCAGTCCCACGGGATTGCCCAATCCCTGCTGGTAAACATCGGGTCTTTTCAAAGTTTCATAGAGAAGATCCTTGAACTCCGCCCTGCTCTTTTTAAAGCCCGTAGTATTTACATTGGCCAGGTTGTTGGAAATGACATCCATATTAAGCTGCTGCGCCTTCATCCCTGAACTGGCGCTCCATAATGCCCGCATCATGGCGAAACCCTCCTAATTTTATGCAATTTTTTTCACTGCATCAGTCAGTCCGCAGCGGAGGGCCCCTGCAATGCAGTCCGGCCCTGATTTGGATTACAACCGCGCAATATCGTTTACTGCTCTTGATAAAGTATCGTCGTTCGCTTTTACGACCTTCTGATTTGCTTCATAGGCTCTGAAAGCCGTTATCATGTCCACCATTTCACCGATGGGATTGACATTGGAGCCCTCCAGAGCCCCCTGCTTAACTTCGCTGTTTGAAAAAACGGGTTGCTGATTAGTAGAATAAAGATTATCTCCCTCTTTCGACATCTGTCTCAAATCGGCAAAAGACACTACCGCCAGCCTGTCCACAAAATTGCCGCCGGAGAATATTTCTCCGCGAGAATTGATAGAAAGGCCGCTTCCATCGGGAAGCTTTATGGGACCGTTCTGACCCAGCACATAGTAGCCGTCGCTTGTGACGAGGTAGCCCTGCTCATTTCTTGTGAAGCTTCCGTCTCTGGTGTATCGTAATCCGGCCGGGGTTTGCACTTCAAAAAACCCATCCCCTGACAGCGCCAAATCCAGGGGATTTGATGTGTTTTCTATAGTGCCGCTGCTGAAGTCGGTGCTAATTTGGTCCATCATGGCCCCTGTTCCCAGAACGCCTATGAAGGGTCTTGGGTCAATCTTATCCCTCGGCGTTATTGCCGCCGGGTCGTCAATGCGATTTATGTTCATTTCGGGGAAAGCCCGGAATATGGCTCTGTCTTTTTTAAAGCTGACCGTGTTTATATTCGCCAGATTGTTTGAAATCACATCGGTTCTGGCCATCTCTGCCATCAATCCGGAAGCCGAAGTGTAAAGCCCTCTTATCACCTAATCACCTCCATTTCAAAATTTTCACTTGGTATATACGGTGTTGGGGCCCAGTATGTCCAGATTTTCAAGTGCCCTGCCCGCTCCAAGGGCCACACAGGAAATGGCGTCATCCGCCACGGTTACAGGTATGCCGGTATGATGGGAAATCAATTTGTCCAAACCCTTGAGAAGCGAGCCTCCTCCGGTCATGACAATGCCTCTTTCGCTGATATCCGAAGAAAGTTCCGGCGGGGTCTTTTCAAGCACTCCAAAAATGGCGCTGATTATCTGGTCAACAGGTTCCAGCAAAGCTTCGCGGGTTTGCCCGGCTGTAATGGTTATATTCTGCGGAAGCCCTGTTATCAGGCTTCTGCCTCTAACGTCTATGGTTGCTGAATCATCCCCTTCCGGGAACACATTTGCGACGCCTATTTTTACTTCTTCAGCCGTCCTTTCTCCTATCATTAAATTGAATTCTTTTTTTATGTATCGCACAATGGCCTCATCGAACTTGTCTCCCGCCACGCGGATGGATTCGCCGCATACTATGCCGCCGAGAGAAAGCACGGCAATATCGGTGGTGCCGCCGCCTACATCCACCACCATGCTTCCATAGGGTTTTGATATGTCTATTCCCGCACCGATGGCTGCCGCTACCGGTTCTTCAATCAGAAAGGTCTGACGGGAACCCGCGGCGGTGGCGGCTTCTATGACCGCCCTCTTTTCCACCGTGGTAATTACCGCTGGTACGCATATCATGATTCTGGGGCGGAAAATCCTGCGGGGAACCACTTTGTTCAAAAAATACTTGAGCATGAGTTCGGTGGTGGTGTAATCTGCTATGACCCCCTCCCTAAGAGGCCTTATGGCCACTATATTCCCCGGTGTTCTGCCTATCATCTTCCGTGCATCTTCACCTACAGCCAGCATCTTGCCGCTGTCTTTGTCCAGAGCCACCACGGAAGGCTCTTTCAATACTATTCCCTTGCCGCGAACATAAACCAGAACCGACGCTGTTCCGAGATCAATGCCTATATCCATGAAAATTATGTTACCTCCTGTAATTTTAAAAAAGCTATTTAAAAAGCATTGCAAAAGCTATGCACCGAATTTTGCTTTCCCATGCATTTTTAACAGCAATTTACTATCTAATTCTACATTTTTTACAAAAATCCTCCTGCATTACGTAAAGTAATTAAAGATTTAAATACTTTTTTTTAGTGGCCTTTCCTCCCCGGATGTGCCGCTCCGCTTTGTTGTATTCCAGGACTGCCTTGACCATCTTCGCTTTTTCGGGATTTATCTCCAAAAGCCTTTCTGTCATATCTTTATGGACAGTGCTCTTTGAAACGCCAAAAACTTTTGCAGCCTGCCTTACAGTGGCTTTGGTATCGATGATATATGCAGCGATACCCAGTATGCGTTCCCTCATATAGTCCTTCACGGCGAATCCCCTCCAAGCAGTTTTAGTAAATATATATGATGTTTGATGTTTTTATAGAAGACCAAAAACAAAAGTGCGGCAATTTTTACCGCACTTTTTAAATTCAATTTATTTTGGGGAGGTACTGCTGCGGGTCAATGTTCTTCCCACCTTTCAATACTTCAAAGTGCAGGTGGGGCGGGTCTTCTATTTCAAACGGCGCCGTCTTGCCAACCGCGCCTATGACCTGGCCTTTTTTGACCCTTGTGCCCTTCTGTACAATCGGATTCGGTGAAAGATTGCCGTATAGAGTCCTTATATCTCCGCCGTGGTCGATGACGACAACAACCCCGAGGCGGGGATCGCTGCTTCTAACCTCCAATACCATGCCTTCCATGGCAGCTTTTACGGGGGACCCTTCTTCAGCCGAAATATCAATGCCATAATGCGAATTCCACTGCTCGAGGGTTTTTGAATAAATGAGCCTTTCTACAGCGTAATCGGCAGTGATTTTGCCCACCGCCGGCATGGCCATGGTTGCAAGTGTCAGTTGATTTGCTGCCGGTACGGTTTTTATATCAGCCGTGTTGCCGTAAGATTTGTCTGAAACATTTTGCTGCAGCTGTTCTCTTTCGGTTGCGTCAACCCGATTGCTCTGATTTTTTTGTGTTCCTTCTTCTTCGATTCGGGTATTTCCCTTTGCTTGATTTTGGGATGCCTCAAGTTTTTTATCTGATTCGGGAAGGCTGTACTCCTCCTTTATCTTTTTTTCATCCAGCCGGTTTTCATTCAGATTTACCTCCCATTGCTTCAAATCCTGAGTTTGCTCCCCACCGGAGTTAACTTTGCTGTGTGTGGCCCTGAAGTACCAGAATGCTCCGTTTGCAGCCAGCAGGGTGACAATCAGCACCGTGAACGCCATAATGCTTTTGGGCGTTTTCCCTATAATTTTCGCAGGTTTTACGCTTTCATCCGTTTTAAGTAGTTTCCTCAGTTTCATTGCAGGTGAGGAAAATTTCACCGGCCACTTGAATCGGTACATAAAATCACCTCATCCATATTATGGCCGGAAATTTCCTAAATTATACTATTATGGGATGTATTTCTTAAAAAACTGATATTAAGCGGCAGGCCCGCACATACGGCCGGTTGAATCCATGCCGGAGCGCAGGCCTGCAAGACTCATATCAGTGACTGCAGCGCAACATGCTGCCTCACCTATTGGTGGGTTTTATTCCATAAACATTTTGATGTCGTCTTCCACGTTTGATATTCCGCCTATGCCGAATTTTTCAACCAGCACGCTTGCGACATTGGGCGAGAGGAAAGCGGGCAGGGTGGGGCCAAGGTGAATATTCTTCACTCCCAGAGAAAGCAGCGCCAGCAGCACGATTACCGCTTTTTGCTCATACCATGCGATGTTGTAGGCAATTGGCAACTCATTTACATCTTCCAGGCCGAAGGCTTCCTTGAGCTTGAGCGCGATGACCGCCAGCGAATATGAATCATTGCACTGTCCCGCATCCAGCACCCTCGGGATACCTCCGATATCGCCCAGATCCAGCTTGTTATACCGGTACTTTGCGCAGCCCGCGGTTAGTATCACCGTATCTTTGGGAAGTTTTGCCGCAAACTCCGTATAGTATTCCCTGCTCTTCATTCTCCCGTCGCAACCGGCCATGACGAAAAACTTCTTTATTTTGCCCGCCTTGACAGCTTCTATTACCTTGTCTGCCAGGCTAAGCACCGTATTGTGCGCAAACCCCCCTACAATCTCTCCCTTTTCAATTTCTACCGGAGGCGGGCATTTTTTGGCATGTTCTATGATGCAGGAAAAATCCTTGGCTTTCCCGTCTTGTCTATCCGGAATATGTTTCAGTCCCGGAAATCCTACGGCTCCTGTGGTATAGACCCGGTCTTTATAGGAATCCTTTGGAGGTATCAGGCAGTTGGTCGTCATCAGGATAGGCCCGTTAAAGCTTTCGAATTCCTTATCCTGCTTCCACCATGAATTCCCGTAATTTCCCACAAAATGGGGGTATTTTTTAAAAGCCGGGTAGAAATGGGCGGGAAGCATTTCTCCGTGGGTGTAGACGTCCACCCCTGTGCCCTCTGTCTGTTTCAGCAGCTCTTCCATGTCTTTCAGGTCATGCCCGCTTATCAGGATCCCGGGATTGTTTCTCACGCCTATATTTACTTTTGTGATTTCCGGGTTGCCGTAGGTGGAGGTATTGGCTTTATCCAATAGTGCCATAACCTCTACTCCATACCTGCCGGTTTCCATCACAAGCCCCACAAGATCATCGGCAGCGAGGCCGTCATCCAGTGTTGCCGCCAATGCTCTCTGCATAAACTCATATATCGCATCGTTATTGAAGCCCAAAACCCGTGCATGCTCCGCATAAGCGGCCATGCCTTTCAATCCGTACGTGACCAGTTCCTTCAGTGACCTGATATCTTCATTCTCCGTTCTTAATACGCCGACAGTACCGGCCTTTCGCTCAAAGTCCTCCATGCTTTCGCCGGACCATACAGCAGCATCGTGGAGGTTTTCATCTATGCCGGCCCCGGCTTTCAGGAGCTGGCCTTTGACTTCATCTCTCAGCGCCAGCCCTTCTCTAATCTTTTCCACGAAGTAATCTTTGTCAAAGTTGACATTTGTGATGGTTGAAAAAAGGTTCTTAACAATGAATTCATCGGCCTTTTCAGTTTTTAAACCGGCTTTTCTCGCTTTCACATTGTATATTGCGATGCCTTTCACAACATACAGCAGCAGATCCTGAAGCCTTGCAACCTCATCGGTCTTGCCGCAGACTCCCCTTGCCGTGCAGCCTGTGCCTTTAGCCGTTTCCTGACATTGAAAACAAAACATACTCATTTGAAAGACCTCCTATCATTTTTAGTTCTTATCTGAAACCGTAGAATCTTCTACGGTTAAAGAAGCAATGTTTAATACGCCGGATTTCTTTCGCCTTATCCCCCGTCATAAAATCTGGGGCTCGGTGCTTTTACAACAAAAAACTCCAGTATCTCGTCGTGCTGATTGGATATATTCATCTTTTTCTTATAGGGAATGTTCAGGATGCTGCCGGAAGGATAGGTATGTTCTTCCTGCTCATCCAACCTCAAAGTGATGCTGCCGCGAAGCACGATCATATAGACATTCGAATTCGAATAGTGTTCAGGCAGGGCATCACCCTTGGTTAAAACCATATGATTGATATTTACATGGTCATCATCAATGATTTTTTCAATTTGCTTGGTGTTTACCTGCTGAAATTTGAATTGCTTTTCGATCACGGTCCAACTCCTCCTTTCTTTATTTATATTCGACTGCATTATTGCGAAATTGCTCTCGCCGCTTTTGCCATATCCTTCATTACTCATCAACGATTTTTCCATCGACTGAAATAGTAACTACATTCCACGGCACGAGCTTTCCGCTTTCCATGAGGGCTTTTTTTACTGCATATGCCATGCCGCCGCAGCAGGGTACTTCCATTTTTAAAACCGTTATGGATCTTATTTCGTGACGCTTGAATATATCGCCAAGCTTTTCCGAATAATCCGTGTCATCCAGCTTGGGACATCCTATCAAGGTTATCTTGTTGCGCATGAATTCCTTGTGGATATTGGCATAGGCATAGGCGGTGCAGTCGGCGGCTATCAAAAGCCGGGCATTGTCCAGATAAGGAGCTTCCGGGCCAACGAGCCTGATCTGGCACGGCCACTGGCGCAATTGCGATTTAACATCCGAAACCGGCTGTCCATGCAACGGACTTTCCGGCACTTTTTCAATCGTTCTGGCCTGTGCGCCGGGACAGCCGCATTCCATTGTATCGTCAGAACAGAAGGTTTTTTTTGACTCCATGTGTTTCTTTACCGCTTCTTCATCATATGCCTGGGCTTCTCTTTCCTCTATTGTGATGGCTCCGGCGGGACATTCGGGCAGGCAATCCCCGAGGCCGTCACAATAGGATTCCGACACAAGCCTCGCCTTTCCATTTATAAGCTGCAATGCTCCTTCGTGGCAGGCATTTATGCAAATGCCGCAGCCATTGCACTTCTTTTCATCTATTTTAACAATTTTTCTTTTCATCTTTTTTCGGGCAAGCATACCCTGTCTTTGGGCCGGGGAGAAATTGCCCCTCTCTCCTTTCTTTTTCCGGTTTGTATTGCTTTTACAGGTTCATTATATTATAATAAAAATAAAAAATCGGTATCTGTGGTTACCGATTTGAAGGTGAATAAAAATGTATGAAAAAATTGCTGAAAGCTTAAATTCTCCTTTATTCGCCGGGATTTCCGGAGAAGAGCGCGTTTCGCTGCTGAATTGCCTGAATCCCAAAATAGCGAGTTATAAAAAAAACGACTACATCATAATAGCCGGCGACAAGTTTGACAGTGTGGGCATATTGCTTGAGGGCGAGGCAACCGTTGTCAAGGAAAACGCAGCGGGAAACCGCACCATGATGACTTTGCTGAAGCCAGGGGATATATTCGGTGAGATTGTGGCTTTTTCAAAACAATCGGTCTGGCCAGCAACCGTCCAGGCGCAGGAAGCCTGCATGGCAATGTTTTTGGCGAGAGAAAAAATCGTCGGTGAATGCAAAAAGGTATGCCCATGGCATAATATGCTCATTCAGAATATGCTGAGGATCTTATCCGACAAGGCTTTGATGCTTAATAGAAAAGTTGAATACATGACTATCGTTGGCATAAGGGAAAAAATCTGCACATTTTTGCTGGAGCAATACAAAAAAGCCGGGAAAACCACTTTCATGCTTCCTATGAACCGCAAGGAAATGGCTGAGTTTTTAAACGTGTCGCGCCCTTCCCTGTCGAGAGAAATGTGCAGGATGCGCGACGACGGCATTATCGATTTTCATATGGCAACCGTAAAAATCCTTGACCCGGATGGGCTTAAAAAGAATGCAGGCTGATTTCGCAAAAAATGCCCCAAGCAATGAGATCTTTAACTTTTCGCTCTAAAGAGCTTTTTTTATTTCCACTCCCGTATAGTAGTGCTTTAATATATCAACAAAGGTGGCACCGTTTCTGGCCATGGCATTGGCTCCATACTGGCTCATGCCTACCCCGTGTCCAAAGCCGATGCATGTGAATTTTATGTTTTTGCCCGTTCTTTCCCATTTAATATCGGTGGAATTAAGGTCAAACAGTTGCCTGAATTCGGTGCCCTTTATGACTTTGTTTCCCAGTTGCATTGTTTTTATCCTTCCGCCGGCGCTGAACTCCAGCACCTTCCACTGTCGTTCAGGATTTTTTGAATCTATTATGATATCCGGCCATTTTTGCCTCAGCTTGTCTACCACATCATCTACGGGGATCTGCTTTATTACCAGAAAACGAGGAGACGTTTCCTCTCCCGGGCTAGTAACGCTGCGAAGGTATGGAATATACTTTTCCCAAACTTCCTCCGAATTTTCGGTTTTGCCGTTGCTGGTGGAAAAAAACAGCGGATCTATCGGCTTCCCATCGTATAGCAGTATCATGCCCTCGGTAGCGCTTACTGCCTGATTTATCTTGCTGTAATAATGATAGTAAGAAAAAATCCCCCATTTCCTCAACATCTCGCCCTTTGTGATCCATGCCTGACAATGTGTGGGATCATCGCATACGTCTGCCTCCGGATGAAGGCTGCAGCCGCTGCCCCCGTTCTTCTTCCATCGCAAATACACATAAGTCCTGGCTGCCACGGCCTGGGCCTTTATGGCCTCCATATCGAAACCGGCGGGCATTTCCGCCGCCACCACTCCTTTTACATATTCTTCGAGAGGTATTTTTTCAATCTTTTTTATTGAATTTATGTAAAGGGCCACCGAATTTTCCTGCCGGCCCTGTTTTGATTCAAGTTTTGGCGGCTCGCCCGGGTTTCCCGGTGATGCGATTCTGCAACCTTTTACTATAAGACCAGGAATTACTATAACAATGAAAAATACAAAAAAAATGAGAATGTGAATGCAACCCGCCCGCTTCATCATATCCCCCCAGCCTGCCAGACTTACTCTATATTTTATTTGGGGCACACCGGGGATATGATTGAAAGAAAATTTCAGTCACACTTTTTTATTGCCGCCCCCAAAGAAGACAGCTTTCCTACAATATCCACATAACCCCTTTCCACGTGATGAGCGTTCATAACGGTGGTGGTGCCTTCCGCAGCAAGCCCTGCCAGAATAAGGGCTGCACCCGCCCTAAGGTCGGTGGCCTTAACCGGAGCTCCCGACAGTTTTTCCACCCCTTCCACTACAGCGCTGCGGCCTTCAATCTTTATCCGTGCCCCCATGCGCTTGAGCTCCTCCACATGCATGAAGCGGTTTTCAAACACCGTTTCGATTATCATGCTGGTGCCCTTTGCCAGGCTCAGGAAAGCCATTATTTGGGCCTGCATGTCCGTCGGAAAACCCGGATAGGGCAGAGTCTTGACATCCGACGGAAGCGGCCTGCCGTCCCCTATGACCCTCAATCCATCGGGCTCTTCGACTATCCGGGCGCCGCATTCTATAAGCTTCGCTATTACCGGCTTCAGATGCTCTGAAACAACGTTCTCGAGAATTATTTCTCCGCCCGTAATTGCTCCCGCCACCAGAAATGTACCCGCCTCGATGCGGTCCGGGATGACCGTATAGGATATCCCCTTAAGCCGGCTTACGCCTTCAATTTTTATTAAATCTGTTCCCGCACCGCGAATATGTGCTCCCATGGAATTCAAAAAGTTCGCCAGATCGATTATCTCTGGCTCTTTTGCGGCATTTTCCAATATGGTCTGCCCTTCCGCGAGCGAAGCAGCCATCATTATGTTTTCAGTAGCGCCGACACTTGGAAAATCCAGATATATGGTGGCCCCCCTGAGCTTTTCACATCTAGCTTCCACAAAACCGTGACCCAGTTCAATCTCAGCACCGAGAGAAGCAAATCCTTTCAGATGCAAATCTATGGGCCTGGAACCTATGGCGCATCCACCAGGCATGGATATGCGGGCTTTCCCCTGCCGCGCCAGCAGCGGACCCATCACTAAAAAAGAAGCCCTCATTTTCCTGACAAGGTCGTAAGGGGCCTCATAAGAATCTATATGTGACGCATTTATTTTAATGGAATTCTCATCGCAAGTTATCTTCGCTCCAAGAGAAATGAGCACCTCTTTCATTACCCTCACATCTTCAAGTTCTGGTGCGTCTTCTATAACACACTCCGCCTCCGTTAAAAGAGAAGCAGCTATTACAGGCAGTACGGCATTTTTCGCGCTGCTTATCTTAACGGTGCCTGAAAGCTTTCTGCCGCCTTCAATAATATAACCCGACAACGCCTTCCCCCCCGCAATTTTTTTAGTACTCAACAGAAATAACCGGCGTTCCTATCCATATATAAGTCCTGTCATCTTCAGAGTTATACCTCATGGCTATGTTCACATTGTAGTTTTTTTTCAGGATGGTTATGCTTTCCGATATCTCAGGGGAATAACCAACCACGCTTGCAGTATAATCATCTCTCACTTTTTCGTAATTCTCAATTTTAAGATCCCGGGCGAATTTCTCAAGTATTCCGTCCTGTTGCGCCTCATTTAGTTTACCATCAAAAGTTCCCGTTATACAAGTGGTAATTCTTGACTGCCCTCCGAACGATACTATAGCGTCCCGCACTTTTATTCGGAGTTCTTCCAATTTCTCAATGTTTCTTGAGGTTGCTGTCACGACCAGATAGGTCTGCGGTTCTTCCTCGTATTCTTCCGGCAAATCCACCGATTGCAGTATGACCTGAAGAAAAGTATCGGAATCAATCCATCCGTCCATATTTAATATTCGGTACATTTCGTCGGATTCCTTCGTGGTTTTAAAATTTTGTTCTTCTGTGTCAAAAAGTTTTATTATACCGGCCTTGATTTTTTCCATATCGTCAAAATCCATAGATTCGCGGGCTATTATTGACCAGTCCGTTATGTCGCATATTTCCAGCCTGGCTCCCGATGATAAAAAAGCCTGCTTCACCGGATCTTTTTCTTCATAACTCCAGGTTATGGCCGGCAAAAAGATAACAAGAATAATTCCCGCAATTATTGCTTTTAAAAATTTCACGCTTCATCCCCCCACAAATATATTATTCTTTATGATTATTGCCAAAATAAACATGATTATGCCTGATTTTTGTTTTTATCCTCATAAAATTCTTCCGTAACGATAATCGTTTTTTCGGGTCGAACCATCATTAAACCGAAACCTATATTATAGTATTCCTCGAATTTTTCAGCCTCCACTTTTATTCTGCCGGGTCTAACGGCTGCGATCAGCGGCGCATGCCGTGCAAGGACGGCAAAGTCGCCTTCCAGGCCGGGCACTACTACTTTTTTTGCTTTTTTTACAAGTTTTTTTCGCAGGGAATACAATTCCATTTCAAACGGCATTCTTTTTTCGACCTCCTATTTTTTCAGCCTTTTCAAATACTTCTTCGATTGTTCCCACCATATAAAATGCCGATTCCGGCAGTTCATCGCACTTGCCTTCTATTATGCGTGAAAAACCTTCCACAGTATCTTCGAGTTTTACATACCTTCCCGGGGTGCCGGTAAAGGCTTCTGCAACGAAAAACGGCTGTGTAAGAAAACGCTGTATCTTTCTGGCCCGGGCCACCGTCAGCCTGTCTTCGTCGGACAATTCATCCATCCCAAGTATTGCGATGATATCCTGCAACTGCTTGTATCTCTGTAGGATCTCCTTTACTTTAATTGCCACATCATAATGTTTTTTCCCCACTATTCTAGGTTCGAGAATCCTCGAAGCTGAATCCAGCGGGTCCACAGCTGGATATAGGCCCATTTCCGCCACCTGCCTTGAAAGCACCGTGGTGGCGTCAAGATGCGCAAAGGTAGTGGCCGGAGCCGGGTCCGTTATATCGTCAGCGGGAACGTATACAGCCTGCACCGATGTAATGGAGCCCTTTTTGGTGGAAGTAATGCGTTCCTGCAGCATGCCCACATCCACGGAAAGTGTTGGCTGATATCCCACGGCTGACGGTATGCGGCCCAGTAATGCAGATACTTCGGAACCCGCTTGAATGTATCTGAATATATTGTCTATGAAAAGAAGCACATCCTGGCCTTTTTCGTCCCTGAAGTACTCGGCCATGGCAAGGGCGGTCAGCGCCACCCTCATTCTGGCTCCCGGAGGTTCATTCATCTGTCCGAAAACAAGAGCGGTCTTCTCGAGAACGCCGGAGTTTTTCATCTCTATCCATAGCTCGTTGCCTTCCCTGGTTCTTTCACCCACACCCGCAAAAACCGAGTACCCCTTCCTTTCCGTCGCAATATTTCTTATGAGTTCCATTATTAAAACTGTCTTTCCCACTCCAGCGCCACCGAAAAGGCCGATTTTGCCCCCGCGGGAATAGGGAGCCAGCAGGTCCACCACTTTTATGCCCGTTTCAAATATTTCTTCCCTGGTTTCCTGTTCTTCAAAAGAAGGAGCGGGTCTGTGTATGGGCCATCTTTCTTTGACTTCAATTCCCCTTATGTCATCTATGGGCTGGCCCAGGACATTGAAAACCCTCCCCAGAACCTCTTCTCCCACCGGCACCTCTATGGGCCTTCCGGTGTTGATAACCTTCATTCCCCTCACCAGCCCGTCGGTGGATGACATGGCTATACACCTGACGGTGTCATTGCCCAGATGATGCATCACCTCAACAACGACCTTGACGGGTTTGTCTACATCCTGATTTCTGGGGCCTTCCTGCGACCTGCCCAGGCCTTCATCCATCACTTCAAGGGCGGTATATATGGACGGAAGCTCCTCATCCGGAAATCTCACATCCACCACCGGGCCTATGATGGAAATTACTTCACCCATGTTATGTTCCTGCTTCTTTCTTGCTTCAATGTCACCGCTCACTCTCTCGCCTTCTTTCGGAATATTTGCTCAATACCGTTCGACCTTCTTTTTGCCCCAATGCAGGCAGAGCAGTATCATCGCGCGCTGACAGGCCTTCAATGCAGATATTCTTCAGCACCGCTCACTATTTCTGATATTTCCTGAGTAATAATAGCCTTGCGTTCCCGATGAAATTTCATGTTTAGATTCTCCAGCAGTTCATCTGCGCTGTGGGTGGCATTTTCCATGGCCTTCATCCGATATGCCTGTTCACTGGCATAGGAATGAAGGTAAAAACCGTAAAGGCTGATTTTAACGTGGAATTTCATCGCCATATTCATGAGTTCTTCCGGTGAAGGTTCGAAGATGTAGTCAAGGTTCTGTTTTAAATCCCGGTTTTCAGGTGGCAGCAGCCTTGCAACCCTCACCTGCTGAACCGCTGGACTTATGAAATGAGTGTAAACCGCATACACGAAGCTGTCTCTTTTATATTCATCCAGAATCCTGCGGCAAATTTCTTCTATTGCCTCCTCCGGCATTTCCTTATTCATCCCGTCGTACCATAGTATCGGCTCTTTGCCCATATTCAAAAAAAACTTTTTTGCTTTCATCCCCACTGTTATAATTCCGGCAGCTCCGTATTTTTCTATTTTCTGAAAAGCTGTTTTCAGTACGTATTCATTGTATCCTCCCGCCAGTCCCCTATCCCCGGCCATCACGATAAAAATCGGCGATCTTTTTTCTTTGTGCTTTAATGAGTATGGCATTCCGGCAATAATATCCGCAGTCCTGTCAAAAAAATCCCCGAAATTCTGCACCCTTTTTTGGGCATCTTTCAGCCGTGCAGAAGAAACCATAAACATGGCCCCGGTAATTTTTCGCATGCTATTTACGGAGGATATCCGCCTTTTTATTTCACGCATGCCGGTCATTTGAACATCTCCATTGCGAATTATGAATTTTATCATTTTGCTTATTTTTATAAACTGCTAACTGCACTTGGACATATATGATGCAAAATGCGTCACCAACATACAACGAAAATATGCTTCATATTTTCGTGAAAATCATTTCGTGGATTCAGAAGGTTTGCTTTTCGCCAGCTTTAAATCTATCCTTGAATTGGGCTATGGCCTTCTTCATCTTCTCCTCAAGCTCGTCGTCCATAGCTTTCTTTTGTTCCATTTCTTCCAAAAGCTTTTTGTGCGCGGATTTTATATATTCCAGCATTTCTTTTTCAAATCTCTTCACCTCGGCGACATCGACATCATCCAGAAATCCATGGGTCACTGCATAAAGGGCCAATATCTCAAAAGCAAGGTTCATTGGCTGAAGCTGCTCCTGCTTCAGAATCTCAACAATGCGTTCTCCTCGGGCAAGGCTTTGTCTGGCCTCGCTTTCCAGCTCGGTACCGAATCTGGCAAAAGCCGAAAGTTCCCGGTATTGGGCAAGGTCCAGCCTTATTCTTCCTGCCACCTGCTTCATTATCTTATGCTGGGCGGCACCACCAACCCTGGAAACCGAAAGCCCTGCATTGATTGCGGGGCGCACCCCGGAGTTGAAAAGTTCAGATTCGAGATAAATCTGACCGTCTGTTATGGAAATGACATTGGTGGGAATGTATGCAGATACGTCTCCTGCCAGAGTCTCCACTATGGGCAGAGCCGTCATGGAACCTCCCCCGAACTTTTTGGAGAGCCGGGCTGCCCTTTCCAGAAGACGCGAGTGGAGATAAAAGATATCTCCGGGAAAAGCTTCCCTTCCAGGAGGCCGCCTTAAAAGCAGGGTCATGGCCCTGTATGCCACCGCATGTTTTGAAAGGTCGTCATAGACAATCAAAACATCCTTTCCTTTGTACATGAATTCTTCGGCCATGGCGCAACCCGCATAAGGAGCGATGTACTGCAGTGGTGCCAGATCGCTGGCATTCGCTGCCACTACAATGGTGTAGTCCATGGCGCCATTTTCCCTTAGAGTCTCCACCAATCGGGCCACGCTTGAACTCTTTTGCCCTATGGCCACATATATAGAGTAAACTCCCTTCCCCTTTTGATTTATGATTGCATCCAGCGCTATTGCGGTTTTGCCCGTCTGGCGATCGCCTATGATGAGTTCCCTCTGCCCCCGGCCTATTGGTACCATGGCATCGATGGCCTTTATGCCGGTTTCAAGCGGCGTGTTCACCGGACGCCGCTCTATTATGCCGGGAGCCGGATATTCTACAGGACGGGTCGTTTGCGCCTCTATGGGACCCATTCCGTCTATGGGCCTTCCCAGTGCATCTACGACCCTGCCCAGCAGTTCTTCTCCCACGGGGACCTCCACTATTCTGCCGGTAAGGTGCACCTCATCACCTTCTCTTATCTCCGTATCGGAACCAAGAAGCACGCAGCCTATAAAGTCCTCCTCAAGGTTCAGGGCTAAACCGCAGATGCCATTCTTAAAGGCCAGGAGCTCTCCTGCCATTGCTTTTCTCGCGCCGTAAATTCTGGCTATTCCATCGCCAACGCTCATAACATAACCCACTTCATCCACTTCAAGATATTTTTCATAACTTTTTATTTTATCTTCTATGACAGAAATTATTTCATCAGGCGCAACTTGCATATTCACAGCTCCTCACATTATTGAGGCTTTAATGCGGTCCAGAGCAGACTTTATTGAGCCATCTATCACCTGAAATCCAGTCCTGATCACCATACCGCCTATGATTTCGGGCTCCAGGATATTTTCGATGATGACGTCGGCTTCATATAGATAATCCAATTTTTCTTTAATATCCAGTTTTTGTTCCTCGGTCAGCGGTACAACCGTATAAATCTTTGCGTATCTCTGCTCTTTATATTTACGGTAAAGATTCGAGTATTCCCTAAATATTTCCTGCAATGAATCCTGCCTTTTTTTGTCAATTACAAAAAAAATGAAATTTAACATTTCCCGACTTATTTTTTGTGACAGACCCTGTTTTACTGCATCTTTTTTAATGTCTTGCGGTATCTCGGGGTGATTTAAAAAATGCCCGAACCTATTGTCAATTCTTATCATATGACATACAAGCCACAGCTCATTTTTAAACTCTTCCATTCTATCGGCCTGTTGAGCTACCGAAAAAAGGGCCTTTGCATACGGTACGCTTACTGCAGCCATTGTCTTTCATCCATCCTTTCAATAACCCGATTTATCAGCCGACGGTGGTCTTCAGGCGAAAGTTTCTCCTCCAAAATTTTTGAGGCTATCATTATGGACATTTCGGCTGCTTTTCCCCTTAACTCGGAGAAAGCCACGCTCTTTTGCCTTTCAATCTCCCGCCTTGACTCGGCTGCAATATTCTCAGCCTCCATTTTTGCATTTTGAATAATTTCCCTTCGAAACGCAGCAGCTTCTTTTTTGGCTTGTTCTATTATCGCGCGGGCTTCCGAACTTGCGTTGTCGAGCTTTGCCTTATAATCTTCATAAAGTTGTTCCGCCTCCTTTTTCCGGTTCTCTGCTTCGGCAAAAAGGGACTCCAATTTTTTCCGGCGTCTTTCTAAAAATTCCCCCAGCGGCTTATAAAAAAACTTTTTTAAAAAATAAAACAGGACAAACACATTGACTAATTGAAAAATCATTGTAAAAACATTAATCATCACGTTCGGCTGCCTTCTTTACAGCAATCTTGCCAGAGGATTGGCGAAAATCAGTATCAAAGCGATTATGAGACAGTATATGGCGCTGGTCTCTGCCACGGCATCTCCCAGCAGCAAAGTCCTTATTATGTCCCCCTCGGCGTCGGGCTGCCTTGCCACGGCTTCGGCTGCCTTTCCGGCTGCTATTCCCTGGCCTATGCCTGTGCCCAGAGCTCCTATCATTGCAAGCCCGGCGCCCATGGCAGAAAATGCCAGAATCAGTGCTTTTCCATCTATAGCTGCCATTTTTTATTTCTCCTTTCGAAAAAAACTTGTTATTCTCATGCTGCCCGAGATAAAACCGGCAGTATGCCTGGTTGCAAATATTAAAAATGTTTTTTTATTCCGCGGCCATGCCCACAAATGTCATGGTCAGCATGATAAAGATAAACGTCTGAAGAACACCAGCAAACACATCAAAATAAAAATGCAGGGGGGCCGGAATAATTACCGGCATTGCGGAATATGCCAGATTCATTATTATCATGCCTCCAAGAATATTGCCGAAAAGGCGGAAAGCCATGGAAAAGGGATTTGCGATCTGGCCTATGATGTTCAGCGGGGCCATGAAAGGCAAAGGTTCGAAAAACCCCCTGATATACCCGGTTACGCCTTTTTTCCTCAAGCCTTCATACTGTGTGAGCGCAAAAGTGATTCCTGCCAGAGTGAGGGTGGTGGACAGGTCTGCCGTTGGAGGTCTGAAGGCCAGTAAGCCTATCAGGTTTGCAACGGCCAAATACATGGCCAGCGTACCGATGTAAGGCACAAATCCCTCATTGCCTTCTCCCATAGTAGACTCAATCAGGCCTTCCAGCCCCTCGTAAAATATTTCCACCCCATTTTGGAGCCCATGCGGCATTCTTTCAAGGTTTTTACCGGCCGCATACCCGAAAGCCATCAACCCTGCCATTATTCCCCATGTGACCACTACCGTTTCCGTCACCGGAATTTTCATGCCATATAATGGTATTATAAAAATCACCTTCGGGAAGAATTCCATCTTTTCCACCTCCCCAAAATAGTATTTGAAAACAGCATAAGTTTTATTACCATCAAACCTAAAACGGACGATATGAAAGCTTCAAATCCCTGCTTCAAACAAATCAACAGCGTACTCATGACAATCGCAATCCGGAAAAGATACATCCCGCACATAAAGCTGAAAGCCCGGCGATAATCCGATTTTACCGATTTTATAAGGCTTATGTAGAGCAAAACGAAGTTGAAGTTAGTTGCAAAAGTCCCTGCCGCAAGCCCAAGAGCCCACCGGCCGTTCTTATCCAGCAGCAAACTCAAGAGCACCGCCGCAAGAGAAATATAGTAACTTTCGCGGAGTATTTTCCCAAAATCTCTGTTCACACTTTCCATATTATCCTCCATTCCGCCGCTGCCGCTGGAGGCACAAATGGTGATTGCGGGGCCTTTGGCTGTCATGAATCACAAAACTCAATTTTTGCACCCGTATAATTATTATGTCCTGCTAAAAATCAAAAAAGCCGATGGGCATTTGTACCCATCAGCTTTCATAAATAATATTTCCATTTTTTTATTCATACTCGCATTATTGCTGTCATAAGTTTATAACGATCATCACCGACATTTTAAGTGCTTTTTTTCGTTTGCTACAAAACGAGAATCGTATGCAATAAATCTACCAGAGAAGGATCAAACTTAATGCCGGAATTTCTTTTTATTTCTTTCAAAACCTTCGTGCAATCGGGATTATCTTCATGCGACATGCCTTGAATAAGTTCATCGTATGAATCTGCTATTGAAATAATGCGCGCTAAAAGCGAAATCTCTTCCCCTTTCAAACCTTTTGGATAACCCCTGCCATCCCATCTCTCGTGATGATGCAATATTTCTTCCGATATGCCTGAAAGCTCGGGAAAAGATATTGCAATCCTGTAACCCGTCTCTACATGCTTCTGCATTAAAACTATCTCATCCGGGGTTGGCGATTTGCCCTTTCTAAACAAATCTTCCGGAACCGCCACTTTGCCTATATCATGAAATTCCGCTAAAAGCTTTACAGAATTCAATTGTTCTTCTGAAAGGCCGAGCTTTTCGGCCATTTTTAACGCTATATTTTTTATTCTGTCTATATGTTCCTCCGTCTCATCGGTATTTTCCAATAGAGTCCGCTTCAAAGCCGACAATAACCTCTTTCTCACTTCACTGCCTTCCATCGATTTTTGCCTGTACATTGCATCTTCTGCTCTGTTCAACGCTTCATTGATATCTTCGAGATGGTTTTCTTTTGTCGAACATCCGAGAGCTATGCTGAGCGGTATGCGGACTTCACCCTCCATGCAAAGATTCGTTATTCTCATGCATATCTGCTCAGCAGTTTTTTTATCCGTTCTGGGCAGAAGTATAGCAAATTCATCCCCGCCCCACCGGGCTATTATATCTTCCTTCCTGCAGGCTTTTCTCAAAATATCCGCTATTTTCTTCAGCAACTCATCGCCTTGAAAATGGCCGAAGGCGTCGTTTAAAAGCTTTAAGCCGTTCAAATCCCCGATTATTATACTTAACGGGACCTGCCTTTCGGCATCCAAACGCCTTATTTCTTCTTCGAAATAGTGTCGGTTATACAGGCCCGTTACATTATCGTGAAAAGTTAAATACCTGATTTTTTCTTCATTGCGCTTTCTTTCGGTAATGTCCTGGACTATCACAATATGGCCGCATATATCTGAATTTACTTTTAGCGGTGTTATGGAACAGTCGATATGCATTTTCCCGGATTTTGTGGTATTGTAAAGTTTCTTAGATTTTACAATGTCAAAATCAAATTCCGACTCATACCTGATCGCCTCGCCGCCTAGCAACTTTTGCTTTTGAACCTCGGGAAGGTTAGGGTCCTCAAACAATCTAAAGCCTTTCAATTCGTCGGGATTAACTATTCCGAATATATCCAGGCAAGCCCGATTGACCTCCAGAAGTCTTCCGTTTTTATCGTAAATCTCTATTCCAAGAGGCGACTGCAAAAATATGTTTTTAAACTTTTCCTCATTCTCTTTAATGGCTTGCTCCATAAATTTTGCCTTTATCAATTCTTCTATTCTTTTTGAAAAAATGTTATACATTTTATTGCTGCGCAAAGAGATTTTGCAGTCATTTTCAAAATAAATAAATCCCAACTTCCCACCGTCAAAGTAATATACAAAACAATTTTCCGGTTTAATGGCAAGCATTTCTTCAAGATTTATTTTGTTTTTAAACCCAAAATAATACTCTTTTTTCTCTTTGCTCTCGCTCAACAGTACTATCGCCAGCCGGCGCGTGCCAAAAAGCCTGGTAGATTTTTCTACTATCTCTTCCATAAATTCATCAAAACCTTGAAGATAACTCAAAGAAGCAATTTCATAAAAAACAAAAAGGTCGTATATGCTGAAAGCAGTATTGTCCATCGCTTCACCACCCTGCCGCAACTACCATCGTCTTATTATGAAATAAAGGCACAGAAGAATAAGCACCTATCTCGCCAAAAGTCAGCATTCCTATTACCGGTGTATCTTCGTCAACATTGCTCATTACAGTTTTGAGTTCTTTTTCGAAATCTTTTTTCATCAAAAGATAACGCGACACGCAATTGAATAAAAAAATGGCTTTGGGATTGGGGCAACTCAAAATTACACGTTTTGCCAGTTGCTCTGTGGTATTGATAAAGTTTTCAGAATTCCCTTTCATTAAGGATACTGCACTATTTTGAGGTATTTCGGAAACAAGTCTGATGCTCCCATCTTCGTTAACGCAGATGGGGTCCCTTATGAGAAAATTTGTGCCGGAGCACGGCATGCCAAAAGGATATTTCATGCCGAAATAAGCAAACTCATTTTTTTCTTTTAAGCCGAGATTCTTTGAATATGCATCGAAGGCAGGAAAACCATCCAGTTCATAAACAATTTTACCCGATGACCTGGTTACAATCATCGGTTCGCCCCACGGAATCCACCCGTGACCAATGCCAATTTTAAATTCAAGCCCTCTTAACAGGGCGACAGCAATGCCCCTGACCCCCACACCTTTTTCTGTAAATTGATGGGCACCGGAAAAACTCAAATTGTCGCCCGTCCCGCCGCCGATATATTTAAAATCCGGTCCAAGAATATTGTATATCCTTCGAAGAATCAGGGGCATATTGTCACAAGAGCAGTCAGGAAAAATAAATGCTGTACCCGAATCAGCGAACTCCCTAAATTTTATTTCCATCAAACCGGATTCGGACAAAGATTTTATTTCTTCAGGGTTAATAACCAGAGTTTCTGCTTCAACCCCACTTTTTTCAATTGTACAGACACCTACCCCTTTTTCAAAAACCCCCCGTGCGGTTATAACCCCTGCAGTGCTGCCTCCTATCAATTTCGAATTCCCGATGACTTCTTTCACACTTTTATAAACAGTTTTCAGGTCATAATTTGCAGTGCAGAATAAAAATGTTATGGCCGGTTCTTCGGTTACGGCCAATGCCTGCATAGCTGCAAGTTTTCCAGCCAGAAACGGATTGTCTTCACAACTGAAGCCTACTCCTACTTTCATCAAAATTACGCCCCCTTTAAATTCCCCTACGCCAGATGATGCACATGCCTGCCACTGTTTTTGCAGCCATCTTTTTCCCATTATGACTTAACGCAATTTTGCTTCAGCAATCACTTTGCATGTATAATTAATTATAGAAAAAAAGTACAAATAAAGCAATAAATCTCTGAAATAACCACGACAATTAGCTTTACAAAGCGCATTTTATCCATGCTTTTTTTGAGAGCAGGTTGTGTTGCGATTTATTCAATGAAAAAAGAATGCTTCCATAATTTGTGGAAGCATTCTTTTTCTCATCCGTTCATCACCATTTCCTTTATCTTCATAAGGCGCGTAATATTGCCGCGCTCGTTTTCGTCCAGCTTCATGGTGATGTATTTTATGGTCTCTTCCAGGGAAGGAATCATGACATATTCCAGGGCATTGACCCTGCGGCGGGTCTTTTCTATCTCGTCGGCCATGAGCTGGCAGGCTTTCTCTATTTCCGAGAGCCTGAGCATTTTGGGCAGCACGCCTGCAAGGATGCCTATAGCGCTGTCCAGCTCTCCAGAAGTCTGGGCAAAACCGTAGGAGTATATGTTGCCGCTTTCCTCACTGGATATTTCTATCTTCGGCACATTTACACTCATGATATTTGCCTTCGAGACGCTTATGCTCGCGCGAGCCGCGGGAATCATGAGGCTTTCCTCCAGCACCTCCTGCGGCATTTGGCTGCGTGCCATGGTGAAGCTTTTAAAGGCGCTTTCCAGTTCCCGGTCCACTTCTTCCCTTAGCTCCTTGTTCTTTTTCACCATGTCGATGAACTTTTTTATAAGTTCATCCTGTTTGTCTTTCAAGAGTTTATGGCCCCTTCGGGCGGTTACCAGCTGTTTTTTCAGTCTTGTCAATTCCATCCGGGTGGGGTTAACCCGCATCAGCATATATATTCTTCTCCTTTTTTGGGAAGATATTTTTCAATATATTCGTCCCTGATTCGCTTGAGCTCCTGCTTTGGCAGTATTGTTAGAAGTTCCCACCCCAGATTTAGCGTTTCTTCAATGGATCTGTCTTCATTCTCTCCCTGGGAGACATACCGCCTTTCGAATTCGTCCGCAAATTTTGCATAAAGCCTATCCACATCAGAAAGGGCCGCTTCGCCCAGGATCACTGCAAGCTCCTTGGCCTGCTTGCCCCTGGCGTATGAGGCAAATAGCTGGTTCATGGTGTCAGCGTGATCTTCCCGGGTCTTACCCCTGCCGATACCCTTGTCCTTCAGACGGGAAAGGGACGGCAGCACGTCTATGGGCGGCAGGATTCCCTTCCTGTAAAGCTCGCGGCTCAGTATTATCTGGCCCTCGGTGATGTAGCCGGTTAAGTCTGGTATGGGGTGAGTCTTATCATCTTCCGGCATGGTTAGTATCGGTATCTGGGTGATGGAACCCGCCTTTCCGCGGATTCTTCCCGCTCTTTCATATATTGTAGAAAGGTCCGTGTACAGATATCCAGGATAGCCTCGCCGGCCCGGAACTTCCTTGCGGGCCGCGGATACCTCCCGGAGAGCCTCGCAGTAGTTTGTCATGTCGGTCAGGATGACCAGAACGTGCATGTCTTTTTCGTATGCCAGAAACTCGGCGCAGGTTAAAGCCATGCGCGGCGTGGCTATACGCTCTATGGCCGGATCGTTGGCAAGGTTGATGAACAGCACTGACCTGTCGATGGCGCCGGTCCTCCTGAAGTCCGATATAAAGTAATCGGCCTCCTCAAATGTTATTCCCATAGCCGCAAAGACCACTGCAAATTTGCTTTCCGCTCCGAGCACCTTGGCCTGCCTCGCTATCTGAGCTGCCAGCTGGGCGTGCGGAAGGCCGGAACCAGAGAAAATGGGCAGCTTCTGTCCCCTGACAAGTGTGTTCAGGCCATCGATGGCCGAAATCCCCGTCTGAATGAACTCCGAAGGATAGTCACGGGCGGTGGGATTTATGGGGCTTCCGTTGATATCCAGTTTCTTTTCCGGGATTATTTTTGGGCCGTTGTCCTTGGGCCTGCCGAAACCGTCAAAAACGCGGCCCAGCATGTCGCTCGACACGCCGAGTTCAATGCTTTTTCCCAGGAATCTTACCCTGCAGTCATTGATGTTCAGGCCCGTAGAGCCCTCAAACAGCTGCACCAGTGCCCTGTCTCCATCGATTTCCAGCACCTGGCCGCGGCGGATATCTCCTTCGGAAGTCTCTATTTCCACAAGTTCATTGTATTTTACGCCCTCCACATTTTCCACAAGCATGAGAGGGCCGGCTATTTCCCTGGCTGTCCTGTATTCCTTAAGCATTCACTCTCCCTCCTTCCGAAAGAAGCTCCGCTATCTGGTCTTTCAATTCTTTTTCTATCTCGTCGAACTTTTCCAGTTCTTTTTCGTCTATAAATTTTGCTCGGGCGATTTTCTCCCTTACCGGAAGCTTTTCTACATCGGAAAATACCGCATTTTCATCGATAGCCCTCTGAGATTCGTGATAGAACAGCAGTATCAACTTGAGCATGCGGTACTGCTTGTTCAGGGAAGTGTACGTATCTACTTCGTGGAAAGCATTCTGGTGCAGAAAATCCTCCCTGATGGATTTCGCCGCTTCCAGCACCAGCCTGTCTTTTACGGAAAGGGCGTCTATGCCCACCAGTCTCACTATTTCCTGAAGGCTCGCCTCTTCCTGCAAAAGCCTCATGGCCTCGGTCCTTAAATCCCTCCATTCGGAGCTGATGTTTTCATTCATGAATTCTTCCACAATATCCGAGTATAGAGAATAGCTTGTCAACCAGTTGATGGCCGGAAAATGCCTCGCATATGCCAGCTGCGCATCCAGCGCCCAGAACACCTTCACCACACGCAGTGTGGCCTGCGTTACGGGCTCCGAAAGATCGCCTCCGGGAGGCGATACGGCGCCTACGGCAGTAAGAGACCCCTGCCTTGCCTGGCTTCCCAGGCATACGACCTTGCCCGCCCTTTCGTAAAATTCGGCCAGCCTTCTTGAAAGGTATGCAGGGTATCCTTCCTCACCCGGCATTTCCTCAAGCCTGCCCGACATCTCGCGAAGAGCTTCCGCCCAGCGGGAGGTTGAATCCGCCATGAGCGCAACACTGTAACCCATGTCTCTGAAATACTCCGCTATCGTTATTCCGGTGTAAATGGATGCTTCCCTGGCCGCCACGGGCATGTTTGACGTGTTTGCAATGAGAACCGTCCTCTTCATCAGAGGCTCACCCGTCTTGGGGTCTTTCAGTTCGGGGAACTCCAGCAGCACGTCGGTCATCTCATTGCCCCGCTCGCCGCAGCCTATATATACCACTATTTCAGCATCGGCCCATTTGGCCAGCTGATGCTGGACCACCGTCTTGCCGCTGCCGAAGGGACCGGGGATGCATGCCGTTCCGCCCTTGGCAACCGGAAAGAAAGTGTCTATCACCCTCTGGCCGGTGGACATCGGCTCTTCCGGAGCTAGCTTTTCCTTATACGGCCTTATCTTTCTTACGGGCCATTTTTGCATCATGGTGATATCCACCGCATTGCCGTCATCGGTTCTTAATTTTGCAACGGGCTCGGCAACAGTAAATTCACCCTCCCTGATTTCTTCCAGAACGCCGGACAATCCGGGGGGAATCATTATGCGGTGCTCCACTATGACGGTTTCCTGCACTGTGCCGATGATGTCTCCGCCCGTGACCCTATCGCCTTTTCTGGCGGTGGGCTTGAAGGCCCATTTCTTATCGCGGTTTAATGCGGGAACATCTATCCCTCTGGTTATAAAACTGCCGGCTGTGGATTCTATAACATCCAGCGGCCTTTGGATTCCGTCAAATATTCCTTCCAGCATTCCCGGTCCCAGTTCAACGCTGAGGGGCACCCCGGTAGATACCACCGGATCGCCGGGGCCCAATCCCGAAGTTTCTTCATATACCTGAATGGATAACTTCTCTGCGTGCACCTCTATAATCTCGCCGATCAGGCCCTGTCTGCCCACTTTCACCACGTCGAACATTTTGGCCTCGGGCAATCCCGTGGCCACAACGAGGGGGCCGGAAACCTTAACTACAACTCCCTGGCTCATTCCTCTCCCTCTCTTTCAAATAAGATATCCACTCCTATGGCTTTTTCCACGGATTTTTTCACTTCCTGTATTCCGATTCCGAGCGAGCCTTTGTTGCTTGGTATGAGCGTTATGGCCGGCAGCATACTGTTTCGGTAATAATCGAGTCTCTCCTTCATGTCTTTTGCAAGCTGCTCGGTTAAAAAAATCACGGCATAGTTTTGCTTTGCTAGCCTAGCGACTATCTGACCGGCCTCTTTTGCATCCATTGCGGGAAAGATGTCCACTCCAAGAGACTTAAAGGCCAGTACCGTATCCCTGTCGCCAACTACCCCTATTTTATACGTAGACATCTCTCAATCTCTCCTTTATCATCTCCGAAGAAATGCCGTTTATCTTTCCCACAAGAATTATCCTGAGTATCTTCGTTTCGTTTTCCCTGGCTGCAAGATACCCGAATACCGTTTCGGGACCGTACGGTTTATATAAGCCCCGCCTTGCCAGATTCAGCAGATAGTCGTCTGAAAGCTTCTCAAAAACCGCCGGGCTGCCGCTGTCCATCCATGACGAAATGCCTTCCTCCACAACCTTGCGGTACGGAGATGAAGCGAATGCATCGATTACACCCTGCATTGATTCCGCATAAAGCTTTATGAAAGCATCCCTTTTCAGGCTTCCTCCTGAAAGAAGTGATTTTTCCAGTATCCTTGCATCCGCCTTCATCTGCATAAGCCTTACCATTGTCCTTATATTCGTAAGGTCCACCATTGCAGCAAAGTATTCCTTCAAGAATACTTCTTTCGTGCTTTCCACCAGTTCCGCCAGTTCTTCAAACAAAATACGATCCAGAAGCAGGTCTATCTGCTGGGAATCCTGGGTTTCTTCGTAAACCTGAACGGCCTTGCGGTAAGCATTTTTTATGCTCTCCGGCACCGATGCGGTTATATCTTCCAGGACCAGCTTTTGAAGTTCCTCCGCCGGAACTTCACCAAGGCCTGAAAAATAGTCTTTCCCCTCCAGCCCGAGAATTTTATTCTTTATGATTACCTTCAAATTGTGGTAGTCGTTCTTTAAGGTGAAAAACCTCACCAAGCGGAAATCCTTCATTGAATCGGATATGGTCTTGAAAGTCCTCTTCAGACTTTTTTCCAGCGCTTTTTCAAAATCGTAGATGTTTTCCATCTCGGCCATATCCGGGCCGTAATCGGTATCGCCCAGCAGCTTCAGGGCTTCTTCCGGCCCTTCTGCTTCCATCAGCCTGTCTATTGCGCTTTTCCCGAGGAGTGCGGTTTCCAGAGTTTTTATCCTGGAGGATACATATAAGAATTCCAGTTCCCTGCCCATAGCATCACTCCTCGAAAAGGGTTTTTGAAATTTCGGTTTCCAGTTCATCCCTCTGAGCCTTGATCAGAGCATCAAAGGAACTGTTTATCTCCATTTCACTGGATTTCAATATAAATCCTCCGATTATCGGCCGGGTCTCGGCAGAAAGCCTGAGTCCGCCTGTCTTTCCCTGCTTCTTCAATTCCCCGTTTATGTTGTTCAAAAAATCCGTCGTAATCCTGTTTTTGTCTTTTTCGTTTACGATTATTTCTTCATCCCCCGCGGCGGATGCTTTTATGAGCATGGCACGCATTAACCCCAGGTAATCATCGGCGGGCATGTTTTCCAGCTCCTGGCGGGCTTTTTCAAATACCCCATCTATGATTTGCTGTTTTGCTGAAAGCAGGCGTTTTCGCTCATCCAGTTCAGCCATGGACAGTATTTTTCTTTTTTCTTCTTCAGCCATTCTTTCAGCTTTTTGACGGGATTGCCTCTTTATCTCCTCCACCTGCACGGCGGAATCCCTGATTATTTTATCTGCTTCGGCCCTGGCTTTATCCAGAATTTCGCGCTGTTTTTGCAGGGCTTCCTGCATTATCCTTTCCTTTATTTTCTCGATACCCTCCATGCTGGCCACTCCCCTATAGCTTGATGCCGAAGAGCATGAGGATGGATGCCAGAAGCGCCAGCACCGCGTAGGTTTCCACCATGGCTGCATATGTGATGCCCTTTGCCAGTTCCTCGGGGCGCTTGGCTATGATG
The DNA here is from genome assembly GCA_024655905.1 of Tepidanaerobacteraceae bacterium. Taxonomy (GTDB): domain Bacteria; phylum Bacillota; class Thermosediminibacteria; order Thermosediminibacterales; family Tepidanaerobacteraceae; genus JANLFP01. The sequence goes on from JANLFP010000001.1 coordinate 419,794, forward strand.
CCCACACCGGCCGCTGCGGCTCTTCCCTGGGCTATGGCGGAAAGAAGACCAACAAAAGCAATGGGAAGTGCGGCAGCTAGAATCAGCAGACCCTGATGCAGGTTAAGCGGAAGCAGATTTCCTCCCAGGATGCCGATCCTCTGCATGATGACGAATCCCGTTAAAAGTCCGTAAATGCCCTGAGTTCCGGGAATGGCCTGCAGAATCAATGTTTGGCCGAATTTCCCCGGATCTTCGGTTACTACTCCGGCAGCGCTTTCACCCACGATTCCAACACCTTTTGCGGAACCTATGCCGGGCAGCAGCACCGCCAGCGCCGCTCCCAAAAGTGCCAGTACCTGACCATAAGTTAATTCCATTTTTTACTCCTCCTCCAAAATTGATGTCACAAAGTTAGATGTAATATGTGAGATTGAATAGAAACCTGCAAAACGGTTTCTATGGTATATTTTCACTTTTTGACTTGGTTTAATCATAAATTTTCAAAGTCCACATAAGTGGTCTTAATCCTCATCGGCTCGAAGGCTCTTCCGCCGCTATCGTAAAACTTGCTGAAAAACTCTATATACTGCAGACGGCTGCTGTGAACGTATGCTCCCAGGGTGTTTATGGCTATGTTGAAAATATGCCCGCCTATCATGATTAATACCATGATGATAAAGCCGATGGCATTCACCCCGACCAGCCTCGCCATGGTATTTATCACCACGGCGATTACACCGGTAGCAAGCCCCAGTGCCAGCAGCCTGGAGTATGACAGCACGTCGCTAAGATATCCCGTAACTCCATAAAGGCTCAAAAGGCCGGATAAAAATTTCATCAGAATATTTTTCTGAGCTCTTCCCTGGGTCAGCAGAAGCCCCAGCGCCCCTCCAAGGGCGACATATTTTGATATGGAGCCAAGCTGCGGAAATGCCAGCATTATAAGGCCCGACAGAAAAACTATCCACAGCCCCTGGTCCATAAATGCATCGGCCAGGCGGCCCGCCCTTATGTTCTTATAGGCTGAGAGCAATAGGCCCGTATAAATCTGAATGACACCGAATGCAAAACTCAATACCAGTATGGCCATGGGATTGTCCAGAGGGTTTATCCATAGCGGTTTTAACTTTATCAAATCTCCGAACCAGCCGCCGAAGATTGCGCCCCATACAAAAGTGGATATGCCTCCGAGAAAAAGCAGCTCTACCAACTTTTTCCCCTGCCCGGCAAGTTTCAGTTTCCACAGGGCAAGGCCTGTCAAAAGCGCCAGCACCAGGCCGTATCCCGCATCGCTGACCATCATGCCGAAAAATACAAAGTAGAACGGCGCCATGTATATGTTCGGGTCTATGCCCCTGGGATCGGGCAGACTGTAAAGTTCGGTAATCAGTTCAAAGGGCTGCACGAGTCTGGGATTTTCTACAAGCACCGGTATGTCGTCATCTTCCTCGGGTGATGAAAATTCTATATAAACCGAATCTGTAAGTTCGCCGATTCTTTGTTTCAATTTCTCTGCTAAAGATTCCGGAATCCACGCGGTCATGCAGAATGTCCTGCTGGTTTCCACCATTTTGAGCATGTTTCTCTTCTTTTCCCTGACCATGTTCCAGTAATCATACAGCACCTCAAAGGCAAAGCGCTGATCCGATAGGGCCCGCGCCTCTCCTGCAATGTTCTGTCTTTCCTTTTCTATCTCCGCAAGCCTTCTTTCATCCCCAGCAATAATTTCTTCAGGCGTGCCCTTTAAACCCGGAAACTCCTGCATGCTCACTGAAAATTCCTTCATCGCATCTTGAACATCTGCCTTCTGAGCTTTATGGCAAACAAGCAGGCAGAAAGCCTCATCCCTGCTTTCGCCTATTTTTAAGGCTTCGAAAAGCAGCCCCTTTTCAGCCAACCGACCTTTAAAATCCTCCAGAGCTTTTATCGGAACCGCCGCCGGCATAAATTCGGTTTCAAGGGTAGGCCCCAACTCCTCCAGAGGTATATCCATCGCCTTCCACAGGGATAACAGTTCCATGCGGCTGCGAATCTTTGATTCCTCCGCCTTTAAGCGGGCGAGCCGGTGGTCAAGCTCAAAAACAGCCTGAATCACAGCCATATACTGTTCTTCTCCGGAAAGCATGTCATCGAGTTCCTGTCTTTTAACTTTCGGTTTGCCGTATAAAAGGGGGTTTTTCTCCGTTACATACGGTTTCAAAAAATCAATGCCGAATTTCAATCTGTTCAATTTGGAATCTAATTCGGACAGTTCTTTTTCCAGTTCCTGACCAAACCGATTCTGCTGCACCTCGTTTTCCTGCACCTGTGGCGTTATATCCGAAATTTCTACCGCTCCCATTTTGTAAATGGCATCCAAAAGCATGTCGCGTTCAGTTTTAAGGCCCAGGAGGTGCATTTTCTTCATATTAACTATCGACATATGCCTTCACTATCCTCTCCTTTATCAAATGCACCGCCGCTGTTGTTTTTTGGGCAGCCCTGAGTTTTAATTCTTTTATTTTTTGCTCGTATTGCCCCGAAAGAGCCTCTGCCGCTTCTTTCGCCTGTGCCACTGCTCTTTCCATTATTTCCTTCTGTTCTTCATCGCATTTTTTTTGAGCTTCCTGAATCAATTTTTCGACTTCTTTTTTCGCATCCAGGATGATTTTTCTTGCTTCCTGCTCTGAGCTTTCAAGGACTTCTTTCGCCTTTTGCTCAGTGGCTTTCACATCTTCCAGGATTTCCTTCAAATTACCACCCCCTCGCAGGCTTATTTTATTTATTCTTAAATTCTTTTGATAGAATCCTGTAAACCGAAGCAATTCCCGAAAATACCCCAAAAATGGTCCCAAAAATTAAAAAAGCACTACCCGTGGAAAACCTTTTGTCTAGATAGGCTCCAGCGTAAACCCCACCCACTATAGGTAGTGCAATATTCAAACCGATTTGAGAAAGCAGTACAATATATTGGATACCCTTAAAATTTTTCATATTAGCTTATATTATATAACATTGATAAAAAAATTTCAAACCGAAAATTTCCTCATATTCCTGCTGACAGCGATTATATGTGAAATATATCACAATTAGTCGCAGAAAAAAGGTTTTTCCGTTTTTTTATCCATCAGACTGTTGAGAATCAATCCGCTTCATTTTTCCCTTTTTTGCTCTTTCCATTTTTCCCGGACTTTTGCGGCGACTTGGATGCGTCTCCGGTTTTTGCAAATGATTCGGATGTGCCCCCCATTATTTTTTCACTAGCGCTTTCCGCCTCAGTCCCTGAATTGTCTGAGGTTTTACCATTTTGCTTGTTTTTTTTGCCTTCAGTATTGCTTTTTTCACCGCTCGGTTCTTTTCCATCATATTGTTTTGTACTACGGCTTTTGTTCTCGCTATCATCTTTATCCGAATTCCGGCTGTTTTCATTAATACTATTTTGTTCTGATTTTACATCCTCGCTTTTTTTTGTTTCTTTATTTTTATTGTTATTTATACTATTATCGGAGTGCCCGCCGACAGTGCCTTTCGGTTCGCTCTCCTGCCCTTTCTTCTCGTTAGCCGGGGGCCTTTCTTTCGATTTTTTCAATTCTTCTATTATGCTGGATATGGACGCATTTTTAACGTCTTCCAGAGAGACGGCGGGGTTTAAATTTTGCAGCTTTTCATACATCAAAAGTTTTCCCTGGGAAATCTTCATTTTTCTAGCTTTCTCATGTTGTTCTATTGAAGTATTTTCCACAATAATGTGGACTTGCGCCTTATCTTTATCTATTTTGTTTTCCCTGTCATTTTGCTGAGATCCGTTTTGGGCGCGCAAAGCTTTATCTTGGTTGCCGCCTGTTTCGCCCTGAACATTGCCATATTTTTCCCGAATAAATTCTTTAATTTTGCCATTCACATTTTCGGTTACGCGATTCTGCCTGCCGGATACTGTGAGCATGATGGTACCCGACTCTTTCAGGTAATCCCGTGACAGCGCCTTTTGGATCAGTATGCCCAGAGCCTCGCTTATCTTCATGTTTTTCAGCGCGCCGGCATCTTTTGCCAGAATGCTTCCTTCATCATCGAACGCGTCCACCGCCAATACCCTTTCATATCTGTTTAAAGCCAGTTCTATGCTCGGGTTGATGTCCATTGTTACAAAGGCCACCGGATTGAAATAATCCGCTATGGCGTATCCTCCCAATCCAAGGAGCATAATAAAAACTATCGCGGCCGCCGCAACCCTTTTGGTCGATGCCAAAGAAAGCAATCTCCGCGGCAAAAGATGCATAGCCGGCACGCCGTCCGGCACTTCTATTTCGCCGCCGATAAGGCATTGACCAACATGGTTAGGTATTTTTTTAAAATCTCCGCTTTTAGTCAGGACGATAATATATTCGCTGCCTACATCCACGATAACGCCTTTCAAGAAATTTTACCTCCACGTCACATATTCCCTGATATACTGATAGTCACCGGATAATATCAGCACCGCGGCTATAATATAGTTCCGACCGCGCTCCACGGTTTTGCGGGGTAGTTTTGTAACGCTCACTATTTTATCCACCGGCAGATATCTTTTTGTCTTGATTATTTTTAGAACTTCCGGATTGCCCGCCGCAAACTCCGCCGCCTTCAAATAGGCCTTTTTTGTCGATTCATGTCTGGGCGAGCATCTGGCCACATCGGCAAATGTTATCCCCCAGTGCGACAATTCTTTTTTTATTTCCAAGATTTCCAGCCGCCTGAATTCAGCGATTTGACTTTCGTCAAATTTCTCTGCGGATTTTTCGGCTGTGGGGTCTCGATATCCGGAGTCCTCATCATCCGGGGAATTTTCCAGATATGCCGCGGGCAGTATTTTCCTTTCCTTCCTGTAATAATCCACCAGGCGGTGTTTTATTGTCGTCCTGGCGAAAGTCAGGAAATTTCCTCTGGATATTTCGTATTTTTCTACGGCTTCGTGAAAAGCCATCAATGCTATGCTCAATTCGTCATCTATGCCGTACTCCACGAAACGACCGATATGCTTCTCCACAACCGATGCGATAAAAGGCCTGTACTCATCTATCAATCTATCGGTTTCATCGATATTGCCTTTTATTTTCATGACTCTCTCGTTCAAATAAAAATCGGTCATCTTGTCCTCCGAAAAACTTCTTGTATAAAATAAATTCTACAACGAATGCAAGTTTTCCTGTTTAATTTCAAAATGAAAGAGCGGGGTCAGCCCGCAACATCCTAACTCCGCTCTTTTTGATTTAAATTTTAATTTTTATTTTACGCTTCTTTTGGCAAAACCTGGTTCAAGATTATTCCCAGAATGGCGGCAAGACCCATGCCACCCAACTGGATGCCGCCGCCCAGCTTTATTATTGCTCCGCCTATGCCCACCACCAGAATTACGCTGGCGATAAGAAGATTTCGCGACTTGTTGAAATCAACACGGTTTTCCACCACCGTCCTGACGCCGATGCTGGCAATCATGCCGAATAGCACGATGGATATTCCTCCTATTACCGGTTCAGGAATGGTCCGAATAGCCGCTCCCAGCTTTTGTATAAAAGAAAGTAATATGGCCAGGCAGGCAGCTATCCTCATTACTTCCGGCTTCCACACCCGGGTCAATGCCAGAACGCCCGTATTTTCGGAGTAAGTGGTGTTGGCGGGGCCGCCGAAAATACCGGCCAGCGAGGTGCCAATTCCGTCACCTATCAATGTCCTGTGAAGCCCCGGGTCTTTCACAAAATCCTGCTCAACAGTAGCCCCCACCGCCAGCACGTCGCCCACATGCTCCACCATGGTGGCAATGGCCACCGGGGCAATAAGGCCGATTGCTGCAGCATTGAAAACCGGCCATGTGAAATCCGGTACGGCGAACCATTTGGCTTCAACGATGGGCTGGAAATTTACAAGACCCGCGACGAGAGATATGACATATCCTACCACGATTCCGCAGATGACGGGGAGCAATCGCAAAAAGCCCTTCACATAGAGGCTCACAAATGCCACTACCGACAGAACCGCAAGGGCTATGAGCCAGTTTTTGCTTGCACTACCGATTGCCACCGGTGCAAGATTCAATCCTATGACCATGATGATGGGGCCGGTTATGACCGGCGGCAATAGCGATTCCATAAATTTTGGCCCTAGAAAATAAATGAGTGCAGCCATAATGCAGTATAGCAATCCTGCGACGATTATGCCCCCCTGGGCCGCCGGAATGCCCATCTCTTTGACAACTAACGCGACGGGTGCAATGAATGCAAATGATGACCCGAGAAAAATCGGGACTTTTCTTTTGGTAACCAGGTGAAACCACCACGTCCCTATTCCCGCAGTAAAAAGCGCAACGCTTACACTCAGGCCGGTCAGCAGCGGTACCAGCACCGTAGCGCCGAACATGGTGAATGTGTGCTGCACGCCCAGTATAAAAAGCTGCAGCGGAGGGAGATAGTCGCCGGGCCTTACCGGGTTGCCCGCCGCTACTCCCAATTTTTTAGAATTTTTCATGATGCAAGCCCTCCTCAATAATGAAATGAAATCGCCCCTGCCGCAAGGCGGCAAGGGCTTTTCATCAAAAAACCTTTCTCCTCGGGCAGGAGAAAGGTTTGTCTTTCGGTGCATCTGACTTTCACCTTACCAGCCTCACGGGACCAGTTTAAAGGTTGACCGTATTTTTATTTTATAATACCATGCGGGGGAAAACCTGTCAATATTCCCCGTTTAAATTTGTGCGTCAAATTCCTCGGGCTTCTTATCAATCAGGCCGAAATGATGTAGTATGAATCCGGCTATGCGCTGAGATGCCCGGCCGTCGCCGTAGGGGTTTACGGCATTCGCCATCCTTTCGTACTCCGAGCGTTTGGATAAAAGAATTGATGCTTCTTCATATATATTCCTGCGGTTAGTGCCTATAACCCTTACGGTACCGGCTTTTACCGCTTCCGGCCGCTCGGTCTCCCTTCTGAGGACCAGGACCGGTTTCCCCAGCGAAGGAGCCTCCTCCTGCAGGCCGCCTGAATCGGTCATTACCATGTAGCATCTGGCCATCAAGTTGTGCATCTCATCCGTGTCAAGCGGTGGAAGAAGCAGTATTCGCTCATGCCCGCTGAGAACACTTTCGACCACATCCCGTACCGCCGGGTTCAAATGTACCGGGTAGATTATTATTGCATCAGAATGCTTTTCCGCTATATCCCTGATGCCTAAGCAGATATTCTCAAGGGCTTCCCCGAAGTTTTCCCTTCTGTGAGCTGTAACAAGGATAATTTTGCTTTTTTTATAATCCAACCGGTTCAAAACATCAGTCGCGAAAATAAAGTCCTTTTTTACTGTGGTTTTCAGGGCGTCAATCACTGTATTGCCCGTAACGAAGATGCTCTCGGGGTTTACACCTTCTTTCATCAGGTTTTGCCTGGCGGTTTTCGTAGGTGAAAAATGCAAATCAGCCAGGGAGCCGGTGAGTTTCCTGTTCATTTCTTCAGGAAAGGGCAGCCATTTGTTGAAAGTCCTGAGACCCGCCTCCACATGGCCCACCATAATATGCATGTAAAACGCTGCCAGAGCTCCCACAAAAGTTGTGGTGGTGTCGCCATGCACCAGCACCAGATCGGGTCTGGCCCTTTCAAGCACACGTTTCAATCCGTCCAGCGCCCTCCCGGTAATGTCGAACAATGTCTGCCTTTCCTTCATGATATCCAGATCATAGTCCGGCTCCACATCAAAAAGGCTCAACACTTGATCCAGCATTTGCCTGTGTTGAGCCGTAATCGCCACTTCGCAGCTGAACAATTCATTCCTTTTTAATTCTTGGACAAGAGGGGCCATCTTAATAGCCTCCGGTCTTGTACCGAAAATGGTCAATACCTTCAGCCTTTCCAATTTTCAATATTCCCCTTTACATGGTGTGAGTGGATTTTTTGGCTTCATACGTTATGTTGAACTGCCTTATGGAAAGCATCAGCGAAAAAAGCACTATCGAAAGGGCTATCGCGGCTTCCTTGATGCCCATCCTGGCCAGTATTATCGAGCAGAGCCCCAATGAAAGGCTGACAGAATACATGAACAGCACAGCCTGCTTCTGGGAAAGGCCTATAGCCATCAGTCTGTGGTGAAGATGCCCTTTATCAGCCTGCATGATGGGCTTCCCATTCATAAAGCGGCGCAAAATTGCAAAGGCCGTGTCGAAAATCGGGAGCCCCAAAGCCAGGATCGGCACTATCAGCGCAATGGCTGTGGCGCTTTTTACAGCCCCGTCTATGGCCACAGCTGAAAGCATAAACCCCAGAAACATGGCCCCCGTGTCCCCCATAAAAATTCGGGCCGGATTGAAATTGTGGGGCAAAAAACCTACCGAAGCCCCTGCCAGCAAAGCAGTCACAAGCGCCGGATTGGTTTGATGGAGGCTCAGGTTCACCAGCATCATCGTAATGGAAGCTATGGCTGATATGCCTGCGGCCAGGCCGTCCAGGCCGTCTATAAAATTGAGAGTGTTGGTTATGCCGACCACCCAGAAAAGTGTAATGGGTATGCTCCATTTGCCTAGGTAAAACATGCCTCCCAGAGGATTCGTCACCCATTCCACCTTCAGCCCGAACAGCAAAAGAATGCCCGCCGCAGCGATCTGCCCCGCAAGCTTTATTTTTGGAGAAAGGCAGTAAATGTCATCGAGAATGCCGACCATTACTATCAATATCCCGCCAAGGAGCATCCCTTTCACTGTAGAAGATTCTACAGGAAGTGTAAGGATTCCGGCTGCGGTGAAGGCGACAAAAATGGCAAGGCCGCCGAGCCTTGGGATGGGCCTGTCATGCACCCTTCTCGCATCCCTGGGCACATCAATGGCACCTATTTTCCATGCGAGCTTGATTACTCCGGGCGTTGTCACATATGCTATTACCATGGCGGTTAAAAACGCATATATGTAAAGAGGCAATGCAATCGCTCCTTTTTTCCTGATGAACCTGTCCCTTTCGATTTCTTTATAATTGTATTTTATTTTTTCTGCTTTGTCAATCAACGGAATATAAAAATACTTCGACTCCCGCCTCTTTCAGCATTTTCATGGCCAGTTCATCGGGATAATCTCCTTCATACACTATTTTCGATATTCCTGCGTTTATGAGCATTTTCGCACAGAGGGCGCAGGGCTGTGCGGTGCAGTAAAGAGTGGCTCCTTTGATGCTGACTCCCCAGATGGCTGCCTGAATTATGGCGTTCTGTTCGGCATGGAGGCCCCTGCACAGTTCATGGCGCTGCCCCGAAGGTATATTCAGCTCATCCCTGATGCACCCGACATCCTCGCAGTGAGCTATACCGGTGGGAGCTCCGTTGTAGCCAGTGGTCATTATCCGCTTATCCTTTACAATAACTGCTCCAACCTGCCTTCTGATGCAGGTGGAGCGCTTTGCCACCACATGGGCTATTTCCATAAAATAGCCGTCCCAGGAAGGTCTCATGTCATCATGCCCCTATTTGGTGCCGAAAAGCCTGTCGCCGGCATCGCCGAGTCCGGGGACTATGTAGCCGTGGGAATTCAGCTTTTCGTCAACAGCGGCGGTATATATTTCCACGTCCGGATGCTTTCTATGCACCGCCGCTATACCCTCCGGCGCTGCAATGAGGCACATCAGCTTTATGCTGGTTGCGCCTTTTTCTTTCAGGAAATCAACCGCCATGGTGGCAGAACCTCCCGTGGCCAACATCGGGTCAAGGATGATGATTTCGCGTTCGGTAACATCTGCGGGCAGTTTGCAGTAATATTCCACCGGAGATAGAGTATTGGGATCCCGGTACAGGCCTATGTGTCCGACCTTGGCGGTGGGTATCAGCTTAAGCATGCCGTTGACCATTCCCAACCCTGCCCTGAGTATCGGTATAATGCCGAGTTTCTTGCCGGATATCATTCTGACCTTTGCGGGACCGATGGGAGTATTAACCTGCATTTCCTCCAGGGGAAGGTTCCGGGTGACTTCATAGGCCATGAGCATGGCAAGTTCTTCCACCAGTTCCCTGAATTCCTTGGCTCCGGTATTCTCATCCCGGATGAGGGCCAGTTTATGCTGTATCAAAGGATGCTCAAATACGAAGACATTCTTTCCATATTCCATAATCAACGCTCCCGTCTTTTGTTTTAATAAAGCGGAAAGGCATCGCACAACGATTTTACAGATGCTTTGATTTTTTCCCTGCAGTCCCCGTCGCCGCCTGAAGTCAAGGTCTCATCGATAAGCTCGGCTATTTGTACCATCTCTTTTTCCTTCATGCCCCGGGAAGTCAACGCGGGGGTTCCGATGCGGATGCCGCTGGTAACGTTGGGCTTTTCAGGGTCATAAGGGATGGCGTTTTTATTCACTGTAATGCCGACTTCATCCAGCATCTTTTCAGCATCTTTCCCCGTCAGGCGCTTATTCCTCAAATCCACCAGCATAAGGTGGTTGTCGGTACCTCCCGAGACCAGGCTGTATCCCCTTTCCATCAGGGATTTTGCCAGGACGGCGGCATTTTTAACCACCTGGTGCTGATAGGCCACAAATTCCTGGCTGAGCGCTTCTTTGAGGCACACGGCTTTTGCCGCGATCACATGCATCAGCGGGCCACCCTGTATGCCCGGGAAAATAGCCTTATCGATGTTTTTGGCATATTGTTCTTTGCACAAAATCATGCCGCCTCTGGGGCCCCTCAGGGTCTTGTGGGTGGTGGTTGTCACAAAATCCGCCACCGGGACCGGGCTGGGATGTATGCCCGCCGCCACCAGGCCGGCAATATGCGCCATGTCCACCATAAAATAAGCTCCCACCTTTCTGGCAATACCGGAAAGCCTAGCAAAGTCGATGATCCTGGGATAAGCGCTCGCTCCGGCCACGATCATCCTGGGCTTATGCTCGTCGGCGAGAGCCTCCACTTCGTCATAATCTATGCATCCTGTTTCTTTGGAAACCCCGTAGGGAATAAATTGAAAATACTTCCCCGAAATATTTACCGGACTGCCGTGAGTGAGATGGCCTCCGTGGGCGAGATTCATCCCGAGAACCTTATCGCCCGGGTTGAGTACGGCAAAGTATACTGCCATATTGGCCTGGGAACCGGAATGTGGCTGCACATTCACATGTTCTGCCAAAAACAGCTTTTTTGCCCTTTCTATGGCCAGGTCCTCAACCATGTCCACAAATTCACAGCCGCCGTAGTAACGTCTGCCCGGATAACCTTCCGCATACTTGTTGGTCAGTACCGTCCCCTGGGCTTCCATGACAGCCTTGCTGGTGAAATTTTCCGAGGCTATCATCTCCAGTTTGCCCTGCTGCCGGCGTGTCTCTTTCTCAATAATTTCTGCGACTTCGGGATCCACGAGTTTCAATGCTTCCATCGATTATTCCCCTTTCGTCATTGCGCTTTGTTCTCATATTCGCCTATTTTCTCAATCCTGCGCTGATGGCGGCCTCCTTCAAAGCCCGCATCCAGCCATTCCTCGACTATGTCTGCGGCAAGGCCCGGGCCGATGACCCTTCCCCCCATGGTTAGCACATTGGCATCATTGTGCATTCGGGACATCCTGGCGGAGAAAGTATCATGGCAAAGGGCGGCTCTTATGCCCTTAACCTTGTTGGCGCAAATGCATACGCCGATTCCCGTTCCGCAGATGATGATGCCTTTATCGAATTGGCCGCGGGCTACGGCTTCTGCGCAGGGAATGGCCACATCGGGATAGTCCACTGACTCTGCTGAAAAAGTTCCAAAATCCGTATAATCAATTTTTTTGCTCTCCAGCAATTTTATTATCTCTTTTTTAAGTTCAAAACCGCCGTGATCGCTGGCAATGGCAATTTTCATATATCGACACCCCGCATTAGTGTAATTCTGGTTCTGTCAATTCATTATATAAAAAAACAGCCAGGCTTGTCTAGCTTTTTTCTAGTCTTTCCAGCACATTTTTCAATTTCTGCTTTATTTCGGACGCAACCCTGCGGTAAACATTTTCATCTCCTCCATAAGGGTCAGGAATGTCCATATTTTCGTCTCCTCCTTGCCCTGATGAAAACTCGTCCAGAACGAACACCCTGCCCTTGGCTGCCGGAAACCTGTCCAGAATATAATCCTTGTGGCTTTTGGCCATGGTCAAAATTATGTCCGCCTTTAAAAACTCCTCCGAGAAAAGTCTGGCTTTATGCGTGGATATGTCTAAGCCCTCTTCCTGCATTATCCTGATGGCGTTGGGCGATGCCGGCATGCCTTCCACAGCCGCTATGCCGCATGATTCCACTTTCATATCGTTCTGCTTTCCCCGCTCCTCAAGCAGCTTCTTGAACAGCGCTTCCGCCATGCTGCTCCTGCACGTATTTCCGGTGCACACAAAGACCACTCTTTTCATCCGGAACACCTCACCATATTTTTATGCTTTTATTATATTGTATCCTGCAGCTTTATTCAGCCTGTTCATGACCGCCAGCCCCAAACCGTCTTTTGAAATGCTTTCCGCAAGAATTTCGTCCACACCCATTCTATCAAATTTTCTCAATATGGAAAAAAGATTTGAAGATATAGTTAGGGGAGCGTTTCTATCCCCCACAGAAAATACAGTCATATGCGGATACAAATGGCGTGTTTGGGCCGTAGCCATTATACCCACCTTTTTCCCCGATTTTTCTAGACTTTTGGCAAGTTCAACAATTTTGCCCACCTGGAGCTCCAGGGGACCTTCCACCACGGTCATGCGGGCCCGCGGAGCGTAGTGCCTGTATTTCTGCCCGGGAGAACGCGGTTTCTCCCCCGGCATAAGCCCGGGGTCGATTTCCACATGCCCCAGTATATTCTCCAGCTCCTCTTTTGTCAGGCCGCCTGGCCGAAGGATCAACGGCGCCGGACCCGAAAGATCTAGCACGGTGGATTCTACTCCCACAGGGCATGTCCCGCCGTCGAGGATCATGTCGATTTTGCCGTACAGGTCTTCGTATACGTCTTCGGCGCATGTGGGGCTGGGTTTGCCCGAAATGTTCGCACTGGGCGCTGCTATGGGGACTCCTGCTGCCTTTATTAGTTCCAAAGCTACCCTGTGGGCCGGCATCCTTACCGCCACCGTATCCAGGCCCGCCGTGGTTCCGGCGGGAATCACCGGCTTCTTCCTGAACAGGATGGTCAGGGGGCCGGGCCAGAAAACCTTCATCAAACGTTCTGCTTCCTTCGGAATGCCCTCGACTATGTTTTCCAAATCGTCGATGCTTTGAATATGGACTATAAGAGGATTGTCCTGAGGTCTTCCCTTTGCGGAGTATATCCTTTCAGCGGCATGTTCGTCCAGTGCGTTTCCCCCGAGACCGTATACGGTTTCCGTCGGAAAGGCCACAAGGCCTCCTCTTTTAATTATTTCCGCAGCTTCGCGAATTTTTTCCCCTTCCGGATTTTGTGCATTAATTGTAATTATTCTTGTCTTGCCCACGAATCCGCCTTCTTTAAAAAATGTTGAACAAAATGATTCCTACAATCAGTCCCCAGAAAAACCCTCCCGGTGTGGCGTCTTCTGCCATGAATATATCGGGAAGAATTTCTTCGCAGGTGGTATACAGCATGGCTCCCGCCGCAAATCCCAGAGAAACGGTTATCAGTAACGGGGAAACTTCCCCAAGTGCCTGCCCAAGAAGGGTGCCCAGCCCCATGGGAATGCCTGCAAGTGCCGCATACAAAAAGGACCTTGCAGATGTCACCCCAGAAAGTCTGAACGCCGCCGCTACCGCCAGACCTTCCGGGATATTGTGAACTGCAATGGCCAGAGCCAGCAAAATTCCAAGGCTGATCGATGCCGCATAACTGCCGCCTATGGCCAATCCCTCGGGAAAATTGTGGCTTGCTATCGCCAAAAACAATAGGGAGCCCGCCCTGTGGAAATTTGCCTGGGATTTATAGCGAATGCGTCCGGCATATTCTATAAAATCCTCAGTAGCCGTCAAAAAAATCACACCCATTATTATTCCAATCATGGTAAAAATCAAACCCGATATCGCCAGGGCTTCGGGCAACAGTTCCAGAAATACCGCCACCAGCATAATGCCGCCCGAAAACCCCAGAATGGAGTTCATCCTGTGCGTTCTTACATCTTTAATAAAAAAAATATATAACCCTCCGGCACCTGTGCCCCCCACACCAACTGCCAGCCCTATGAGCGTCGCAGTCCATACGGCCATTTGATTCACCCCTACAGGTAAATCATATGCGACGTCACAGAGATTATGATTAATATATCATTATGCCAATAACAGCCGAAAGGGCTATGATTACTATCGGGTTTATTTCAAGCAAATAAAGTCCTGCAAATACCACAAAAGCCACAGCAAAATCTTTCACTCCGGAAAAGGAATTTCTGCCTACCGAATAGGCCGCCTGGATTATCAGGGCTATGACTGCAGGCCTCACTCCTTTGAAAAAGGCGTCCAGCAGCGGAAGGTGCCGGTATCTTAAAATAAGAAGCGCCAGTATCAGGATAATCAAAAAAGATGGTGCGGTGACACCCAGGGTAGCCATCACCGATCCCCAGAATCCCGCCACCTTGTAGCCCACAAAGGTGGCCGAGTTTATGGCTATGGGGCCCGGCGTCATCTGGGAAATGGCAATCACATCCAGAAACTCCTGCATGGGGAGCCAGTGGTGTATATCTATGATTTCCTTTTCTATGAGGGGAATCATGGCATAGCCTCCGCCAAAACTGAAGGCTCCCACTTTAAAAAATGCCCAGAAAAGTGCAAGATATGTCATTCCCGGCCACCGCCCTGTCTTGCGTTTTTGTTTAAAAACACTCCTGCAAAGCCCGACAGCAAAATCACCAGTATTGGGTGTACATCAAATACAATCAAAGCTGCAAGCGACAGCACCGCTATGGCTATGCCGGTTTTATCCTTGAATGCGGCTTTCCAAAGATTTACGGCTGCTGCAAGGATCAGCACCACTATAGCAGGATATATGCCGTAAAAAGCCTTTTTCACATATGTGTTGGATTTCATGTCGGAATAAAAGAGGGCGACAAATAAAATTATAAGAAAGGATGGCAGTACGGTACCGAGAGTAGCGACTACAGAACCCAAAAATCCGGACAGCTTAAAACCTATGTATATGGAGGAATTTATGGCCACAGCCCCCGGCGCCGATTGGGTAACGGCAATTATGTCGAGAAATTCCTCTTCTTTGATCCACTTCTGCCTGTCCACCATCTCAACCTTCATCAATGGAATCATGGCAAAACCGCCGCCCAGGGTAAAGGCGCCTATTTTGAAAAATGCCCAAAACATTAAGAGGAGCTCTTTGGGCGAAAGTTTTCGATTCAATTGTTTCACCACCTGATAGTTTTCTCAAATCCAGTTTCCCGAAAGGCCCATCAGACTCTAATCGCAGAAACAACCCGGTCATAGCCCGCATAATCCTTTATCACCTGAATTTCTTTAAAGCCGCTCGCTTTCAACAAGTTCTGCACAGCAGCAGCTTGATTCCATCCAATCTCCAGAACTATATGCCCGCCGGATTTTAAAAACTGAGGTGCTTTTGAAATGATTCTTTTATAATAGTCAAGGCCATCTATGCCGCCGTTTAAGGCTATTTCAGGCTCTTTTTTTATATCTTCAGAGAGATTTTTTATTTCTCCCTCCGGAATATATGGAGGATTTGACACTATCAAATCAAACCGCCCTATGTTTTTTTCTTCAAAGGGGTGCCATAGATCCCCTTTTATAAAAAAAACCCTGTTTTCCACATGATGCTTTAGGGCATTATCTTTTGTATATTTTCCAGCTATTTCGGATATATCTGACGCATATACAATTGCATCAGGATGGTTTACAGCCACGGCCACGGCGATGGCTCCGCTGCCGCAGCACAAATCTACCGCTCTGGGTTTTTTTAAATTTTTAGTTACCCGAAGGGACTCTTCCACAGCAAACTCAGTTTCGGGGCGGGGTATAAGTACCCCAGGCCCCACGGATATATCAATCCCAAAAAACTCCTTATGTCCCGTTATATATGCTGTGGGCATATGACCGCATCTTAGGTCCAGGAGCCTTGCAAAACATTTCATATCTTCGTCGGAAAGTTTTTCCCCATCGTTTACCAGCAGTCTGAGCCGGTCGACCGAAAGCGCATGAGCCAGCAAAATTTCCGCATCCAAAGCGGGATTTCCCGCACCAGCTTTAATTAATCTTTTTCGGGCCATGCCCAGCGCTTCACGGACATTCATCGGGCTATTGACTCCTGGCTTTCATCGGATTTTGCCAGTTTCCTGGCCTGATCTTCGGCTATGAGCGCATCTATGATGGGGTCCAGATCTCCGTTTAAAATATTCTCCAACTGGTGAAGTGTCAGGCCTATGCGGTGGTCCGTGACTCGCCCCTGAGGAAAGTTGTATGTCCTTATCCTCTCGCTCCTGTCGCCCGTTCCCACCTGACTGCGGCGGTTCTCTGCAATTTCCCTTTCCTTTTCTTCCTGCATCTTTTCAAGAAGCCTTGACCTCATGACCTTCATGGCCTTTTCCCGGTTTTTAATCTGGGAACGCTCATCCTGGCAGGTCACCACCAGCCCGGTGGGAAGATGCGTGATCCTGACGGCGGAATCAGTGGTGTTTACACCCTGCCCGCCGTGTCCCGACGCCCGGTAAATATCTATGCGGAGGTCGGCCGGATTTATTTCCAGATCCACTTCCTCGGCTTCGGGCAAAACCGCAACAGTGGCGGCGGATGTATGTATCCGGCCCCCCGCTTCCGTCGTGGGTATGCGCTGCACCCGGTGGACCCCGGATTCATATTTGAGGCGGCTGAAGGCTCCACGCCCCGAAATTTCCAGCACGACTTCTTTAAAACCACCGAGTTCGGTCGGGTTTGAGCTCATAAGTTCAACTTTCCATCCCCTGCTCTCGGCATATCGGTTATACATCCTGAATAAATCACCCGCAAAAAGGGCGGCTTCCTCGCCGCCGGTCCCGGCTCTTATTTCCATGATTACATCCTTTTCGTCATTGGGGTCTTTAGGGAGCAGCATGATTTTCAGTTTTTCCGCTAGATTTGCATATCTATCTTCAAGAGCTGCAATTTCGCTCTTTATTAATTCCTCCATCTCGCTGTCACCAAAATTTTCCCTCAATAATTCCCGGTTTTCATTTATCTCTGCGGCCACTTTTTTATACTCCCGGTAGCATGTGACAATCTCTTCCAGGGAAGCATGCTCTTTGGTGAGTTTTCTCCATTCTTCCTGCCTTGAAATCACCTCTGGGTCGCTGATTTTCTGAGTCAGTTCATCGTATCTTTTTTCAACCTCATCAAGTCTGTCTATCATAATGACACCATCCTGTAACACACAATATATTTCTTACTCCCGTAAGAGAGGAATCTTTGCACCCGCCCGTTTTTCCCCAGACCTTTGAGGCGGATCATAAGACGCTTTTCAGGGCCTCCAGCGCCACTTCAATCTGTGATTCGTCCGGCTCCCGGGTAGTCAGCTTCTGAAGCCAGATGCCCGGTTTGTTCAAAATGTTCACGACCGGAGAACTGCTCATGCCCGCGAGCCTGATAAATTCATAGGATACCCCCGCCACAAGCGGCAAAAGCAAAATCCTCGAAAGTATCCTCATGATGATTCCCGGCCAACCCAGCAGGGAAAAAAGCAAAATGCTGACGACCATGACCACCATAAGGAAGCTGGTGCCGCACCTGGGATGAAGCGTGGTATACTTTGCGGCATTTTCAGGTGTAAGCTTTTCATCGTGCTCATAGCAGTGGACCGCCTTATGTTCGGCACCGTGGTATTCAAAAACCCTCCTTATATCCTTCATCGAGGTAATGATGAAAAGATAGGCAAGGAAAATCAAAATTCGCAGCATGCCTTCTATCATATTGAGCCAGAATGGGCTTTGGACGTTTTCTCCAATTAGTTTAACCGCTGCGGTAGGGATTATGATAAAAAGCAGCACGGCAAAACCGATTGCGGAAAGCAGGGCCAGCGCGATATCTTTGCTTGAAAGTTTTTCTTCATCATCCCCCGCCATGCTCGCCGAATAAGAGAGGGCCTGTATGCCTACGATGAGCATTTCCACCAAGGACAGCATCCCCCTCAGGATGGGCAATTTCAAGAACTTATATTTATCGGAAAGAGAACGGTTTTCCTCTTTCTTTATAATTATTTCGTCGTTTTTTCTGACGGCGATGGCAGTAAACTTCGGGCCCCGCATCATCACCCCTTCGATAACTGCCTGACCGCCTATGTTAGGTCTTACCGGCTTCATAAAAGACCCCTCTCGTTGTCTCTAACATTCATTTTAGGCTATTTTGTAGTTCATCTGGTATAATAAAACTCTGTTTTCATAAACTTTTTACAATACAAATCAGCTTTATATACTAATAAAGGCTAGAGCGAAACTCTAACCTCTTAATACTACTCCTGGTCTTTCAGACCGAATCTCTTCTTGAATCTTTCCACACGTCCGCCGGTATCTACCAGCTTCTGCTTGCCGGAAAAGAAAGGATGGCACTTGGAGCAAATTTCTACATGCAGCTCGGGTTTTGTGGACCCGGTCTCGAAGGTGTTGCCGCAGGCACATTTCACAACAGCTTTTCCGTATTTGGGATGGATTCCTTCTTTCATCGTTTTCACCTCTCTAGCTTATTTTCAGCGAATTTCGCTCATTATTTCCAGGGAATGAAAATACCTTTGTTATTATAGCACAGCTTTTCGTTTTTAACAAGGGATTTGGTTTAAATAATAAACTCCTGAGCAAGGCCAGGAGGTTTATAAGTGAGATGGTCAATAATTTATATACAATTATAAAAAGTGTCAGATATATGGCGCGAGGGGCCAGATATATTACAAGAGGGGCCACTATATTATTTCTGTAAATTATGATTTCGATAAAGGCGAATAATTCAAGCCTGCCCTAGTATTCCCGTTTTCCTTTGCTTTAATTTGCTTGTAATTTTAATATTTCTTCTTCAGACAAACCAGTAATTTCAATTATCTCGTCCACTTTTCTGCCTTTATTTATGAGTTTTCTTGCTATTTCTAACTTAGCTTCCAGCATCCCTTTTTCCATCCCTTTTTCCATCCCTTTTTCCATCCCTTTTTCCATACCGATAATTTCCCTTTTCTGAAATTCTTCCTGTAAAGCTCTTTCAAGGTTATATATCATCT
>JANLFP010000020.1:0-18592 GCA_024655905.1 Tepidanaerobacteraceae bacterium
TATTCGCTATCTGCTTGGAAGAATACGATGTGTCTAACCTGCGAATTATGGGCTATGATATTTCTACACATTCCCTCCTATGAATAGAACAGGTTGATGCGTTATATACTATATTCGAAAGAAAAACTTGACTCTGAGGAGGGATATTGGTGAAGGCAACAGGAATTGTGCGGCGAATAGATGACCTGGGCAGAGTCGTAATACCCAAAGAAATACGACGCACTCTCAGGATTCGAGAAGGAGACCCTCTTGAAATATTTACTGACAGAGAAGGGGAAGTGATTCTGAAAAAATATTCCCCGATTGGGGAGCTAGGAGATTTCGCCAAGGAATATGCTGACTCCCTTCATGATTCCGTACAGCACATCACGTGCATTGCCGACAGAGACGCAATCATTGCAGTATCCGGAGCGCCGAAGAAGGAATACATGGACAAACCCATAAGCCCCGCTCTGGAAAAAATCATGGATGAACGCAGGACCGTTCTGATAAGCAAAGTCAGCGACAGGGAATATGTCAAGATTACTATGGATGAAGAGGACGGAAAGCCCAAATACACAAGCCAGGTCATAACCCCCATAATTGCCGAAGGCGACCCCATAGGAGCGGTTATACTTCTGTCAAAGGAGGCCAATGTGACAATGGGCGAACTGGAGGTAAAAGTCGCGGAGACGGCGGCTGGCTTTCTGGCAAAGCAGATGGAGCAATAAAAAATAGCAGCAGAAGCTGCTATTTTTTTCGCGATATCAGGCATTACGAACCTTTTTCAATGTTAGATGTTCAAGATTCAAGGTTCTAAGATGGATTGCTTGAATAGCAATCGCTTCGATTCGAATTTCGAACCTCAATCATCGAGATTCGGTCCCGCAGCCAGTACTTCGGGGGATATGCCCTCGAATTTGTCTATGTTCTTTTTGAAGCTTGCGGCAAGCTTTCTGGCGGTTTCGTCATAGGCGCTTTTGTCTGCCCAGGTATTCCTGGGGTTCAATATATTATCGGGGACTTGCGGGCATGATTTGGGCATCATCAATTTGAACACAGGGTCCTGTTCATATTCCACATTGTCAAGTAATCCATTCAAAGCGGCCTTTATCATAGCCCTGGTGAACTTGAGGCTCATCCGGCTGCCTACGCCGTAAGGGCCACCGGACCAGCCGGTGTTTACCAGAAAGACGTTGACATCATATTTTTCAATTTTCTCTCCCAGGAGCCTCGCATACACCATGGGCGAAAGCGGCAGGAACGGCGATCCGAAGCAGGAGGAGAAAGTGGCCTGCGGTTCGGTGATGCCCCGTTCGGTGCCGGCCAGCTTGCTGGTATATCCGGAAATGAAATAATACATCGCCTGCTCGCGGGAAAGCTTCGCTATGGGGGGCAGCACTCCAAAGGCATCGGCGGTAAGGAAAACCACTGTCCTGGGATGGCCTCCAACCCCCGGGATGACAGAGCCAGGTATAAAGTCGACCGGGTATGCAGCTCGGGTGTTTTCGGTCACCCTGTCGCTGTCATAGTCGGGTTTTCTCGTTTCCTCATCTATGACCACATTCTCCAGAACCGCGCCAAATTTTATGGCTCTGTATATCTGAGGCTCCCTTTCTTCGGTGAGGTTGATGCACTTGGCGTAGCATCCGCCTTCGAAATTGAATATGCCGTCCTCGGACCATCCGTGCTCGTCGTCGCCTATCAGCATTCTGTCGGGGTCTGCCGAAAGCGTGGTCTTTCCGGTGCCCGAGAGGCCGAAGAACAATGCCGTGGATTTATCTTCACCCATATTGGCGGAGCAGTGCATGGAGAGCACTCCTTTTTTGGGCATGAGATAGTTCATTATGGAAAATACGGATTTTTTGATTTCACCGGCATAAAAACTGCCTCCGATGATGATGAGCTTTTTCTCGAAGCTGATGATTATAAAGGCTTCGGAATTGGTGCCGTCCAGCTCCGGCAAGGCTTTGAAGCCCGGTGCTGCGATTACGGTAAACTCCGGTTCATGATATCGCAATTCATCGTCGGTGGGCCTCAAAAAAAGCTGATGTGCAAAAAGATTCTGATAGGCAAATTCATTTATGACCCTTATGGGAAGCCGCCATCTGGCATCCGCTCCCACGAACCCGTCGAATATGAATATGTCGCGGTTTTGAAGGTAAGCCTGAAGCCGGTGCAGTATCCTTTCGAATTTTTCGGGCGACATGGGCTTGTTGTTTCCCCACCATATGTCATCATGCACGGAAGGCTCGTCTACAATGAACTTATCGTTGGGTGACCTGCCGGTATACTTGCCCGTATAGACATTTAAAGCTCCGGTGTCTGTCAGAAAGCCTTCCTGCCTCTTCAGGGCCTCCTCCACTAGACGCGGGACGGACAGGTTCCTGTAAACATGCTTTACATTCGACAGGCCGATTTTTTCCAGTTTCTCCATAGCACAACCTCCAATCATAATATTGCGGAAATATACTGTATTAATTCAGATAAAAACAATTTGGATAATATTATAATACATTTTTCAAAGCAATTCTATAAAAGCATGTGAGCTTTTCTTTTAACTTTTTGTGAAGTTTTTATTTCAATCAAATATTGAAGCAATGCATAGCATTTGCTGATAATTTATAAAAAAGAAAATTATTAGAAGGAATTTATAAAAATTTGTAGAATATGATACATAAAGTTTGTCTTTTTTGCAAAATTTATTATCAGAAATGGAGGGGTATTGGAATGCTCAAGTACATATTTTCGCCTATCAAAATCGGCAAAATGGAACTTTCAAATCGTCTTGTGGTGCCGCCGATGGTTATGAATTACTGCAATGAAGACGGCACGGCAACGGAAAGATTCATCGCTTATCATGAGGCCAAGGCTAGAGGTGGGTGGGGACTCATAATCACCGAAGATTATGCTGTCGATCCCAGGGGGAAGGGATTTTCGAGAATACCGGGGCTTTGGGATGATAGCCAGATTGAAAGCCACAGCAGGCTTACCGAGAGGATACACAAGTACGGCGCCAAAATCGTGGCTCAAATTTATCACTGTGGAAGACAGACGAATCATTTGGTCATAGGTGAACAGCCTGTGGCTCCTTCGCCCATTCCGTGTCCCGTAAATCAGGAAATGCCTCATGAATTGACTGTGAAAGAGATTAAAGAAGTGGTTGAAAAATTTGGAGACTGCGCTTACAGAGCCAAAAAAGCAGGCTTCGACGGCGTGGAGGTTCATGGAGCCCACGGATACCTGATTGCCCAATTCATGTCACCTTATTCTAACAAGAGGACTGATGAATATGGCGGCAGTTTGCAGAACAGACTGCGTTTTCCCCTAGAAATCATTTCGAATATTAAAGCAAAAGCGGGCAATGATTTTCCTGTAATATTCAGGATTTCAGCCGACGAATTTGTTCCCGGAGGAAGAACGATTGAGGATACCAAGGCAATAGCAATCATTCTGGAGGATGCCGGTATAAATGCCATCCATGTATCTGCGGGCGTCTATGCGAGCGCCGATGCCATTATACCTCCCAGCGCAGTGAGACACGGCTGGATTACCGACTATGCTGCGGAAGTCAAGAAAGTGGTTTCCATACCGGTGATAACCGTTGGCAGGATTAATGATCCGTTTGTTGCAGAAGCGATTATTTCTTCGGGGAAGGCCGACCTTGTGTCCATAGGCAGGGGTTCCCTGGCGGATCCCGAAATGCCAAACAAAGCTGCCGCTGGTAAATTCGAGGACATAGTTCAATGCATCGGCTGCATGCAGGGCTGCATAGAAAGGCTGTTTAAAAACATAGACGTCAAATGCTTGGTCAATCCTTCGTTGGGAAGGGAATTGGAATTTGCAATACAAAAGGCGGGAATTAAGAAAAAAATACTGGTAGCAGGCGGTGGCCCGGCAGGAATGGAAGCCGCCATAGTAGCAGCCAAAAGGGGTCATGAAGTTCATCTCTATGAAAAGGCGGATATACTGGGAGGCCAGTATCGATTAGCCTCGGTACCGCCGAGCAAGGGCGAGATAACCACATTCATCACATGGCAAAAGAAGCAGTTAAACAAATATGGCGTCATTATTCATTTGAATACCGAGCTCACAGCAGAAATTGCAGATGAACAAAAGCCTGATATTGTGATAATTGCAACGGGCGGCAAACCGTTCGTGCCGGATATCCCCGGAATAGATAAACCAAATGTGGTTGCTGCTCATGATGTTTTAAGCGGCAAGGCTGATGTTGGCCCGAAGGTCATAATTGTAGGCGGCGGCATGATAGGTTCTGAAACCGCAAATCACCTGGCAAATCACGGCAAGGAAGTCATCATAGTGGAAATGCTTCCGCAAATAGCAAAAGATGAAGAAGCCAACGTAAGGATGTATTTGATGAAAGACTTGGAGGAAAAGAAGGTTGTCGTTTATACTAACACGATTGTGAAAGAAATTGACGATGACGGAATCAAGGTTGAACGGAATGGAAAAACGGAAAAAATAGGACCGGCAGACACCATAGTGCTGGCTGTTGGCGTTAAGCCGGTAAATAATCTGGCCGAGCAATTGCAAAACAAGGTTGAAAAAATAATAACAGTTGGCGATGCTTTTGAAGTGAGAAAGGCATTGGAAGCAATAGAAGAAGGATATAAAGCCGGACTGGAGGTTTGATTTAAAAAGCAAGTGCGTGTCCGCATATAGAAAAATTATATAGAAAGGCATGGACACTAAGCAAAAGATGCAGAAGAAAGATAGGGCAAACCCTATCTTTTTTTTAAACAAATATCGAACGCAAAAGGAATTTAAAAAAATGTGTGGAATATCTAGACTTATATACTCATTAATCTCAGGAATAAGGAGGGAGGTGCGATTGACTTGGCGTACCCAATACAATATTTCTGGGCAATGCCGACGGAAGATGTCCTAAAAGTTCTTCATTCGAGTAGAGAAGGTCTATCGAATTATGAGGCGGAAAAAAGGATTAAAGCCGGCTATAATTCGTTAAGAACTAAAAAAAGGGGTTGCGGCGCTTTTGAGCTTTTTATATCACAATTTAAAAGCCCCATAATTTTAATTTTATTTTTTGCTATAATTCTTTCGTTTTTTCTACGTGATACCGTGGATGCTCTGATAATCTTAACAATAATTCTTATAAGCGGCCTGCTGGGATTCTGGCAGGAATATGGTGCGAACAATGCCGTTTCAAAGCTGCTTGAATTGGTACGGATAAAGACCCATGTCCTTCGGGATGGTAAAGCAGTCGAGATTGGAGTAGATGAGATCATACCGGGCGATATATTGCTTTTGAAAGCTGGAGCGATCATACCTGCAGACTGCCTGATTCTGGAATCGAATTCTTTGAATATAGATGAAGCCACCCTAACGGGCGAAACTTTTCCTGTGGAAAAGCAAGGAGGTGTATTGACACCGGAAACGCCATTGGGCCAGACATCGTATTGCTGAAAAAGGACCTAAATGTGCTCATAAATGGTGTAAGAGCAGGAAGAATAACCTTTGCCAATACATTGAAATATGTTTTTATGGCTACAAGCGCCAATTTCGGGAATATGTTCAGCATGGCAGGGGCATCCCTGTTTCTGCCATTTCTTCCGCTGCTGCCCAAACAGGTCCTGCTTACCAACCTGCTTACTGATTTTCCGGAGATGACTATCGCCACAGATGCTGTTGACAGAGAGATGATAATGCAGCCGAGACGGTGGGACATAGGTTTTATACGCAAATTTATGCTTACTTTCGGGCTGATAAGCTCCCTTTTCGATTATATTACCTTTGGATCGCTTATGTTCATTGCACGCGCTACAGACGTTCAATTTAGAACAGGCTGGTTTGTTGAATCGGTCATGTCGGCTGCCTTAATCGTTTTGGTCATCAGAAGCAGGAGACCTTTTTTTAAAAGTTCTCCCGGAAAATATCTTTTTATTGCAACAATATTTGTGGCCATAATTGCACTTTTGATACCTTTTTCCCCCGCAGCAAACATCCTTGGATTTGAGGCGATACCCATTTGGGTGCTGATCTTAATAGCAATTATAATTGTCACATATATAATGACGGTTGAAATCGCCAAAAAGGGGTTTTATTCGAGCGTTAAAAACAATGAAATTGAGGCAGAGGCTTATGAATGGAAATAAATTTACGTCATGATAAAACGCATAAACACTTTGAGCGTATATCCGGGAGGGTAAAATGGATGAATATATTGATTAAAAATGCCATAATTTTGCCACTGGCCGAAGAAGATACACCTTTAGAAGACATGCGGGTGGCCGTAGAAAAAAATGTGATAAAATACATTGGTGAAATCCCGGCGGATTTTGCCGCCGAAAAGGTGATAGATGCGAAGGGCGGCCTCTTAATGCCGGGCCTGGTTGACGCCCACACTCATGTGGCCATGTCGCTTCTCAGGAATTATGCCGATGATCTGCCGCTTATGGAATGGCTTAGGACCAGGATATGGCCTGCGGAAGAAAAGCTAACCGGGGAGGATGTGTATTGGGGTTCTCTTCTGGGGATGGCAGAACTCATCAAATCCGGGGTTACATGTTTTTCGGATATGTATTTTTTCATGGAGCAAACGGCGAGGGCCGTGGAAGAAGCCGGAATCAGGGCGGTGCTTGCCCGGGGCTTGATGGATAGCGACGAAGGAGGGGAAAAAAGAATTCAAGAAGCGATAAATTTTTATGAAAGCTGGAACAACGGTGCTGGGGGAAGGATAAGGGTTATGGCAGGGCCCCACTCTCCGTATACCTGCAGTCCGAAATATTTGAGCAGAGTGATCGAATTGGCGAAAGAACTTGATACGGGGATTCATATTCACATTTCGGAAAGCGCCCATGAAGTGGAACAAAGTTTCAATAAATATGGCAAATCCCCGGTACGGCATCTGCATGATCTGGGGATGTTTGACGTTCCGACGGTGGCGGCCCACTGCGTGCATCTTTGCGACGATGACATTGATATTCTTGCGGAGAATAATGTCAGCATAGTGTATAACCCCACAAGCAATTTAAAGCTTGCAAATGGATTTGCGCCTGTTGAAAAAATGCGAAAAAAGGGCGTCAATGTGGCGCTTGGCACAGATGGCCCTTCCAGCAACAATAATTTGAACATGTTTGAGGAAATACATATTGCAGCCGTTATAAACAAAAGCGTAAACAACGATGCCACATCCGTTCCGGCTGTTTTCGCAGTAAAAATGGCTACGGTCAACGGTGCAAAAGCCCTGGGAATGGATGAGGAAATAGGTTCTATCGAAATAGGGAAAAAGGCGGATCTGATAATAATCGATACGCACAAGCCGCATTTTTGCCCGGGACACAATGCAATATCCGCACTGGCCTATTCGGCGCAGGCGGCCGATGTAAAGACGGTTATTGCGGACGGGGAAATTGTTATGGAAGATTATGAAATCAAAACCATCGACATTGAACGAATAATGTTCGAAGCCGAGAGGATAGCAAGAAACCTTTTTTCAAAATGACCTATAGAGGCACTCTGCGGATTTTGCGAAATGCAGCTTCCCGACGAGAGGCATAATGAGAAGAGAAATAATTCGAGGCGTTTGGATGATATTAACCAAATCCTTATGCATAGAAGCATTGTTGGCGTGGAGCATTATATTCCTTTATGAAGGGTGATATTATGTCGATGATAAAAACCATGGAATTCAGGGATGGGAAATTGTTTTTGCTCGACCAGAGGAAGATTCCTATTGAAACGGAATTTTTCGAGTGCATGACGTTTGAGGATGTGGACTTTGCGATAAAGGACATGGTGGTGCGCGGAGCTCCGGCCATAGGGGCCGCTGCGGCCTACGGAGTGGTGCTGGCTGCAGGTCAATTCATGGGATGCGATAAGCTGGAGTTTTTAAAAAGGATGAATGAAGCCTGCGATGTGCTGTATGCTTCAAGACCCACTGCGGTTAATTTGATGTGGGCCGTAAAGAGGATGAGAAGGGTTTTTGATGATAATTTATCACTAGAAACCCGGCAAATCTATGAAAAATTGAAAGAAGAAGCCGATGAAATCTTTAAAGAAGATTTTGCCACCAATAAAAAGATAGCCGAATACGGCAACACAGTAGTGCCGCAAAAAGCCTGCATACTTACGCACTGCAATACCGGAGCCCTGGCTGCCACAGGCTACGGTACTGCGCTGGGGATCGTGCGGGAGGCTTTTTACTCCGGCAAGGACATTTTTGTATATGCGGACGAAACCAGGCCCAGGCTCCAGGGAGCGAGGCTCACCGCTTGGGAACTGGTGCAGGAGGGCATACCCTCGAAGCTTATTGCTGATAGTGCGTCTGCAACTTTAATCAGGGACAAAAAGATTGACCTCATCCTGGTAGGCGCCGACAGAATCGCCTCAAATGGCGATACGGCCAACAAGATTGGCACCTTCATGCTTTCGGTGGTGGCGAAAGTCTACGGGGTGCCGTTCTATATAGCAGCTCCCACATCAACCATAGACTTCGACATTGATACGGGCAAGGACATAAAAATAGAAGAAAGGAGCGCCGAGGAAATCACACACATATCGGGTGTCAGAATAGCGCCGGAAGGCATCGAAGTGTATAATCCTGCCTTTGATGTCACGCCGGCTGAAAACATAACAGCCATAATAACGGAAAAGGGCATAGTGACGGAGCCATACAGAGAAAGCATCTTAAAATTGAAGGACAGGCCGAAGAACTGAATGCAGACCCGATAAAAATATGCATCAAAGGAGATAGGAGGCGACAGTATGGAAGCTGCTGTCATCGGCGGAACAGGAGTATATGATTTAAGCCCCGGGAGCCGGACTGAAACCGTGAATACGCGATATGGCGCCGTGCAGGTCGATATAGTGAAGGTGGGCGTTAAAGAGGTGGCATTTCTGGCAAGACATGGCAAGTCTCACTCGGTGCCGCCGCATCTGATAAATTACAGGGCGAATATGAAGGCGTTGAAGGAGCTTGGAGTAAAGTACATTTATGCTTCAGCGGCTGTTGGGTCATGCAATTGCCGTTTTGCCCCGGGTGACATTGTGGTAATAACCGATTTTATTGATTTTACAAAGGCGAGATTGGCGACCTTTTACGATGGGGGCGAGGAAGGAGTAGCACATGTGGACATGAGCGATCCTTACTGCAAAAATCTCAGAAAAAGGTTTTATGACGCGGCGAATCGTGAAGGTTTAAATATAAAAGGCGATGCCGTATATGTGTGCACAGAAGGCCCGAGATTTGAAACGGCCCATGAAATAAAAATGTATAGACAGCTGGGAGGAGATGTTGTGGGGATGACCAGCGTACCGGAAGCGGTGCTGGCGAAAGAACTGGGCATGTGTTATGCTGCCGTGGGAATCATAACAAACTGGTGTACGGGGATTGACAGCGAAGGGGTCAAATTGCACGACATTAAGGGACTAATGGCGAAAACCGGGGAAAAGTTGACAAGGGTTTTTGTCAAGGTGCTGACAGGGGATTTGAGTCAGGAAAACTGCTCATGTGCCGGGGCTCTGGTTAAGATGTGAGTCATGTTGCTTTTCATGATGCTCATAAGATGTTCTTCCGCATGGCGCAGAAATGCGCCGGCATATTCTAAGAAAAATTTTCGGCTTCAATACATAATGTCGACTCGGGAGGATGCAAATTGGAAAAAAGAAAATACGGATTAGATACCATCGCAATTCACGGGGGAAACAAAGGCAGGAACCCGGAGAATGCACTGAATCCGCCAATTTTTCAGACTTCAACTTTTGTATTCGACACAATTGAGCAGGTGGAAAAGGCCATGTCCTTCGAAAGCGATGACTACGTCTACACCAGGGGCAATAACCCCACATTGAAAGCTTTTGAACACAGGATGGCCGCTCTTGAGGCCGGCAATGCCTCGGTGGCTTTTGCCTCGGGAATGGCTGCCATTTCCTCCGTGCTCTTTTCATTTTTAAAGCCCGGGGATAACCTGGTGGCAAATCATTGCCTGTATGGGTCCACCTATACGGTGGCAACCGGATTGATGCGCAGGTACAATGTTAACTGCAAAATCGTTGATATGACCGACGTGAACAGCCTTGAAGAAGCCATTGACAAAAACACCAGGGTTATATACTTTGAAACTCCTTCCAACCCCAGCCTGGAAATCATAGATATAAAAAAAGTGACAGAAATTGGGAGGGCAAAAGGGGTTAAAATCGTGGTGGACAACACCTTTGCCACGCCGTATTTTCAAAGGCCTCTTACCCTGGGAGCGGACGTGGTGGTACACAGTGCCACGAAGTACATATCGGGCCACGGGGATGTTGTGGGGGGAGTGGCGGTTTCGAAAGACGAAGACTACATTCACAGCTTGAAATTCGATTATATGTGCGAATTCGGCGGGGTCATGAGCCCTTTCAATGCATGGCTGCTGCTCAGGGGTCTTAAAACGCTGGGGGTGCGCATGCGCCAGCATGAAAAGAATGCCCTGGAGATTGCTAGATTTTTGGAAAAACATCCCGGAGTAAAGAGGGTCTATTATCCCGGGCTTGAAAGCTTTGCCGGACATGACACTGCAAAATCCCAGATGGATGGTTTCGGGGCCATGCTCAGCTTTGAAGTGGATGGGGGTCTGGAAAGGGCCAAAAAAGTGGTGAACAATGTTAAGCTTATAAAGCTTGCTGTAAGCCTGGGCGACTGCGAGACCCTCATAGAGCTGCCGGCAGCCATGACGCATTTGGGATATCCTAAAGAGAAACTGGCCGAATTCGGATTTACAGAGAGCATGATAAGGATTTCTGTAGGTCTTGAGAATGTGGAAGACATTATGGAAGACCTGGACAGCGCAATCAGATGCGAGTGAGTCATGAGTCAAGGAACCGTCCCCTGACTCATCCTGAAAATGAAATATTGATGCCGGCCTGCGAATAGAATATAATAAAATATGATTGAGGGCAGAGCTATATAAAGAAAGGCGGATATTTTGTTGACTGAGAAGAAAAACTCCTTTTTAAAAGGCGCATTGATTTTAACCGTTGCCGGGTTTGTGGTTAAATTACTGGGGGCGGTTTACAGGATCCCTCTGGCATTGATGATAAAGGATGAGGGAATGGGCTTATACCAGATGGCCTATCCCATTTATGTCACCCTTCTTTCGATTTCCACCGCGGGCCTTCCAACGGCCATTTCAAAGATGGTGGCCGAAGATGTGGCTATAGGGCGCTATAAAAATGCCTACAGGATTTTCAGAGTGGCGGTGGCGGTGCTTGCTTCGGTGGGCATTATTTTAACACTGGGTTTGATAGCCGGAGCAGAAATTCTTTCGACAAGGATTCTGGGAAATCCGAAGGCCATTTATCCCATAATCAGTATAGCTCCGGCAATTTTCTTTGTTTCCATAATGTCAAGCTTCAGAGGATTTTTCCAGGGACTGCAGGATATGACTCCTTCCGCCGTGTCTCAGGTAGCAGAGCAACTGGGCAGGGTTGTGGCGGTCTTCGTGCTCGCCACGTGGCTTCTTCCCCGGGGAGTGGAATATGCGGCAGCCGGTGCTGCATTCGGACCAGTGGTGGGAGCCCTGTCGGGATTGGGTATTCTGCTGGTGGTTTATGTTAATAGAAAGAATGAAATTCTGGCCAATATGCATAAAGACGCGTCAAAAACGCTAGAAAATCCCCTTCGCATCATTTACAGGCTTTTTGCATTTGCCATTCCCATAACACTCGGAGGACTCATTATTCCCGTCATGAACCTGGCGGATGCAGCCATAGTCAACAGAAGACTGCAGTTTGCTGGATTCACCGTAAAAAGAGCCACGGAACTGTACGGTCAGCTTACAGGAATGGCGGCGCCGCTCATAAATCTTCCGGCCATTGTCACCATTGCCCTTTCGGCAAGCCTGGTGCCCGCAATCTCCGAAGCCATGGCTCTGAAAAACATGAGCCTTGCTGCTTTGCGGGCGGAAACGGGGATCAGGATAAGCATAATATTCGGGCTCCCTGCGGCGGCGGGCATGTTCGTGCTGGCTACTCCCATATCGGTTTTGTTGTATAGAAATCCCGATGCGGGAATCCCGCTGGCGGTGCTGTCATGGGGGGTCATTTTCCTGTCGCTGAACCAGACTACCACAGGAATATTGCAAGGGGTGGGAAAAACGCTTATCCCCGTCAGAAACCTCATGATAGGGGCTTTTGCCAAGGTGGCGATAAATTATGCGCTCACGGGCATTGCTTTCATTAATATAAAAGGAGCTGCTCTGGGAACGGTGGCCGGCTACATGATTTCATCCCTTTTGAATTTTGGAGCCGTAATAAGACATACAGGCCTTGTCATGGATATAAATCACATGATAATAAGGCCGGTAATGGCTACAATATTAATGGGTATAGCCGTCTTTTTCACCCATGGGGAGCTTGTAAACCTGGGAATCGGCAGAAATATGGCTACCCTGGCCGCAGTGGCTTGTGGCGCAGCAATTTATGTTATTTTTTTGATAATCATTGGAGGATTGAGAAGAGATGATTTGGAAATGCTTCCCGGCGGCAGACGCATCATCGCAGTATTAAATAAATTTGGAGCTTTCAGGAGGTAATAGAATTGTCAAGGTACACTATGAAGGACCTGATAGACATCATGGCCAGATTGAGGGGAGAAGAAGGCTGCCCTTGGGACAAGGCCCAGACCCGTGAGTCTCTGAAACCTTACGTGATTGAGGAAGCCTATGAGGTAATCGATGCCATTGACAGAAACAACAAAGAAGATTTAATAGAAGAACTGGGCGATCTGCTCCTCCAAATAGTATTTCACTGCCGCCTGGCTCAGGAACAGGATGAATTCGATATAGCGGATGTCATCGACGGCATATGCGATAAGATGATACGGCGGCATCCACATATTTTTGGCGATGTGAAGGTGGAAAACGCAAATGAGGTTCTGAAAAATTGGGAGGATATAAAGCGGGAAGAAAAAGAAATGAAATCGCAGGCTCAGGGTATGGAAAGCCTGCCGAAAACCCTTCCAGCCCTGATGCTGGCTCTCAAGGTGCAGGAAAAGGCGGCCCGGGTAGGATTTGACTGGGATAACGCGGAAGACGCCATGAAAAAGGTCGCCGAAGAAATGGACGAGCTGAAAGAGGTATATAAAGGTAAAAATGGTGATAAAATAAAAGAAGAAGTGGGGGATCTATTGTTTGCGGTTGTGAATGTGGCCAGATTTCTTGATGTTAATCCCGAACTGGCGCTAAGAGATGCTGCAAGGAAATTCATACGCAGATTCCACTATGTCGAACAAGCTGCGGCAAAATCGGACAGGAATTTACAGGAAATGACTCTTGAAGAAATGGATATTTTATGGGAGCAGGGGAAAAAATATGAAAAAAAGTTTTAATTTTCCTCTGTACAAGAAGGAATTTAGGATTTAATGGAGAATAGTCTAATAGTAAAATTCAACAAGGAGGGGAATTTGGTGAACAAAGCTGATCTCATATCTATCATGGCGGAAAAAAGCGGTTTGACCAAAAAGGATTCTGAGAAAGCATTGAATGCTTTTGTCGAAGCAGTGGAAGAAGCTCTTGCAAAGAGGGACAAAGTGCAGCTGGTAGGCTTCGGCACTTTTGAAGTAAGAGAAAGAAGCGCGAGAAAGGGCCGCAATCCACAGACGGGTGAAGAAATCGACATTCCTGCTGCCAGTATGCCGGCGTTTAAAGCGGGCAAGGCTTTAAAAGACAACATTAACAAATAAAAATATATAGGGGATTTTTTGGCAGGTCTAAAAAAGACCTGCTTTTCTTATTTATTCGACCATTTACGCGGAATTTTTTAAATAACATAGTCCAATAATAAAGATAGATGCATTCAAGCTTCTTACAGTCAAATCCATGTGATGCAAATGCCGCTTAGCTGTTTTGAGCCATGCCGATTCTAAAAATTGTTGCGAATAGATTCGCAAAAGAACACAAAAGGGAGGGTTCTCTGTGAAAAATCGGTACTGTTATCTCGTTTTGGCAATTGTTTTATTTTCATTGATTAGCGGGTGCTCTATGGCAAGAAGAATGCCTGCAAGAAAGCCCGCCCTGCCAGAAATTCCATCCAGAATAAGCCGAGGGGCAGGAGTGGAACCCAGCCTTACAGTATATGACGTACAGACGAAAACCACGAAGAAAATGGGGCTTGAGGACTATGTGGCCGGCGTTGTGGCGGGGGAAATGGAAAATTACTGGCCAGTGGAAGCCCTGGCGGCTCAGGCCATTCTGGCAAGAACCTATGTTCTAGAATTTATCGAAGACAAAGGCGGCTCCAAATATGGAAATGCCGACATATCTACCGACTTTGAGGAAGCTCAAGCCTGGAATCCCGGCAATATAAACGAAAACATCAAAAAGGCTGTCTCCATGACAAGAGGCAAGGTGGCGACATATAAGGGCGGGTACATCAAGGCATGGTTTCATTCCCACAGCGGCGGTATGACAGCCACTGCAAAGGAAGGCTTGAATTTCAAGGAATCCGAACCGCCTTATATAAAGGTGGTAAAATCTCCGGATGCCGATGTGGGGCCCGAGGGTAAGAAGACATGGCATGCCACTTTTGAAAAAAGCGAACTTTCTTCGATAATAAAGAGCAAAATGGGCCAGGATACGGGTCCAATTGACAATGCAGCTATAGTTGAAAGAGGGCCTTCGGGCAGGGCAACTCAGATAAAAATAGGCAAAGCAACGGTCAACGCTCCGGACCTTCGGATAGCTCTGGGCAGCATGAAAATGCGCTCCACTCTGCTCACAAGCCTTAGGGTGGAGGGCGATAAAGTTATCATGGAGGGAAAAGGATTCGGACACGGCGTGGGGCTCTCCCAGTGGGGCGCCAATGTCATGGCAAAACAGGGCAAATCTCCGGAAGATATCATAAAATATTATTTTAAAAATGTGGATGTAGTGAAACTGTGGAAATAGTTACTTGCGTACCGTTAGGTATGCGGTGGTTCACCAAGCTGTGTGCATAGGTTGCCCCCTTCCGCCGTTCATACCCCAAAAACCGCCAGTTGTACCGGAAAAAGCTCCAGTTGTTCCAACCCGGCAGGAAATTACAAAAAAATGCAGAAGAAATAATAAGAAAAATCATTATAAAATTGTACCACGCAATATTAAAATAACATCACAAAAGGTTAAAGAAACCATAAAAGATAATGGCGACACAACTACAAGCTATGTCGCATATGTAATGGCTGATGTTTCTGCGATTCCAATGTCCTCTGGCGGGGGTACAGAAGAACCTTATGATTATGATGATTCTTATTCAACTACAACCTATGTAAAAGTAACTTACCAATACAATCATTTTACTCGTAATAGCATCGAGTAATATCTCTTTAAGTTTACTTCTGTTTCAGCAAAAATTGTGAGACTCGGTCCATCCATAACTCTTTCACAATTAAGAGTTAGCAACTCAGCAAATGGTTATTATTTTTCTGACAGTTCCGCGAACAATTGGGTAGGGAGAGGAGCTCTTACAACAGGAAAGGCATTTTCATCACCAAGCAGCAGTACATACTATTCAATTACACCGCTAAGCTATTATTTTAATACAGCTTGCGGAGGAACAGGCGTAGCTTTTATTAGAGCTGAGGCAACTGCGTATGTATCTAGAGTTGGCACCAGCTGGAATTACAAAGTATCTTTAAATAAAACAAATTAAATTACAAATACTAAAAAGGAGTAGTTTTATGGATAGATATGACAAAAAAAACATCATTACCTACATGCTGATGATGATCGTGTTCATATTAGGAAGTGCTTATGGCCTTAATCTTTTACGCGTACAGAATATAAATGCAAAAAACACGATAACAAATTTTTTTTTGGAGCTCTTGGCATCTTTTATTTTCGGAATACTTATAAGCATTCCGAATATGAATCAAGCATTGAAGAAAGGAGGGAAGTTAACTTTTGATTTAAACAAAGGAATAATATTCATTCTTCCTTCATTAGTTCTAATTATTCTAGAATCTCAGTTAATTTATGGATCATTATTCTTCCATAAGGTAACAAGTCACTTCACCGTTATCTTACTAAGCTATGGTATCTTTTCAAGCATAACTAAGAAGATGTAGTAGATTGGTATGAAATTATAATTCTTAAACGGGCT
The DNA here is from genome assembly GCA_024655905.1 of Tepidanaerobacteraceae bacterium. Lineage (GTDB taxonomy): Bacteria > Bacillota > Thermosediminibacteria > Thermosediminibacterales > Tepidanaerobacteraceae > JANLFP01. The sequence goes on from JANLFP010000020.1 coordinate 16,075, forward strand.
ACTATCGCTCGTTGAGTAGCCAATACATCAACTCAACTTGCAGTTTGTCGCGCTCCCGCTGCCAATATTTTATGAAAATGTCACCTGAAACGGATTAAATACGCCAGTTAACGTGTAAATTACGGCCCGCCATCTTTCCGATAGGCGGGTCTTTTTTTGTCTTTTTTTAAGCAAACATGGAAAACCGCGGAGGAAGGAGGCTGATGAACATGGCAAAGAAGCCAAAGCTAAAAGAACTCATATCCAAAGCCCAAAGCGGCGATAAAGATGCTCTCAATCAAGTGGTTGAGCGGTTTAAACCGATTGTAAAAAAATATGCCCGCCGCTTTGGCAGCGAAGATGTTTGCTCGGAAATTGTAGAATGGATAATCAAGGCAACAATGAGATATAAAGACAAAACCACATGGGGCAGGGAAGAACTGAAAAACATTTTCACCAATAGAAAAAAGCAATAAAAATTTTTTGGATTTTTAGCCGGACAGGACCTACGCCTATCTTGAGACCCTAACCGGTGCCATTACCGCCACAGTGCTTGTAGTGGAATTTATTAAAGAAATAAAATGTTTCAAGCTGCTGCCTACAAGATGGCTCGTATTTATAGTGGCCGAAACCATTGTTATTTTCACCAGTGCTGCAAAAGGTGACTTTACGGTCATGAATCTGCCGTTATACTTTTTAAACGGACTATTGATAACGACATCGGCTATGGGAAGCTGGCAGATAATAAATGACAATATATTAGGAAACATGAAGGGTAAGGCTTGAAAGAAGAAATTAAAGGATACCAAGAAATTTTTTTGCAGGAGGTTATTAAAAAGGCCTCCTGTTTTCTCTTTATATAGTAGAAAGACAAAAAAGTAAACCAAAATGGAGGTGTGAAAAAATGGGACCTTAAATTATACAATCATCCAATCTCATTCTTGAAGTCCTTAAAAATCAAATCGAAAGGAGAAATTTATATGTCTGCTAGTATTACTGAAACTTTTACACTTTCGGAAGAACTGCAACTGCAAAAAGAAGCACGGAATGCTTATGAAGGAAAGCCGAGTGATCCAATAATAAGAACAGGGTCAACAGTGGCTCAAATTGCTATTTCGCTTATTTTAAAGCAAGCACAAGCCTTACAATGGTTAATCGATTTATATAAAAGCTATATTGGCACTTTAACTCAAAATAATTTAAGAGATACCTTTAATTTATATGATGATATATATATAGCAATGACGCAACATGACTATGATTTAGTACAAATAAAATATAATTATTCAACTAAAACAATACCACCCAGTGGAGATTTTGAAGGAGGTTCTATTCTTGTTCAATCGGGCATACCGGAACTATATGCATTTCATACAAAAAATGGTGGTTGGATAATCATAGGATAATTATATTTTAAGATCTTGCCTTTACTAAGCCATCATCCAATATTATTAGATGATGGCTTTTCTTTTTACATCATTACACAAACATAATCAATGCATATCAATTAATTGTAAAGATTTGAAAAAATCATCTATAATTGCTAGATTAATTTTGTCATTTATAATATTATAAGCTGAGAAATCGCCTTGCATAAAAATTTCTACATGTTTATCGCCATAAAGGATAATATGTATACTCTTATCCTTTGTTTTAACAGATATTTCATAATAATTATATGTATCATAGTCTTTTTGAAACGACCGTTTGAGTTTAAAAGTATTTAAATAAGTGAGTATCCGATTTATTTTTTCCAAATCCTCATCTTTTCTAAATTCATATTTATCATCTACACGTTTCTCCATCAATATGAAATCCCGATAAGTACTGATATCATCAGGAATAATATCTGAAAGTTTAACCGGCGGGGTTAAATAAAATTTCATCCCATTGTAAATAATTATTGTCACAACTATTGCAAGGAACAATAATATCTTCATCTTATTACTTTTGATTGTTGAACCCATTTATCTCACTCCATTCAAAAAATTATTCACTATAATTATACCATCACCCTTCCGCCGTTCATACCCCAAAATACGCCAGTTGTACCGTAAAATATGCCAGTTGCGGAAAGCCGGCAGGAAATTAATAAAAAGTGTAGAAGAAATCAGTAGAAAAATAAGATACTATACGACCGGATATCCCGGATGCTCTGAAGAAAGTCTCCCGGGGGTAAAAATCAATAATAAAGATAAAGGCAAACTTATCGAAAGATAAGGGCGCAAAGTCACAGGGTCTAAGGTGTCTGATGAGCTATGACAGCCTGGCTGCCACTTAATAACATATTTCGAAACTGCCCGCATTCTTTTCGATAGCGGGTCTTTTTGTCTTCTTAAAAAATAGGAAAATCATGATGGAGGATGATAGTTATGGCAAAGAAGCCAAAGCTAAAAGAACTCATATCCAAAGCCCAAAGCGGCGATAAAGATGCTCTCAATCAAGTGGTTGAGCGGTTTAAACCGATTGTAAAAAAATATGCCCGCCGCTTTGGCAGCGAAGATGTTTGCTCGGAAATTGTAGAATGGATAATCAAGGC
>JANLFP010000020.1:19094-21111 GCA_024655905.1 Tepidanaerobacteraceae bacterium
TATGAAAAAATGGGACCTTAAATTATACAATCATCCAATCTCATTCTTGAAGTCCTTATATCACGTTTTATTTTTTTCTACATATTCAATACCTGCTAATGGCCTGACTTCAGCATTATCTTTATCACTCTCAATATAATGTGAGTTCTCCGTTTTATAATCTTCAATTTCACTTTTACTTACCGGGGCGCCAATTTTACTATCCGCAAAGACGTATTGCATGTTTAGCAATAGCAATGCGATCATGGTGATTATAACAATGACATTTTTTTTCATAGAACACCCTCCTATCTCGTATAAAATAAAATTAAGATGTTAGTTTAAGGCTCAAAGCCTTATTATTACAAGCTTTATAAGCTCTTAGAAAAAATATTATTTTTATGCTTTACAAAGTGGGGTTTTTCCGGCATAATCCTTTAATAGAATTAGGGGAAGTACGCTTCCTCCTCGCGTTATTAAAATTATATCCCGGATGTTTACTAAGACGCTTTTTTCATCGGACTTAATCATGATTTTTTGGACCTGGCGGTTGTGTTGCTGTGGTTTGACCTCTCTAACAATATTCTTCATGTTTACCAACCCTCCTCGGCAATGAATTTGCATAAAAAAACCGTGCACAGGGCGCGGTTGATAAACTATTGCAGATATCCAGCGGCAACCAGGCTGTCATAGTGCTGGGGCACTTTAGACCCTGTGGCTTTGCGCCCTTATCTTTCGATAAGTTTGCCCTTATTATCAATATTTATTTTCGATGATTTATAAAGCTTGATTTTTGAAGTATTTATACCAGACAAAAGCTATAAGCGAAAAAGTCAATATTATTGCAAAAATATAACCGATAAACGGAAGGAGCAAAGTGATACTAAATCCGCCGCACGCCAATATTGTGATTATCTCTATTATGTCTGCTCTAGAAAGCTTTTTAGACAATATTTTCATCTCCTGTGATTTTTTTTATATATTTTTGTTATTTTACTTTAAAGTATTCTTCATTTGTTTTATATTTCCTGCCGGCATTCGCCGACTGGCGTATTTTGCACGCTAACTGGCGTATTTCGGGGGTTGAATGGCGTAATGGTTTGATTGAAAACTGTCTTTTTTATTGTCGCAGTGTATTAAGTATGGTATAATTTTGCATAAGGTAATCAGATAAGCAGGGTGTGGTTGCCACCTCCTTGATACTAAAAGGAAGGAGGTGATGCGGTATGAGTACATATGAGGCTCTGTCATTAGTGATTGCATCCTCTATGTTTACCGTATCGCTGATTTCCTTAATTATTGCGTTAATTAAGGCGATAAATAAAGGAAAAAAATAACAATCACCCTGCTCGGCCATAGGGTGATTGCTATTTAAATAACCCGTGGCAACCGCACTTTTGCGGTTCCGATTGCCTTTATCTATATTATAACATTTTTTTCGCTTATGTAAACAACAAAATATTCATTGTATTTTAGGGTTTTGAGCGGCAGGTAGGGTTAGAGTATTAGTAAATGATTAAAGTGGTTCCCAAAGGGATTTTTCAAAGTTTGGTGAGAATGGAAGCTATAATAACAGCCTTTCCGCTATAGAGTCCAATTGGCGGGCTATGTTGGGACAAATGGGGACGTACCTTATTTGTCCGAGTTGTCAGTGTGAGTGAGGGAATTATTCAAGCCTTCGTTGCGACAGCATTTGTAATTAGCTCTTTAACTTATAATGATGAGGACTATGACTCATCATCAAGTGTAAAATCTGCAATACAAGTCAATTATGATCATTATTATTGGAATAGTGGTGGTGAATATGACTTTTATGATATAATTAAATCGGGTGGGAAAGTTGTACAAATAGATGATTCACAAGTAAAAGTATCAAGTTTGGAAGTTTGGGGAAGTAATTATGGTAAAAGATATAGTGATCCTAACCCTAACACCTATATTAGCGTTGGCGGATGGGGGGACCAATATATAAAAAATAGTCCCATATGGTGGCTAAAGTTGTCAAGACATTTTTTTGACCTTATATAAGGTGATAAAA